>JANYBW010000023.1 GCA_025360585.1 Actinomycetes bacterium | reverse complement strand
GTTCGCCTGCTGTGTTTCGTCAGCCTGCTTGGATAGTTCGAGCGTTGACGAGTTCCTCGATCGCTGAGCGAGGAATCACGATGCGTCGGCCGAGTCGCAACGCGGGAAGCTCACCGCGGGTCACAAGTTCGTAGGCGAGCGTTCTGCCAATGCCGAGCGCGTCGGCCGTTTCTTCGACGGTCATCGTCAGCGGTGGCGCGGTGCGCGCTCGCCGAGGTGGTTTCGCGGCCGGTTTTGTTTCGGCGTCGTCGCGGTCCGGCGATTCATCGACGGTTGTCGGTGCGGACCTGACGGACTCGGTCTCGGCGGTTGCCGATGCGGGCGGCGGTGCGACGGCGTCGAAATCGAAGTTCAGTTGATCGGTGGCAGCGGAGAGATTCTCGTTCACATGTGTTATGTGCCGCTTCGTTGGGCGAATCGGAAGAGATTTCTCACGATTTCCAGAAAAAGTTTCTGTCGCTGGCGATTCGGTGTTGTCGTGAACTGGATTCGAAATTTTCCTCATGACCGTAGTGAGCGCGTTTAGGGCGCGAATCGGAACCGATTTCTTTCGGTGTGCGCGATGACCGCGGTGATGAGCAAAATCGGCGTGAGTGGCGTTGTGAGTGGCGTAGGACGATGGAGAGCACACATGGTGGTACCGCAAAGCGGTACCACCAGCGCGCCGCGAGTGGGTTTCGTTCGGGCGGAATCAGGCGACCAATCCTGTTGGTTTCTCGGCTTCAAAATGTTTGCACACAGAGGCATCTTCGATCCGGCCCACAATGGCGCAGCGCGTGAGTCGTCCACCAAATTCCGTTCACTGCTGCGCAGTCCGCGAGCGGTCCCGCGCCGCTGCCCCGCGTTGTTCAGCGCTTGCGCGCGCAGATTTCCTCGAGTGGTTATGTAGTTCGGCGTTCAATCCCCACTCAAAAGCACACTCAAGACGCCACTCGAGACCACACCCGCCCAGGTCGTGAACTCACCCACCGATTCGCCGCGCGCTTTTCCGTGTTGGGCGCGACGGTCTGAGCCGAGAAAAAGAAACGACCCCGAAGGGGCCGTCTAACCGAGGATGCGATCCTCGGCGGGGTACTGGCAATGGTAGGCGAGGTGGCACAGTCGCGGCGGCCCTGGTCACGCCTTCGGCGTAGCGACACGGGAACTGGGCTTGTTTATGGCAACGCTTGAATGTACGTGGCTCTGCCCGCGACGGCTGCCGCGAATGATGCGAAGCTGAGGCCCGGGTCGGGTTCGTGAATGTTCCCGTCCGGCTCGGCCTCGCTCGTGACGAACCATGCTGCGTCGTATAGGCGCTCTTTGACCAGGCGGTCACACAGGATGCGATACCTGTCTTTGTACGAAGTGTTCAAGAAGATTGGGTCGGGTTCGAACAGCGAGGTCGGGAGTTTCACCGGCTTGGTGCTCCTCTCGGTTTCGTGGAGCACGAATACGTATCCAAGCCAGGGTCGAACCGATCCAAACGTTCCTGCTTCGTACGCACGCCACACGTCAACGGCGTTGCCGATGGCTTCTCCGGTCCGGTTGTTGACGTTGTTACCGAACGACGGGCCTACCTGCGATTTCAATTCGATCGCAGCGACAAGGCGATCGTTGTGGGTGACGACGAGGTCCCACTGTTTCGTTGGCCGGTAGTAACCAGGCAACACAATCCCAGAACTGCGCGAAATCGAATCGGCTGCGAAGCCAGCGTCGAGGAACACGCTTGCGATCAGCTCGCGAACCGGGTCGAGGTGACCACCACCGGTCACGGCGCCGCGCGTGCCCGCGTCAGTTTTGCCAGCGAGCCGTTGGCGTTCGGCTTGCGCGTCGCGGCCCGTCCAGAACGCCCGGATTGCACTTTCGAACGGTTCCGGCACGTCGCTACCTGTCTTTGGTCAATCGGGAATCTCCTCGATCCCGTAGACCCTAAGCGCAACGCGCGTTGCCTCCTCGACATCGCGTTTTCGAAACGCTGTTGCCAACGCTCGATTTTGCTTGGCTGTCAGTTGTTCTGGATTGGGCACTCGAATGCGGCGCAGGTATTGAGCTTGGAATCGCAACGTCCCGCCGCGCATTTTGACGGCGTAACAGTCGATAAAAAACTCCGCGACTTTGCTCAGCAACAATCCGCCGAGCACCTCGAGATCCCACTGTTCGGAAACGACGAAGTAGAGATTGTGGTGCGGGTAGTAACCGCCGCGGTCGAGCACCGGATGGCTGGTGCGCTTCATATCGGGGAACAACAACTTTGCGCGAGCGACTAGGTCGTGTTCAACCTTGTCGATTGTTCGATACCAATTGGCAGGCTGCCGCGTCGCGACGTTGCGTTTCGTCACGACAGACCGATGCTGTTCGAGATACCGAGCAAAACGTGGGTATTCGTTGAGCGCGACGAGTTTGCCGTCGCTCGTCCATGGGTTCACGAGGTGGTGCCCGGACCAAACGAACTCGCCCGTGTGTGTATCGCGACTCATCGCCATGGGAAGCAGTCGATCTTCCTCAATGTCCGGAAGGTCGTGCACGACGAAGACTTGGTCCGCGCCAGACGCGACGCCGATGCCGATACGCGTTCCTGTTGCTCGCGATTCGAGCGGACCGAACTGTTCGTTGATCTTCGCGAGTAATGCGAGTCGCGCCGGGGACCCCATCGGCCAGGAGGCGGCACCTCCCTCCCAACTCGGCAATCGCGCCGCTTCGAAATGTGCTGACTGCAATGTCGTTGTCGCAGCGTCGGGGCGTTCAAGCCAGTCGCCGAGCATTCGAGAATCGGCGCCGGAGAAGTTCGACGTAGTTGTGACGATCGATGTCGAGCACTGCGGTTTGTTCGCAATGATCGTGATCGCTGGGTATGCAGAGACGGGTTCTTCGAACGCGTCGACATCGTGCGCGATCACTGTTGTTTCCAATGAGTACCGCTCGGTCAACAGTGAACGCAGTTTCGTGCCGTATTGATTGCGCATCCAACGGTCTGCGCAGATGAATCCGAGTCGACCGCCGTCTCGTAACGAACGAAGGCCGACCTCAAAGAAGCCGACATAGATATCGGTACGGCCGGTCATCGTCGGACACGCTCGGCGATAAGCAGCGACGAGTTCTGCTCGCATGTCGTCCATGCGGATATACGGCGGGTTGCCGACCACAACGTCGGCAAATCGTTCCTCGTGTTGCGTCAGCAAATAGTCGCCGCTTGTCACCCAACGTTCGGCCGCGGCTTCACATTCTTCGGGCTTCCAACCGTCCTCGATGAGGATCTTCGCGACGAGGTTGCGCGAAGCGTGAACGTGATGCTCTTGGAGATCGAACGCAAC
>JANYBW010000014.1 GCA_025360585.1 Actinomycetes bacterium | reverse complement strand
TATTCGCCGAACCCGTTTTCGGACTCATACGGCACAAGTTCGCCGTCTTCGCCAATCGTGCCTAACAGCAGCCCACGGTCGTTGTAGACCGGGGAACCAATGTTTGTGCTACCGCTCTGGCGTTTTTCGCGCTTCGCGGCTTGTTTGGCCTGACGGTTTTTTTCTTTATTGATTTTATCGAAGGTAGTGCGTTGCTTTGATGCCATCGTGGCCTTCCGATCTGGTCGCGATCGCTGTCACGCGAGGCACCTACACTAGGGGGGATCAGCTCGCGAGCCGGATTCAACCGAGCGGATTCACCGCAAACTCCCAGGCAGAACCAACGGATTTCTTACCGAAAGCCGCGAGAGTTCATACCTAGCGTGACGAACATGCTCTCGAACCGCAAACACCGTCACGGGGTTTGCAAGATGGCAACAACAAAGGACTCACCATGGAGCAGGTAACACAGGGCAAAAAGTGGCTGTACTCGGGCGCAATCGCACTCGGTGTCGCGGTCGGCGCCGCGGGCATCGCCAGTGCGGCGACGGGCAGCTCAACGACAACCGTAAAGCCCGCCACCGGCACGGTCATCGCCACCCACGGTAACGAAGACACAGCCCACGAAAAGGGCGAGACCGCCGCTCGCGAGGCCGACGAGAAGGCCGGCAAGGTTGGGCATCGTGGCGATGGTAAAGGTCACGGCAATGAAGTTGCGCTGACCGGATCAAGCGCCGACAAGGCCAAGGCCGCGGCACTCGTCGCAGTGCCGGGCGCCACCGTTGAGCGCGTCGAAAATGATTCCGACGGCGCCACTTACGAAGCGCACGTTGTCAAAGCTGACGGTACCGAAGTGACCGTCAAGATGGACGCGAGCTTCAAAGTCACCAGCATCGACACCCACGGCATGGGCGACCACGGTCACGGTCACGGGCACGATCACGGCGCCAACGGCAACGACAACGACGGTTCCAAAATCGGTTAAGCAAAACCGATTGCATTTCCTCGACGGCGCAGGCTTCGGCCTGCGCCGTTTGTATTTACGGCCCGACGGGTGATCATGTAGCCGCAATGGGCAAAACGTCGCGATTCGGCCACGTCGATTTGCGTCAAGACGCGATGAAATGGCGCCCGAGTTTGGGCTCAGATCCGGCCGAGCACGGCTTCGCACGTACTGACGCTCATTTGGCCGGGCGCTTCAACATCGAGATGCGTAATCACGCCGTTTTCGATCACCGCGGCGTACCGGCGCGAACGCGAACCCAAGCCAATACCGCTGCCGTCCATGACGAGGCCCATGGCTTCGGTGAAGGTGCCACTACCGTCGGCCAACATCAAAATGGAATCGCCGACGCCTTGATCATCGGCCCAGGCTTGCATGACCCACGCATCATTCACCGATACGCACACAATCGTGTCGACACCCTTGGCCGTGAGTTCGTTCGCTTGCGCTACGAAACCAGGAAGGTGCACTTTTGAACAGCCAGGCGTGAATGCTCCGGGCACTGCAAACAATACGACTTTGCCGGTACCGAGCGCGGCGCCAGTGTTGATATCGATCGGACCACCTTCGGGGCCCATCGTTTTGATATCCACTGCGGGGATCGTGTCGCCGACTTCAACTGCCATCGTTGCTGGTACTCCTCAGACGAAAAAATAGTTAGTCGCCGGGACACTACCGGCTCTGCCTGTGCTGGAATGCTTCGCATGACCGGCACCGGAACAACCAAAGCCCCCATCGGCGATCTCGCGACGTTTGCAAAAGAGGCATTCACCCATCAAGGCGTAACCCACGAGATCTACCGGAAAGGCTCCGGCCCCGCGGTGATTGTGATGACGGAAATGCCGGGTATGTCACCGATGGTGTTGGGATTCGCCGATCGAGTAGTTGCCTTGGGTCTCACGGCAGTGTTACCGCAAATGTTCGGTACCCCAGGGCGCGATCCCTTCGCTGGTTCCAAACTCCAAATGGCCGGCTACACGTTGGGATCAATGGGCAAAGCTTGCATCAGTAAAGAGTTCACGGTCTTGGCTTTGGGCAAAAGCTCGCCGATCATTGACTGGTTGCGCGGCCTCGCAAACCATGAACACGAGCGCTGCGGCGGCCCTGGCGTCGGCGCCGTAGGCATGTGTTTCACTGGTGGCTTTGCGCTCGCGATGGCGATTGAGCCGTCGGTGATTGCGCCGGTGCTTTCCCAGCCGTCGTTACCGTTCAAGGTCACCAAGAAACATCGCTACAACATCGATACCAGCTCCGCCGATATCGATACTGTTGCGGCTCGCTGCGCGAACGAAGGCCTGCGCGTGATCGGGCTTGCGTTTAAAGGCGATCCGTTTGTGCCTGAAGAACGGTTCCAGTTTCTCAAAGACCGTTTGGGTGACGGTTTCGTTTCGGTGCAACTCGAACAATCAGACGGCAACCCGACTGCAGCGTTGCCGAAGCATCACTCGGTATTGACTGGCGATCTCATCGATGAACCAGGGCAGCCAACTCGAGAAGCCCTCGACGATGTGCTTGAGCTGTTTCGTACCAAATTGCTCTCCGTGTAACCCCTCTACGAGCGCTACCGCTCGTAGAGTTTGATGATGTCTACAACTATGTTGCCATCGCGCGCCCGGATCGTCATTGTCGGCGGTGGCATCATTGGAGCTTCGGTTGCGTATCACCTGGCACACATGGGCGAAACCGATGTGGTACTGCTCGAACAGGGTCAGCTGACATCAGGAACGACCTGGCACGCAGCAGGCCTGATCGTCACCTTCGGTTCGTTGTCCGAAACATCAACGGAATTGCGCAAATACACGCGCAGCCTTTACGCGAAGCTCGAAGCCGAAACCGGTCTGGCAACTGGGTTTTCGCCGGTGGGCTTCATTGAAGTTGCCGCAGATGCCGATCGGCTCGAGGAGTATCGAAGGGTCGCCGCGTTCAATCGTTACTGCGGAGTCGACGTCGAAGAAATCTCGCCAACCGAGATCGCTTCGTTGTTTCCGTTGGCATGCACCGACGATCTGCTCGCCGGTTTCTATGTTGCTGGCGACGGGCGTGCGAATCCGGTCGACGTGACGATGTCGCTCGTCAAAGGCGCTCGCCAACTCGGGGTCACGATTGTCGAAGGCGTCACGGTCCTCGACGTGACAACGACCGGACCGCCGACGCGGCGAGCAGTCGCCGGTGTGCGTACCGATCGGGGTGACATCGAGTGCGATGTCGTTGTGAACTGTGCAGGGATGTGGGCTCGACAACTCGCGCAACGCAACGACGTCACCGTCGCGCTCCAAGCTGCTGAGCACTACTACCTGATCACCGATGCGATCGAGGGCCTCACCCGAGATACTCCAGTGTTGGAAGACCCTTCTTCGTTTGGCTACTACCGAGAAGAAGGCGGCGGGCTCATGATTGGGCTCTTCGAGACCGAATGCGCGCCGTGGCAGGTGAACGCGATTCCTGATTCGTTTTCGTTCGCAGAACTCCCACCGGACTGGGATCGCATGGGCCCGTATGTAGAAGCAGCGATGCGGCGGGTGCCAGCTTCGCAACGTGCGGGTGTGCGGAAATTCTTCTGTGGACCCGAAAGCTTCACACCAGATCTGCAGCCCGTAGTCGGAGAGGCTCCGGAAATAAAGAACTATTTTGTGTGTGCGGGATTGAACTCGATCGGCATTCTCACGGGCGGTGGGCTCGGTCGTGTGATGGCACACTGGGTTCTAAACGGCAATCCGGAAGTCGATATCACCGGATTCAACATCGACCGTTTGCAGCGCTACCAGTCCAACGCGCAGTACCGAGCTACGCGCACCGTGGAGTCGCTCGGCATGGTGTACCAATGCCACTACCCCGGCAAATCAATGCAGACGGCACGCAACGTGAAGCGGTCTCCGATCCACGAACAGCTCGCGGGTCACGGCGCATATTTCAAAGAGGTGTCGGGCTGGGAGTCGCCCGATTGGTACGCGCCGGTCGGCCATTCCGCAGCAATCTCAGAGCTCTCCTGGGGCCGCCAAAACTGGTTTCCGTACTGGCAAGCCGAACACCATGCAGCACGCAACGCTGTCGTCATTATGGACATGAGCTTCATGGCGAAATTCGATGTCGTCGGGCCCGACGCGGGGAAGTTCCTGAATCAACTCTCTGCGAACAATGTCGCAGGGCCGACCAACACCATTACATATACGCAATGGCTCAACAAGCACGGGCGTATTGAGGCCGACTTGACCGTCACCAAACTCGACGAAGAACACTTCTTTGTAGTCGCTTCGGATACCGCTTCGCGTCACGTATTGACCTGGATGCAACGCCACATCGGATCACAACGCGTACACGTGCACGACTCCACTTCTGGTTACGCCCAGCTCAACGTTCAAGGCCCGAATTCGAGGGCACTCCTCGCAAGTGTCACCGACACCGATATGAGCAACGTCGCATTCCCGTATCGACACGCACAGGATATTGCCATCGGATTCGCGCGAGCGTTGTGTATTCGGATTACGTACCTCGGCGAATTGGGTTACGAGCTATACATCCCGTGCGAGCAGGCCGCACACGTTTACGAGTGGATCATCGCAGCAGGAACACCACACGGCCTGCGTCACGCAGGCTTGAAAGCATTGTCCAGCCTGCGTATGGAAAAGGCGTACCGAGACTACGGCCACGACATCGACAATACGGACAATCCCATTGATTGTGGCTTGGGCTTCGCCGTCGATCTCAACAAGCCCGACGGATTCATCGGACGCGATGCGGTTGCGGCGCGGCCGCCGGCCACCGAATCAACCCAGCGCCTCCTGCAAATACTGGTCACCCATCCCGAGCCTCAACTGTTTCATGCCGAGGTTGTGTATCGCGACGGCCAGGCGGTGGGATACATCCGATCGGCTTCGTACGGACACACGTTGGGCGGCGCCGTGGGTTTGGCGATGATCAGCGGCGACGTGCCAATAACTGGACAGTGGATTGACGAAGGCGACTGGACCGTAGACATCGCAGGCACCCGCTATTCAGCTCGCGCATCATCGCGCCCGCTCTACGATCCCGCTATGCAGCGCATCAAAGCCTGATTCAAACACGCTACGCGCAGTAGAAAGGATCCGTGGAGCGACCAGCCATCCCGTGGCGAACGATCTGGGCAACAATCGCGTGCGTGGTGCTAACTGCGGGCGCACTCAGAATCATCATGTTGTTATCGCGTGTGTTGCTGTGGATGGCGATCGCCGCGCTCCTTGCGACCATTCTCAGCCCCGCCGCAAACCTCACGCAACGGCGCCTGCACGTGCGCCGTGGAATCGCTGTAGCGCTGGTGATGCTCGCGAGTACGGCAGTCGTCAGTACCGCCGCATTCGTCGTGATAGGCCCGCTGGTCACCCAAGACACGAGCTACTCCGACCAGGTGCAGAACTTCCTCCAAGACGCACGCGCCGGCAAGGGCACTGCCGGAAACCTGGTCAAAAAATTTAAACTTCAAGAACGGTTCAGCGAAAAAAACATTCAGAAGTTTGGCAAGACGCTCGCAAGCGGTTCGTGGAGTGTTGCCCAACGCGTCGGCAACGCGCTCGTGGCACTGATCACGATTTTGACCCTCATGATTTTGATGTTGGCAAAGGGCCCGCAAACGCTGAGCGCTACAGCACGGCTATTCCCCGAAAATCAGCAGGTACGGCTCAGCAATATCGGGGCGCAGTGTGCCCGGGCCGTCAGTGGCTACATGATCGGCAACCTGTTGATTTCATTGGTCGCTGGAACATTCAACTTTGCGTTTCTTACGATCGCGGGAGTTCCGTTTGCCGGCGTGCTTGCGGTCTGGGTTGCGGTCAGCGATCTCATTCCTCTCATCGGCGCAACCCTGGGAGCTATCGCGGTTGTGCTGGTCGCGTTCATCGATTCACCCACCAAGGGCATCGCGGCGATTGTGTTTTGCTTGCTCTACCAACTCTTTGAAAACAACGTGCTCTCAGTGGCCGTCATGAGCCGGACTGTCCATCTTGATCCGCTCACCGTGCTCGTCAGCATGTTGATCGGTGTCGAACTGCTCGGCATCGTGGGCGCGTTTGTAGCAATACCCGTCGCGGGAATGCTCCAAGTTGTGGTGCGCGATATATGGCACCACCGCCGATCGGCGGTTAACGGATCCTCGGCTTGATTCGATTACCACCTGCGAAAGCTTGTTGGCCTTCGTACAACGCCGTCGGGTCGCTACCGGGTTTGATCAATACCTTGCCGAAATCAAGCGCGTTTTTGCGATCCATGTCTTTCGCAGCCCAAAGCGCGCGTACCGTTCCTTGCACTGCGATGGCCGGTTGCGAGGCGATCGCGTTCGCCACCCGGGCGGCGGCATCATGCAAATCGGCGGAGGGCACGATCTCAGAAACCAGCCCTACTTCATAGGCGCGTTGCGCGCTGACGCGTTCGTGTGCGCCCATCAACGAAATTCTCATGATTTCGTGGAACGGCATCTTTTGCAACATATGCATCGGTTCAAAGCACGCGGTCATCCCGTAGGTGACGTGCGGATCGAAAAATGTCGCGTGATCCGCGGCGATGACAAACTCAACTTCACCCAACATGTAAAACGCGCCGCCGCACGCCATACCATTCACCGCAGCGATAACCGGCTTCCAGAGATCGCAGCGTTTCGGGCCGATCAAATCACCTGGATCATCAAAGTGCCATGGCGTATCGCCATCGCCCGAACCAGTCGGGACCGCCGCATGGCCGGCTGCCGAAGGATCGTCTTGCCAATGCCCCATCGCCTCCGCTCGATCGATGCCGGTACAAAACGCCTTGTCGCCCGCGCCCGTCAACACCAAGCAACGCACGCTCGAGTCGTGGCGCGCGTGGCGCCAGATCGCGTGCAGTTCCTCTTGCATCCGATAGTTGAACGCATTCAAAACCTCGGGACGATTGAGCGTGACCCACCCGACACCATCGGTGATTTCGTACAGGACGGTTTCGAGTTCGTTCATCGCGATAGACATAGCCACCGATCCTAACCGCCGCCTACTTACTTACGTTCGAACACGACTCCAGCGGCTTCACGATCCCACGTTTGCGGAGTTACTCCCTCATCGCGAAGCTGATACTTCAAGACTCGCCCGACGGGATTCCTCGGGAGGTCGTCGCGAAATTCGATATAGCGGGGAATCGCGAAATACGGAACCCGTTCGGCCATCCAACGACACAACGTCTCGGCATCAATCATTGCAGATTCCTGCATGACGGCGGTAACTTTGACGTCGTCTTCGCCCATGGGCGATGCAACCGCATGTACCGCGCAATCTTTGATCGCCGCGTGACCGAACAAAACCTTTTCCATCTCGAAACTCGAAATGTTTTCGCCGCGGCGACGCAACGTGTCCTTTTTCCGATCGACGAAGTACAAGAAACCATCCGTATCGACGCGACCAAGATCACCGGTGTGATACCAGAGGTTGCGCCAAGCGGCAACCGTGTCGGCAGGGCGATTCCAATATCCCGCAAACATCATGTCCGGGTGACGCGGCCGGGCACAGATTTCGCCAACATCACCAACGGCAACCGGCTGATCTTCATCATCGAGCAAGACGGTTTCAAACTCGATTTGGTTCAACATGCCGGCCGCACCGGGCTTG
This sequence comes from Actinomycetes bacterium, assembly GCA_025360585.1. Lineage (GTDB taxonomy): Bacteria > Actinomycetota > Acidimicrobiia > IMCC26256 > PALSA-610 > F1-120-MAGs023. The sequence goes on along the minus strand of JANYBW010000014.1, from coordinate 53,870 downwards.
TTCTCGACTCCCGGTGGAAGTGCGGCCAACAAGCTCGCTTCGGTGAGCCCAAAACCCCCAGAAAACGTTGCGCATCCGAAACGCGCGCGCCAGATCCGGTCGGTGTCGGGCGGCATCGGCGCCGCGGCACACACCCGCAGCTTGTGACCGGCGGAATCAGGGTGATCATCAGCATTCGCGATCAAAATCGCGAGTGATCCCAACATCGAAAGCACGGTTGCGCCGGTGCGCTTGACCTCCGGCCAGAAGTTACTCACCGAAAACTTACGAGCGATCGCGGCCGAGCCACCGTTGAGCAACGTTCCGACGACACAAATCGATATCGCGTTCAAATGGAACAACGGCAGCGGTGTCCAAACGACATCGTCCGGCTCGCGTTCCCAAGCGCGGGCGATTTGGCCGGCCATCGACACCACGTAATTGTGGGTTAGCATGCAACCCTTCGAAGGGCCGGTTGTGCCGGCGGTGTAGATAAAGCATGCGAGGTCGTTGGGCTGCAGCTCGGCATCTTCTACCGCGGTGATGCCATCGTCGAGAAGCTCGATGGGATCGACAATTGCTCGCAATGATGGGGTCGCTTCGCCACCCGCGATCGCTTCGACGCGTTCGCGCATGTCGGCTTGCACCGCGATCACGACTGCACCAGAATCATCGATTTGATGACGAAGAAACTCACCTTTATAGGCGTTGTTAATCGGCACCGCGACCGCACCGAGCCGGATCGTTGCGAAGAACAACAGCACCTGCTCCGGGGAGTTCTCCATCAAAGACGCAACCCGATCCCCCCGTCCGACTCCGAGCACATGCAGGTGCGCGGCAACCAAACGCGATGCCTCATCAACGCGCCGAGCACTCCATTGATCACCGTGGAAATCAAGGTAATCGCCATCGGGATCCGTAATCATGCGATGTTGCAGAGCCGCGAGAATCGTGGTGCGTTTGATGTCAGTTGTACTCACGCACGCAGACTAGGTGCAGCGCGTGGCGTCTGTCGCTGGCAGTTTTAGTCAAACTGCGGTCGTGGACTCCTCGGCCCAATCGATCGTTCCCGCATCGGCCCACAATCGTTCCAGGTCGTAGTACTGGCGGGTTTCATCGAGAAACACGTGCACAATGATGTCGCCAAAATCTAGGAGGACCCAGGTTGAGGTATCGCGACCCTCCGCGGCACGAATCTTCGCATCGTGATCGAGCCGCAACACGCTTTCGATGTTGTCCACGATCGCGTTGACCGCGCGCGTGTTGTTGGCGCTCACGATCACAAAGGCCTCAACGATCGAAATGATGTCGCCAACGTCCAATACCAGGATCTCGTGGCCAGATTTCGCGTCGGCGGCACGAGCCGCCGCAATCGCTTTGATTTGGGCTTCGTTGTGAGTCACAGTTCAACGTTTCCGTTTGTTGGCAAAGTCGCGTCCGATCACGATCGTGATATCAACGACCGCCGCCGAAACCGCCCCACGAGCAACTATCCCGACACCCAAAATTCGAGCGAAGTTCCGCGCCGTTGGAGCATCACGGTCCCTGTAGTACACGACCTCGGTTGTCATTTGGCCGAATCGAACGGAATTACCGGTCAAAACGACCGCGCCACCAGCGGGCACGATGACATCCGCGACGAGCTGCGCCAGACCTTCGGTACCAACCCCGTTGAGAATTTCCACACGCGATCGCGCCGAACCGCCGTTGAGCAACGCTGGACCAAAATGCTGCATCGCGAAGCTCGCGAGATCGGTTGCGCGCAGTTCGAACCGTTCAACGCGCCCAGAGCCAGCATTGGATACGGGAACGGTCTCGAATGTGAGCTGATCCCCGAAACCGGCTAGCCCTGCGAGGGCGGGGGCGCCGTTTACCCGAGCGACACGCGCCGCTCGCGCATCGTCGAGTCGAAGTGCCGAAAACCATCCGGTCAGCACCGATTGCACATTCGCAAAATGGCCGAGCGTCCCGGACGTATCAGAACCCGTCAGGATGCGTACGGCAGTCGCCGCAGTGAGCTCGCTTGAACCAGCGCGCGCCAGAATCGATCCGTCGATCCTGACGTTGTCGGTGAACTCCGCGCGGAAACTCGGCGACTCCGCGAACATCGCATTGAGTGTCGCATCGTCAACAATGACCGTTGTTTCAATACCGATTCCGAGCGCGTTCGAAACCGAGGTGACCAGCGTCGATGTCGCGGCGGATTCTGCAAGCGACCGCAACGATCTGATGCCAACGGACGGAACATCCAGGACTATCGCCACGGGAATAAACGCGATCGTCGCCCGTCCGTTTTGTGGTTCCGCACCGATGAGCATCGCCAAATCGATTGCGCCCGAGGCGTTGCGATAGAGGTACAACGTGGTGCGCATCGTCTGGGTACCCGATGCGGTTCCCATCGCCGTTGTCGAAGCGCTACCTCCAAAAATTCCACGCGGAGTGTGCGTGAACGCTGCGCCAGAACCAATTGCGATTGCGGCCGCAAACACGCCAATCTGCCATCGCCAATCTCGACCGCGCCGCCGCCGATCTCGCTCGCCACGCGTCAGTTTCGTTGTGGTCCTGGTCACTGATAGAGCCCGTGTTCATTGATGTATTGCGCGACTCCAGTTGACACAAACCCATCGATTGGTAAGCCGCACTGCACGCGTTCGCGAACCTCAGTCGAACTGATATCGAACCGTGGCATGTCGATCTCTCGCAAGCTCCAAGCGCCGGACGGGGCCATCGGCTGTTCGTCTCTGCGGCGAAGCGCGCCAATCGTGACCATCTCAGCGAGTTCAGCCGCCCGATGCCAGTTACCCAATCCCGCAACCGCATCAGCGCCAAGCACCAACACGATCTCGCGCTCCGGATCGTCGTTCATCATCGAGCTCACTGTGTCGAACGTATACGTCGGGCCACCACGACGGATTTCGCGGTCGTCAGGAATAAGAGGCTCAATGCCTTCGCACGCGAGAGCCACCATGGCGAAGCGATGCGCCGCAGCACTCACTGGCGAACCCACTGGCGAACCCACTGGCGAACCCACTGGCGAACCCGACTTCTGCCATGGATCACCCGCAACCATGATCAACATCTGATCACAACGCAATTGCTCCCACGCCGACAGTGCCGCGACGATATGGCCGTTGTGAATAGGGTCGAACGTTCCTCCCACGACACCAACCCGCCTCGTCACGAAAACATCGTACGTGGTGACACGCTGACCTCGGCGGCTATTCGCGTGGGGTTGCTCGTCTGGTTGCCCGTCTGGCAGTCGGCGTCCGCCCTTGTGCAGTAGCGAGCCGTTGCTGCTGTTTCACCACTCGCTGACGAGCCTCGGCTTCATCATCAAGCTGGTCGAGTTCTGCGGTCAACAAGCGATAGTTCGCGACCCGTTCTGGATCCAGTTTTCCGAGTTCAACTTCCGCGAGCACGGCACAGTCGGGTTCGTGATCGTGCGAACAGTCCGAGAACTTGCAGCTCTCGCCGAGTTCCTCGATATCGCGAAACGCCGCCGCGATGCCTTCGTCGCTTCTCCACATCCCAACCGAACGCAATCCGGGTGTATCGATGAGCACGCCACCGCTGGCCAGCGGAAAAAGAGACCGAGCGCTCGTGGTGTGCCGGCCCCGGCCGTCGTACTCGCGCACTTCGCCGGTAAGTTGGACCTCAGAGCCTAGGAGTGCATTGACCAACGTGCTCTTACCCACGCCAGACGCCCCAATGAACGCAAGGGTTTTTCCACCATCACCATAACGAGCGAGGCGCGTAACACCCACACTCGTAACGGTTGACGTTGCGAGAACGTCCAGTCCTGGCGCACACGAAACTGCGACCCGCACGAGCTCGTCGACGGTGCTGCACTGATCGGCTTTCGACAACACCACCACCGGCTGAGCACCACTTTGATGCGCGAGCACAAGTTCGCGCTCCAACCGCCGCACGTTCAGCTCATCGATCGCCTGCACGACAAACACGACATCGACATTTGCCGCAACTGCTTGGGCTTGCAATTTCTCGCCGTCGCCGCGCAAAAATACCGATGCCCGCGTCAAGACTTCGCGCACGACGGTGTCGGCATCGACCCCAACCCAATCCCCGATCGTCGGTCGAGCCGTTGGGTCACGCGCATGTTTGAGTTCCCCCGAAAGCGAACCGGTCGCGAGCCCTTGGTGGGTCACTACGGTGTAAACCCCACGATCGATCCGGATCACTCTGGCGATCCGCAGTTCCGCACCAACAGTGAGCGCGGCAACGCGTGGGTTCCAGCCGTACGGTTCCAACATCACCCGCGACAGTACCGGCGCATCCCGCGGTTACCGGTCTAAATACGCGCGCATCGTCGCCCGCGATTCGTCATCCGCGCCCGCAGCGGCGATCAAGACTCGATCGAGATCGCAGTGGTGGGTCGCCACCATCGCCTCACTCGCAATTCTCACCTGCTGCTTGGTCGCAAGTACACCGAAGCGCGGCTTCTTGGCGATCTCCGCGGCGAGCACATCTACCCGCGCATCCAATTGGTCCTTCGCGACGACTTCGTTGACAAACCGCCAGCTCTTGGCTTCATCGGCGCTAAACGGCCGACACGTAATCACGAGTTCTTTGGTGAGCGCCGGGCCAAATTCCCGCACGAGTCGCGGAAGGCCGCTCCAACCCAAGGGAATTCCCAGATCGATTTCCGGAATCGCAAAGCGGGTGTTTTCCGCAGCAATGCGCAGGTCGCAGGCGCTTGCCAGCACAACGCCCCCGCCGATGCAGTGGCCTTGAATCGCCGCTATCGTGATCGCGTTCAACCGATCGAGGGCTTCGGTTGCTTCAAAACCCAACTGGGTGCCGGAGGTATCCCCACTGGCAAAGTCGCCAAGATCGAACCCTGCACTAAACGCCTTATCGCCGGCGCCGCGCACGATGACGACGCGAAGGTCGGGTTCTTGATTCAGCAAGCGGCAGGCCGCGATCAATTCGCGCAGCAAGACGATGTTCAACGCATTGCGTTTCTCCGGCCGATTCAGCGTGAGGTTCGCAATCCTGCGCCCCACCCCATACTCCACGGCCACCAACCTGTGTCCCATCAGTATTCCACGGGTGGAATACTGATGGGACACAAGGTTTGGGGCTTGGTCATTGGGCGTCCACTACTGCGGCTACGAACTTGCTCAGTTGGCGCAGGTTGCGGCACTCGAACGTACCGTCGCAGAACTTGGCGTACTCCGAAATGATGGAATCGCCGGTGTCCCAGTAGCCCCGGGGTTCTGGATCAAGCCAAAAGACGCGCCGCGCCCGTTCCTGAGCTTCTTTGATCGTCCAGGCCTGCGTGGCATGGTAATTGTTGCGCGCATCGCCCAAGATGATGACGGTCGTCTTCTTAGTCACTTCCATGATGTGCGCCTTGTGCCACATCTCGAATGCATGGCCGTAATCCGAGTGGCCATCCACCCACACGACATTCGCTTCAGTGTTTACTTTGTGTATCGCTTCTGCAATGTCGTCGCTGTCTTCGAAAAAGCTCGTGACTTCATCAATGCCATCAATGAACACAAACGATCGAACTCGTGAAAATTCACTTTGCATTGCGTACACAAACTGCAGGGTGAAGCGCGCGAAGCTCGCGACCGAACCAGAAATGTCGGCGATCACCATGATCTCGGGCTTATGCGGCCGAGGGTGTTTGAACTTGAGTTCGGCGGGCACCCCGCCGTAGCTCAACGAGTGACGCACCGTCTGGCGAAAATCCAGCGTTCCGCGATTCCGTCGGCGCCGCTTTTGCGCGAGTCGCGCCGCCAATGCCCGCGTGAGCGGATAGATCGCGCGCTGCAAATGTTGCATCTCTTCGCGCGACGCGTGCATGAAATCGACATCTTCGGGTAACGGCTTGCGCAACGTGCGGGCCATCGCCTCGACGCCACGATCCGCAACCAATCGACGACGAATCTCGGCTTCGATCATCTCTTTGAGGATTTTTAGCCGCGCTTCAAATTCTTCTTTGGCCAGACGATCATCGTAAGCGCCCTCGCCAATATCCCCGCTTTCTTGGGCTTGTTGCAACATCTTGTTGACGAGGCCATCAGCGTCGAGCTGCCGCAGCGTCCGGTACAAGTAGTACGCGCCACCGACCGGACGGCCCGGTTCCATGCCGGCAAACCGGCTCACTGCCGCGCCCGCGATTTGGCGCAACATCTCGTTGTCCATCTTCATGAGCGCATCCAGCAACATTTGCGCCAGCGCTTCGTTATTCATGTCGCCCATGGCGCCGCCGCCATCCATGGCGGCCATCATTTCTTCGAGCGACATCCCTTCGGCATCGCCGCTGGGTTCATCGTCTCCATCGCCAGCGTTTACCCCTTTGGAGTAGTACGCGAAGTAGACATCGAAGACCGTTTCAAAGACCTTCCAGTGCCCATGATGCTTCACCAACGTCGCACCCAACGCGGCTTTCAATGACTCACGATCATCGAGCGGGATGTACTCGACCGCGCGCATCGCGTCGAGGTTCTCGGTCATTGAAACCGGCAATCCCGCCGCACGCAGTTCATGCACAAACCCTTGGAAAGCATCGAACATCGTTGAGGTATCGCCCGCAGTGGTCATCGCTTGCGGTTTCGTTGCGTTAACGCCATCGACCCATTGCTGCGCGGTTGCACGGGGCACACTCAGTTACCGTGAAGCCGTGCCGCGCAACGGCGAGGTCGGGCCATCGACGCCGAGTTCTTTGCGGGCCTTTTGGATATCGCCTTGGTACTTCAACAGTACGTGCAGCGTTTCGCCAATGGTTTCGGGATCAATTTCGTTGCGGCCCAAGTAGATGAGTGTGCGGGCCCAGTCGATGGTCTCAGAAATCGACGGTGACTTTTTGATGTCGAGATTACGAATCGATGCCACGACGCGGGCAATTTGCGTTGCGAGGGCATCGTCGATTTCGGGGACGCGAACGCGCACAATCTCCTCTTCGCGTTCCAACGTCGGGTAATCGATGTGCAGGTACAAGCAACGGCGCTTCAACGCTTCCGAGAGTTCGCGGGTGTTGTTCGAGGTGAGAAACACAATCGGACGTTTGCCGCTCGCCGACGTAATCGTGCCCAATTCGGGGATCGATACCTGAAAATCCGAGAGCACTTCGAGCAACAGTGCTTCAGTTTCAATTTCGATGCGATCGACTTCGTCGATCAGCAACACGACTGGTTCTTCGGAACGAATCGCGGCCAGCAACGGACGCTCGAGCAGGAACTCTTCAGAGAAAATGTCGTCTTCGACAGCACTCCACTCTTTGGTGTTGTCCTTGCCAGCTTGAATTTTCAGGAGTTGCTTTTTGTAGTTCCATTCGTAGAGCGCCTTGGCTTCGTCGAGGCCTTCGTAACACTGCAACCGGATCAGGCGGCTGTTCGTGATCTGCGCAACACACTTCGCGAGTTCGGTCTTGCCGACGCCCGCGGGGCCTTCCACCAAGATCGGCTTCCCAAGCTTGTCCGCCAAAAACACAACACCGGCGATGCTCGTGTCGGAGAGATAGTCGACTTCGCGTAAACGCTCGACGACCTGTGCAACGGATTCAAAACGGTCGGCCATCAGCCTCGGACCTGTCCTTCACCCCATATGAGGTATTTGTAGGTGGTTAATTCACGCAAGCCCATGGGACCACGGGCATGCAGTTTTTGCGTAGAAATTCCTATTTCGGCACCGAAACCAAATTCTTCGCCGTCGGTGAAACGAGTCGACGCGTTCACCGCTACCGCGGCGGCGTCGACTTCGTTCGTGAAACGCCTCGCAGCAGCAAGATCACGCGTAACGATCGCTTCGGTATGACCGGTGCCGTACTGGTTGACGTGAGCAATCGCATCGCCGAGCGATGCAACTACAGCCACACTCATTTTCAAATCAAGAAATTCGCGCCCGAAATCATCTTCAGTTGCTGGCGCAATATGAGCGCTGCGCCGACGGGCGCCAACATCGCCTACAAGCACGACACCTTTTTCCACCAAGGCGTTCGCGACGATCGGAAGGAACTGATCGGCGATCGCGTCGTGGATCACCAAAGACTCCGCGGCATTGCAGACCGAAGTTCGTTGGGTTTTCGCGTTAATCACGATCGCGAGAGCTTGATCAAGATCCGCGTGTTCATCGACGTAGACGTGGCAGTTGCCGTCTCCATCAATGATCACGGGCACCGTCGCGTTATCGCGGATACTTTGGATCAACGCCGGACCGCCACGAGGAATCAACGCATCGACATGATCCACCAGCTGCATAACTTCGGCTGCAACTTCATGCGACGGATCCGCAACCACGATGAGCGCGTCTTGCGGAAGTCCGGTTTTCTCCAAACCTTCACGCAGCACCTCGGCGATCGCAAGGTTGCTGCGCAACGCGGTCGCGCTTCCACGCAGCAACGCGGCGTTGCCAGATTTCAAACAGAGACCGAACGCGTCGCTAGTGACATTCGGACGATTTTCATAGATAATCGCCACGACCCCGAGCGGAACCCGGACGCGCTGCATCTGCAAACCGTTCGGACGAGTCCAACCATCGAGCACTTCGCCGACGGGATCCGCGAGATTCGCAACGGTGCGCAGCCCATTCGCCATCGAATCAATGCGGGCATCGGTAAGGCGCAACCGATCGAGCGGGCCAGCCTCCATGCCGTCGGCCGCGGCCACTTCGAGATCCTCGGCATTCGCAGCAAGTAGGTCGGCGCGGCTCGCCACAAGGAGATCCGCGGCGGCCATCAACGCGGCATTTTTGGCGTCAGTGCCCGTCGTCGCCAGGACCCGGCTCGCGGCTTTCGCGCGGCGACCTAACTCAAGAACTGCACCAGACAGCGGCATTCGCCGAGGCTAGTAGGGTACTCCCCAAATGGGACATTCGATTACCACCGGCGATTACCACCGGCGAATCCGATTGGCGCCGATGTCACTTCGTGGGGAAATGGCCCTCCGAACCGAACACCATTGCGGCGAACCGTTCGCCGATCCTGCGATACCCCGACGGGTTCGGATGCAGTCGGTTGTAGAGATCCTGCTGATCGTTTTCTCCAAACAACGAAAGCCCATCGAGGTAGCGAAGGTGAGCGTCGCCGGCGTCGCTGCGCTGCTTCACGATCGTCGCCAACGTGGCCCGAATGCCTTCCAAGGTAAGCCCGACCGTACTGATCTCCTTGGGTCATCGATGCCGCGTTGACCAGATTGATGCCAAGCTTCAGGCTGATGAAATCGGCCGGCGCATCACCAATCACGCGCCCCATGAACGGATCCAGCTGACATTGCCCAGCGAACCCAAGATGCAAGCGATCGAGCCCACCGATTCCGCCAGCGATGACCGGCCAAATTTTCTGCGGTGAATCCACATCCATGCAGTGGCTGATCGAGCTGCCGTAGTGCGTCCAGCGCGGCTGTTTGGTCGCGAACGGTTCGATCGTCGCGCCGTCGCTGACCCGCAAGGCTTGCACCTCGACCGAGCAGTCAGGCGGAAGCCAAATCTCGCAATCCTTACCTTCCGCATTGAGGTTTTCGAATCGAATCATTGCCGGTGCACCAGGAACGAACTGAATATCGCCTTGATCGGGCGACACCAGCACTACCGTCCCGCCCGCAGCGCGCAAGTCATCAACAAATTCGCAGTCGACCCGAAGGCTGAATGCCGGATCAATGCGGTCCGCGCCGACAAAGCTGATTTGGGTCGTCGCGATATCGAGCTCGATCGCTTGCGCCGTCGTGCGAAACCGCAACCGCACGCCCGAGGTCATTGAGGCCATCGTGTCCATGAACAAATCTGGGATTTGCGGCCGAGTCCACTCGGGCAGCCGGCGCGCGACTCGCAGCGATCACAACCTTCATTCCGTCCGAGAGCACCTTCGGAACTGCGCGCACGATCGGCCCAGCAGAACTGCACATGCTCGACGCACTCCATCTCGCATCAGCAATCCGAACTCGGCGCCGACTTAGATGGAGTCGTGACCTACGATCGGCGAATGGCGCTGGCATGTGAAGGACTCAACTTCAGCGTCGTCACTCCTGGCCGCGCATCGCGGTGGTGGGCCGCGTGAGCCGCGTCTTCGTTTCCGCCGATGAACTGCTTGCGCACCTGCGATACCTCGGCGAAATGTTGTCGTCCGAAAGCGATGCATTCACCGAGCTAGAGCACGGGCTCCAAACCGCTGCGCTTCTCGCTACCGTTGCGCCGCACGACTCAGAGCTCCACATCGCGGGGTTGATTCACGATCTCGCCCATCCATGGGACGGCCCGGGCCAACCGAAACACGCAGTGATGGGCGCGGATGCCGTGCGGCCATTGCTGGGCAATCGGGTCGCGGATCTCATCGCCGGCCACGTTCCAGCGAAACGCTGGCTCGTAACCCGCGACGCAAACTATCGGGCGCAACTCACCGAAGATTCGATCATGACCCTCGCCGCGCAAGGCGGAGACATGAGCGATGCCGAACTCGCGTGGTTTGAATCGCTCGACTCCTGGCAAGCGATGGTCGAGCTCCGCCGAGCCGACGACGGCGCGAAAGTCCCAGGAGCAATAACGCCGGGCCTCGATGTCTACGAGACGCCAATCCGCATGCGCGCCTCCCTTGGTACGACATAAACGACATCACCAGTCGGCAACGCAGTACCAAGAACCAACCCTGGTATGACATAAACGACATCACTGGTCGGCAACGCAGTACCACGGTAGACGAGCTATGTGCGCGCCCAACTGCGACGCAGGTTCAGTCCAGTTACGGCAGCACGACGAGGTCGTCGCGGTGGATCACTGCGCTCGGGAGGTCCGGGTCCACGTCTGCACTGCGTTTGCCGGCCAGATCCCGCACCGTCGCGGCATTCGCAGACACGAGACCTTTCGCAAACGCAACACCATCGAGCCCCACCACTTCGACAGCTTCTCCCGCTTCAAAGTCGCCCTCGACCGAACGGACGCCGGCTGCGAGCAACGATCCGCCGTTGTTCAGCAACGCTCGACGGGCACCGTCGTCCACAACGATTCGCCCCTTTGCGCCTTGCGCGAACGCGATCCACAACTTGCGAGCCGAGAGCCGATCAGGCCGCGCTCGAACAGTCGTTCCAACACCGCTGCGAGCTTCCAACGCGCCGACGATCACGTCGTCGCCGGTCGCTGCCGCGATCACTGCGCGGACGCCCGACCAGGCTGCGATTTTTGCGGCCGCAAGCTTGCTCGCCATCCCGCCACTCCCGCGCGCACTTCCAGTGCCGCCCGCAACGGCTTCGAGCGCAGCGTCGACTTCAACAATTTCTTCGATCAGCGAAGCCTCGCGATCGAGGCGCGGATCAGAGGTAAACAAGCCGCGAGTATCGGTAAGGATCACTAGTACCTCGGCTTTCAAGAGATGCGACACCAACGCGGCGAGGCGATCATTATCGCCGTAACGAATCTCATCATCCGCCACGGTGTCGTTCTCATTGACAATCGGCAATACGCCAAGGTCAAGCAGCCGTTCAAACGTTTCGCGCGCGTGCAAGTACTGCGAACGATTCACAAAGTCGTACGGCGTGAGCAGCACTTGGCCCGCGACCACATCGTGTTTGCCCAGCAACTCGTTCGCCCTAGCGATCAGACGGGGCTGCCCAACCGCCGCAATTGCTTGCAAAACTCCAACATCAGTAGGACGTTTTCGCATGCCGAGCGCAGGCATCCCGGCGGCTACTGCACCCGAAAGCACCAGCACGACCTGCCAGCCCGCTACGCGGGCGGCGACAACATCGCGACACAACTTGGTCAGGGCAGCATCGTCGAGTTCACCCAACGAATTCGTCACCGACGAAGTCCCAACCTTTACAACCGCTACCTCCATTACAAAATATCGCCGTTGTATTCGAATTCCATTTGCCCGATACGCACAACATCGTCGTGGTTCACACCAGCACGATCGAGCGCCTTATCCACACCAAGTTTGCGCAGCCGTTGTTGGACATAGATCATCGCGTCGGGTTGCGTGAGATCCGAAAGCGCCACAGCGCGTTCGGCAACCCGCCCGACGACCCTCCATTGGCGATGCCCTTCCTCGATCACCGCGATGCCTTCCTCCAACGGGCGCAACACTGCGAACGTTTCGTTGGCGGCCTGGGCGTTGCGGGCCTTTTCCACCAACTGCGCAAGTTGCGCAAGCAACGGATCGAGCCCCTGACGAGTCGCGGCCGAGATCCGCATACCGCCAAATTCTGATTCGTCGAACACCGACGCGTCGTTTTTCGAACCGACAATTACCCGCGGTCGCTCCAACAACTCAGGCCGATACGCACCCAGCTCGCCAAGCAACACTTCGATTTGTTCATCGGGCGAACGCAAATCGACCGGCGCGAGATCCACCAAAATCACCAACACTCGTGCTCGCTCAACATGGCGCAAAAACTTATGCCCCAATCCGCGCCCTTCCGCGGCACCATCGATCAATCCCGGAATATCAGCAACGACAAACTCATGTTCCTGATACTTCACGACTCCAAGATTTGGTTCCAACGTCGTGAACGGATAGTCGGCAATCTTCGGCTTAGCGGCACTGATCACCGAAATCAACGTCGATTTACCCGCATTCGGGAAACCCACCAACGCGGCATCGGCCATCAACTTCAATTCGAGCCGGAGCCACGACTCCTCGCCAAACTCACCTTGCTCCGCGAAATGCGGAGCCCGACGCTTGTTCGATAAAAACCGCGCGTTGCCGCGACCACCCCGGCCACCATTCGAGGCCAACCAACGATCACCATGATGCACCAGATCCGCAAGAACCTCGCCCTCATTGTCGCGAATCACCGTACCTTCAGGCACTTCAATGATGAGGTCCTCACCATTTTTACCGTGCCGCTTCTGGCCCTGACCATGCACACCCGAATCGGCTTTACGGTGCGGATGATCACGAAAACTCAACAATGACGCCATATTGCGATTGGCCTGCATCCAAACATCGCCGCCCTTGCCGCCGTCTCCACCATCAGGACCGCCCTGCGGCACATGCGCCTCACGACGAAACGACATACAGCCAGCACCGCCATCACCGCCCCGCACATTCAACTGAACTTCATCAACAAACTGCGACATATTTATTGCGCCTACTTCGTCCGGCGCGGCGAGTGGCTCGCCACGCATTTCGCTCGCACTGCACTACACCACTGCGCCATCGGCCTGGTCGTTCGCATCGGCTCCTGCTGCTTCAGCCAAGGCCGAGAGTTCTTCATCGCTGAACGGCTCGAGGTCATCGAGGGTTCCCTCGATCGTCCGTAACAATTCGCGAGCCGAATCAATATCGTGATCATGCACCATCACGCGTGAACCCTGGGCAAATTGCACAGCACTCAACGCTCCCGCCGTCCCCACGCCAAATACCACCACCCGAATCTCAGCGCTGCGGAGCTGGGCCGCAATAATTTGCGCACGAACGCCCGAAACCCGAACAAGCTCAACCAGTTTGGGGTCCGACATTGTGCCAGTCTACGGCGCACCTCGGAGAACGATTGATTTCGTTGCGCAGGATCGCCGCACTGCGCATCCCCAGCGAGTGCCGCCGGAGTGTTGCGTCACGATCGAATCCTGTTGCGAGCTACAGCGCTTTGACTTCCTTGACTGACTTCTTTGCGGCTTTCATGGCTCGTTTGGCGTCACGAATTTCGGTTATGCGATCAAAGCTGTCAACATCGGCGATCGAGGCCCAATCGGCGGCCGCGACTTCCCAACCTGCGGGTTGCACACCAAGCCGCTTACCCAAAATGCCGACAAAAATACGAGCTTTGTCGTCGCCGTAGCCTGGAAGCGCCTTTAGACGTTGCAGCAATTCCTCGCCCGTCTTGGCGCCTTTCCAAACGTTTTCCGCTTTACCTTGGTGGTTCGCAACGAGATAACGACAGAGTTCGTGGGCCCGCTTCCCCATCGAACCTGGGAAACGATGAATCGCGGGACGGTCGCAGCAGATCGTTACGAACGCGTCTTGATCCATCGCCGCGATGGCGGAGGCATCGAGTGTGCCACCGAGGCGTTGTTTCAACACAAGTGGCCCACTAAAGGCCTTTTCCATCGTGACCTGTTGATCCAACAACATGCCCAACAGCACTGCGAGTGGCTCTTTCGCCAACAACTTGTTGGCTTCGGGATCGGGCGTGAAGTGCAATGCAGACGGTTTGGCGACCATAGGCCATAGGTTAGACAACTCACCCAGTTGAACCAGCTTGCGTGACGGGGCGCACCAGGAAAGCTACAGATACCGTCGGGTATGGCTCGCCTCATCCAATGCGGCTCCTCGGGACCGCTTTTCAATACAACGGGTTCAATGTGAAGTTTGTGTGCCCGCACAACGGAGACCGGCTGTAGCCGCGAGACTGTGCGAATGTTCAGTGGCCGCCGCCTCGTGCTGATCGGCGCGCTCACAGCGTCTACTGCGCTCGCGATTGCGCTCGGAGTCAAACATCCAAACGGCCACCTCGCGTACCCAACGCGCTTCATGGTCTGGAATTTGTCCCTCGCCTGGATGCCGCTCGTATTCGCGACGCTCTTCACGACGGCACGCAATCGAGTCATTCGCGCTGCGTTCGCGCTAGCGTGGCTGGCGTTTTTGCCGAACGCGCCGTATCTCGTCACTGATCTCGTACACCTCCGCGATGGCTCCGGCGACGTTTTGTGGCGTCACATCTTGCAATTCGGATTCGCGGCCTGGACTGGGGTCTTACTCGGCGTCGTTTCGCTGCGCATCGTGCATCTCGAAATCGAACGACGCCATGGTCGACTCGCCGGATGGTGCTTGGCGTTCTTGGCCACCGGCCTGTGCGCGGTTGGCGTCGTGATTGGACGATTTCAGCGCTATAACTCCTGGGATCTCGTTTCGCAACCAAAAACCATCGCGCTAACAACGCTGCACTGGGTGCGTTCGCCAATTTCCAACGTGCGGTCAACTGGCGTAGCCATCGCAGTCGCCGGATTCTTCGGTCTCGCGTACCTTTGTATTTGGGCGCTCGAAGGCCTCAATGGTTCGGGCCAGCGAGCCGCTGTTCGGCCCCGCGCAACCGCGAATCTCGACGGCGCCTAACGTCACGCGCAACCGACCAAAATCACTTGTCACTTCGATACCGTTTGCGCGAGATTGCATCGTGCTAGTACGCAGAGAAACTTCACAGGACATCGCTGCGGTGCGCCTGATCCAAGCAGCGGCGTTTCGTAAACCCGAACCCGAGACGCTCACCGAACCAATCGAGGTCTGGCTACTGGATGAACTCCGTGCCTGCACTGGTTGGCTGCCTCAATATTCGCTCGTCGTGGAACAAGACAACACCGTCATCGCGCACGGTGTGTGTACTCGAGGCCAGGTTGGTGGCATCAGGGCGCTGGGGTTGGGCCCGATAGGAGTTCAACCCGATTTCCAGCACCAGGGCGCCGGCTCTGCGTTGATGCACGCACTAGTCGGCGGCGCGGATGCTTCCGGCGAGCTGTTCATCGCTCTGCTCGGGAATCCGGCCTATTACTCAAGATTTGGATTTGTGGCGTCAACTGATCACGGTATCGAATCGCCCGATCCAGGTTGGGGGCCATTTTTTCAGGTCCGCACGTTGAGCGCATATCAGCCAACGATGACTGGTCAATTCAGCTACGCCGAACCGTTCCAACGGCTGTAGCCCCGAAGCTGTTCTTCCGTTGAGCGCATCCGATCCGGTAGGCTCTCACACCCCTCAATTGAGCCCGCTACAGATTTGCGCCGTGGAACCTAACCAATCAACCGACCTCACCGACCCGACCGAATCCATCGATGCGCTGGATTCCGTCGACGAGGAAATCGCGGCCGAGCAAGCGCACGTCGACACAGCCTACGAACGGCTTGAGGTCATGAAGGCCCAAGCCGAAAGCGTGCGCGGCGCATATATCGATGTACGCCAAGGCGGTACGCATCAAGCCCGCTTAGAACGCGACATCGCAGTCGAGGTGACGATGCGCCGGTTGGCCGATCTCGATATTGGTCAGTCACCATTGGTGTTTGGTCGCCTCGATCTCGGACAAATCCGGGCCGACGAGCCCGCGGATACGTGGCGCATCGGTCGCCTCGCCGTCGATGATTCCGAGCACACACCGTTGGTGATCGATTGGCGGGCGCCGATCGCAGAACCGTTCTACCGGGCAACCGCAGTCGAACCCATGAACGTGATTCGGCGCCGCCATTTCCTCACCAAAAATGGCCGCGAAATTGTTGGCCTCGATGATGAAGTTTTCGATGCGCAAGCTTCGGTCGAGGCTGGCCATCAAGTCGCCGGCGAAGGCGCGCTGCTCGCAGCGCTGGATCGTCACCGCACCGGACGAATGGGCGACATCGTCGCGACGATTCAATCCGAACAAGACGAAGCGATCCGTTCGGAGCTCCAAGGTGTCATCTTGGTGACCGGCGGCCCTGGCACCGGCAAGACTGCCGTGGCGCTGCATCGCGCGGCTTACCTTCTTTATACCCATCGCCGCCACCTCGCGTCGCGCGGCGTACTGCTCGTCGGGCCGAGCACAGTCTTTCTGCGCTACATCGAACAAGTCCTGCCATCGCTCGGCGAATCCGATGTGCAACTCGCAACGATCGCAACCCTGAAACCCCAACTCGGTGCGATCCGTGTCGATGAATCCAGCGTTGCCGCACTGAAATCGCAAGCCGTCATGGCCAACGTCATCGCAAAAGCGGTCTACGACCGCGAACGGGTTTTGAGCAAAGACGTTTCGTTCATGATGGACGGCATGCGTATTCGCTTCTCACGCGAAGACAGTGCTCGAGTGGTGCGCGGCGCACAGAAACAAAAAGGAACGCACAACGAGCGGCGCCGGTATGTGCTCAAACGTGCCACCGACATCCTGGTCGGCAACTACAAACACGCCGCCGGCCGTACTCATCAGCGCGATCGCATCGATCGCGAACGCGGCCAAGCCCAGCTAGGCGACGACGCTGGCCAATTCGGAATGCCCAGCGATGCGACGCTCGATTCCTTGGTAGGGCGCGCGATCGCACGGGGCGAACGGCTCCCCGAAGGTTTTGAAGTTGAGCTTGCGGCGCGTATCCGCCGCCAAGCTGATGTCAAAGAGATGTTCGAGCGCATGTGGCCGGTCCTGTCCGGCGCAGAATTGGTCAATGATTTATTGGGTTTTCGGGCACTGGTAAAATCTGCGGCCAAGCAATACTTCAACGACGAACAACTCGAATCCCTGCATCGAGTGCGTACATCTGAGATCAAAGATGTTCGTTGGACGCAATCTGATGTTGCGCTCGTCGATGAAGCTGATGCGCTGCTCGGCTCGGTTGATTCCGCGTTGCCTCGCAAAAAGCGGCGCGCGCCGAGCGACGAAAACGCGCTCGAATCTGCGCAACGAGTTATCGACAACTTCGAGGTCGGTCATTTCACGAGTGCCGCTGATATTGCCGCACGATACGGCGATCGCTCCATGCCCGCAGAAGAGTCGTTAGAGCTTCGCACGTTCGGTCATGTGCTTGTCGATGAAGCCCAGGACCTCAGCCCAATGCAGTGGCGCATGCTCGCGCGACGCTGCCCGAGTGGCAGTTTCACGATCGTCGGCGATCTTGGTCAGGCCTCGCATCCCGGAGCGGCACAAAAATGGGAGACGGTCCTAGACCAACTCCCCCACCGCGGCAACACTCGCACCGCGAATCTCAGTGTGAACTACCGCACGCCCGCAGAAATCATGGACGTCGCCGCGCGCTTACTCGCCGCGGCGACACCGGAAGTTGAACCATCGCGCAGCGTTCGAAAAACCGATGAGCCGCCACGCTTTATGCACATCGATGCCGCGGACGTTTTGAACGCGGCAATCGGATACGCGCGTCACGGCACTACGCTCGGCGGCACGGTCGCAGTCCTTGCCGCATCGAGCGCTCACCCGGCGCTTCTCGATTCGTTGCGTGATCTCGGGGCGGTCGGCGATTCCGCCGAGGCCCTCGACGCGCCAATCGCGGTACTGGATGCGGTGGCCGCAAAGGGTCTTGAATTCGATCACGTCGTGGTCGTCGAACCTGCCGATCTTGTCACCCAAGATCGTGCGGGCCTAAGACTGCTCTACGTCACAATCACGCGAGCTACCAAAACGCTGACAATCGTGCATTCGAAGGCTCTCCCCGAATCGTTGGCCCCCGCGAATCCTATATAGGAACTGCGTCTAACTGTGGTCCGTCTGCGATCCTTCACACCAAAACTTGCTTGAGTGCATCAAATAGATTTGGCTTGGTGTTGCGCCTCCGCAATATTTCGAGGATAACTAGCCAGTAGCCCACGACAAGGCCAAGGACCGCAAGCCAGCTCAACCCGTTCGTCCCGCGTGCAAACTGCACGACCCACCAAGCCGAACCCTTCGGGGCTTGTTCCGCATCGAGTGTCACCATCGCCGCGTCGGCGTCTTGGTGGTAAGCGCTCTGGAGTATTTGCTTCATATCGTTGAACGGTGTCGGGGCCGCGGCGCGCAGCGTGGGATCCTTGTGGAGCCAAGCCGCGATCGTGTTGGCAAGGACTTCATGACCGCGCGCGTTGGGATGCATACTGTTATGGGTCCAGTTCAGTGGATTCACCTGATCATCAACCGTCCCGCCCACCGGGTTCGCAGCCAGAAAATTGACTCCGATCTGACTCGGCTTTTGCACTCGGCGATCTTCACCGCGGGAACAGATCTGGAGGTGCTCTCGTTCGAACGCGCCTTCGACATCGGTGATCACCGTTACGTTGCGGCTCTTTGCTGCGCGTTCGATCGTCGCGTTGAGATCATCAGTGAAGCCGTGAAGAAAACGGTGTTCATTCGCGGTGAATGGAGACCATGCACACCGATTCGCAGAAATCGGATTTGGGTATGGAATTGCGTAAATAGGAACTCCAGGGAACGTCGCGGCAACCGCGCTGTACGCAGCCTCCACGCGCTGTTGTACAACAGGGAAGTTCGAGACCCACCGTTCACCGATTCGCGAACAGTCTCCAGGGGTGAGACACGCTTCAATGAGATTGCCGAAACCCGCGTCGTTGCCACCGATTGAAACGAGAACAAACTTCACCTTCACGCGATCGGTTTCCGCTCGATCGGGTGCCGTCCGGTACCGATCCTTGTACACGCGGATCTGGCGAGCGATTCGATTCTCGCCCGGTTGTTCCGTCTCTAAATGGCCATCGCGTAGAGGGCCAGCAGTTGCTCCTGAACACGCCAGGAATACTGCACGATCCACTCCAATTCCGTAGTTTCCCCCGGCCAACAGCGCCGGGTATGCACTGGGCGAACGCCGACAGCCGTTTTCGTGCGCAATGAATTGTGAACTCAGCGGCGACGGTCGGGGCGCGATCTTGGTACTCGTTCCGGTAAAGAACTGGGCTGCACCTTCACCGGACATATACGAATCGCCAATCGCGACGAAGACATTGGCATCTGGATAAGGCTGCACCGCGATCGGCGCGGGCACATCGCGCGGAACGAATGAAAAGATCATGACACTGACCAATCCAACCGCGCCGAAATCGGCAGAAGTGTTCCGGGCTGCGACCAGTAGCAATCCCGCAAGCACACCAGCGAAAACGATTCCAACATTGCTTGCCCACGCTTGGCTGAGATACAACACGGCGCCAAAGAACAACAGGCAACCTACGACAGTCCGAAGAATCCAAAACGTAGGAGGGTTTACCTTGGCAATGTACCGAACCGCGTGTATCTGAGATCCAAGGTAAACCAAAGCCATCGATAGCGCCACCAAGCCCCACCACAACGCCACGGCCCGAACTGCCGTGAACCGAAACAGGACGTAATCGCAACCAAAGATCGCCGCGCCGCCACCGATGAGCAGCCTGAGCCACCGTCGCGCAAAGGGCTCCTTCCAACCCAGCGCCCATTTACGACCTGCGGTCACCAACGCCGCCAAGCCGACCAAGAAAGTCAAGAGCCCGCCCAATGTGAAACCTGCGGCGTGCTGACTCTTTCCAAAAACGATCGCAATCACGCCGGCGCCCGCGAAAACGCACCCGGTTCGAACGGCGCTACTCGCGCCCCCGCCAGTAGTAGTCGCAGCCAGGGCAAGAAACGACTTCTGCAACCCGATCAGGCACACGCCAAGTCCGATTCCTGCAACAATCTCAAAGACCAGTATTTGCGTCTGCACCGCAGCAACCAACATCACCAGCGACCCAAAAAAGAACTGCGACGCATGCCGGAAGCGGACAACGGTCGCTGCGTTCATTGCCCCATCGAGGGCCCAATGGGCGACCTGTAATACTCGCGGGACGACCGCAATCGCGCACACGGCAATCAGCAAGACGATCATCGGTAACCCCACTTCGTTCGAATCACGGTCAGATGCCCTTACTCTTGCGCGCCCGCTCGTGGAGTCTGCCCGCGTTCAGCCTCAGGCGCAAGCGCTGACCATTCGTTGATGGTTTTTTCAGCGCAGCTTGTCGAGCCGTAACGCCAACGTTGGGCACGCTTCGATCGTTCGTTTTGCGTGCGAAAGCAACTCCGGCGGAATCGCGGACGCGTCGATGATCGGATAGCCCCAATCGTCGAGGGTGATCCGCTCGGGAAACAAATCGGCACAAAGTCGGTGCCCGACACAACTGATCATGTCGACGACAATGCGCGGTTTCATCGCCATCCTGGCGCAACGTTCGGAATCGGTAATACCTTTGGCATCTCGACATCGGCGCAGACTCGCCCCGAGGCGTGGGCAAGAAAATCGGGGCCGAACGCGAGTAGCGCGCTGCGCAAGAATCGCATCGCTCCATCAGGAAATTTGCACGCGCCGCGCCCATCAACCTGCAACGCCCACCTATCGAGCCACTGCAATGCTTCGGGTTGTGCGCTCCCCATTGCGATATGCGACATCGTCGCGGCGATGGACTCCAAACCATTCACACACGGGCCGCATTGGCCCGCAGTCTCCATTGCCATCCAACGCATGACCCGGGTCGATTCAACAACCCCACAACAACGTTCTGGCAGCACCATGACTGCGCCGCACCCCAACCCGCCACCTCGCGGTCGCAGACTTGCATTGCTGAGGGCCGCGGTCTTCAGCTGATCACCAGCGATCCAGCTGCCAAAATATCCGCCAACGAGCACTGCCCGCACGCCGCTCGGGGTACCTGCACGAGCAAGGATGTGTGCAAGCGGCGTACCAATCGGGGCTTCGTAGACGGCGCCGTGCGCCACCGCCCCACCGACGGTCAGCAGCGCAGTCCCTGGCTCATCTTGGGTGCCAGTTTCGCGAAACCACGATGGGCCGTTGTGAACGATCTGCGCGACATGGGCGAGCGTCTCAACGTTATCGACGAGGGTCGGCCGGCCACCAACGCCCCGTTCGAATGGCCGCGGTGGCGTCGCCGTTGGCTTGGCATCGCCGCCATTCAGCCAATGAATTAAGGCAGTTTCTTCGCCCGCGACGTACCGAGGTGGAGTGCCATGCACGTGCACTACGACCGAGCTCGGTTCGCATTGTGCACGTTCGAGCAATGCGAGTTCTATCGATTTGATCGCCGCGACGTTGTTGCGTTCGATACATACATGGATTTCGTTGGCTCCGACTGCAGTCGCAGCAATCGCCGCACCATCAAGTACAAGGTGCGGCTGTAGGCGCATCAGGACGGCGTCCTTCACGCTCACCGGTTCGCCCTCGGTTCCATTCACAACAACCACGGGAGTCTTGCGGTTTTCGACGACTGCGCGCATTTTGATTGCAGTCGGAAACCCTGCACCACCGCGGCCGCGCAGCCCTGCTGAATCGATCGCATCGATCAAACGCGAATCAGCGCGACCGGCGCGACCTTCCGACACTCGAGCGATGTGGCACCGATGATCAGCAAGCGACGTTCGATTTTTGTTAACAACTTGGGCCAGCAGCCGGCGGCCATCGTGGGTCATGGATGGCCTCGAACTATTGACGGCACGCCAGATGTTGTTGTGGTCGCAACCGGTTTACGGAATGATTTCGCCCAGGTCGACTGCAATGGCCCGTTCGCAGCCCAAATCGCGATGGTCGCCGGCACCACGATCACCATTGCGGCCGCGCCCAATCGCAGCGATGTCAAATCGCTCGGAATCGATTGCACGCGCCAAATCACAACAGCCACGACCATCAGTACCGCGAAACCATCGAGCACACGCATCCACTGCGCGGTCGTGTCGCTCCCCGCGCCGAGACCATGCATCAACGCGATTGGCCAACTCACGTACGCGAGCCAATGCACGGCTCGCCAAATCGACAAGCCAATACGCACTCGCAACACACTGGTTAACGTCAATGCGATCAACAAGTCGGCAGCAACCGTTCCAAGTCCCAGCCAGACCGCGCGGTACGGCGATCGAAACGGAACGAAAGCGTCAAGCGCGCCGATGTGAATGAATCCGTCGACGATCGAAGTGGCGATGTGCGCAGTAACAAACACGATTACTAACAAAGAAATATTTCGGTGCAGACCAAGGGTCACAAATCGAGGAATCCGTCGAGTTTCGAACCGAACGCTCGTGATCACACCCAGCACAACTGACGCGGTCAACAACAGGATGCTCACAACGCCAGTTCCACGCGACGCGAACCACAACGACTGTTTGGATAACAACGCCAGAATCATCGCGGCACCGCGGCATCAAGCGGCCAACCATTGCAGTAGGTCACCGAGCCATCGATTGCGACAAGTCGCGTCGCGAGTCCGGTGGTTTCCAACCACTCGACGGCGCAAGCGCCGCGGATGATCGCAGTTGTGCTCGCGATGTTCGCGTCCACGCAAGTCGCCGCAGCCACACTCACCGTCCTCCAATATTCGATTGCGGGTTCACCGGTCGCGGGATCGAGGATGTGGTGAAAGTCGCGCGGACCACGAGTCCAGCGCCGTACCGACGTCGACGACGTAGCCAGGCCACCACTTTCGAGCGCAACGGTTGGCAGCTGCGCACTTGGAGTTGCCGCGTGACTATCAGCGAGCTGCACGACCCAGCCGCCCTGCGGGGCTGCACCCGCTATCGCAAGATCGCCACCCAGGCTGACCATGACTCCGGTTTCGGTAGCCGCGGCAGCCGCGTCGGCTGCATGATCGGCCGCCCACGCTTTCGCGGTCGCACCAAAATCGAGCGCGACACCGCGCGGCAACGTCACAGCCGAACGCGCCGTGTCGAGCTTGATATCGCGCCAATTCGAGTTTCGTTGCAACGTCACAACCCCCGCCCCAATGCGGTCCACGTCGTAAAAGTCTCGGTCGTAGCCGAGCACACGCAGGTTGGCTCCGATCGTAGGGTCGACAACACCATCGCTAATTTCGGCGGCCCGCATTGCGACGGCAAGCGCCGCGAGAAAGTCGGAGCTCATAACCGTCGGCAAGCCGTCACGATCGTTCAGGCGCGAGATTTCAGAGTCGTCACGGAATCGACTGCACGCAGCATCGACCGCAGCCAGAACGCGCTGCACCGTTTCGACTGCAATCCCCAGATGTTGCACGCCAATCGTCTGGATGACGGCTTTCGTTCCGAAAATCGGGAATTCTTCGCGGCCGTAGCCAGATATCACGATCCGCCCGACGTCACCGGTTGCGGCGGCACCCACTGAGAATGGATTGTCGGCGTTGCGTGCCACCTCGGCACCGTGACAACGACACGCGGTGTGGTGGTTGCAGCGGTGAGCCGCTTGCGGCGGTGCTTGACCTTGGGCGTTGCCGCCGCGATTCCCGCCTTCAACGTTGTTGGCGTATTCGAAGTAGATGATCCTGCGCCATCGTCGCCTGGCGTCGTCGAGGTCGGGGTCGGGGTCGAGGTCGGGGTGACGTTACGCACGATCGGCGACCGACTCGCGGCCGCCACTACTGCACGTTGGCGGACGGTTTGCGCGAACGCCTGTTGCGCAAGGCTGGCAAACAGGACAGATAATCCGATACCCAGCGCAATTGTCCAGTTGGTGATGCGCGAGACGCGCCGCAGGCCCTTATCTCGTTGATGAATTTTGCGGTGGGCTGACATCGTGCTCCTCATTAGCTTTCAACCAGTATCGACCGCAATCGTTAAAGATGCGTGAGCCTGCGGTGAGCTAGCCGTTGGAGTTGCTCCAACGAAGCCCCAACGAGTGCACAAGAGAGAAACAACAAGAAGCCGTCTCGCTAGGAGACGGCTTCTGTGTACCGCTTCGAAACGCCGCGTTTGCCGCGGCCAAGGAGTTATTCGCCCGTTGGAATGACGTCGATGAGCTTGCGGCCCCGACGGTGCCCAAACTTGACGTGGCCTTCGGTCAACGCGAACAACGTGTCGTCGCCACCCTTACCGACGTTGTTACCGGGATGCCACAGCGTTCCGCGTTGACGAATGATGATGGTTCCGGCAGTCACGAGCTCGCCACCGAAACGCTTCACGCCAAGACGCTGCGCATTCGAGTCGCGGCCGTTACGCGAAGAACCTGCACCTTTTTTCTTCGACATTTAGATCACCCTTTCGAAATCGAAACAATTTCGATTTCGCTGTAGTGCTGACGGTGGCCGTAGCGGTTGCGTTGGTTGGTCTTGTCTTTGTAGGTGAATCCGTTGATTTTCGGCCCACGGGCTTCACCGACGACGTTCGCGGTGACCGTGACCTTGGCCAACTGTGCCGGAGTCGACAACACCTCAGCGTCATCGACCAGCAGGACGGGCTTCAGCGAGACGGATTCTTTTTTCAAGATCTCGACCGCGAGCCGCTGGCCTTCTTCAACCCGGTACTGCTTGCCACCGGTTTCAACTACTGCATACATACATATTCCTCTAGATGAGACCCCAACGGCCGCCACCAGGGCAAACAGTTAGCGTCGGGAGACCGGTAGAGCATAGCGGAGACGCGCCGAAGATCCCCACGCAAGACCAGCCGAGTCACAAACCCTATTCCTCGTAGCTGGAGCGATCGATGAGGAACCCTCGGCCTTCGCAATGATCACAGGTCTGGCTGAAGCTTTCGATCAAGCCTTCGGAAACGCGTTTACGGGTCATTTCCAATAGGCCAAGATCCGAAATTGGGTAGATCTGGGTCCGGGTTTTGTCGCGGGCAAGCGCTTCACGGAAGGTCCGTTCCACGTTTTCACGGTTCGCTTTGATCTCCATGTCGATGAAATCGATCACGATGATCCCGCCGATGTCGCGCAACCGAAGTTCGCGTGCGATCACGTCCGCGGCTTCGAGGTTGTTGCGGTAGACCGTTTCTTCGAGGTTGTTCTTGCCGACGTTTTTGGCGGTGTTCACATCGATGACGGTGAGCGCTTCGGTGTGTTCGATCACGAGTGAACCGCCCGATGGCAGCCAAACCTTCTTGTCGAGCGCTTTGTGTAGCTGTTCGTGCACATGGAAGCGTTCGAACAACGGAAAGCCTTCAACTTCCGCGTCGTAAAACTCGACTCGCTCAGAGAGCTCCGGAGCAACCGCGTCGATGTAACCCTTGACTTCTTCGTACATCGCGCGATCGTCGATGACGACAGCTCGGTATTCCTTGGTGAACTCTTCGCGGATCACGCGAATCGCGAGCGGCGGTTCTTTATAGAGCAGCGTTCCGGGTTTGGAGTTTTGACGCAACTTGTCGATTTGGTTCCACTGGAACTGCAACCGTTTCATGTCACGTTCGAGTTCGTCTTCGGTGGCACCTTCGGCTGCAGTACGCACAATGAGGCCTGCGTTGGCTGGCCGTAGACGATCAAGGACCCGCCGCAATCGTTTGCGTTCGTCGTCCGGGAGCCGCTTGCTAATTCCGTAGGTACCTGGTTGATCCGGAACCATCACAACGAAGCGGCCAGCAAGGCTGACGTCTTGGGTAAGGCGCGCGCCTTTGTGCATGATCGGGTTCTTCGTGACTTGCACGAGAATCGATTGCCCGTTGCGCAGCATGCGTTCGATCTTGGGTTTATCGCCGTCGTGATCATCGTCGTACTTCACGTCGCCGCGATACAGGATCGCGTTCTTCGACGTACCGATATCAACGAATGCAGCTTCCATACCAGGCTGCACATTTTGGACTTTGCCCCAATAGATATTGCCGTCGATGGTGCGCTCGTCGTCTTGAACTTCGGCGACGTAATGCTCCACAAGGTTGCGGCCTTCGAGCACTGCTACGTGCGAACGACCACTTTCTTGATGCGTATGCACCGCCATCACGTAACGGCCAGTAGGACGCCCCTTGCGTTGTAAACCGCGCCGGCGTTCCAGAGTTTTTTCATCGAGGGTTTCCAAGAACGCGGCGCCGTCGTATTCGTCGTCGTCGATGACGCCTTCAATGAAGCCCTGTTTGTTGCCCGGCGCTTGCTTCGGGCCGGATTGGCCATTGCCTGCTGGTGCACCGCTCGCGCTCGCGGGTTTTTTATTGCGGTTCTTACCGCCACGCCGGCGACGTTTCTTCGCAGTACTGCTACCGGGTGCTCCGGGCTCGCCCGTCGTTGTTGATCCGTCGGCACCGTCACCAGAATTCGCTTCCGGTTTCGTGCTGTCGGCGTCGGCTTTGAGTTTTGGTGCCGGCGGCGGCACTGCTGGTTTGAGGAACGGCGCGTGATTGTCGTCGCCGTCTTTGGAATCAGCAGCATGCACATCGCCCGGCTCAATCGCCGCGGAAGTTGTCGAGCCAGGACCAGCGTTCGCAGGTGTTGGATGCTGCACCTTTGTGCGAACCAGGCCGGCGTCTTCACGCGCTTCTTCGAGCGCGTCGTCGCTCGTCATGCCCCGATCAGCGGCCGCGTCGTTCCAACTATCGGGAAGGTTTTCATCATCATCGGACGCATCGTCGCCGCTGGCGCCTTCGCCGCCTTCACCCACCGGCTTGCGGTTGCGATTTTTGCCGCCACGTTTCCCCCGACGTCGCTTTTTACGAATCGGCAAGCCGTCTGGGCCGAGTACTACTGGGCGTGGCTCACCCGCGACACCCTCATCTTCACCGGTATCGTCGTCATCGAGGTCAGCTTCATCCGAATCATCGGAATCATCCGCCCCTGCAACCGGAGCGACGACCGGCCGCTCGAGGACTGCGGCGCTAGCCGAGGAAACTTCAAGCGCGACTTCTGGTTCGGGCTCAGCTGGCGCCTGACTCGTTGGTTGCGCCGGCGCGACCGCGGGTTCTTCGTGCAGTGTGCTCACCACAGGCTCGACTGCTTGGCCATGTAATTGCTCGACTATTTGCGTTACTGCTGGCTCGATTATTGGGCCGATTACTGGCTCGGACATGGTGGTCCCTTCTCATGACGCACGCGCCGAAGCTGCATGCGGACGCGCATCGGCGTCGAGCGGGCTCAGCCGCGCGCCGTCGCGTTCAATCCATTGGTGGACGCGCAGAACGCGCCGTTCGACGAGCGGACCGATGGCAGGGGTTACCTGCATTATCGCGGCCAACACATCACACGGCTTCGCGCTACGCGGTTGCGTACTTACCTCAAGGTCACAAACAATGCCACCGCTGACAGGATCGACCGTTGCGCGGAAATGGCGGATCGCGCCTCGCACATCGTCGTCGACCAATTTTCCCTTACGGGATCGGCGGATCGTGATCTCATCGCGGGCAAGTGCCGCGTCGACTGCGGTTTGGAATTCGTCGAGCCCGAGCGCAACATCATCGTCGCGGGCCACCTCAACGATCCAGTTTGCAGCCGTAACCGTCTCTTGCAATGCCGGAACGCGGTCGTGCAATACGACTGCGCGTAACACCGTGATGCCAGCAGGCAACGCGGTAGTGAGACGTTCCGGCAACGTCTCAAGATCAATAACTTGGGCCAACGAAACATCGAGGTATTCCTCATTGCTCTCGTAACCCGTTGATAACGCCAAACCGAAGCTCACCTTGGGATGCGGCGAAAAACCTTCGCTGAACTCCAAGGGAAGTTCCAGAATTCGAAACGCCCGCTCAAACATGCGCGCGATATCGCGATGGCTGGTCCAGCGGACTTTGCCAACCTTTGAAAACTGCAAACGCACTGGGAATACCGAGCCACCCTTCATCAGGAAAGGATTCCCGATTCAGGCACAAGAGCAGCCACTGAAACCGGCGCTGCTGGTGCCGCATTTTCGTCACTCGCCGGTCGTTCTGGACGAGGTTTGCGGCCTAAGAAACGAACCGCAACGCCGTCTTGATTCGACCAGTCTTGATTCGTTCCCTGGCTTCCGCCCGCAGGCGCGATCGGTGAAGCCACGACGTGTTCGAGCGCGTAATCGGTGCAGACCCCGCAGTCGTAACACGGGGTCCAGCGGCAATCGGGCAAGCCGTGTTCGGCGAGTGCCTCTTGCCAATCCAGCCACAAGAAATCTTTGTGGAGCCCGGCGGTGATGTGATCCCAAGGAAGAATTTCGTCGACGTGTCGATGCCGCGTCGCGAACCATTGTGGATCAAGACCTTCGGCTTCGCACGCGTCGAGCCAACGTTGTAGATCGAAGTGCTCGGACCATTCTTGGAATGTTCCGCCGGCACGCCACACCCGCTCGATGACTCGGCCCACGCGACGATCACCACGCGAACAAATACCTTCGGCAAACGTTGCTTCGGGATCGTGCCACTTCAAGTTCACTTGATTGCTGAGCTTTTGGTTCTTTGCTCCCGATCCGCGGCGAGGCCGGAGATCGTCGCGCAGCAAGCCGATCTTGCGACGAAGTTCATCAGCACCGTTTTGACCGAACCACTGAAACGGTGTGTGCGCCTTCGGCACGAAGCCGCCGACGCTCACCGTCACCGAAGCCTGCTTGTTGTATTTACGCCCAATTTCCACGCAGTTTCGCGCTAATTCAGCAATACCGAGCGTGTCTTCATCGACCTCGGTGGGCAGACCCGTGAGGAAATAGAGCTTCATTCGGCGCCAACCGCTCGAGTAGGCACTGTCGACCGCGGCGTACAGATCTTCTTCAAGCACCAACTTGTTGATGACCTGACGAAGCCGCCATGATCCAGCTTCCGGAGCAAAGGTCAAACCTGTGCGACGGACTTTTTGAATCTGACTCGCGAGCCCAACTGTGAATGCATCAACACGCAAGCTCGGCAAACTCAACGAAACTTGGCCGGTACCAGGTTGATCGTTGACCAGGTTCGCGACAACCCCTTCGATACCGCTGAAATCAGCGGTAGAAAGCGAGGTGAGCGCAACTTCGTCGTAACCCGTTCGGCGCAACCCTTCGGCCACCATCGTACGAACCGATTCTTCGCTGCGTTCGCGAACTGGGCGCGTGATCATCCCTGCTTGGCAGAATCGACACCCTCGCGTACAGCCCCGAAAAACTTCAACGTTGAGCCGATCGTGCACGACCTCGATGAGGGGCACCAACTGGTTTTTTGGGTACGGCCATTCGTCGAGATCCGCGACGGTCCGTTTATCGACTTTGGCCGGAACGTCGTCGTAACGAGGCTCGATCGCCGCAATCGCCATGCCGTCGTACTCGACGTGATACATCGACGGCACATACACGCCCGGAATCAGGGCCAAGTCGTGCAGCGCGGCTTCGCGATCAGCGCGGCCACCCTTTTTCCACGCGGCCAGCACCTCAGTGATCTCGCTGACAACTTCTTCGCCTTCACCAATAACAAACGCATCAACGTAGTCAGCTAAAGGCTCAGGGTTGAACGTGCTGTGGCCACCCGCGATCACAATTGGATGTTCCGGGCGACGATCAACGTTACGAACCGGCACACCGGCCAAATCGACCATTTCGAGCACATTGGTAAATACCAACTCAGCCGAGAGGTTGAATGCCAGCACATCGAAATCGGCCGCGCTGCGATGCGTATCGACGCTAAACAGCGGCAATCCCTTGGAACGCATGGATCCCGCCATGTCGGTCCAGGGCGCGTAGGAACGCTCGGCGACTGCGTCGCCCCGTTCGTTCAAGATTTCATAGAGGATCTGGAGCCCCTGGTTGGGGAGGCCGATCTCGTAAGTATCGGGGTAGATGAGGAGCCACGCCACCTTGTGGGGCGCCCAGACGGGCTGTTGACTACCTCGCTCCATACCGATGTAGCGAGCGGGCTTCTCCACCTTGGCCAGGAGCGGTTCAATCCGGGGCCAGAGGTCGGACATGTCCGGTGGAGCCTACCCGGCACGGCACTGGAACCGGGGATAGCCCCGGCCTCACTCAGATTTTGGTGGGCGTAGAGTTGCGGATTCCGCACCAAAAGCTCCGGGAAAGGCTGGGTGGGGCGAGGCGAAGGGTGGCGGGCTAGTGGCGGCGGTAGTGAATGTTGGCGAGCAGGCCGATCGCCGCCCAGTAGGCGATCATTGCGGAGCCGCCGTAGCTCATGAACGGCAGCGGGATGCCCGTAATCGGCATCATCCCCATCGTCATCCCGATGTTTTCAAAGACCTGAAAGGTAAACATCGCGACAAACCCAATCGCGATTAACTGCGCGAAACGGTCATCAGTGGTGGCCGAAATTCGCCACGCCCGCCAGACAATGAGCGCATAGAGCGCGAGCAATCCCGCGCCGCCGACAAAGCCGAGTTGTTCGCCCACCGCGGTAAAGATGAAATCAGACTTCTGGACGGGCACGCCGTCGACCGTATTGGTGAGTTTGCCCTTGTACAGACCTTGGCCACCAATACCCCCACCTGATATCGCACTTTTCGCACGTACCGATTCAAACTGCACATCATCTTGCTTTTCGACTGGAACGGTAACTTTTTGGTCCAAAAATCCCGTGAGCCGACGGATCTGGTATTTATCGAACACGCCCCCTTGCACAAGGCCGAGCAGCAACGTGATCGTGACCAACGTGAGCACGAGCATCTGGACGGGTTTCAGTCCCGCAACGACCAAAATCGCCACCGCGCACACCACCATCACGAGCATGGTGCCAAGGTCGTTTTGCAGCATCACTAGAGCCATCGGCGCGCCTGCGAGCATGATCGTCTGGGCCAAACGCCACGCATCAAAATCGCCTTCATGAACGGACAAGAATCCCGCCATAGAAACGATCAACACCAACTTGCCGACCTCGGACGGCTGAAACTGAAACGGCCCCACGTTGAACCAAGCGGTCGTGCCGCCGGTATTCACTCCCACAAACCGAACCGCCAACAACATCGGCAATGAAAGCCCATACAGCAACGGCCAAAAATCGCGGAGCTTTCGATAGTCGATAAGAAACACAACGGTCGCCGCCGCGACGCCCACCAATAACGCGATCGCCTGGCGCTGAATGTCGTAGGACGCCGACAGTGGATGTTTCAACACTGGGTTGGTGTAACGAGCGACGCTGTAAATCATGAGCAGGCCGTAGCTACAGATCGCGCCGACCGCGATCAACAACAGCCAATCGAAACGCAACGCACGGCTGTTGTGGGGATCAAACAATCGCCGCCGTTCCGGGGTTGCCATCAACGACATCGTTAACCCCGAGCTCCAGCTACTGGCGCGCCTGCGGTGAGCTGGCGGATCGGAGTTGGGGTCAGGTGATTCATGTGCTCGATGATCTGGCGCACGATCGGCGCGGCGATCCGACCGCCGCGGCCGCCTTCTTGCACCATCGCGAGGATTACGTACTGCGGGTGAACTTGGTCCGTGCCCGCAGGCGCGTACATGCTCACAAACCAAGATGTATCGCCGAGGCAATCTTTGAAGTTAGAAACGCCGTTCACGGTTTTGATACACAACGGCTGTTTCGTTGTTTTGTCGACGTCTTTGTTTCCAGCCTGGGCAGTACCAGTCTTGCCGCGGATCGCGCCGATGCTCGCCGGGATACCTTGGAACGCGTCGAAAGCGGTCCCTTTTGGATCCGTCACCACGCCGGCAAACCCATTCATCAACACATCGCGTATCCCGCCGAAGTCCACATGGCTGTTCGCCTTCGGTGCCGTCAACTTCGATTCGACTGCATTGCCCTGCGCATCCGTGACGGAATCGACGAGACGCGGGCGCCATACCGTCCCGTCGTTTGCGAGCGCGGCGTACGCGTTTGCGAGCTGCAATGGCGATACCAACAACCCACCTTGGCCGACGGCCAGGCCGATGTTGTCGCCAGGGTTCCAATCATTGTTGGCATCTTCCGCAACGGCATCTTTTGGATACAGCGCATGGGCGAGCTTGCGTTTCCATACTTCGTCCGGGACCGACCCCGATGTTTCGTCGGCATCAACTCCGGTTCGCTTGCCGAATCCAAACAGGCGTGCCGCGGTTTGTATCGCATACCCGGCCTTATGGTCGCCTTGTTTCCAACGAGTCCATAACGCGTCGCCGACTTTATAGAAATAGATGTCGCTGGAAACGGTCAATGCACGTTGCAGATCGACGGGTGGCCCACTCTTATCGGGCTGACAAATTTTGAATCCCGGACGGAGCAAGCAACCATCGCCCTGCGCCACCGGCAGGTAGGCAGGAAACGTTCCCGTGTTCACCGAAGCAACCGCGCTCACGAGTTTGAACGTTGAGCCCGGTGCGTACAACTCTTGGGTCGCATGGTTGAGCAACGGGGTGTGATTCGCCTTCGAATTCAACGCGGAGAATTGTCCCAACGTATCGGTGTTGTTGTAGCCGGGGCTCGAAGCGACAGTCTTCAACGAACCATCGCGTGTATCCACGATGACCACCGCACCGGTCGTGGCCCGATAGAACTGACCGTAGGCTTTGAGATCTTCATTGTATTCAGTACGAGCCACGCGCATGCCTTCTTCGAGCGCCTGTTGGGCAAAGGCTTGGAGGTCGCTATCGACCGTGAGATGCACGTTAAATCCTGGTCGGCCCGCCGCGACCGGGGCAGGGTCACCGACGACTTGACCAGTCGCGTCGACCGCAACCCGTTCAGTCGTCGGACCACCGCGCAACGACGCCTGGTACACCGACTCCAGCCCTGATCGGCCGATCAGTTCATTCGGGTCATAGTCAATGTGGCGCAATAGATCGTCTTGGCTCACTTGGCCGAGATATCCCAATACCTGCGGCGCAATCGACGGTTTCGCATACCAGCGCAGCTCGATCGCGGCGAGGGTCACATGCGGAAACTCTTCTGCACGCTCAACGACAGTTCGTTGAACCACGCGGTTGACGTCCGCCGCTAACACAACCGATTCCAATGGCCCGAGTACGCGCTCATCGAGCTGATGCGTAATTTCCTGTACGGATTTACCAAGGAGTTTCGCGACGACCGGTACGACGTTACGCAGTGTCGAATCATGGCTAGCTGCCCGCAATTTCGCGTCAGCCGTTATCGCCCACGATATTCGATTTCCAACCAGCAAGCGCCCAGCCGAGTCGAAGATCAGACCCCGGCTCGTTAGCGTGTGAATCAAGCGACTCTCGGAATTCGTAAGATCGACCGCCACCGGCTTTTCGCTGATTTGTAAGAACCACAGCCGCGCGAGCAGCGAACAAAACAGCGCGGCAACCACCACACCGACGATGTGCACGCGCACCCGCGAATCGTTCACGACCGCGCTCGTTCCGTATCGCCTACGACCCGTTGCACTACCGCAAAGATCGGCAGCGCCAACAGACCGTCGTACAGTGCTGCGATCACGACCGTTAGCAATGAATGCCCTCGTTGCACCCCGCCGCCACCAGCAAGAATCGACGCGGTAACAAACACCACTCCAGACAACACACCGGCAATCATGCTGAAACCCACGATAAGTGCCGGGACGCGCCGATCGGCCGCGCCAAACAATGAAGCCGCGAAGTAGGCGGTCACCCCGTAGGCCAGCGCGGTCATTGCGAATGGCGTCGTCACAAAAAAGTCGTACGACAAGCCGGTGACGAATCCGAACCAGGCTCCCGTTTCTCCGCCGTAGGCCCAGGCCAACGCAACCGCCACGATCAACGCAATATCGGGCAGGGTGTCGAACAATCGAAAGTGAGGCATGACCGCAACCTGGAGCAACACTGCCGTTGCCGCGAGCGCAATGATGCGGGTGAACCGCATTCAGGGACCCGACTTCTTCGTCGTGGTGGTCGTTGTGGCCGCCGGCTTGGCGAGTGTCGTGGTCGTCGTCGGCGGCGTCATCGACGATTTGATCTCACCGGGATACGGGTCTCCGGGCTGCCATAGCAGAACCTTCACAAACTCGAGACTCGCAAGATCCACGTAGCTCTGCACGACAACCTCGACGTTATTGCGATCCGAGGCGCGCACCGCTTGTTGCACCAAGCCCACGGGCAACCCCAGTGGCAACGCGCTGTTGTCGCAACCGCAGGTGTACAGCGTATCTCCAGGCCCGATTTTCACTACCGATTGGCTGTGTCGGCTGTCATCTTCAAATTTCGCGGAGATCCGACCATCCGGGGCGTGTTGCGCGGGTGCCGTTTGGGTCGACAGCAACGGTCGCACGATCACACCAAAGAGTGGATCCGTGGCAAGTAACACCGTCGAGCCACCTTGCCAGACCGAAACGATTCTCCCGACCAAGCCAAGCGGCCCGACCACTGCCATATTGGGTTTGACGCCGCGTTCACTCCCGACGTTGAGCGTGACGGCATGCGAATAGTTCGCGACCTGTTGACGCGCAATCCGAGCGTCGACATTGCGGTAGTCGTTTTGCCAAGGAAATTTGACCAGCGCACGCAAGCGAATATTTTGGAGACGCGCTTGTTCTCCGTCGCGCGCTTTGGCCTGGGCGCTCGCGAGTTCTTGTTTCAGCTTGCGGTTTTGCGCGACAAGATCACCGCGATGAGTGACACCATGCCACCAATCATGAAACGGAGATAACACCGTACTGACGGCATTGCTCAGCGGTTGCACCACACGGTGCGCGAGTCGGCCAGCAGTGCCAACGGGGCCGGAGTCGCCGGTGCGCGAATTGAGGGTGGCGAGCGTGACCGACAACAGCACCATCACCAGTAAGACATAACGACGGCGACCACCGCGTGCAAAATCCGCCATGAGTAGAGACGCGGCTACCTGTCGCCACTCGTCGCGAGACTGTCGAGCACCCGGCGATTCTCCAGGCACAAACCCGACCCAATCACCACACAAAACAAAGGATTATCGGCAACCGAAATCGGCATGCCAGTTTCGTCGTGTAACCGCTCCGGTAGCCCGTGGAGCATCCCGCCGCCACCAGTGAGCACAATGCCGCGACCCATGATGTCGGCGGCGAGCTCCGGAGGAGTTTTATCGAGCGTGACCTTCACCGCATCCACAATCGAGGCCACTGGCTCTTCGATCGCTTCGCGGATCTCCTCGGTGGAAACCACCACCGTCTTCGGCAGGCCACTAATGAGATCACGGCCGCGAATTTCCGCGAAGAGCTCTTCTTGCAGCGGGTAAGCGCTACCCAAGGCAATCTTGATTTCTTCAGCCGTGCGCTCACCCAGCGCCAAGGAGTACTCACGTTTGACGTAGGTGATAATCGCCTCGTCGAGCTCATCGCCCGCGATGCGAATCGATTCGCTCGCCACGATCCCCCCCAACGAGATCACGGCGACTTCTGTTGTACCGCCACCAATATCAACAATCATGTTGCCGGCAGGTTCCTGCACGGGAAGGCCTGCGCCGATCGCCGCGGCCATCGGTTCTTCAATGATCTTCACCGGGCTACGCGCGCCCGCGTTTTCCGCAGCATCTTGAACGGCGCGTTGCTCAACCCCGGTCACGCCTGAGGGCACACAAATCACCATGCGCGGTTTCGCGAAACGCCGTTGGTGCACTTTGCCGACAAAATGGCGAATCATTTTCTCGCACACGTCGAAATCATTGATCACGCCGTCTTTGAGCGGCCGTATCGCTTGGATATAGCCAGGCGTGCGGCCAATCATGCGCTTCGCCTCGATCCCTACGGCCAGCACGACGCCAGTGCGCGCGTTCACCGCGACGACTGACGGCTCGTTCAACACGACACCGCGGCCACGCACGTAGACGAGCGTGTTCGCAGTACCGAGGTCGATGGCCATATCGCGCCCAACTACGGGCGCGTACCAAGGTTCGGACACGAGTTTGCCTTTTGCAGGAGCAGGCTGGACACGACCAGGCTAGATGAATGGCCGGCCGTCTGCCATGGCGGAGCCGGTGAGAGTCTGGTTACCCGAGGGTCGGGGCGACCAGAGCGCTCTGGCGTTAGGCGAGGTTCGGGAAGAAAATTGCGATTTCTCGTTCCGCGGAATCGGCTCCATCGGAGCCATGCACGAGGTTCTCGCCCATTTCGATGGCAAGATCACCACGGATCGTGCCTGGAGCAGCTTCACGAGGATTCGTGGCGCCCACGAGGGTCCGCATCACTTTCCAGGCTTCATTGCCTTCAACGACCATCGCAACGAGCGGCCCGCCGGTGATGAAATCAACCAGTTCACCAAAAAACGGCTTGCCATCGTGTTCGGCATAATGCGCTTTGGCCGTGGCAGCATCCAGCGTGCGGAGCTCCATTGCCGTGATCGTCAAAAATTTGGCTTCGATGCGGCCGACGATTTCGCCGACCAGCCGACGACGGACGGCATCGGGTTTGCACAGTACGAGGGTTCGAGTTTCGCTCATGGGTAGAGCAGGCTACCGACCGCCCTCACGGGCTCTCGAAAACGCTTTGGAAGCACGCGCGGCTCCGATCAGATACAGACTCCCAGTGATGATGACTTGACCATCTTCGGGGGTTTCCAGCATCGCGAAACCGATCGCGGCATTGATCGAGTCGCTGATCTCGATGCGATCTTCGGGAAAGCCCATCGACCGAGCGGTATCGGCAATGATGTGCGGATCAAGCGCACGCGGCGACGGTGGAGCGCACACCACGAGCAGCTGCACATCGTCGATCCCAAGCGCCTCCAACATTTCGCGCGGATCCTTTTCTTTGAGCAAACCGAGGATCATCGTGCGCGGCGCTGGAATGAATTCTTCTTCGAGCGCATCCCGCAATGCCATCGCACCCGCAACATTGTGCGCACCGTCGAGAACAACCAGCGGTTGGCGAGCGACAACCTCGAGCCGCCCCGGTGAAGTAACTGTCGCGAATGCTTCGCGCACAACGTCGTCCGCGAGGCGCTCTCCATGAAATGCTTCGGCCGCGGCGAGCGCGCACGCGGCGTTATCGGCTTGATGGGCGCCGTGTAACGCCAACAGCACGTCTTCGTATTGGCCCAAAGGCGATGAGAGGTCAATCAGGCGCCCGCCGACGGCGAGACGATTCGACCGAGCAGCAAAATCACGGTCGCGCAATACAACCGTCTGTGGAGATTGCGCGGCAAATATTTCGGCGAGATCAGGATCAGTTTCGCCAAGCACAAGTGCGCTCATCGGCGTAATGATTCCAGCCTTTTCTCGGGCGATTGACTCGCGTGTGGAGCCGAGATACTCAACGTGATCGATCGCAATATTCGTGATGACCGCGACATCAGCATCGATCACGTTGGTCGCATCCCAGGTACCGCCGAGACCGACCTCAACGATCGCAACATCAACCGCCTCATCGCTGAACCAATAGAACGCGGCGGCAGTCAAGATTTCAAAGTAACTCGGTGGTTGCGACAAGTGGTTCTCAATGAGGCGGACTGTTCGCAGCAAATCATCGAGCTGATCATCACGAACCTCTTCACCGTCAACGGTCATTCGATCGTTAACCCGTTCTAGATTCGGGCTCGTGTACGTACCGACCTTGTACCCCTCAGCACGCAATAACGCCGCGGTCATGCGAGCCGTTGAAGTCTTGCCATTCGTTCCCGTGAGGTGCACGCACGCGAAATCGAGCTGCGGCGAACCCAACAACATCGTGAGTTCAAACATGCGCGCCAATGTCGGAGCTTCCGCGCGAGCGACATTGGCAGGCCGACCAACGCCGCGTTCCAGATTCACGTGCGCATCGAGCCAATCGCGAAATGAACGGTCCACGGGTCAGCCCGCGGGTTTCGTTCGAGGTGCTTCTTCGGCAATCAAGGTGACCGCGACGCTCAGTTCGGTTCCCGCCTCGGTGCGTAACGACTCAATCTTTCCGGCATCCCGAACTTCGCGAGCCGCGCTCGCGAGGGCGGCCAAACGGACTTCGGTATCGCACACTACAACTGTCGTCGCGACAGTGTTGAGAGAGCGTTTTTGTTCACTTTTTGCTTTCCGAACCGCGCTGAGTACTTCGGCGGCGACCGTTGCAACCGCCACATCGGCATCGCCCGCAATCGACCGGAGTTCTGTCGACACCGGCCAGCTTGAGTGATGAATGGAGCCCTCCTGCCACCACGACCAGACTTCCTCGGTCGCAAATGAAAGGAACGGCGCGAACAAACGCAACAGTGTGTTCAGAGCCAGGCGCAG
Source organism: Actinomycetes bacterium (assembly GCA_025360585.1). Taxonomy (GTDB): domain Bacteria; phylum Actinomycetota; class Acidimicrobiia; order IMCC26256; family PALSA-610; genus F1-120-MAGs023. Next base: position 15,803 of record JANYBW010000014.1, on the reverse strand, counting down.
TGTCACCGCGGCGGAATCGCGGCCATCACCGTCGTTGTACGCGCGCCCCTTCACGAGCTCTAAATAGTTGTCGCAAAAATCCCAGAAAAATGCTTCGGTACGCTCAAGTGAGCGAGCGTAATCGAATGCTTCAAATGCAACCGTCGCTTCGTCGACCAATGTCGCGAGCTGCGCGCAGACCGCACGATCAAGCGGTTCGATGATCTTGGCAACGTCATCGCCGTCATCGCCAGCAATACCCAGCACGAACTTCGATGCGTTCAGCAATTTCACTGCGAGTTTGCGACCAACTTTGAGTTGCGATTCTTCGAATGCGACATCCGCGCCGGGCCGGGCGCTTCCAGCCCAGTAACGCAAGGCATCGGCACCATACTTTTCGATCCAATCAAGTGGGCCTACAACGTTGCCTTTGCTCTTCGACATTTTCTTGCGATCAGGATCGAGAACCCAACCTGAAATGGTCGCATGTTTCCACGGCAATTGGTTCGTCTCATAGTGCGACCGAACAACCGTCGAGAACAACCAGGTACGAATAATTTCGTACGCCTGCGGCCGAATATCCATCGGGTAGACGCGGTTGAAAAGATCGGGGTCCTCCTCCCAGTACGACGCAAGCAGCGGCGTGAGCGATGACGTGGCCCAAGTATCCATGATGTCGGCATCGCCAACAAAACCGTTAGGTTTCCCACGATCGGCCTCAGCGAAACCGGGCGCGGGCTCTCCTGCCGGGTCGACCGGCAACGTCGTCTCATCAGGCAGGATGCGATGATCGAAATCGACCGCACCGTCAGCATCGACGCCGTACCACACCGGGATCGGCACTCCGAAGTATCGCTGACGGCTAATGAGCCAATCGCCGGTGAGCCCTTCCACCCAATTGTCGTAGCGCGTTTTCATGTACGCGGGTACCCAATCGAGTTCTTCACCGCGCTGCAAGAACGCGGCACGGCGATCGGCATCGCGGCCACCGTTACGGATGTACCACTGTCGCGACGCGACGATTTCGAGTGGTCGTTTCCCGCGTTCATAGAACTTCACGGGATGCGTGATCACTTTTGGATCACCATGCATCTCGCCCGAATCGACGAGCATCGCAACCACGCGGACTTGTGCTTGCTTGACGGATTTGCCAGCAATCTCGGTGTAGTTCGCGATACCCCGCTCGCTCGAAATCACATCGGGAGCATCCGCTTTGATCCGGCCGTCGTGGCCCACGATCGATCGCATCGGAAGTTGAAGTTCGCGCCACCAAATGACGTCCGTCGTGTCGCCAAAAGTACAGATCATCGCGATGCCGGATCCTTTTTCGGGATCGGCAAGGCGGTGAGCAACGACAGGAACTTCAACGTCGTACAACGGTGTTCGCACCGACGAACCAAACAGGCTTTGATAACGCTCGTCTTCAGGATGCGCAACTAGGGCCACGCACGCAGCCAACAATTCTGGGCGCGTCGTTTCGATGAACACATCGCCAGCGCCATCAACGCGCGCAAATCCAAGACGGTGATAGGCACCCTCAAGTTCGCGATCTTCAATTTCCGCTTGCGCAATGGCCGTCTGATCGTCCACATCCCACATGGTTGGCGCGTCGGCTTGGTACGCCTCATCGCGCGCGAGGTTCCGCAAGAAGGCGCGTTGACTTGCGCGTCGAGCGCGTTCACCGACCGTTGTGTATGTCAGTTCCCAGTCGACGGACAGCCCCAGGCGACGCCACAGATTTTCGAACACCACTTCGTCGCGTTCGACGAGCTCCGCGCAGAGATCGAGGAAGTTCCGACGCGAGATCGCCACCGCGCGGTGAGCCGATGGGAGCTTGCCCGCTTTGGGATCAACCGTATACGTGGCGTCGTACGCCATCGTGGGGTCGCAACGCACTCCGTAATAATTCTGGACGCGTCGTTCAGTGGGCAGCCCATTATCGTCCCAACCCATCGGGTAATAGACCGCGTCGCCACGCATCCGGCGGTACCGCGCCACGATATCGGTGTGCGTGTATGAACATGCCGAACCAACATGCAGCGAACCGCTCACAGTCGGCGGCGGAGTGTCGATTGAAAAGACGCCCTCGCGGTGCGCAGAGCGATCGAATCGATAGGTTTTGTCCGATTCCCACTGGTTTGACCAGCGTTCATCGAGCCCTTCGAGGCCAGGTTTTTCAGGAATACGCGACGACATAGCGGCCGAGGTTACTTGCGGCCGTCGAAAGGCAATGGGAATCAAAATTGTTGGTAAATAATCAGGCTGAGTTTTTGCCCGACGCGAGCGAGTGTGCTCTACTGCATATCAGCCCGGGCGGAGAACCACGGGCCACCAGCCCAACCATGTTTTCTTTTTCGTCACTTCGTCGCACGCGCGCTTTGTCGCAGCGCTTGCATTCGCTTGTGATCGCTGCGGCGCTCGCAACTGTCGGTTTCGTCGCGCTCGGAACGTCGAGCGCGCAAGCGTCGGGGGCGCGGTATTACGGGTCACCTTCACGTCATCATTTGAATCAGCCGATCGTGACAATGGCCTCCACGCCGAGCGGCGCGGGTTACTGGCTCGCCGCGGCCGACGGTGGCGTATTTTCTTACGGCGATGCGCGCTTCCACGGATCCACCGGAGCAATGCGCCTCAACCAACCCATCGTCGGAATGGCTTCGACCCGCAGCGGCCGGGGCTACTGGCTCGTTGCCAGCGACGGCGGAATTTTCAGCTTCGGCGACGCCCATTTCTATGGCTCAATGGGCGCGATGCGATTGAATAAACCAGTTGTCGGCATCGCGCGCACGCCGAGCGGCAGGGGCTACTGGCTCGTTGCCAGCGACGGCGGAATTTTCAGCTTCGGCGACGCCCGTTTCAAAGGATCAACCGGAGCAATGCGTTTGCGCAGCCCGATCGTCGGCATGGCCTCAACCATCGACGGCAAGGGCTACTGGCTCGTCGCCAGCGACGGCGGCATATTCACCTTCGGCCGGGCTCATTTTTACGGTTCCGCGGCGGGGCATGCGCTTCCCGCGGCGATCACCTCAATGACGGTTGATCCATCGGGTCACGGGTATTGGCTCGCCAGCCAGAACGGTGCGATCTACGCCTTTGGCAAGTCGGCGCAATCGCGGCCGTTTATCGGCGGCACCGCGATCTGGACCGTCGTGTCCATGAGCGCGCCGCCGAGCGGTGGCTATTGGTTCGTGACCAGCGACGGTCGCGTATACGCACTTACCGCCGAAGGGCAGTTCATCGCGGATCCGAACGCGGCCACAAGCCGCCAACAACAAATCTCCGACGACCTGTTCACCAGGATCAACGATGAGCGCGCTGCTCGCGGCTTTACTCCGGTGCGATTCGATCCAATCCTTTCGAACTTCGCTCAATATTGGTCCGCGAATATGGCGGCCCACAACAGCATGTACCACTCAGACCTTTCGGCACTTTTCCGAAACCCCACATACTCAACCCGCTATCGCGAACTGCGTGAGAACATCTTCCAGGGCTGGGGCACATGGGTCACCAGCGGCGCGGCGCACGCGTCACTCATGAATTCCGCATCGCACCGTGCAACAATCTTGATGCCCGAACTGACTTCCGTCGGAGCCGGTGCCACGTGCGTGAACGGCCAGCTTTGGGTTGCGGAAGAATTCGGCGTAACGATTAGCCATCCGATGCCACCACAGCCGTCCGTGCCACCAGTCAACCCGATCGCGCGACCACTGCGCGACGGCCCCAGCTGCTAACGCAAGCCCGCCTGGTACTGCGTTCACCGCGCCAGAGGGAGCTGTTGCAGTACCAACCCCGCACGCTGGTACTGCAATCAACGCGGCATGGGCAGCAAGCGTCGTACCAAGGCTGAACCGACAGTAGTGATTGACTGCCGCCTGTGATCCGGCTCGACAACATTTCGCTGCGATACGACGACTCGGTCGTGCTCCACAATGTCTCGTGGCGAGTTGAAGCAGGCGAACATTGGGTCATCGTCGGCGCCAACGGAGCCGGAAAAACTTCGCTCTTGCGAATAGCGTCGTTGCATCAGCATCCGTCTGCAGGCCGAGTACAGGTACTCGGCCAAGAATTAGGACGGTGCGATCTGCGCGCTTTACGTGCCCGCACGGGATTCTCATCACCAGCGATGGCTGCCCGGCTCGAACCAACCATGGATGCGCTCCACGTGGTGATGACGGCGTTCAACGGCGCGCTCGCCCCCTGGTGGCACACCTACGGCCCCAACGAACACGCAAGGGGCATGGAGCTCCTCGCCCGCTTCGGGGTCCAGGATTTCGCATCGCACGGATTCGAGACGTTGTCGGCGGGCGAACGGCAACGCACATTGCTCGCCCGAGCGATGGCGTGCGATCCGGAATTATTGTTTCTCGACGAACCAACTGCCGGTCTCGACATCGGAGCTCGGGAACAAGTTCTCGGCAACATCGCAGCGCTGTGTCAGGATCCGACCGCGCCACCAACCGTCGTGGTGACCCATCACCTCGAAGAGATTCCGCCGGGAGTCACCCACGCGGTAGTCCTGCGACGCGGCGCAGTCCTGGAGCAAGGACCAGTACTCGATGTACTTAATAGTGCAGTGTTATCAGCATGTTTTGGCGTATCGCTCAAGGTGACCCACACCGAAGGCCGCTTTACCGCACGACTCGTCTAGTGCACTGAGTCAGCACACTAAAGGCCTGCTGTAGTAAGAACGCGCGCCGATAAGTGAAAGGTAATCCGATGCAAGAATCCTGTTACCCGCTCTCGTCGCTGCGCTCCGGGGCCGCTCGGGCCACGGGCGGCGCCGCGCTTCGTCGAGATCAGCCCGAATCCGTCGCCTTTTGGCGCGCCCTCTAAGCGGAACGGCGGCGTTCGTCTTCGGTGACGAGCGTAGGAGGCATACGGCCTTCGACCGTGGCTTCATCGACAACGCATTGCACGACATCGCTGCGCGACGGCAGCTCGTACATCACTTCGAGCAACGTGTCTTCGAGAATCGCTCGCAGACCACGCGCACCGGTACCGCGCTTTTGTGCTTCGGTGGCGATCTTGTCCAGGGCGTCTTCGGTGAAAACCAGTTCGACGCCATCGAAGTGGAAGAACTTCTGGTACTGGCGAACGAGGGCGTTCTTCGGCTCGGTGAGAATCTGGATCAGCGCCGGCTTATCGAGCTGGTGCACGACACCGGTAATCGGCAAACGACCAATGAATTCAGGGATCAAACCGAACTTCATGAGGTCTTCGGGCAACAAACTTTCGAACAGTTCACCAGCATCTTTTTCGCCAACGCTACGAACGTCCGCACCAAAACCAATTCCACGACGGCCAATGCGCTGTTCGATCACTTTGTCCAGGCCCGCGAACGCGCCGCCGCAAATAAACAAGATGTTCGTGGTATCGATCTGAATGAACTCTTGGTGCGGATGCTTGCGGCCACCTTGCGGCGGAACCGACGCCGTCGTGCCTTCGAGAATTTTCAGAAGCGCTTGTTGCACACCTTCGCCACTGACGTCACGCGTAATCGAAGGGTTCTCGGCTTTGCGCGCAATCTTGTCGATCTCATCGATATAAATAATGCCGGTCTCGGCCTTCTTCACGTCGTAATCCGCGGCTTGGATCAGCTTCAACAGAATGTTCTCGACGTCTTCGCCGACGTAACCCGCTTCGGTGAGCGCGGTAGCATCCGCAATCGCGAACGGTACTTTCAGCAGCCGTGCAAGGGTTTGGGCGAGCATCGTCTTGCCGCAACCCGTTGGGCCGACCAACATGATGTTGGATTTTTGCAGCTCAACGTCGGGATCACCGTAGGCCGAAGCCTGCACCCGCTTGTAGTGGTTGTAGACCGCGACCGCGAGAATCTTCTTAGCCGTCTCTTGGCCGATGATGTAATCGTTGAGGTGGTTGTAGATCTCGACCGGTTTGGGGAGATCATCGAAGCGAACTTCACTGGTTTGTGAGAGCTCTTCTTCGATGATCTCGTTGCACAAATCGATGCATTCGTCGCAGATGTACACGCCGGGCCCTGCGATGAGTTTCTTGACCTGCTTTTGACTCTTTCCACAAAAAGAGCACTTCAACAGGTCTCCACCGTCACCGAATTTTGCCACAGGGAGCCCCCGAACCAATTCCGCTATCTACAACTACGTACTGAACGTTAGGACTGTTAGATGGTGCCCGCGGCGGAGGGAACCGCTGCGAGTTCCCGGCTGGAAATCACATCATCGACCAAGCCGTATTCCTTGGCTTCTTGACCGCTCATGATGAAGTCGCGGTCGGTGTCTTTGGCAATCTTTGCCGGTGTCTGGCCACAGTGGTGCGCCAACATCTCGTCCAAGAGATTACGCATGCGCACGATCTCTTTGGCTTGAATTTCGATATCGACCGATTGGCCCGCGGCGCCACCGTGCGGTTGGTGAATCAAAATACGCGAATGCGGCAACGAGAAACGCTTCCCCGGCGCACCGGCAGCGAGCAATACGGCAGCAGCCGACGCAGCCTGGCCGACGCAGATCGTCGACACATCGGCTTTGATGAACTGCATCGTGTCGTAGATCGCAAACAATCCGATGATGTCGCCACCGGGCGAGTTGATGTACATCGAAATGTCTTTATCGGGATCTTCAGATTCGAGGTGCAGTAGCTGCGCCACAATCAGGTTCGCGACCATGTCGTTGACGGGCGTGCCCAAGAAAATGATGCGGTCTTTGAGCAGGCGGCTCCAGATGTCGTAGTCGCGGCTTCCGCGGCTCGTCGTTTCGGTGACAAACGGTGTGTACATGCTCATCTCTCGCTCCAGATTTCGGTTTCTATTCGGCTGGTTCTTGGCTGATTGCGTTTGTTTCAGTTGAATCGTCGGCAACGGGCTCTGTGAGCTCCGGAGTCTCCGGCAACGCGATATCGATCACGTTGCCGTCTTCATCGACAGCTACAGCGTTGTCGACGAGGAACTGGAGCGCTTTACCCATTGCGATGTCCGAGCGTACCGCCTGCAGCATGCCGCCCTTGACCAAATCCTTGCGGACTTTTTCAACCTTTTGGCCGATTCGCGTGGCTAAGCGCGCGATTTCTTCGTCTAATTCATCGTCGCTGGCTTCGATTGCTTCTTGCGCTACTACGGCCCTTAGCCCCAAATCGGCACGAACACCTCGCGCGGCTTGCTCCTTGAGGTTGCTCAGAAATTCTTGTGGATCTTCGCCCGTCGCCTGGAAATATTGATCGAGTGTCGCACCCTGCTGGGCGAGTTGCTGGGCCACGTTGTTGATACGACCGCGAGTTTCTTCTTCGACCAAAGGTTCCGGAGCATCGATTTCCACCAGCTCGGCCAGTGCACCCAAGGTTGCGTCACGCATGGCCATTTGAGCTTGCGCGCGAGCCATCAAATCGCTGCGGGTCTGGATTTGGTCGCGCATCGAAGCGATGTCGTCCCATTCGGTATTTTCATCGACCCATTCGTCGGTGAAATCCGGCAGCACGCGCTCTTGGGCAGTTTTCACGGTCACTTTAAGTTTGACGGTCTCGCCTGAGCGGCGGCCCATACGGTCGTTGAACGTGCCCGCCACTTCGAACGTTTCACCTGCCTTGGTTCCGCGCAGGTTGTCGTCGAGTTCGGGGGCAATGAAGGCCGAACCCACCGGATAACCAAAGTCGCTGAGTGACAACACGTCACTAGTCACATCGTCTTCATCATCGTCGGCGCTGGGCTCACGATCGATTTCTTCAATATCTAGCGTCGCGTAATCGTCGAGCGCGAGCGGCCGAACGATATCGACCCATTCGCCGTGTTGTTCACGAATCCGTTTGATTTGCGCATCGATCATTGTTTCGTCGACGGCGGTATACGGCACCGGAACTCGCAAACCCTCGTATCCATTGAGCACGACGATCGGACGCACTTCCACGATCGCTTCGAACTCAACATCGCCTTGCTCTTCGCCCGCGGTGATCTTTAGTTCTGGCGGAGCGATGACATCGATCGCGTTTTCGATAATCGCGTCGGCGTAATACGTCGGCAATGCATCCTGCAGCGCTTGTTGACGGCCAGCTTCACTACCGACGCGCGACTCCAACAACTTGCGAGGAGCTTTGCCCGGCCGAAAGCCCGGAAGCCGAACTTCCTTGGCGATCTTGCGAAATGCCGCGTCGATTGCGGTTTCAAATTCGCTGGCTGGCACCGCGACAGTGAGCTTGACGCGGTTTTCTTCTAGGGGTTCAACGGTTGCCTGCATAAGGGTCTGATGCTACTGGCCACCAGTCGCCGGGCTTCGGCCGAGTGCCACAACGAGGCCGCAAACCTGAGTCTTCGCTTAGGGCACCAGAACGACTTTGCCCGCGATCCGTCGCTCCAAGAGGTCCGAGATCACCGCACCGGCCTCATCCAACGGCCGTTGTACCGGAGCAATCGGGTGCAACTTCCCGGCGTGAATTTCATCCAACACTTCACGAACCAAGACGCCGTTTTCAGCACCGTTGCGCATCGCCCAGCCGCCCCATTCCACACCAACCACCGTGCGATTGTTCAGCAATACCAAATTCAACGGCACCCGCGGGATACCCGCGGTAAAGCCGATCACACAAAAACGGCCATCGAACCGCAACGCCCGCAAACACTGCTCCGATACATCGCCACCGGTGACGTCGTACACCACATCAACACCGCCGTCGCCCGCAAGCTCCCGAGCCCGGTTCTTGACATCTTCGTTTAAGGAGTCGATCGCGGCCTCTGCGCCCATCTGCAAGGCAAGTTCGCGTTTTTCGTGGCTCGAAGCGACCGCGATCACGCGCGCCCCGATACTTCTCGCGACGTCGATAGCGGCCAATCCGACCCCACCTCCCGCCCCGGTCACCAAGACGGTCTCGCCAGGGCGCACCACCGTGCGGCGAACAAACGCGAACCAAGCGGTGAGATACGACTGATGAAACGATGCCGCCTTCGCAAAGTCCAATGAATCCGGGATCTTTACCACCTGACTCGTACGCGCGATCGCAAACTCGGCAAATCCGCCAGTGCCGACCGTCGCGAACACGCGATCACCAACTGCGAACCCCTCAACGCCATCGCCGACCGCGTCGATAACCCCAGCAATTTCTGATCCCGGCACGAAGGGTGCGGGAATCTTGATCTGATAGCGGCCCGCGGAAATCAAACCATCGACATAGTTGACGCCCGCGGCTTTCATCGCAATCCGGACTTGCCCAGCTCCCGGCTCGGGAGTATCGACCTCCTGCACAACAAGCGCTTCAGGCGGGCCGAGTTCCTGACACATCACAACGCGCAACGCGCACCTCACAACACAATTCACTACCGCGCAGGCCATTCCTACGACGCGCAGCGGACGCTACAACGCGAAGCGATATCCTGAGCGAGTGCCCGACTCGCTCGACCCCCGCTCCGACGACCCCGACCGTCGTCCCCTCGACGAACTCTTCATCGTGGGCGCCAAGTATCACGAACCCACAGCAGCCGAACGCGCGGAAGCCGCGAAACGCTCCGACAAGGAACGTAAAAAAGCCGACGCGGCTCGCGAAAAAGAGATCGCCCACACCCGCAAGGTACTCGGGCTCGATGGGCATTCCGGTCGAAGCTCATCGGGCCCGACGATCGGCGCCTACGACAAACGCAATTCGCTGATCGCGTTCAGCGGGCTTTTGATCGCAGCGTTGCTCCTCAGCTTCACGGCGTTCGCCGGCTGAATCGCTGCGAGTCATGGACCTCGGCGCGAGTAGCGTGCCCGACTACCGGGAAGTGGCGCAGTGGTAGCGCACCCGCTTTGGGAGCGGGGGGTCGGGAGTTCAAGTCTCCCCTTCCCGACTCTGTATATGGCGCCTGCTTCGCCCGGCGCGGCGAGGAGCACGCGCCCCAAGTTGTTCCTTCGTCGCTCCTGCGCTCGCTTTGCTCCTGCGCTCGGTTGGTGTTAGTCGATGACTGATGCATCGGACCCGAACGACGATCCGTTCGCTGCGCTGTTGCGGGGCGACCCTGTTGCCCCACCCACGATTCACGAAGCATCGGCTGCCGAACGCGCCAAAGAAAACGAAATGCTGCAGCGAGCGTTTCAACGCGACGGTCGCCGAACGCGGCGCCGCAATCGACTCCGCGCCATGCGCAAATCGCTCAAGATCTACACCATCGTGATTGTGTTCGTCGCTGCACTCCTCGGCGTCTTTTGGTGGCAAACTTCAGGCTCCACCCAGCAACGACTGCTTCCCACTCACGAACTGCGAGATATTCGGGTCGTGCGGGTCATCGAGGTTACGGCCGCGGACCGGCCCGATCCGGCAGGGACCGATACCGAGATTCGCAACCAAATCACCAATATGAACCAGTGGTTTCGTACCGAAACCACTGCCGACGGTGCCGGAGTGACGGCAAATCTGCGCACTGTCGATAGAGCATTCAAACTCGAACACGTGACCCTCTTGGTGCGCGCGGATCTGCTGTCCGGATCGGCAACGCCATCGCTCGAAGTCGCGCAAGCGATGAGCAGCGCGGGCTTTACGCTCGGCGCCGACGAAGCGGCCATTGTGTTTATTCGGATCCGTCCGGTATCGCCGATCTGCGGCGAATCTGCGGCCCGTTACGCAGTCGTGTTTTCCACTGCATGTTCATCAGCAACCGCAGAATCAGCCTCGAACTCATCGCGCGTTGCCGCCCACGAACTGCTGCACGTTTTAGGCGCAGTCGATGAACGCTGCGCAAAACACGCCGGCGCGAATGGGCATGTGATCGACAATCCCCACGACATCATGTACGCAGCGTCATCTGCGACCGCCGCACCAAAATCTGCCGACGAACACCTCGATCCTGGTCGCGATGATTACTGGGGCATCACCAAAGCCGGCTGTACCGATATCGCAAAACTGCCACTCTGGGTAAAGGCGAAATAGGCATCACTCTAAATCGTCGGTAACGCGATGAAAATCGATTCGATGCACGATCGTCTCATCGGTAACCGGGCCCGCGTGGGCAATCAGTTCGCGCAGCGCTTCTCGATTCGCGCTGCCCGCCCGTTTCGCCTGAGCGTTGGTCACCGCTGAAAACGGAAGCAACTCGATACTGTCGACTTCAATGCGGGTCGAACCGACGTAGTACCGCCCACCGACTTTCGCGTGCGCGCGCTTCCAGTATCGATACGTAACGGCGATTGCCCCTTGAGAAATATCGTCATGAGATTCCTGGGCAAACTGCATTAGTCCGTCGCACCGTCATTGAGTTGTTGCATGAACTCAAGGCGGATACCGCCGGGCGCGTTCACAAACGCGATACGACGACGGCCAAACGGGCCCTCCACGATCGTCGGCCCGAAGATCACATCATGACCACGAAGTTGTTGATCAAGATCGTCGCAGAACAACGCCGGATGCAAGAAACCTTCGGGGAGTGGTGGCCCATCGGCGGTTTCATAAATCGCGTTGCTAAACAACGTGAACTGCAATGGGCCTAGGAACACATCCGCGCGCTCGAGCCCGTTCCAGTGCATCCGGTCGCGCACTTCAAAACCATGCTCGCGATACCACTCAGCGGCCGCGTCCACATCGTCCACTTTGAACGCCAGGTTTGCCATGCCGGTGATCATCTTTCAGGCTCCAAAACTCGCGACTGTTTCCAGAACAGTCTGTCCGATTCAAGCGTATGGTGCACGCGGTAGTGCGATTGCGGCTCGGCTCCATCGGCGACGATGCCACTACCCAACATCGACCGGCCGAATTCGTTCGTCGAGATTTCGGGGCAGCATCAGCACGATCGCAAACCCGATCAGCATCACGGGAATGAAGATACGAAAGGTTGTGCCGAGCGCGGCCGCGTATGCATCAACTACTTTCGTCTTCGTCGCTGGCGACAACGCTTGTATCCACTTCGCGTCACCCTGAATTCGTATGCCGCGCAATGGGTTGCCGCGGGATTTCAGCGCCGAAGTCAAGCGTTGATTCAACACGTTCGCAGCGACGGCAACGCCAACAACTGAGCCACCGATACGGGCCAACACCGCAAGGCTCGTCGCCGCACCAAGGTCACGCGGTTCGGTAAGTCGCTGCACGACGTACAACATCACTTGCATCGTGAATCCGATTCCCGCACCGATCAGGACTCCTTCGAGCATCGCAGTTGTCGCGGTCGTCGTTGCAGTCGCAAGGCTCAGTAGCGCGAAGCCCGTTGCCATCAAAACCATACCGATCAACGGAAACGTGCGCGCACCTCGATACTTGCGTTGCATGATTTGGCCAACCAACGTGGTTCCCATCGCGGTCGAGAATGCGAACGGAATCAGGAGTCGACCGGCATCGGTAGCGCTCCGGAGGCCGACGGATTGGTACAAGATTGGCAAGTACACGATGCCGCCAAAGAACGCGATGCCAGCAACAAGGTTCGCGATGATCGCGATTGTTACCTCGCGGCGGGCGAATATCCGTGCGGGGACGAGCGGTTCCGCCGCAACCCGTTCCCACGCGATGAACCCAATAATTGAAGCGATTCCGACCGCAATCAGCGTGATGATTCGCGGCGACGACCACGCAAACGTTCTTCCCGCCCACGTCGAGACCAACGTTAAACACGTCGCGACGATGGCGAGCAGCGCCGCGCCGAAAATATCGATTTTGTGTTCGACTCGTTTCGCGAGCTTCGGTACCTTCGCCAGTGCGAGATAGCAAATCGCGCCGCTCGGAAGATTCACATAAAACGCCCAACGCCAACTCGGACCATCGGCAAAAATGCCACCGACTACTGGCCCCAACACGCTTGTCACCGCGAAGACCAAGCCTGTGTATCCGAGGTAACGGCCGAGCCGATCAGCTGGCACAATATCGGCAACGATCGCCATTGTGAGCCCAGTTAGCCCGCCAGCACCCGCGCCTTGGAGTGCGCGCGCTATGACCAAAAACCCCAACGACGGCGCCGCGCCGCATAACGCGGAACCCAAGAGAAATATCGTGACGGCAATGCCAAAGACTTTCTTGCGGCCGTATAGGTCCCCGAGCTTGCCGTAGAGCGGTAGCGACGCAATTTGCGCGAGCTGATAGGCCGTGAAGATCGACGATAAGGAGCCGACCGAACCCAGATCGCGTTGGATCCGCAGCGACATCGTCGCGACGATCGTCGCGTCCATGCCGGCCATCGTGTTCCCAACCAAAAGGCCGACGAACACCAAGTTGAGCTTGCGACCATCGAGCAAACTCTGCGTCGGAGCTTCGCCACTTGTCATCATGAACAGCTTTGCATGCGTCAGGACTCGGCGCGGATTTCAGGTATCCGGTTTCGCAGCACGGCCCTCACGAATCAAGGCGCCCGAATCAAGAGAGGCGGCGGGTGCCACAGCACAGCGTTGGACGATTGGCGAGTTCGCCTCGTCGACGCACGATGGTTTCGGCGACCCCGTCGCGCCAGTTTTCGGTACAGACCCATCGATTTCGTGGACATAGCTTCACCGCTGGGCACATTCATACTCACAACGACGCGTAGCGATTTGCCGCGCTGGAAGGTTGCCGTGGACGTCATTATCGAAGACCTCATCGCACAGCAAGCAGAGCTGCGAGCGCTCATCGCGCCGTGCGGCGATATCGAGTTTCACGCACCGACGCCTTGCGAAGGTTGGGACGTTGCTGATGTGTTGCTGCATCTCGCGGCTACCAACGAACTGTCGGCATCGAGTGCGCGCGGGGAACTCGATCACCTAGCCCGCGGTTTTGTGAGCATGGAACGCGACCGCGATCAGACTGTCGATGAAGCCGCTGCGGCACAGGTTGCATCCGAACGCGAAATCGGCGGCGCCGCGATCGCGAAACGGTGGGAAGCTTCGGCCGAAGAACTCGTCGCCGAGTTTCGTCGCGGTGATCCGCACCGCCGGGTCACCTGGGTGTCGGGAAAACTTTCGCTGCACACGTTGGCAGCTACACGACTCTCCGAAACTTGGATTCACACCAATGACATCGCGGAGGCGCTCGCCGTGGATGTAACGCCGACCGATCGGCTCCGCCATATCGCGCGCCTCGCTTGGCGCACGATTCCGTACGCGTTTTCGATGTCGGACGCGACGCTGAGCGGTCCTGTTGCAGTGCATCTGGTCGCGCCATCTGGCGCCCAGTGGGATTTCGTACCGGACGAACCCACGGTCACCACAATTCGCGGCACCGCAATCGACTTCTGCAACGTCGCGGGGCGCCGCAAAACACCTAACCAAACCGCACTGCAAGGCGAAGGACCCGATGTCGGGAACGTGTTAGCCCTCGTGCGGACCTACGCAAAATAGTGCCGGATTTCGAGCCGTCTGACCGCGGTTCCGGCGCGACAATTTTGCCGCATGACTGCTACAGTGCGGCGCTTCGCGGGTGTAGCTCAATGGCTAGAGTCCCAGCCTTCCAAGCTGGTCATGCGGGTTCGATCCCCGTCACCCGCTCCAAATGTTTACCCAGGTCAGTGCCGATATCTCAGGCGTTGTCTCATCGCCGCTGAGAGCCGATTCTGATTCCATCGCGCGTCCATCGCGCGAGCTCGTTCATCCGATTGCCTCGATCGTTCGCTCTGATGCCGATACGAGCCCCTCGGGGCGCGAGCGCATGCGAGCGGGGGTGCATTGCGACTCGCTCGGTCTTGCCGCCTCAAATGTTGCGCCGACGAGGGTTGCGAGTTCCGTGTCGCGGCTTCTGGTTGCGTGTTGATAGCGCAACGCTGCTGCGGGCGATGCGTGGCCAAGGCGGGCCATCAGTTCTGCGGTGCTCGCACCGTGCGCCGCGGTCAGCGTGTTCGCCGTGTGACGAAGGTCGTGGAAACGAAAACCATCGGGCACATCCACCTGCTTTCTTGCTGCAACCCACCATTCGTGCAGATTGCCTTTGCGCACCGGAGCGCCGGCATCGTTCACGAACAGACGAGCATTCGGAACATTCGTGCCGTACGTGCCGTAGGTGTCGAGGTGGGCGCGCAGTTCGGCCACGAGGAACGCGGGTATCGCGATCGTGCGGACACCCGCAGCGGTCTTCGGTGGAGCGAGACTCACAACGCCAGCAGGGAGCTCGCACGACTGCTGTTCGACGCGCACCGAGGATCGCATCAGGTCGACGTGACGCCGTTCGAGGCCGAGCAGTTCGCCTTGGCGCAACCCAACGAAACCGGCGAGCAAGATCATGCAGCGATACCGCTCATGCGCTGCCATGGCGAGTTGCCACACTTGCTCCGCCGTTGCGATTGGTCGTTCATCGGCGCGCTCCACGGCAGCGCCTTTGAGCATGCAGGGATTGCGAACGATGAGTTCGTCTTCGACCGCGGTGTTCATGATCGTTCGCAGCAACCGGTAACACTTCGCGACGGTGTTCGGCGAGAGTTTCGTTTGCAGTTTCGCAGACTGCCACGAACGAACCTTCGCCGGCGAGATCGTCGACAACTGCAACTTTGCAAACGTCGGGGCGATGTGCGTGCGCAGTTGCTGTTCGTAGACCACTCGCGTATTCGGCCGCAGGTTCGCGCGTTCCGCGAGCCAGCGTGTGGAGTACTCATCGAACGTGATCGCGCCAGCGCGCGGGTCCACAAACTCGCCGCGGATCTTGTCGGCCTCAACCGTCGATGCAACGCGTTCGGCATCACGGCGAGTGCGCACGGTCTTGGTTCTCACTCCCCCGTCGGGGGTTCGGTAGCGCACGTCGTAACGCACGCCCCTGGTGGTTTGGCGTTTCAGTATCGACGCCATCAGCGCACCGACGTTCGGGCACGCGCCGCGGCAACGCGCAATGGTGTGTTCATAGTTCGGCCTTCCTGGTGCAAACAGGTTGGTCGTCGGCCCGGGTCGAGTTACCGCTCGGCTCGGGCCACCGACATTTGAAGTGGTCGTAGCGATTCTCGCGCGGCTGGCCGTGAGATT
>JANYBW010000004.1 GCA_025360585.1 Actinomycetes bacterium | reverse complement strand
AAGACCAGGTCAGAGTGGCTTGTCCGCCTCCGGTGGGTGTCCACGGACAGTTGGCCCAGACTTTGTTCCCGAACGTCGACAGCGTGATCAAGATATATTGATGTGGTGGATCCGGTCGTTCTCCAAAGTGCCCGCAAGCATGGGTGCTCAGATGTCGACATGCTTCACGCCTTCCGCAATCCGATCAGGGTCTTTGTGATGGATGATCGGGTGATGCTCATTGGCGCAATGAGTACCGGTGCGTTTCTCGAAATCGGAGTTTCGGCTGCTGAAGGAATCGATTTCATAGTGCATGCGATGCCTGCACGAACCAAATTTCTGAGGTGATGTAAATGCCACGCTCAATCCAAGACATGCTTGACCATGCTGATGAACTCGCTCAACGATTCGAGGACTACGAACCGAATGCAAGCGACGAGCGCCCCGTCGCCGAATATCAACTGCAGCGCGCCGTGGTAGAACGCGCTCGCGGTGAACGTCATCTCACCGAAGCGATTGAAACGGCACGCGCTGCTGGCATGTCGTGGGCCAAAATCGCGAAACTGCTGGGGACCTCCACACAGGCTGCTCAACAGCGATACGGCACGTTGAGCGAACACGCGTAGGGCTTTCTTGTCGATGCGTTCGCTGCGCGCTCGAAGGCGATCGCGGTCACCGGAAAATCCCATCCGCGATCCCATCTACTGCACGGAATCGACATCATCCCATGGACGCAACGTCACCGAGTCCCTGATTAGGCGGCACGTGGCGGATGGAAACCGACTGCAAATATTGGGTTTTCCGTTCTTTTAATCCGCAGATTCCGGGTTCGAGTCCCGGGCGGCCCACCAAATAGGTCCAGGTCTCGGCCGTCGGCTGCCGATATTGCGGGAAACGGTGCTGTTGACCCAAGCGGTCGATCGGTTCACGGGTGGATCGTTTGTACCGGCAGTCCAGGTGCATTGACAAGGTTGCGGTCGGCCGTAACGAGTGCCGCGTCGAGGTGTTTCGCGAGGACGACGTAGACGGCGTCGGCGAGCGTGATGTTGTCTTTGAACGCCCAAGCTTCCGCGAGGAGTGGACGTACTTGGGCTCGCCGGAGCGGAGCGGCCTGGAGTTGTTGGAATGCTGTCAGAACCTTCGCTTCGGGTGCGCGTTCGTTTATGAGCGCTCGTCGGAGCGCGCCTGCAACTTCGACGTAGTAGTGCTCGGGTACCCACCAGTCTGCCCCAGCAGGAATTTGGTTTTGAAGACGTTCGCCGACGTCCGTTGTGAGCAATAGTTCGACACCGGCAGAAGCATCGAGGACGAACGCGGTCACTCGTCTTCGTTTCGCGCTTCCGCGACGAGTTCGGCGCCGGATATAGAGAGGCCGCTCGGCTCCGCGGTGCGCAGCGAGGCAAGCCAATCATCCATGGTGATCGTGTAGCGGTCCGGAATCAAGACCACCGTCGGTTCGGGTTCGAGTTCTTTGATCCGGCGAGCCATACCAAAATCCTATCGGTCAATCAGCACCGCCCGTAATGGCAAATGCGGTGCTCGTGTAGCCAGAATCCCGTCCGCCATCCCATCCAATTGCGGATACTCACGGTCACGCGCTGGAGGCGGCGTTTCGAATGAGCCGATGAGACGGTACGCGGTGGACGGAAACCTAATGTAGATATTGGGGTTTCCGTTTCTTTTAATCCGGAGGTTCCGGGTTCGAGTCCCGGGCGACCCACCACATAAGACCAGTTCAGACGCTATGAAACGCAGCGGACGGTCTGGTCTTTTTCTTGGCATCCAAGAATCATCCAAGAATTTTGGTGTGTACATTCTTGGATATGCCTGCCTCACTTCGACAGCGTCGACCCGGCACTTGGGAACTGATTGTGTCGCTCGGCCGTGATCCGCTCGACGGAAAATACCGCCGAGTCAGCCGCTGCTTCGATGGCAACGAACGCGAGGCGCAGCGCGCTCGTCGAACGCGTGACCGAAGTCGCGGCTGGGCATCGTTGAGACTTTGGCTTGCAGACACGTGATAGCACCGGCGGCACCGGACGAATACGAAAAGGTATTCCTCGTTTCTAGTAGGGCGTTGCGCTGCCGTGGTTCTGCCTTCCTTGTGGCGTCTCGTGTCGAAGGACGCCGTGCTTGGTCGAAGGACGTGCCGAGATTCGGTGGATGACAGTCACGAATCGGCGGCTGGCGGTGTTCTAAGAAGTGTGGACAGGCCGATGCAGGAGACGCCCAGCGACGCGCAGGTCTTTAATGAGGTGTACACAGCGCTGCATCGTTTTGCTGCTGCTGTTCGCGCCCCGGGTGTGGATGCGGATGATCTGGTGCAGGAAGCGCTTGTTCGGACCCTTCGCGCTCGGCCGCTCAATTCGCTTGAACACCCACTTGCGTATCTGCGCACTGCGGTGTTGCGGGTGGCGATGAACTCGACGCGGTCGAGTCGACGTGAAGAGTCGCGCCTTCGAGCTGTCACAGAACCATCGGCGAGCACGAACGATGACTATCCCTCCGATCTCAGTGAACTGTGGCGTGTCTCGCCCGATGCGCGGGCCGTGTTGTTTCTGACGGTTGTCGAAGGCGCGACGTACCAAGAGGCTGGCGACGCGGTTGGCTGTAACGAAGCCGCAGCCCGCCAACTTGCGTCGCGTGCGCTGAAACGACTCCGGACAGAACTCACGGCGACGTTCGACGAAGATCACTACGCAGGAGAACCAACATGAACGATCTGAAAGAACTATTCGAAGATCTTGTTGCGACAGATTCGCGACGCGGTGCGGATGATGTTTTCAATGCCGCGCAGCGAACATCAACGCGAGTTGCAGGGGCATCGCGCCGCATGCGTACCGCAGCGATCGTCATAGCGTGCGGTGTTGCCGCAACCTTGGCCGTGGTATTCGCGCAACGGGACGATCGCGTCGTCAGAGTGCAGATCGCGGCGCCGACAAGCCGAGCATTGTCGCGAGAATCGACGACGACAAGCGATTTTCGATCTCGATTTCCGGTGGCGAACGAGCGCGATTTCCCGAAGCTTGAGGAACTGAAACGACGAGTGCGCAATGTCATCGCTGGTACGGGTGACGGCGGCCCGGTGACAGTGCAATTGGTCAAGACCACGGTTCGTATTTGGAGCGGCACTGAGGTCAAGAACAGCACTGACGGCAACGTGAATGAGATCTGGTATGGCGTGCAACTTATCGGCGCTAACGACAAGTCATTCCGGTGCACTGGCCGGTGCGTCGGAAGATCGAGTGCTTCTCGAGAAACGCCCACGAGCCGTTACAGCACACTCGGCTACGGGCCGGCATCTGATGGAGGTGACTACGGCTTCGGACCAACGCCGCGGGACATGAGCCAGTATGGGATCGTCTACATCATCAAGCTCTAGGCGAGGTCTTGGCGCATTCTGGAAACCCGCGCGGGTGTCGCCCGATTCCGAGCACGCGTTTCCGGTAGTCGGCCGCGCCTGCGATGATGCGGTCATAAGTGCACCGCCTCTCTACGACGGCATAGGCGTGCGATATCTCGCGTCGCGGATCGCGGCACGGTTGCATTGTCATCTAGGTACGGATTGGGTGCGGTTGTTACCGTCAAAACTTGCAACCGGCTCGGGCATGGTGCGGCCCGATGCGGTGGCGGTTTCGTCGGTCTCGAAACGGCGGACTGCACTGGCGCGACGTTGGGCGTTGATTCGATTCATCGCAGATCCTTTCGTGCACCGTGCTGCAGTCGAACGCACAACGCAGCCGGTCGCGATGTGCGAGATATTTGTTCGACATTCTTTGGAAAACTGCCTGATTTCATTGCCATATTGTCTCACCCTCGTGTTCTACTACTTGTAGATGTTGTGTGAGATACAAGCCCTTCGAGAGTCATTGAAAGCGTCCGTTGCGGTGCTCGACACCGACGTGATCGACGGTTCACTCGCGAAGCAACTCGTCGCGACCTTCGCCGAGATTGAACGCGTCGCAGCCGCAGGCAAAACCCTCGCGATGCGCCGAGTCGAGTCAAGCGGAGCCTGGTCCACAAACGGCGCCGCATCACCCGCCGCGTGGCTCGCAAACATCGCGGGAACGTCCATCGGCGCCGCACACGAAACGTTGATGATCGCCCGTTCTGTCGACACGCTCCCCGAAACGAACACTGCGTTGCGCGGCGGGAAACTCTCCGCCGCGCAGGCAACCGAAGTCGTGCGCGCCGCTGCCAAAGATCCCGGCTCCGAACAACGGCTTCTCGAATCAGCACGACGCGACGGACTCATCGGCGTGAAACGCGAATCAGCACGCGTCATCGCGGCCGTCCGCGACAAAGACGACCAAGCCGAAGTTGCAAAACGCCAACGCGCCCTACGGTCTCTGCATTTCTTTCGTGACGCCGAAGGAATGGAATGCGGCTCCTGGCGACTCGAGCCCAAGGTCGGGATCGTCTTACGCCGCCGCCTCGAACACGACGCCAACAACTTCTTCAACGCGGCCCGAAAACTCGGTGTACGTGACACCCCAGAGAACTACCTCGCCGACGCGCTCACCGCGCTCACCGAACCGGCACCGGCCGCCGCGCCTGTGCCCGGCGGGCCAACCGACACGCATCCAAACCCGAACCGAACCGTCGACCGTGCAACACCATCGATGTTCACCGAGAACGCCATCGACAGGTCAACAGCGTGCGCCATCAACACCGCAGGCGGACAGCCCCCGACAGCCGTGAAGGTAGAAGTCAACGTTGTTGTCGACTACGAACCGCTCCTGCGCGGCTATCTCCTACCCGGGGAACGGTGCGAGATACCCGGAGTCGGGCCGATCCCCATCCAACAAGCCCGCGAATATCTCCTCGGCGGAGCGTTCCTCAAAGTGTTGATCGCGAAAGGCATCGACATCCGTACCGTCTGTCACATCGGCCGCAAGATCCCCGCCGAACTCAACACCGCCCTGAAGTACCGCGACCCGGTGTGCGCCATCGCTGGATGCGAACGGACCAAAGGTCTCGAACGCCATCATGTCCAAGCGATCGCGGCCAACGGTGAAACCAGCCTGTTCAACCTGCGACGAGTCTGCGATCACCACCACGACCTGTTCACCCACCACAACTACACGCTCGGCCCACCCGACCACACAGGCAAATGCCAACTCGTGCCTCCCCTCAAACGGCCACCCACAAAGCCGCCGCCACCGCGCAAATAGCAACGAGCGAGGTAACCAGCGCCGTCTTCGCGGCCTTCACAACGCCGCCAGATGACGAATATCGTCGACCCGTCCTGCCCATTCCAGACTGAGTTGAATCTCGAAGACCTTGCCCGATGACTGTGATACGTCGTTGGAGAGATCACTCAACAACTGCTTGATGTCTCGTTTCGAACCGATCCGGACAAAACGCAGATGAGACCAGTTCGGGTCGCTCATCGCAGTTTCGTAACGTTGGCGGATCGCGGCGTGCTGTGTCCACGACCATGCGACAACCGACGTCGCCGGAGACCACAAGTTGCTCCAAGGCTCCCGGTTTCCATTCCAGAGCTCCTTGCGCAATACCACGCGTCGCACGGTGCGACGCACGACCTGCGCCATCACAGCGCGTCGAGGCGGATCGATCCTTACCACTGTGTCGCCACGAAGCCACACGAGATCTTGCACTTGGCTGCTGTAGTTACCATCGATGACCGAGACGTCGTCGTCCGCCACTGCCTGTACCGTCGTCGGAATTCGCCGACCGGCAGCTGCATCGAACCAGGTTCATGCATAATCCCGTCGAGTTCCACAATGACTACGCCGAGACGCTCGGCGATCATTTCGGCAACAGTCGTCGTTCCCGATCCCGAATTACCGACGACTGAGATCCGTTGCATCCCGTCGATTCTTGCACATGGTTTTTTGCGCGAACTACGCAAAGGCTTTCGTCAGCGCGTAGTCGAAGAGTTCGAACGCTTGGTTGGAATGCATGCTGCCGTCGAGCATGTTCTGACCGAGCGCAGGAACAAGCGCGGTCAGCAACGCCGCCTCGTTCTCGACCACGACGCCAGCGGGGAGTTGACCCCGTTCGAGTTGCGCGACGATCGTCTGATGCATTGTCCGAGGGACCTCGAAGGCCTCGCTGCGCGCAAAATCGGCAGTGGGGAGCGCTACGTCGACGGGGTCGCGGACGGAAATCTGTAGAAGATATGGGGACGAAGCCAATGTCCGATCGGAACGTTGGGGTGCTCGAAGTCCGACGCTGGGTCACGAATCATGCCGAGACGTTCCATTACCGTCCACGACCGGACGTTGCCTGGGTTGGTGAAGGAAACGATCTCGTCAAGACCGACCTCTTCGATTCCGTAACGGACCGCGCTACGAGCCGCTTCGGTCACGAACCCATTGCCCCAGTGTGCGCGGGCTAGCCGCCATCCGACCTCGACGGCCGGCGTGAAGGGTGCTTCAAACGGCACGCGGTGCAACCCGACAAAGCCAATGAATGGCGAGTGGTTTGGCACCTCTATGGCCCACAGACCAAAGCCGGAGTCGTCGAACTCCTTTTCGATACGTGCCACGAATGCGTCGCTCTCCTGTCGGCTCATGGTCTTTTGCATGTGCGCCATGACGTCGGGATCGGCATTGAGTTCGGCAAAGGGTGCGAGGTCCTCGGCACACCAACGCCGCAACACGAGGCGTTGCGTCCGCAGTGTTGGGCCTCTCGCATCGGCAACGGAGTCACGGTCGGGATACACGAGCGCATGTTGCCTAGTCAGCGTTCGTTGTGCAAGTCAGGACGCCAGCAACCAAGAGCACAGCTGTATTTCGCAGAACAGAACCTTCTTCATCGGAGCATTTCGAGCACCTGTGCAATCGCGTCGCCAACCTGGCGCGGGCAGCGCGCACCGCGCAGCGGGCGGTGTCGAGGTGTCGACCGTGCAGTCGAACTGTCGGCGCGAGCGACACGGTGCCGGTGCTCGGCGGGAGCGCGGAGTCAATCAATACACATCGCTCGAATTCCATCTCGGTAACGAACGAAGAAGCGCCGCTATGCGCGATCACAACGTCGGCCGCCAGAATCGTTCCGCAGGCGTGCACTTCGCCACTCGGCGCCGAGGCACTCGGCCAGCGGCAACACGCTGGTTGGCCCGCAATATGGACTGTGTAAGACCACAACGCTTGTCACTTGCCGTCGCCCACGATCGGCGCAAGCAACTTCATGGCCGGTGCTCGAACGGTGTAACTCCTGATGCCGTACTTTTCGCGCTGTTCTTCAATTTGGGTCGCGATCTGGTCGATCGTGGCAACGAGTAAATAGGGAGGATCGATCTGGCCGTGACTGCCGTTGGTATCGCCATCGACTTCGAGACGCTCCAAGACTCGTTCAAGCTCGCTGGCGCGATCGTTCGTGATCGCAACGTGCTGGACCAACACATCAACGAAGGAGGTCGCGAGTAGCGCCGTCGACTCGACCGAACGACCGATCTACAACCGGCGCGGACCAACGAACCGAGTGCGAATGACCATCGTCGCGCGTCGCACCGAGGCCACTGATCGACACGATGTTGGCGTGCTTGCGTGCGAGTTCCAAGACGCGCGGTCCGTTGCCGCCGATAAGCACGGGCACGCAAGTTTGTACAGGAACGCACGCGGTCAGCGCTGCGTCGCGGCACTGAACATGTTGGCCTTCGAAGTCGACCGTTTCACCAGTAAGCAAACGAGGAACCGTTGCAATCAGTTCGACAAGTCGGTCGACGCGCTGCGCAGCACTCGGATACACAGCACCGCGCATGAGCCATTCGCTTGGAGTGTGCCCAGCACCGATTCCCAACACCGCGCGGCCGTCGGAAACGATATCGAGCGTGGCGACCTCATTCGCGAGGATCAACGGGTCCCACACACCCGCATTGAGTACGTATGGCGCAAGCGTGATTCGTTCGGTGACCGCGGCCGCGGCGGCGAGGGCAACGAACGGGGATGCGCCACTGCCCGGATGATCCGGAACCCTCAGCCCCGCGAACCCCATGCGCTCCACGCGCTGCGAGAACTCGCACCATGAGGATCCGCCACGCGGCTCAGCTTGCAGATGGAACTCGATGCCTTCCATCGCTACGGGCTATCACCTCCGTGCAAATGTCCACTGCCGCTGCATTACAAATTCGGCGCCCGTGACGAACGTCGTCGTGCAGCAACACGAGGTAACCATCGGCCACGTGGACAGTCTGCTGGCACGTCGTGTAGCCGAGCCGTTCCCCATTCGCCCAGAAATCGTTCGCCATCTCGAACTTGTAGCGAGACCATCGTCGATGAGGATGACGAGATCTACGAGGTCTTACGCGATATCGATATCACGGGTTGCTCGGGAGCGCGTCGCGTAACGGAGTTCGAGCGCGGTGCCTCCTTTGAGAACCCATTCGCCGTCGTCTGCGGCCAAACGCGCGACCAGACGTTCGAAAGAGACACTTCGACGGAGCCGTTGAATATCGGAGCGTTCGTTGCTTTGTTGCCGAAGCCTCCGGATCATTCCCACGGAAACGCGTCGAGCTTAGAATCCGCAAAATCGGCGGTTGAACGCTTCTCTTCAGGTTGCAGATGTGGATCCATGAATCGATTTTCGCTGGACTTGGGTTCGCCCGCCAGTAGAATCACTTCCATGACCCATGCCATCGAGCCGCAGCATCTTGGTGAACAAGATCTGGCCCCTGCCGATCGCACGCGTCTCGAACAGGCACACCAAGAACTCGCGTCGGCAGTTGCTGATTACTCGGATCGATTCATTGCAGGATCGCTGAGCGTCCGTGAACCTATACCGGTGCACAACGCGTCGGAGATGGCAGCCGCGCAGAGCCGCGTTGATGCGGCCGAAAACGAACTCTGGCGTCTCCGCGATGTGTTACTCGGTTGGAAACGACCGCCGTGGGCTCCCCGCGCTGCGGCAGTCGATGAATGGTTCTCACCCGAAGACAGCGTCTACGACTCTGTCGACGATGAGTAGCCAGGAACCAAATGCTGCGCGGCGAGATCTTTCTCGCGCCTTTTCCCTACACCGATTTGGTGCGCACGAAACGTCGTCCGGTGTGTGTCATCTCGGCCGACGCATACAACGCTGGCGTTGACGTTGTTGTGGCGATGATCACCAGCCAGAATGCACGGCTGACCCGACCCGGCATCGGCGATTTCGTTGTTGTCGAATGGCAACAAGCCGGGCTTCTCGCTCCGTCTGCATTGCGAGCTGGCCGCATTTGGAGCACCGAGAAGCGTCTCCTCGGCGCGCGCCTTGGACGCCTCACAATCAGCGATTCGAAACGACTCGATACCGCAATCGCGTCAGTGCTCGGTCTCGATGCAGTTTGACCGACGACGTTCCCGGGCGTGGATCTTCGCCGTGAGGGTGATCGGGCTGTGTTCTACGGCACTACCGAGAACGGAAGTTACAGATGAGTTTCGGGCGGTGCCATCTACGAGTACGACGATGTCCCACGGCTCGTGCAGCGAATGCTTGAAGAGCAACGGATTGATCACGCTGCTCGCCGGCGGCACTTCGAGTTGCGCCGTGCCGCCGATACTGCGCGTGCGATCAAGGCCGCCGCTCCTCTTGAACCATGCGACCCGTGCCACAGCACTTGGGCATCTGTTTGCAAGTGGTCATCTC
>JANYBW010000102.1 GCA_025360585.1 Actinomycetes bacterium | reverse complement strand
CGCACGGTCGGCTAGGCCGTCTGACGGTCGAGCCAGCCCAACAACATCGCAAGCGCCCGCGGATCGTGACGCAAGCGATGGGCGCCGTGCTCGACCAGCCGCAGCTGGGCTTGAGCACCACTCGCGATAAACAGTTCCTGCGAATGATCCAGAGACACGACGTCGTCGTGGGAGCCGTGCACTAGTAACCACTCGCGAGGCGCGATTTTGGCGGCTGCCGAGCGGACGTCCAGATCGGAAATTGCTCGACCCCAAGCCCCGACGTGCGGCGGAAAATCTTCTGAGTGAATGACACCCACTCGCCGGCAATACTGCGCGAAACGCGCGGCATCAGGCACCCACGTATGCAAGGAAGCGGGCGCGGCGAAGGTCGCGATCCCGCGAATCTCTGGATCCCGAGCCGCAGCCTCGATCGCCAACGTTCCACCAAGTCGAAAGCCCGCGATCCAAATGCCGCTCGTCGATTCCAGATCGCGCAGTGCGGAAACGGCTGCCGCAATGTCCGCGATCCAGCCGGGCATCGAAAAGTCGCCTTCGGAAGATCCCGAACCGCGAAATTGAAAGGTAAGCGCGGCCCAGCCCGCGTCGCGCACGATGCGCTCCACAAATTGCGGATACGTATTTCCGGCCATCGCCGCGCCACCAGTGCCACGAGGAAACCCAGGGAGCAAGATCAGGGTTGGAAACCGCCCGGTTCCATGAGGTTTTGCGTAGTGCGCGGAAAGTCGGAGACCTTCAGAGGTGATTTCATCCATACGTTGGCCGCTATCCTCGCACGTCATGACGTCAACTCCAGCCCTCAAAGAATGGGCCGTTATTTGTCACGCGCTCCTCGGCGGCGAACAAATCATCGATCTGCGCAAGGGTGGGTTGGTCGAAGACGGTCGTCACTTTGGCGTGAACGCACCCCGCGCGTATCTCTACCCAACTGCAGAGCACCAACGAGTCGAGTTGTTAAAAGATGCCTACCGCCACTGGATTGATCTCGCCCCGAACAGCGTCGTCGGCCAGGACATTGTCGTGTACGGATGGGTCGACATCGTTGAATCGCACACGATCACCGATCCAGAAATCTTGCACGAGCTGACCTCCAAAGTGATTTGGAGCGACGACTACGCAGCGTCTCGGCTGAAGTGGAAATCGCGCGATCCCTTGTGGGTTTTGATACTGCGTGCCTACCGACTCGCGCAACCTTTCACGGTTGCGTGGAACGCCAACTACGGCGGCTGTACGTCGTGGGTCGAACTCGCGGAGCTCCCCGACGACCCAACTACCCTCGCGCATGAGCCCGCGCTCAGCGATGTAGCGTTTGCAGCACGGGCCAAGAGTGTGCGCTGCGCACTCGGCTTAACCTAGAGACCTGGCCCAGAGACCTGACCCCAGCGACCTAACCCAGCGACCAGCTCTCCTCGCGTTGCAGAGATGCCGCGCCATCGGGGCGAACCCGGCCAAACGCTTGGCCTACCCCCGAAACGGTTTGTAGCCGCGATTGCGCGCTTCGTCGACGGTATCGGGGCCGAAGCAGGCGTACGTTTCGCTGGCCACAATGTCCGCGACTGCTTTCGCAACCGCTTCATTGCTCGATATTTGATCCATGTCGTACACGATCTGGGTGCGCTTGTCGCCGACGAACCGGAAATGTTCTAACGCAGTGGGCTTACTCATCGCGGCGAAACGCTACCGGTTTCACCAGCCTTTTGCTGCACCCACAGCGTCACAAATGGCGTTGTGGATACCGCAGAAGCCCGAGCCTCACTCAGTTGAGTCGTGCCCAGAACGCGGTCCCACTGCGCCGATCGCTCTGAGGTACGCGAGCTGCGTCTCCACAACGGGATAGATCTGTTCGGGGATGAACGTCAAACCGTCGGCGGCTCCACGATCGATGATGTACGCGACCGTCTCGGAACTCCCAATTACGACATCGGATGCGAGGTGCGGCACCGAACCGTTTTGGGTCACGCCTTGGCGTCCGAAGAAATCGATTTGGTAACCCAAAATGCTGCGCACCTCTTGTGGCGTCAACGTCGACGCAACCAGTTCGTCGAGGTTTTTCACTACCCAGCCGTACGCCTCATCCATGCTGTATGTCGGCGGCCTCGGCTCAATCGCCTGTTTCCCGGCTTCGCGCAACACGAACCATGCACCGATTGCGCAAACCAAACCAAACGCTAAGAATCCTGCAACAACAACCATACGGATTCAGCGTAACTGCAACCGAGCGCGAATCGCGCGGTGGTCACTCGTCGGCGAGTAGGGCAATACGGCGGCATCGATCATTTCAACGGCCCCGCGATAACAGATGTGATCGATCTGGCTATGCGGTTTCCAAGACGGGAACGTTCGACCCTTGGCTGTCATGGACCATCCCGGCAACACCACGGGAATCCAGGTGCGCCACAAGTTGCCGTCGCCCGCAATAATCGCCGGCCGGTTCGTCCCATCAAGATCGTGTTCGCGTAAGAGACGCGCCAGACTCCGAAGTTGCACGATCGGCGCACCGAACCACAACTTCGAAGAAACATGGAAGGCAGTCACGTCAACTTCTTGGCCCTCAACCAAAATACGGATCGAACGAGCGTTGCGAATCGGAACTGGATCCTGATACGACCGCTGCAGCGGCAGCTCAATACTGGAAACCACGGGATGACGCGAAGCAACCGCGAGCTCCCACCAGCCTTCTCCGGGGTCGGTGAGCTGACGTCGAAGGTGGCTGACATCAAGGGTTCGGTATCGGGTCTCGTAGAGATGCTCAAAGCCGTGCGCGCGCAAACCGTCAAGAAACGACGAACCGTCGTGGGCTCGCCAGGATTCGGGTAGGACAATCACATCGGTTGCGCGCAACAGCGCATCATCGAGTTGAGCCAGGGGATCAAACAGCTCGCCTTTAGGCCGATCAGGAACGTACGCCACACCCCAATGCACGTTCCACGAAACAACACTCAGTTCCCGCCCCAACGCACTGTGTCCCATCAATGTTCCGTTGGCGGAATATCGATGGGACACAAAAAGTGGTGGGTGGGGATACTAGATACCGATGCGTTGCGCGAGTAGCTCGCGGTGGTACGTAGCGTCGCCGAGGTAGATCTCGGAGCTCTTGGCGCGCTTGAAATAGAGGTGGGCATCGTGTTCCCAGGTGAAACCGATACCACCATGAATCTGGATGTTTTCGGCCGCACAGTGGAAGTACGCATCGGAGATGTATGCCTTCGCCAGTGCGGCAACCACGGGGAGTTCTTCGTTGTCTTCGGCTGCGGCCCACGCTGAGTAGTACGCCGCACTTTTGCCGCTCTCGACCTCAAGCAACATGTCGGCGCACTTGTGCTTGATCGCTTGGAACGAACCGATCGGGCGACCGAACTGCACGCGCACTTTGGCGTATTCGACACTCTGGTCGAGCACGAACTGAGCGCCACCGATCATTTCGTTCGAGAGCAACACGGCAGCTTGATCGAGCGTCTTGGAAAACGCGGCGAATCCATCGCCAGGGGTTCCCAATGCCGAGGCCGCGACATTCGCGAACTCGAGCTTGGCCTGCTTGCGGGTTTGGTCCATGGTGGAAAGCGCCGTACGGGTCAGGCCCGCGGCATCACCGGCGACGGTGAAGAAACCAATACCGTCGGTACCCGTTGTGCCGGCAAGGCGAGCAACGACAACAATCAAGCTCGCGTTGTGGCCGTCGATGACAAAGCCTTTGGTGCCATTCAGGACGTAGCCGTCGCCTGAGGGCGTTGCTTCCATCGTGATCCCGGCGGCATCCCATTTGCCGTTCGGCTCAGTGAAGGCCAACGCGGCAATGGTTTCGCCGGAGGCAATCCCGGGAAGCAAGGCTTTGTGGTTCTCTGCATTGCCGGCGTTGAGGATCGCGTTCGTAGCAAGACCGACCGTGGCAAAGTACGGCGAGCACAGCAACACTCGGCCCATTTCTTCGAACACCATCGCGAGTTCGACGAAGGTGAAGCCTTGGCCGCCGAATTCTTCGGGGATGTGCAGGCTTTGAAGGCCAAGTTGCTCGGCCATCTGCGACCACACCGCGGGGTCGTAGCCAACGCCATCTTCCATCAAGCGGCGAACTTCAGCCGAAGGTGATTTGGCTTCGAGGAACTGCCGGATCGTACGGCGCAGTTCGTCCTGTTCTTCGGAGAAGGCGAAGTTCACAGTGATACTCCTTGATGGGTACGTCAGATCGGGGCGAATCGTACGGCCCTACCCGCCCGCTCACGGCATTGTGGGGCCACTTAGCCATAAACCGATCGGATTCGAACCGGAAATTCGTAACTAGCGCAACGTAGTTGACCGTGCGCCCACCTTGCCAGCCGGTTGGTTTGCCTCCGCACGGTGATCGCGCGGCAGGTCGCGGTTGTCACGGCGAGCCAAGATACGACGGAGCTTGGCGCAAGGGCTTTAGGGTTCGACGGCAATGAGCAGGCGAACCCGGATTCCGATTTCCTTGCTGATAGGCGCCGCGATTGGTGTCGTTGGGCTCGTCTACGTTGCTTTCAACATCGCCGATCAGTGGGGAGCGGTCAGAGATCGGCTGACTCACGTGTCGTTGGTTCCACTCGTGATTGGGGTGATACTTGCCGCTGCGGGTATGACGGCGATCGCTCTGGCTTGGAGACCTGTGCTCATCGCCCTCGGAGCGGCGGCGCCAAAACGCCGCGACGTCGTGCGGTGGTATTTCGTTGGCGAGATCGGAAAGTACGTTCCCGGCGGGCTCTGGACTGTGGTCGGCCGGGCCGAATTGGCTCGCCGCTCTGGCCTCTCCCGGTCAAGCGCGTACGGCAGCGTGGCGCTCTCATTGTTGTGTCTCCAGGTCGCGGCGGCATGCGTCGCCGCGTTCGCCCTGCCGATGTCAGGGTTGGCCAATGGACACGTGCAAGCTTGGTTGGTGTTGCTCGTCATTCCGATTGGCCTCGGAGCTTTGCATCCAAAGGTGGCTGGATCATTGCTTACGTTGATCAGCAGGCTCACGAAGCGCGAATTCTCATTCGCGATTCCCAATTTCGCGACCACATTTCGCCTAGTGGCGGGCTACATCCCGGCCTGGATCTGCATCGGCGCATCAACCGCTCTCATCGCGAGATCACTCGCGCCACACGCACCTTTCGCGAAAGTTTTTGCGGCCACGATTTTCAGTTGGATCATTGGATTTCTCGTCATCTTTACGCCAGGCGGAATCGGCGTGCGAGAAGGCGCATTCACTGCGATGCTGTCGTTGCCGGCTGGCATCGCGGTCACGACGTCGCTCGTCGCACGGCTGTTGTTCATGGCCGTCGATGGCACGGGCGCACTGCTGACACCAATATTGTTTCGCAGTGTCAACCTTGAGGTTGGCGATTCCGACACCGCGCACGATGCAACGAACGCCGATGAACCCTGAGTGCCTTAACCCTGAAGGTCTCAACGTTTGGCTCGGGCCCGCACCACGGTCCAAGGCAATGGTTTGGCAACCGATACCACGTCGAAATACTCACTGATCATTGCTGAAAATGATCGAGCACTCCAGTGCTGAATGTGCCCTGGTGTGTTGCCAAAGCTTCGCAGGTAGGAGCCGCGTACAAGATTGAGCGCGCGCCAGATCGGCTCATTGGGAACGCTCAGAACCACATCGCGACGAGCGATCCGGGCCAGTTCGCGCAACGCAGCGCGGGGATCTGGAAGGTGTTCCAGCACTTCAATGGCCAACACCAAATCGCATGAGTCATCACGAATGGGTAAGGCTCCGGCATCGCCGAACAGCCCGACGAGCGAACGATGCGTCCAGTGCTGAGCAAGACCGTCATCGGGCAGGTCGAGGCCAGCAATTGCAACCGCTCCGTAGCGGGTGCGAATCCGCTCGGCCACTTCACCTTCACCCATACCGATCTCAAAAACGTTCGCCGGCGGTTCGGCGGGCAAGGATGCATCGAGTGCAGCCATGAAACCCGTCATGAGCTTGCGCGCGATTGGGTTTTTCGCGGCGTACTTGTCGTAGTGGTTACCGATCGGAACCGTATCGGCTGCCGGAATCGAGAGTGCCGATTCAGCCACGTCAGTCGCCACGGCGCTCAAGCGTCAGCGACGCCGCCGAAGGGACTTCTCGCGAGGTTTTCGCAAGCCGGACCTGGAGGTCGGCAAGCAACCCGATCGCGATGACTTGGAACGCGGCGAACAGCACCAGCAACGAGTTACTCGAAAGATGATGGTCGTTGAAATGCACGATGTCGACGATGGTCTTGACAATGCCGAAGGCCCCCAGCAACAAGCCGATCGGCATGAACACGCGCAGCGGTTCATACGACAGGATCATCCGAATCACCTGCAACGCGTAACGACGGGTGTCTTTGACGGGATGAAACTTGGATTTCCCCGCCCGTTTTGCGTACGGAATATCCACGTATTTCACTGAGTAGCCGTTCGCGAGGAACGTCATGGTCATCGTTGTCACACACGAAAATCCTGCGGGCAAAAGGTGCAGGTATTGATCCGCGACATCTCGACGAAAGGCGCGTAGGCCGGAATTCAGGTCTGGAATGTCAGTCTGCGACAAATAACAAGCAAGCTTGCGAATGCTCCATTTCGCGGGCACTCGCAACAGCTTGATCGTGCCCTCTTCAGTAGTGCGAGCGCCGACGATCTGATCGAAACCTTCGAGTTCTTTGACGAGTTGTGGAATTTGTTCGTTCGGGTACGTCATGTCCGCGTCGGTCCACACCACAACATTGCCCCGCGACGCACGCGTCCCGACGCGGCGAACCGTTCCCGAGCCTCCATTGCGAGGCATCGTGATCAAGCGAATGCCCTCGACTTTTGCGAGCACTTCTGCACTGCCATCCGTCGAGCAATCGTCGACGCAGATGATCTCATAGGTGTAATCAGACGCGTCGAGAGCCGCCTTGATCCGATCGATCTCGGCCACCACATGATCACGTTCGTTAAATACCGGTAAAACAACAGAAACATCGAGAGTTTCGGGCATACAAGCCACCTCCGCAGAGTCGACAATACCGGCCGCTCAGAACGATGTCTCGCATTTCGCAACAAAACGCCGCGCCGATCACCTACCCTCACCGCTATGGTTGGCCCTCGCCCTGCGCATTACCAAACTGCGGAACTCCGGCTCGACAAGCTCGTCGTCGGGCCGTTTGAGAACAACGCATACATTCTGCGTTGTCTCACGACTGGCGTTGCCGTACTCATCGACGCAGCCAACGAACACGATCTGCTCATCCCGCTCGCGAAATCACATGGAGTACGCCAAGTGCTCACGACCCACGGACACTGGGATCACATCCAAGCCGTTACCCAGGCGCGCGATGCTGGGCTCGAAGTTGCCATCGGCGAAGCGGACGCCGACATGTTGCCGGCCTACGACCTGATCATCCACGACACTGACGTGTTCGAAGTCGGAGCCCTGCGCCTGCACACGATCCACAATCCTGGTCATACCCCAGGATCAGTTTCATTTCTGGTGGAAGGATTTCCGCTGTTGTTCACCGGCGACACATTGTTTCCTGGTGGTGCCGGCAATACCTCGGCACATGAACAAGCCAGCTTCACCCAGATCATCGAATCTATTGACCATCGTCTCTTTGGGCTTCCAACTGAGACCATCGTGCTCGCGGGCCATGGGCTGGACACCACGATCGGCACCGAACGGCCCCACCTGCAATCTTGGATCGACCGCGGTTGGTAGCCACCGCTTTTGGGTAATACTCGCGAGAGTTCGTCGTATGGGCGTAACGAACCGATCGTCACCACCACTGATGCCCATGCTGTTTCGTTCCCCACTGGCTGACCAAGGCTTTTACAAATGACCGCCACAATGGTTCGCTACGACAAAGATCATCTTCTCGCTTCATTGCAACGCGTGCGCGCGATCACCGAAGCACTCGCGACACCACTATCGGATGAAGACCAGTGCGTTCAATCGATGCCTGATGCGAGCCCAACGAAATGGCATCGAGCTCACACCACTTGGTTCTTCGAAACCTTCGTTTTAGTTCCGGAAGTCAGCGGCTATCGCCGCTTCCACGACGACTACAACTTCTTGTTCAATTCCTACTACGACGCGGTTGGCAAACGTCATGCGCGCCACGAACGCGGGCTGCTCACACGCCCTTCATCCAACGAAATCGCACGGTATCGCGGCTATGTAGACGCGGCACTCGAAACGTTTCTCTCGGACACTTCGCCGCGGGTCCTCGCGCGAATTGCTCCGATTATCGAACTCGGCATGCACCATGAACAACAACATCAAGAACTGTTGTTGATGGACATCAAACACGCGCTGTCGAGAAACTCCCACAGCAATACCTATTGCGAAACGCCCGCCCCAGCAGAGACCAGCGCACCGAGAGCCGAGCCCACTCCCGCGTTGGAGTTTGCGACGCATCCCGGCGGCATCGTCGACATTGGCGCCACCGAGAACCAATTCGCGTTTGATAACGAGACACCTATCCACACGGCGCTCGTCCAGCCGTTCGCCCTCGCGAACCGTTTGATCACCAACGGCGAATGGAAAGCGTTCGTCGCCGACGATGGATACGCCCGCGCCGACCTCTGGCTCTCCGACGGTTGGCGTGCCACCAACAGCCACAACTGGAACGCTCCTTTGTACTGGGAAATCGAATCGGCAGACCCGAATGAATGGACCATGTTTTCGCTACACGGAACAATGCCGATCAGCAATGACGCACCCGTGACGCACGTGAGTTATTACGAAGCCGATGCGTTTGCGAGATGGAGTAACGCGAGACTCGCCACCGAGTTCGAGTGGGAATCCGTGGCGAATAGCCAACCAATCGAAGGCAACCTGGCAGCCGACGATCCAACGACCTTGTTCAGCCGCGCGTTCGCAACCCAAGCCGCAACCCAAGCCGCAAGCGCGACTTCGCAGATGTTCGGTGACGCTTGGGAATGGACAGCATCGTCGTATTCGCCGTACCCGCGTTTCGCTCCGGCGGCCGGAGCGATCGGTGAATACAACGGGAAGTTCATGAGCAATCAAATGGTGCTGCGCGGCGGCTCATTCGCGACGCCACTCAGCCACATCCGAGCGACGTACCGCAACTTCTTTTACCCCAACCAACGTTGGATGTTTTCCGGTGTGCGGCTTGCTCGCGATACCGAAACTGGATTGCAATGAACGCGGCCACGTTCGACATCCTTCTCGACGACGACACGATGCGCGCTGCGCTCGTTGCCGATGCAAACTTGGGTTTGGGCTCAACGCCAAAGGACCTTCCACCAAAGTGGTTCTACGACGACCTCGGCTCACAGCTCTTCGACGAAATCACTCGGCTCGAGGAGTACTACCCGACGCGCCGCGAACGCGCGATTTTGATCGAGCGAGCGGCCGACATCACCGGGGCGACCCAAGCCACAACAGTGATCGAACTCGGGTCCGGCACATCAGAAAAGACCCGGATTTTGCTGGACGCATTTCGCGATGCCAAATTGCTTCAACGGTTTGTGCCGTTCGATGTGAGCGAGCAGACCTTGCGTGACGCGGCCGTGGCGATTCAACGCGATTACCCCGGCACCGAGGTCCACGCAGTGGTCGGCGATTTCGAGTTGCACCTTGGATCGCTACCGAAAGGTGGGCGCCGCCTCATCGCGTTTCTTGGCGGGACGATCGGTAATTTTCAACCCATTGCTCGGGCTCAATTTTTGCGTGATCTCGCTGAGACGATGACTCCCGGTGACCACCTCTTGTTGGGCACCGATCTCGTCAAAGACCCCACTCGGCTGGTGAACGCCTACGACGATGCTGCCGGCGTCACCGCCGCTTTCAACAAAAACGTCCTGACCGTGTTGAATCGGGAACTCGATGCCGATTTCAATCTTGACGACTTCGACCACGTCGCTTGCTGGGACACAGAAAACGAATGGATCGAGATGCGCCTGCGAGCCCGCCACGACCTCGAAATCAAGGTGCGGGCGCTCGATTCCATCGCCCGTTTCACCGCCGGGGAGGAGATGCGCACTGAGATCAGCGCCAAATTCCGCCAGGCTCGGGTGGCCAGCGAGCTCGCCGCGGCGGGTCTGCGATTGAAGCATTGGTGGACCGATCCCAACGGCGATTTCGCGCTCAGTTTGGCCGAGGTCGCCACGGGCTAGCCGAGTAGTCCACAATTTCCACTACGGCGATAGTGGAATTA
Organism: Actinomycetes bacterium; assembly: GCA_025360585.1. GTDB lineage: Bacteria > Actinomycetota > Acidimicrobiia > IMCC26256 > PALSA-610 > F1-120-MAGs023. Next base: position 10,831 of record JANYBW010000102.1, on the reverse strand, counting down.
CAATGCGCCAATGGCTATGGCCGAAATCTCCCTCGAAATCGAAGATCTACACGCCCAAGTCGACGGAAATGTGATCCTCAACGGCGTGTCCCTCGCCGTTCCTGGCGGCGAAGTTCATGCCCTCATGGGGCCAAATGGCTCCGGTAAATCGACCCTGGCGAACGTCTTGCTCGGCAACCCTGCCTATGAGATCACGAAAGGCCGAATTCGCTTTCAGGGCGAAGACATCACGGGGCTGTCTCCTGGCGACCGAGCTGCTCGCGGTCTATTTCTCGGTTTCCAACACCCCGAAGAAATCCCAGGAGTGTCCGTTTTCAGCTTTTTGCGCCAAGCAATGGCAATCCGCAAAGGCATCGATAACTTTTCAGTCCTTGAAGTGCGGTTGAAAATCATGGAGTGGACCAAACGCCTCGGCATGGACAACCGCTTCACTGAGCGCTACCTCAATGAGGGCTTCTCCGGTGGCGAACGCAAACGCAACGAAATTCTGCAGATGGCGCTGCTAGAACCCGCGTTCGCGATCCTTGACGAAACCGATAGCGGCCTGGACATCGATGCGCTCAAAGCCGTCGGCGACGGTATCGCCGAAGTTCGCAAGGATCGTGCCGATCTTGGGATTCTCGTCATCACGCACTACCAACGCATGCTCGATTACCTAGCTCCCGATGTGGTGCACGTGTTGGTCGATGGCCGAGTGGTTGCCACCGGCGGCCCGGAACTCGCGAAGCAGGTCGAGCGCGACGGCTTCGACGCGTTCCGAAGCGAAACGCCAGTAGGCACCTGACATGGCCCTCGACGTTGCCAGGCTCAAGGCTGAATTTCCGCTCCTCGAGCGCGAAATCAACGGCAACCCAATTGTGTATCTGGACTCCGCCTCAACTTCGCAAAAGCCATTCGCGGTACTCGATGCGATGGATCATGCGTATCGGCACCACTACGCGAACGTGCACCGAGGCGTCTACGAAATCGCTGAGCTCGCCACCGCGGAATTTGAGAAGGCACGGCGCAAGGTAGCTACCTTCATCGGAGCAAGCGATTGGCGCGAACTCGTGTTTGTGCGCAACGCAACCGAAGCAATCAACCTCGTTGCGTACACGTGGGCCCGCGCGAATCTCGGCGCTGGCGACGCGATTGTGCTGACCCACATGGAACACCACGCCAACGTCGTGCCGTGGCAAATGCTCGCTAACGAGCGAGGCGTGGAACTGCGCTGGATTCCAATGACCCCCGAGTTCACTCTCGATCTGAGCGATCTCGACACATTGCTCGACGGCGCAAAATTGTTGTGCGTTTCGGCAATGTCGAACGTTTTGGGCACCATCAACCCGGTGCGTGAGCTCGTCGCAGCTGCGCACGCCCACGGTGCCCTTGCGCTGATCGACGCCTGTCAGTACATACCTCACATTGCAACCAATGTCGCGGAATGGGATGCTGATTTCGTAGCATTTTCGGCCCATAAACTGTGCGGACCCAGCGGAATCGGAGCGCTTTGGGCGCGGCTCGAATTGTTGGAAGCCATGCCACCATTTCTTGGCGGCGGCGAGATGATCCGCGACGTTCGCCTCGATTACTTCACCACAAACGATGTCCCCTGGAAGTTTGAAGCCGGCACTCCGGCGATCGTCGAAGCAATCGGCTTTGGCGCCGCGATCGATTATCTCGAATCGATCGGCATGGCTGAGATTCGCGACCACGAGATCAAACTGACCGAGTATGCGCTCGATGCTTTAGACAACGAGTTCGGCGATCGGCTCAAAATTTACGGGCCCGCAGATATTGCAATTCGCGGCGGAGCAATTTCGTTTTTGTTCGACGGTATCCACGCCCACGACGTCACCCAAGTCCTCGACCAGGACGGCGTGTGCGTCCGCGCTGGCCACCATTGCGCGAAACCGTTGATGCGCCAACTCGGCGTTCCCGCAACGAGCCGCGCCAGTTTCTACATGTACAACGACGAACATGATGTGGATTGTCTCGTCAAAGCACTCATCCGCGCCGAACAGTTCTTCGCGCTGTAACCCAAAGTCAACGTCAGCACCCACCAGACCCGCTCGCCCAAGACCCGCCCGCCCAACCAAGACCCGCCCAACCAAGACCTGCTCGCCCAAACCCACTCAACCAGTCAATTCGATAGGATTCCTGCCATGGCCGGTCTCGAAGACCTCTACCGGGAGATCATCCTCGACCACTACCGCTCACCGCGCAACCGCGGCGAGCTTGTAGTGCCGCCTGCCCACAAAACCGAGGGGTTCAATCCCTTGTGCGGCGACGAAGTCTCGGTGTATTTGGATATCGACGAAGCCACTCAGACGGTGCGCGATATCAAAATCAGCGGCCAGGGCTGTTCAATCAGCCAAGCGTCCACATCCATGATGAGCGATGCCGTGAAGGGTCAATCAGTCGCCGAAGCGCGTCGCTTAATCCGAGCGTTCAAAGCGCTGATGTCGATTCACGAAAGCAAGCTGGAAGGCGAAGGCGATGGCGCCGATCTCGCCGCTGACCTCGACGGTGTGCGGCTCGGTGACCTCGAAGCGTTACAGGGCGTCGTGAAATTTCCGGTTCGTATCAAGTGCGCAACTTTGGCTTGGAACACCCTCCAGCAAGGCCTGGACGAAATCAACACCTAACTCATTTCACATTGCACGAAACCCGAAGGCGAATACGCCGATGAGGGTGTTAGCTTGAGGCACGACTCGGGAACCGCAGGAGGCCAACATGAACCAAACCAGCATTGTCGCCTTGATCGACGGAGCGCTCGGACGCTACGCGGCCCGGGATCTCATTGCCGGCCACGAAGTGGTTGATTTCTTGTTGGATTTGCGCCTCGCCGTCTTCGACGACAGTGAACTACGTGAGCTGCTCGAACAAGAAACCGCGCCCTCGGCCTAGGCGATACTTTTTTTCAGTGTTTGCCTTGTAGCCTGGCAGGACTACTCCCGGCGTCGAAGGTCAACATGCGCAAATCTTTATGGGTGCGCACAGCAATTGTGGCATCCATTACCGCGGCTGTGGCAGGCAGCAGCCTTGTCGCGTACGGATACGTCTTCGGTTTCGACGGCCCCACCCCGCATCCCGCGGCAGCGAACGGCAACGGTTCCTCCACGACATCCGCAACGACCGTTGCGGAACCATCCACAACTTCGTCGGAGATCACTACCACCACAATCCCAACGACCACCACCACGCACCCCCCGATGAAAAATCTGAGTCCGTCGGTGATGCCGGACGTCTCGAACTTTGGGCTGGCGATTGGGGCACGGGGTCCTGCCGTTTTGACCTACAAACAACGCCTCCACGATCTGCATTTTGATCCAGGCCCTATCGACCAAAACTTCGGCCAGGACCTCACCTATGCAATTCAGGCCGTGCAAAAACTGTACGGCCTTCCTCGGTCCGGCCGCATCGATGCGATCACGCGCATTGCAATCTCGAACTTCAAATTTCCCAAACCGTTAGTGAAAAACGGCGAAGCTGATCGCGTCGAAATCGATCTCGATCGTCAAGTCCTCGTTTTGTGGAAGAACTACCAGATCATTTTGATCACCACCGCTTCCACTGGTTCGGGCGAACACTTTTGCGGCGGCGCAGATGGCTGCCAGTATGCCGTCACCCCACCCGGCAAGTTCCACCTCCAATACCACTTCAACGGCTGGAAGGAAGGCAAGCTCGGCAAGATGTGGAACCCATACTTCTTCAATGGGGGCATTGCGATCCACGGTCTTGCGTCGGTTCCGCCCTATCCGGCTTCCCACGGCTGCACTCGTATTCCCATGGATATCGCTACGTACTTTGCCAGCCTGGTGTCGAAAGACGAGGCGGTGTACGTCGTTGGTGCACCTTCGCACACCGGGCCGAATCCTCCACCAACCGTGCCGCCGGCTACGACTTCATCGACCAGCACCTCCACCACCGTGCCCGGCACAACCACGACGGTCCCGCGCACGACGACAACCCACCCAGCTACAACGAGTACTCATCCGGCAACCACCACGACGGCGCCCGCACCGACAACCACTACATAGTGGATAGTGGGCTGGTCGCGGCACTCCCCGTGCCCGCGATGGCGACCGAACTCGCAGACCCGAGCCAAACCCTTCCTGTGTCCCATGAATGTTCCACATGTGGAACATTCATGGGACACATGGGGGTCGGGGCCGATTCGGGTTTGGCCGCTGATGCGGCGGTAGGTTCAGCGGGTTCTCAGGCTGTTTTCGACACGTTTGGAGGCCGGAGTGGCTCAGGCAACACAGCGCTCCACGGTGCCCGCGATCCGCAAGGACCGTCGCAAGGCACCGTGGCCGATTGAATTTTATCGATCGGCAGTCGGCAAGAAATGGGTGATGGCACTTTCGGGTGTGATGCTCATGGGTTTCGTGGTCAGCCACTTGATCGGAAACCTCAAGTTGTACCTCGGGCGCAACGAGGTCAACCTCTATTCCGAGGCGCTGCGCGACATGCCCGGCCACCTCTTGCCCCGCACGTTGTTGCTTTGGGTCATTCGTGTTGGTCTCATGGGGGCCTTCGCGGTCCACATCCATGCCGCAGTCACCCTGACCCAAACGAACCACAAGGCCCGCGCCACCAAATACCAGTCACCGCGCGAATATCTGGCCGCGAACTACGCGTCACGCACTATGCGGTACTCCGGAGTGATCATCATTGCGTATGTGATCTTTCACCTCTCGGATCTCACGTTCGGTTCCGGCCCCCACAACCTGCGTGGCGATGCCTACAACAACCTGATCTATTCGCTACAACGTCCATGGGCCGCAGCGGCTTACGTGATCGCGAACCTGGCGTTGGGGCTCCACCTCACCCACGGCGCCTGGAGCATGTTCCAGAGCTTGGGTGTGAATAACCCGAGAATCAATGCATTTCGGCGCCATTTTGCGCGCGGCTTCGCGGCGCTGATCGTGGTCGGAAACCTCAGCTTCCCCATCATGGTCCAGCTACACGTGATGGAACCAACGTGTTCCGCAAACCGCACACCGAAGGCTCAAGTTGCGCCGTGCGCCAGAGCCATCGCTGAAACCGCTTCCAAGATCACGGCAGGGAAGTGACATGACCCTCGAATCCAACATCCCCGAAGGCGCCATCGCCGATAAGTGGGACAACCACAAGTTCAACGTGAAACTGGTCAACCCGGCCAATAAACGCAAATTCACGATCATCGTCGTCGGAACCGGTCTCGCCGGGGCATCAGCCGCGGCGTCGCTGGCCGAACTCGGCTACGACGTCAAGATCGTGAGCTTCCACGACTCACCCCGTCGCGCCCACTCGATCGCGGCTCAGGGTGGAATCAATGCAGCAAAGAACTACAAAAACGACGGTGACAGTGTGCACCGGTTGTTCTACGACACGGTGAAGGGCGGCGATTTCCGCGCCCGCGAAGCGAACGTGCACCGTCTCGCGCAAGTGTCGGTAAACATCATCGACCAATGCGCGGCGCAAGGTGTGCCGTTCGCTCGTGAATACGGCGGGATGCTCGACAACCGCTCGTTCGGTGGCGCGCAAGTTTCGCGAACGTTTTACGCGCGTGGCCAGACCGGCCAGCAGTTATTGCTTGGTGCCTACCAAGCAATGATGCGGGTCGTTGGGCTCGGTATGGCTGAGCTCTATAACCGCACCGAAGTCCTTGAGGTTGTGGTCAAAGACGGCGTGGCGTGCGGCGTGGTGTGCAGAAACCTCGTGAGCGGCGAGGTGTTTTCACTCGCGGGTCACGCAGTGGTGATGGCAACCGGTGGCTACGGCAACGCGTTCTATCTGTCCACCAACGCGATGCAATCGAACGTCACTGCTGCATGGCGAGCGCACAAACAGGGCGCCTACTTCGCGAACCCGTGCTACACCCAGATCCACCCGACGTGTATCCCGGCGAGCGACGATTTCCAATCCAAGCTCACGTTGATGAGTGAATCGTTGCGCAACGACGGCCGTATTTGGGTGCCGAAGGAAGCCAACGACACGCGCCCCGCGGCACAAATTCCTGAAGAAGATCGCGACTACTACTTAGAACGCCGATACCCCGCGTTCGGCAACTTGGTCCCGCGCGACATTGCTTCACGGGCCGCAAAACGCGAGGTCGATAACGGCCGCGGCGTTGGGCCGCAAAAGAACGGCGTCTTTTTAGACTTCGGTGCTGCCATCGATCGCCTCGGCGAAGACGTGATCCGCGATCGTTACGACAATCTCTTTGAGATGTACGACCGCATCACCGATGAAAACCCGTACAAAATGCCGATGCGTATCTATCCGGCCGTCCACTACACGATGGGTGGCTTGTGGGTTGATTACAACTTGATGAGCAATCTCCCGGGCCTCTACGTGCTCGGCGAGGCGAACTTCTCCGATCATGGTGCGAACCGTCTCGGCGCTTCGGCGCTCATGCAGGGCCTCGCCGATGGTTACTTCGTGTTGCCGTACACGATTGGTGATTACCTCGCTCCAATGTTGGGCAAACCCGTGGTGACCGCAGCCGATCCTGCATTCAAAGCGGCCGAAACCAAAGTCGGCGATCTCACCAAAAAGATGTTGTCGATCAAGGGGAAACGCTCCGTCGACGACATTCATCGGGAGCTCGGCAAGGTGTTGTGGGACAACTGCGGCATGGGTCGTACCGAAGCAACGCTCACCAAAGCGATCAGCGAAATCCCGGCGATTCGCGAAGAGTTCTGGACGAACGTCAAGGTGCTCGGTTCGAATGAATCCATGAACCAGTCGCTCGAACGCGCCGGGCGGGTTGCCGATTTCTTGGAATTCGGTGAACTCATGTGCCGCGACGCGCTGCATCGCAAGGAAAGCTGCGGCGGCCACTTCCGTGAGGAATACCAAACCGAAGACGGCGAAGCGTTGCGCGACGACGAAAACTTCGCGTACGTCGGCGCGTGGGAATGGGAAGGTGTCGGCAACGACCCCACACTCCACAAAGAACAGCTCACGTTTGAAAATGTCCACCTCGCGACGCGGAGCTACAAATGAGCCTCTCAAACATGAAATTGAAGGTCACCGTCTGGCGTCAAGCCGGCCCGAACGCGCAAGGTGCGTTTAAGGATTACGACCTCGACAACATCAGCCCCGAGATGAGCTTCTTAGAGATGCTCGATACGCTCAACGAGCAACTCAATGATCGTGGGGAAGAACCAATTGCGTTCGACCACGATTGCCGTGAAGGCATCTGCGGTTCGTGTGGCGTGATGATCGATGGCGTCCCGCACGGCCCTGAACGCGGGACGGCAACGTGCCAGCTACACATGCGCAAGTTCCAAAGTGGCGCCCACATCAAAATTGAGCCGTTTCGGGCATCATCGTTTCCGATCAACAAAGACCTCTCGGTCGACCGCAGCGCATTCGATCGCATCATCGAATCCGGCGGTTACATCTCAGCACCAACGGGCACTGCTCCCGACGCAAACCTCATACCGATTCCCAAGGGCGTCGCGGATGTTTCGATGGACGCGGCACAATGCATAGGTTGTGGAGCGTGCGTCGCCGCATGTCCGAACGGTGCTGCGCAGCTGTTCACCTCGGCGAAAATCCAGCATCTCAACTTGATGCCCCAAGGCCAAGCCGAGCGTTGGGATCGCACAATCAATATGGTGGACACCATGGAGAACTTCTTCGGCTCGTGCACGAATCACGGTGAGTGCGAAGCCGCATGCCCGAAAGAAATCTCGATCGACTTCATCGCACTGATGAACAGAGACTTCGTGAAAGCACAACTCAAACAACGCCGCCTCGCCGGCCAAGTCTTCCCGTAACCATTCGCGCTGGTCCCTACCAAACGCCCCAACCGGCCCGCGACAGTGACCACAAAACGTTTCTCGGGTTCAATGCGACGTTCGACGCATCGTGATAGGTAATCGCTCTACGATCCAGTGATGCAACGACACGAGTATTCGATCGATATCAATGCTCCGCTTGATGAGGTCTGGGAACTCTTTTGGTATCGAGCGCCAGATCGTCCGCAGCCGCCGCCTCCTCGCCCAGGCGAAAAGATCCAGACCCGCATCAATATTTTGCATCCTGGCGACGATGTCGGTGAAGGGCTCGTTCGCCATTGCACGTTCCCTGTCCCGAAGTGGCTGCTCTCGGGAGGTGAGGGCAATTCGTGGGAATGGCTGACTCAGGTGAAGTACCACGATTCGTGGGTCTACGACGCGATCGGCAAACCCTTGTGGTCCAAAGCTCACGGCGAAACTCGCCTCGTTGCCCTCAACGAAAACCAGACGCGCATCTACTTCAGTGAGACATATGCCGCGTTCAACCCAATCATGGCGAAACTGTTCGAACGACGGGTTCATCGGAGTATCAGCCGCGATAACGACGCGATCTTGGCTGCGATCGAAGGCGGTATCAAATGGCACCGCAAACGCCGCGCTCGGGAAGCTCAAGCAGCGCCTGTCGAATCGCGCCGAGGGAATCTCAGCGCGGACGTCAGCAAGACACCACCCACAGATATCCCCCAAACGCGCCACGATTAGGTGCATGCTGTAGCCGATGGACCACATCGCTTATGCGGTTGGCCTGTGGGTCGCCGCTTCGATACCTGTTGCGTTGGTCGCCGGAACGGCGATCAACCTGGCTCACGCGCACGAACGCGAACGCGTTCGAGCGAACAACCTGATCGACCTGACCGAAACCCAAACGCGGGTCGATGCCAGGAGCCGACAAGGCCGCTCGTATCGTGATCAATCGTGGCCAACTACAATTTCGCACACGCCTGGAACACCGTCGCCGAGCTCGCACCCGAACGAATCGCGATCACCTGCGGCGACCGACGCCTGACCTACGCCGACTTTCACGATGCGGCCACAAGGGTCGCGGGTTCCCTTGCGGACGCCGGCCTGGCCGCTGGCGACAAGGTTGCGATCGAACTGGTCAACTCGCCCGAATACCTGGCCATTTTTTACGGTGCGTTACTCCACGGCTGTGTACCGGTCAACGTCAACTACCGGTACGTCGGCGCGGAACTGGCCTACCTCATCGAGAACTCAGACGCGAAGGCGCTGTTTTTCCACGACGATTTCGCGGCAACGATCGATGACAGTCTCGCCCTGCTGGAGGAATCGCTCCATCCAGTATTGATCGTTCGAGTCGACCGGGTTGCGCAGTACGAGGCGAGCCCAAACATTGTTCGCTATTGCGCGTTGATCGAGGATGCGGATCCGCATTTCGTGAGTGGTCACGAACCGTCGGGCGACGATCTGATTTTCTTGTATACCGGCGGCACAACTGGCTATCCGAAAGCCGTGATGTGGCGCAACGAAGATCTCTACCGCGCGCTCTGGCAAATGTCGCGCCCCAATACCGAACCACCGGCCGTCGCCGACACCATCGGCAAGGGTCGAGCCGCCGCCACGACGCTTCCGGCGTGTCCGCTGATGCACGGAACCGGCCTTTTCATTACGCTTTCGGGGCTCGCGGGAGGCGGCAAAGTCGTTCTCATTGATTCGCAGCGCCTCGATCCCGTCCGAACCTGGAGTGACGTCGAGCGCGAAGGCGTCGCGGCGCTCACAATCGTCGGTGACGCGTTTGCGAGACCGCTGATCGAGGCCCTCGACACCAATCCGCAACGGTGGGATCTCAGCAGCTTGCGCGCCATTACCAGCTCCGGTGTTACGTGGAGCCCCGATTGCAAGCAAGCCCTTATGGATCATCTCCCCGGCGTAGTGATGATTGATTCACTCGGCGCATCCGAAGGCGTGATGACTCGCAGCGAAACTCGCGCCGGAGACACGATTCAACCCGCGCGGTTCAAGCTCTCGGAACGCGTTGTTGTAATCGCCGACGATGAATCACTGATCGCGCCCGGCGACGACCGTATCGGGATGGTCGGTGTGGGCGGCCCGATTCCATTGGGTTATTACAAAGATCAAACCAAAACTGACCAGACCTTTCGCATCGTAGATGGGGTTCGATATTCGGTGCCCGGCGATTACGCGACCGTCGAAACCGATGGAAGCATCATCTTGCTCGGGCGGGGGTCCGCGTGCATCAACTCCGGCGGCGAAAAGCTGTACCCAGAAGAAATCGAACTCGTTGTACGGGCGCACTCCAACGTAACGGACTGTGTTGTCGTCGGCCTCCCCGACGACCGCTGGGGTGAGATGGCCGTCGCGCTGGTCGTGACCCTCGAACCACTCGAAGAAGCCGCGTTGCGCGACCATTGCAAAGCGACCTTGGCCGGTTACAAGGTACCGAAACGTTTCATCGAACTGCATTCCATGCAACGTTCGCCTTCTGGCAAAGCCGACTACAAGATTCTGCGCGCCCTCGCGCTCGACACTCTCGAAGGAAACTCATGAGCATTGAAGAAATCTCAGCCGAAGACGCGGCCCGCGAAATCGAAGCTGGAGGGTTCCTGCTCGATGTACGCAACGACGATGAATGGGAAGCAGGGCGTGCGCCCGGCGCCGAATACATCACATTGCAACAGTTGCCCGAGCGTTACTCCGAGATCAGCACCGACGCGACAATCATCGTCGTTTGTCGAGCGGGCGGACGTTCCTTGAAAGCGTCGGAATTTCTCGCGACCCAGGGCATCGTCGCAAAAAATCTCTCGGGCGGGATGCAGGCATGGGCCGCAGCTGGGCTGGCTGTCATTGATTCGCAGGGCGCCACCGGAACCGTCATCTAGTGCACTGAGTCAGAAGTTCACTTGGTAATTCGCCGGTCATGAACGCCGATTCCTGCGTCCTCGTCCTCGACGTAACTACGGCTATGCCAGCGTCCTGCGTCCTTGTACTCGACGCCCATGTCTCGCCGAATTCCACAACGAACTTATGACTCAGCACACTAGGTGAACCCTCGCCGAGCCCTCGTTGCCGGATGC
>JANYBW010000096.1 GCA_025360585.1 Actinomycetes bacterium | reverse complement strand
GCAGCCTGCCGTGACCGCACACAACGCCGTGGATTTAGTTGGACGCAACGGCGAAGGCGAAGCGCATGAAATCGAAATTGGCGAGACTGATTGCAGCCGCAGCTGTGGTGATCGCCGTACTTTTTGTTGTCCTCAAGAATTTTGGGGATACCGCATTTAACGGGACGAACATCCTGGGATGGATCATCCCTGGTCTGGCTCTTGGTGGCATTTACGCCGCGTCCGCGCTCGGTTTGGTCGTCACCTACACGACCACAGGAATTTTCAATTTCGCACACGGCGCGGTGGGTTGCCTCTGCGCATTTTTGTACTGGGACCTTCGGGTCCGTCACGGTTGGCCCGCTCCGATCGCGCTCATCTGTGTGGTTTGTATTTTTGCTCCGTTATTTGGGCTGCTACTGGAGCGGTTCTTGATGCGTCGCCTTCGCAACGCAGCGTTAGTCGTGCAGTTAATGGTCACTGTTGGCCTAATGCTGGCTCTAATGGGCACAACGTTCGCGTTTTACGACCAAAACACTGGTCGCACCTTGCCGCACTTCTTCGAAAGTTCGGCCGGCTTGAAGATCGGTCCTGTGGTTGCCACTTGGCACCGAATCCTCATGGTCATTGCAGCGTTGGTGATCGCCGCCGCGCTGCGAGTACTGCTGTATCGCACACGGATCGGTGTCGCGATGCGCGCAGTCGTTGACAATCGAGCGTTGGCGGATCTCAACGGCATTAACGCCAATGTTGTTGCGGGTTCCTCCTGGGCGCTTGGGTGCATGCTCGCCGCAGTTGCAGGAATTTTTATCGCGCCCGAAACCGGCTTGGTTGTCACGAGCCTGACGTTCGTGGTCATCATCGCGTTCGCGGCGGCAGCGATCGGCCGGCTTTCGAGTCTTCCCTGGACTTTTGCAGGGGGCATCATCATTGGGTTGGCATCGCAGTTCGTCAGCAGCTTTTTGAAATTTGACCAAAACTGGCCAAACGTTCAAGACGCTATTCCAGCGATGACGCTGTTTGTCGCGTTGTTATTTCTACCCGCGGCCCGGCTCGACACCTCAAAGCTGAAGGTCACGAAACGTACCGAACGCTTGACCACCCCACGCGAGGCAATCGTTGGTTCGGTGCTGCTCGTAGCCATCATCACCGCGTGGGCGAACGGCTGGATTCCCTGGTTTTCGGGTACGACGTTTGGGCAACGCAGCGACAGTTGGCTAGGGACGGGGATCACGGCGATGATCTTCGGTCTCGTGATGTTGTCGCTCGTACCACTGATCGGTTGGGCAGGACAGGTCAGCTTCGCGAACTTCGCGATCGCGGGCTTCGGCGCATGCATGTATGCACACTTCGGCGGCCAGAGTGGTCACCCGCTGGCGATCGTATGGACGATCCTGATCTGCGCTCCGCTCGGAGTTGTTGTCGCGATGCCTGCGTTGCGACTCACCGGTTTGTATCTCGCGTTGGCGACGATCGCGTTTGCGGAATTGGGCGACACAGTGCTGTTTCGCAATCCCCACATCTTGAATCCCAACCGGGCCGGACTAGGCGTGCTCTTCAAACCGCTGCACGTGTTTGGTCTGACGATCAGCTCCGACGCGGCCGATCGCAAGACCTTCGTGATTTTCCTCGGTGGATGTTTCGCGATCATGTTTTTGGGTCTCGAACTTCTTCGCCGTACTCGCTGGGCGCGGCGCTGGATCGCGATAGCGGACAGCCCGGCTGCCTCGGCGACGATCGGTATCAACCTCAATCGCAGCAAGATCCTGGCATTCGCGCTTTCTGGTGGGCTTGCTGGTTTTGCGGGGGCAATGTACGGCCTTTCGCAGGGATCCCTGCAACCCAATAATTTTCCGCTGGTGGCAGGAATTCCGTTAGTGCTGCTCCTTGCGGTTCAGGGCGTTCGTTACCCGATCGCAGCGTTTATGGGTGCGACAGGAATCATGACCTTCCCGGCTATTCGCGAGCTTGCAGGCAACCCAAACTGGATGAACTCGATCGAGCTGCTTGGTCCTGGAATAGCTGCGCTGTTCATGGCCTACCGCCCGGAAGGCGGCGTGTTTTACGCCGGGCGAGACCTTGCCGCATTGCTTCCATGGCGTGCTGACGCCCGCGCGGAAAAGGCTGCGACAGTCGCGAAACTCCGATCGACGGATATCCGGCGCGATGAGATCGGCGAACTTGGTTTGGCGCGTGATTATTCAAACGACAAGATCGCACAACTCGATCGCGTATTGGGGATCGCTGATGAAGTGCCGTTGATCGAATATTCCGGCGGAGCGTGAACGCGATGCCGCTCCTTACTGCCGAGCACATCACCGTGCAATTCGGAGGTCTCGCTGCCCTCAATGATGCCACAGTGCACGTTGAGCCGGGCAAAGTAACCGGGCTGGTCGGCCCGAACGGAGCAGGAAAAACAACCTGTTTCAACGTGATTACGGGACTGCAAACGCCGACATCGGGGCGGGTGACGTTCGACGGTCAAGACATCACGAACGCTTCGCCAACCAAACGTGCACGCAGTGGTATCGCTCGAACGTTCCAAAAACTCGAAGCATTCAGCACACTTTCAGCGCTCGACAACGTGCTGGTAGCGGCGGAGTCGCGGCGGGCCTGGGACAAATCGAAATTCGATCCCCTGGTGGTCGCCGCAGATCTCATCGCTCGCGTCGGGTTAACCGATGTGAGCAACTTCATTGTGAGCACATTGCCCACCGGGACCGCGCGCCTCGTAGAGCTTGCCCGTGCGCTGGCGACTAACCCGCGTGTGCTGTTGCTCGACGAACCGTCGTCGGGGCTCAACGAAGAGGAGACTGCAGAGATGGCCCAGCTGCTCAGCGGCTTTGTGGAGCAAGGTCTCGCAGTACTCCTCGTGGAACACGATATGAACTTCGTCATGAATATTTGCTCGTTTATTCACGTGCTCGATTTTGGGCAAGTTATTGCGACCGGAACTCCTGATCAAGTTCGAAGCGATGCTGCAGTTCAAGCCGCCTATCTTGGGACCGCGAACGAAACGGCCGCTAGATGACCGCAGTGTTGGAGTTGCGTTCGTTGCGGGCGGGATACGGGACAATCGATGTACTTCACGGCGTTGATCTCACGTTGGAGCCGGGAGAAGTCCACGCGCTGTTGGGCCCGAATGGCTCGGGAAAAACTTCAACGCTGGCCGTCTGTAGCGGCCAGATCGTGCCTTCGGCCGGCGAGGTATTGATGAATGGCCGCGTGATTAATGGCGTCGCGGCCCACGAGCTTGCGCGCGCTGGCGTTTGCCTGATTCCCGAGGGGCGGGGCGTTTTTCCGAATCTCACCGTTACGGAAAACTTGCGAATGGCGAGCTACGGATCCAAGGCATCGTTTGCTGATGTCCAAGCGCGCGCGTTCGAAGTGTTCCCGCGATTGCGCGAGCGGCGTAAACAAGTAGCCGGGACGATGAGTGGCGGCGAGCAACAGATGCTGGCAATGTCGCGGGCACTCGCGACGGAACCCGCGGTGTTGTTGCTCGATGAACTATCGATGGGCTTAGCGCCGTTGATTGTCGAAGAGCTCTATACGCGAGTCGCGGATCTCGCAAGGGGCGGGCTTTCAATTTTGATCGTTGAGCAGTTCGCGCAAACCGTCCTCGAAGTTGCGACCCGCGCCTCGATCATGTTGCACGGCCGCATTGTTGGCTCCGGCACTCCGCAAGAAATCTCCAACGAACTCGCCTCGGCCTATCTGGGAGGCGCTCACCAATGAACCGACAAGGAGTACGACCCAATGAGTGAAGGAACATCCAACCCCACCGAGGTATCGCCGCGGATGCGCGAGTTTCAAACCGAGGTTGACTCGCTCAAGGTGAGTGGTGGAAAAGCGAACCCTGAACGCAATGGCATGATCGCTGGCGCGGTGCTGATGGTCGCAGCGGTGGTCGTTGCGATCGTTGCCTACAGCACAACTCACAGCTCAACGAACACTGCGGATTGGGCCGATGGTGCGGCGCTGGGAACAATCGCGATCGTGCTTGGAATCGTTGGCTCAACGCTTTTCTTCGCGTTCGGCCTACGCCGCTACCTGCGCTACTGGCTCATCCGCTTGATCTACGAAATCCGCGGTAACGAATAGCTCCAACACCGTCCGCTTGCGTGTCGTTGCGGAGCGATACGTAGGCCCATATTGTGCGCCGCAACTTTGAGGCGGTCACCCCTCGCAGGTGTTCCAAAGCGTGACGGCAAGGTCACTTCCGTCTTCATCAATGAGCGGCTTGACGAATGCGCTCGCGTCGAAATATGCGACGGTCACATGAATGGCGTTGTTTGGTTACAAACTCCGAAACGTTGCCGCGACCTTTGGCCTTGAGCCATTCTCCGAGATGTGCTCGAAGTGCTACTTGCTGAGCTTGGCTTCGATCCGCTCAAGGACTTCGATGCTGCGGTCTTGTTGGTAGCGCTCCTCGAAGATGACTCGGAGAAGCCAGTAGCGCAAGTAGCGAGTCATCGAGTAGCGGGCCCAGATCACCACTCCGGCGAGGCCGAGCATCGCCGCGCCGATCGCCATGATGATCTTTTCGTTTTGCACCGTAACTTCGGCGCTGGTGTGCGCGCCCTGGAGCGCAACCACGACGCCGATCACCCCAACGATGAACAAGATCACGCCAAAGATCACCAGCCCGCGTTCGGGTTCGCTGTCGCCGCCTTTAATCTTGAGCCGATCGAGTTCGGCGTCAATGGAGCTGGAGGTGGTTGGTTGGTCGGCCATCGTGGTCATTCCTTTTGACGGTGAAAAAGTGTGGCAGTTAGCTGCCGAGGTAGGCCTCGGCGAGTTGGTCAGCGATCGTGTGCGGATCACCAATTTCTTGAATGCGTCCGTGCAACATGATTGCAGCTTGGTGTGCGATGTGCAGCACATCGTGGGCGAACTGTTCGATGATCAGAATCGTTACGCCGGACCGTGCGATCTGCGCGACGATTTCGTAGAGCTCCTCCACGATGAGGGGCGCGAGCCCCATTGAGAGTTCGTCGAGCAACAACACTCGGGGATTCGTACCGAGTGCCCGAGCTATCGCGAGCATTTGTTGTTCGCCGCCGCTCATCGTTCCTGCTACTTGCTTTTGGCGTTCTTTGAGGCGCGGAAATTGCGCGAATGCGCGTTCTTTGATCGCTGCGAATTCGGTGCCCGAATGCGTCATCATGCGCAGGTTCTCGGTCACCGTAAGGTTCGGGAACACGCCTCGCCCCTCCGGAATCGTGCAGATTCCCGCGCGACACAGGCTGTCCGTGGCAGCACCGTTGGCCAGCCGTCCGAACGCTTCGTATTCGCCCGACGTGGGGATCACTTGCCCGCTGAGCACTTTGAGTGTGGTGCTCTTACCTGCGCCGTTCGGGCCGAGGAGCGCGATCACTTCGCCAACGTGCAATGCCAGAGTTACGCCACGCAACACTTCGATATTGCCATATCCGGCCCGAATGTCGCGCAGGTCAACCGCAACCGGTGGGGTCGCGATGCCGGTGGCAGCAGGTATCCGCGGAGTAGTTCGAGTTGCAGATTCGGTCGCGGATTCAGGAGCGGAGTCGCTGGTGGAGTCGCTGGCTTCGTCGGCACCGAGATACGCCGCTCGCACCACATCGCTGCCTTGAATTTCGTGCGGCGTGCCGGTGGCGATGATCCGCCCAAAATCGAGCACGTGAATCCGCGCACAGGTTTCCATCACAAACGGCATGTCGTGTTCCACTAGCAACACGGCAAGGCCATCGCCGACAAGATCGAGCAACAACGCACTCATCTCATCGGTTTCTTCTTCGTTCAATCCCGACGATGGCTCATCGAGCAAGAGCAGCCGAGGTTTGGCAGCCAAGGCTCGCGCCAACTCCACGAGGCGAGCCGTACCAGTCGGCAAGGTGTCCACGCGTTCTTCGCGAACATCACCGAGCTTGATTCGCTCAAGGAGCTCGTCGGCTACTTGCGACGGATCAAATGATTCGCGCGACCAACCTTGGCGCATTTCGGCGGCCACCAAAATGTTGTCGCGCACTGAAAGCGAACCGAAGGCTTCGAGCCGTTGAAACGTTCGGGCCATTCCAACACGAGCCCGTTTGTGAGGCTTGAGTTTGCTGATGTCTTGGCCATCGAATGAAACAAGACCGCTGGTGGGGGGTTGCAAACCCGTGATGACGTTGAACAACGTGGTTTTTCCAGCGCCGTTCGGGCCGATCAATCCCGTGACCATCCCAGGTTCCACATCAATGGTTACATCCGAGAGTGCTTGGAGCCCACCGAAACTCACCGATACGGATTCGATGTTAAGCAATGGCATCGCTATGCCCCCGAGCTCAGGGTCGCGTTGAGCGCGGAACGATCTTCGATTTCGTCAAGGTCCAAACGCGCCGGCACCGGGACACCGAGGAACGTATCCATCGCAGCCAAATCGGCAGCGGTGAACCCTCGGACATGGCCGGCGCCGCTCACGCTTGGAATATCTTGAGGGTCGAGCGCTTTCGATTCGTGACGCCGCCACGGCAGCTTCGCTCCGAAGCCGTCGCTGAACGCACCGGCAATGCCGTCGGGATTCGCGATGATGTTCAATGCCGCGAGTCCGGGCCCGGCGGTATCGAGCGTCTTGAAAAGCCCTGCAAACGGACTGACGGTGAGGTGCAACTTGATGAAATCGAGCATCCCGCTGAAGAACCCACCGGCGAATGCACCGCCGATGAGCCCGACTCCACCGATCACCGCGAACAAGACGGTGCTCAGCCCGTTGATCGGGTTGAGGATCTCGCTCGATTGCTGCACGCCGTTGTGATCCAGCGCAACCATTACTCCCGCGACTCCGGCAATCGCGGCGGAGATCATGAACACAATGAGTTTGGTCACGGTGAGGTTGACGCCCAGAGTTGCACACGCGGCCGGACTGTTTTTCATCGCTACGAGCCGACGGCCGAATCGGCTACGTCGGAGCGCGACCAGAGCGAGGCCGATGATCGCGAACACGAAACAGCAAAACATCAGAAACGAACGCTGGTTGGCGAGGTCGATGCCAAAGATCACGGGCCGATTGAAGCTCAGTGAGGCTTCCATGACTCCGTGTTGCGGATAAAAGATTTGCGTAGCTGCGCTCGCGATCGCGAGGGTTGCCAACGCGAGATAGAGACCCCGCAATCGCAGCGCCGGTAGGGCGACCAGCGCGCCAGCGATGGCTGCTCCGATGGCGGCGGGGATCAAGCCGACAAGATTTCCGCCCCGCGCGAAACCCGTCGTGAACGCCCAACACCCAACGCCCACAAAGAACGCTTGTCCGAGCGATACTTGGCCGGCCCAACCGGTGAGGGGCACGAGCGAGATCGCGAGAATCGCAACCGTCATGACGCCCGTGAGTTTGTTGAGTCCTGCAATATCGCTCAGGAGATAGGACATCGCCAACATGAAGAACGCGATGGCAATCATGCCGATCGTGGCCTCGCGAAGCGTCGGTATACGAAATAGTCGGCGGCTCGGAGCGAACTGTTGTGTCTCGAGTCGGTCTTGGGGCAAAAACAACAACATGACGAGCAAAAAGAGGCTCGGGAGTGCGCCGTGCAGGTTGGTCCAGCGTCCGGACAAATCGAGAAACGTGCCCGAGTAGCTCTGGGCCATGCCGAGCAAGATCGCGCCGACGAAGGTAAGTGGCAGGCTGCGCAAACGTCCAAGAATCGCAGCAGCGAAAGCCTTAATCACAAAGAGGGTCAGGATGGCTTTGTTGAGTGTCGTGTCCGGAAGTAGCAAGATTCCGGCCAGCGCGGCGAGCGAACAACTGAGTGCCCAGGCCAACATGCCAGATCGCTGTGGCCGGGCGCCGGTGAGCGCCGCGAGCGAGCGATTGTCGACGACCGCCCGCATCGTGATTCCGGTGCGAGTCTTGAACAGCAGCAAGCGCAGTCCGACTGCAAGCAGGGCCGCGACGACGATGGTGATCGCGTAGTGCCAGCTGACGTTGACGCCAAAGAATTTGAAACCGGGCGAGGAACCAAAAAACGCCGGGACTTGTGGCTCACCGTTTGGGAACTCCCAGAACTGTTTTGCTATCGCAACCATGACGAACAACAACGACACCGTTACGACGAGTTGTGCGACCAGCGGTGCGCTTGTCAATCGACGCATCAACACAATTTCGAGCCCTGCACCAAACAGGGGAGCGATCACGAATACAACGAGGACAAACGCGAGCGGAGCCGGTAAACCCCAACCGAAACGCAGTTGCCAGTAGCTAAACGCGCCGAGCATTCCGATCGCGCCGTGTGAGAAATTGAAAATGCCCGAGGTCGTGTAGGTGACCACTAATCCAGTTGCCGACACCGCGAGGCCCGCGCCGATGAACAGTGCGGAAACCGTCGCGGACATGAAGGCCTGCGCGCCGAAACTTCCTGGCTTGTAGCTCACGACCACAACCGCGATCAGTGCGCAGATCGCCACCATGCCAGCGGCGCGTTGTCGGAGTTGGCCAGCGGCCATGGGGGTCTCCCGAGATTGGGTTTGGAACGTAACCAACATAAAAGGGGCCGGACCCGTTGGCCCGGCCCCAGTGTTTAGATGCTTAGCTCTTCGGCCAAATGTCGTGCTTGTAAGTCAAGATGTTCGTGTCGTTGCAATCGAGTTTGCCAACCTCGGTCGGCAGCACTCGCACAAACTTGCCCGCTTTGATCTGCATGAGCACCATGCAGTTGTTCGGACGACGGTTGCCGACGTCAGTCTTGGCAACGAGGCCGTTGGCATCGAAATCGTGAATGGCGGCTACGGCTTCGAGAATCGATTTACGAGTGAGGCCATTGACTCCGCTCTTGGTGACGACCGCTTCGACTGCGCGTTGGAATAACAACGCTGAAGCCCAGGCCTGAAGGCCGAATCCGTTGGCGTTGTCGAAGCCGACTGCATCGACGAAGTCTTTGGCCGCTGGGGTTGCCTTTTGTTCTTCGGGATCGAAGAACGGCTTAAACGGCATGTTGACGTACGTGCCTTCAACGAGGTCGGCTGATTTCAGCACTCCCTGGTCGTAACACGTCAGTACACAGGACCACGTCACTCCCGAAAGGCCAACTTGCTTCGCCGCGGTGCGGAACTTGATGAGCTCTTGGTACGTGCCGCCCGGCTCTGCGTAGTTCGAGCCTTTGGTTTTCATGGTCTGCACAAACGGAAGGAAATCGGCGACGGTCGCGAACGCGGAGACGGTTTGGCCGTTGCCGTCATCGGCGATTTTCAGCACCTGCTGTTCGGCGTAGAAGCGCGCCGCGTTGCCGTTTTTGGCGGTGAGGGAGTCCGCGGAGTTGAGGTACATGCCGTGGCTCACGTGCAACTTGTCGATGAGGTAACGAGCGGCACCGATACGCGTCGTGAACTGCTGACCGTCTTTCACGCTGTAGTCGCGTTCTGGTGGAAGGCCGGAGAACGTGACGGCTGAACCCTGTTGCTTCGGATCGACCGAGATCGCGGCGAAATCGGGGAGGCCAGTAACGGCGCCGAGCTTGTCTTTACATTGGATCATTGGGTCGAACGATTCGGCCAGCGCCAGCGTGGTGCCCACGAGCGCAAAATCTTGCTTGCACGCAACTTGGAGCGCGGTTTTGACGTCGGCGGAAGCAAGGTGCGTGTCGATGAAATCGACCTTCAATTTGCGGCCGGCGATGCCGCCTTTGTCGTTGATGTATTTCTCGAACGCTTGCACGGCATCGGCGGAACCTTTGAAGAGTCCGTCGAGCAATGCGTTCTTCACGTCGGCCAGCACAGCTACCCGGATTTCTGTGTCGGTAATGCCGACTTCAGTCGCCGTGGTGGCTTCGTGTGCTTTGGTGCTGGTGGTCGCGCCGCCAGAGCCTTGCGTTGTTGTGGTTCCGGAACCTTTTTCTTTGGAGCCGCACGCAGTCGCGATGAACGCGAGGGTGAGGCTGGCGGCAATAAGTCTGGTAGTTCGCTTCAACTGGATCCCCTTACGGATTGGAGACTGGCGACGATAACAGCTCGATCTGACGAGGCGTCAGATCGGGCTGGCAGCAATGTTGCACATTGCAATGCCGCTATGCAATGCGGGGTGAGGGCTCGTCTACGGTTGGCGCATGCGCGTTGTGGTTGTTGGTGCTGGAATCGGTGGTTTGGGAAGCGCTTTGGCGCTCGCTCGCTCGGGCCACTCGGTAACGATTCTGGAACGCGACGCTACGCCAATGCCCGAGTCGGCCGACGCGGCGTTCGAGTGGCAGCGTCGCGGCGCCCCGCAGGTTCGCCACTCCCACGCGCTGCTCGCTCGGTTGCGCAATCTGTTGCACGATCGCGCTCCGGATGTTTTGGCCGCGTTGCTCGCGGCGGGCGCCACCGAGATGTCGTTTATGGAGAATCCTCCAGAAACGCTCACGGATCACGAACCCCGCGTTGGCGATGATGAATTAGTTGCCCTCGCGTGCCGCCGCACAACCTTCGAGTGGGTACTGCGGCATTCCGTGCTCGCGACGCCCGGAGTCGAGCTGCGCGACGGTATCGCCGTCGAGGGAATCATCACGCTCGATGTCGTCGATGGTCGCGCTCCGATCGTCACGGGAGCGCGCACGAATGCCGGTGACATCGCGGCCGATTTCGTGATCGACGCGACGGGCCCGCGGACCGCATCGCCGCGCTGGCTCGCAGATGCCAAAATAATCGAACCCGACGAAGAGCTGGTTGAAAGCGAGATTGTTTATCTTTCGCGGTTCTATCGCTTGCGTGAAGGTCATGAGCAGCCGGATGCGCGTGGTCCAATCGGTGGAGACCTTGGCTACCTGAAGTACGCAGTATTTCTGGGTGACAACCGCAGTTTCTCGATGACGTTCGCGGTCGACAGCGATGACAAAGCGCTGCGTACTGGGCTTGCGTCCGTAGCGGGTTTTGAAGGTGCTGCTCGTCAATTGGTGGCCGCGTTGCCGTGGATCGATGGCCGCAGTGAGCCGATCACTGATGTGCACGTGATGGCTGGCTTGAGAAATCGCAAGCGGCATTTCGTACGTGACGGTGCTCCCATTGTGTTGGGGTTTGCTGCAGTCGGCGATGCCTCGGTGTGTACGAACCCGTTGTACGGCCGTGGCTGTTCGTTGGCGTTGGTGCACGCGTACGGGCTCGCGGATTTGATCGATCAATACGGTGATGATTTCGTGGCGATCTCGATCGCGTTCGATGGATTCACGCGTCGCGAACTGGATCCGTGGTTCAAAGCCGCGGTGCAACAAGATCAAGAAGCAATCGCGCAACGACACAAGCCGTCGCTGGAGGTTGGTGCCCCTGGGGGTGCGCCGCGCAGCGAAGCGGCCGAAGACACGAGCGGGGGAGATCCGGAGCCTTTGGGGGCGCGAGCGCAGGCGAGCGGGGGAGAATACGTTGACCCGAAGGCGTGGGCTCGGGAGGTGTTTCGTGATGGGCTGTTGCCCGCGACGCGAACATCGCCGATTGTGTTCCGCGCGTTTTTGCGTTGGTTCAATTTGTTAGCGACACCGGATGCCTTGATGAACGATCCTGAGGTGATTGGCGCGGCGTTGCAGGCTTATCAGGCTCGTGATTCGCGTCCGCCGGAACCAGCGATGGGCCCCGCGACGCGTGAAGTATTTCTGGCTGCGCTGGAGTTGTAGCCGAGTTGTCGGCAAGTTGTCGGCAAGTTGTAGACGACTGCGGCTAGCGCGACGCGAAGTGTGCAGCGACCGTGGCCGGTGACAGTGCACCGTTGTAGATCGCGACTTCATCGATGAGCCCGCCGTACTGATATCCGGGGTCGTTGGCCCAGCCGGAGATTCGCGCATCGGGGCCCACCACCGCGTTGCTGATGCAGGAGTTCCAAGGGCTGCCGCCGAACTGGGCGAGTGTTTGGGGCTGCCCGTCGATGTACAGGATCCCGGCTTTGGTGGTGTCTCCGTTGGACCAGACGGCCGCAACGTGTACCCATCGGTTCGCTAGTCCGCCGGCGCTGACGCCAAAGACATTGCTGCAGCCGTTGTTGAATCCGAAGCCGCCGCTGGAAAACCACAGGTCGGTGCGGGCCCATCCGAAGGGCATGGTGCCCCCGTTGCCGTTCCATTTCATCCAGAATTCGACGGTGGTGGATGCGCCCGGCGAAGCGTCGACAGGAAGTTTGGCGAGTGTCACTGGTCCGCCGCTGTTGAACTGGGCCGCGGGGTTGGTGTCGGCGGTAAGCGCGCCAGTCTGATTGAGGCTGATCGTGTTGTGGTAGGTGCCTGGGCGGTTGCCGGGGCTGCTATCCGCAGCGACGCTGCCAGAGGTTTCGCCAAAGCGATAGAACGCAATTGGGTTGTTCGCGAGCACCGTCGCGCTGTAGGTGCCGGGTTGGCCCGTGGCGCCGGACGTTGCGCATTTGGCGGTGCCGGTTACGGTGTATTTGCCCGCGGTGACGGTGAAGGCGCTGAGGGTAGATGGTTTTGTGAGTAAGCCCGCGTTGACGAGTGCGTTTTGGTCTGTAGGAATGGTGTTGTTTTGGGCTTGGAAGGTTTCGATTGCGGTCTTGAGTGTTCGTGCATCTTCGGCGCATGCGGAGGCCTGGCCGCGGTCGTTGATCCCGCCCACTGCGAAGACGACGACTCCGGCGAGGATCCCAAGTACTGAGATCACAACGAGAAGCTCGACGAGTGTGAATCCGGATTGGGTCCGGCGATCGTTAACGGTGGTTTGCACTATGGCCTCCCAAAGCCTTAGTCGATCGCCCGAATTTGTCTTATGAGTCTTGCAGGATCCGGTGGAACGCGGTGTGGAGTTTGCCGTTATCGAACCAGGCACGGAACTCGATGCGATCTCGCCCGTTGCTCAATACGATGCTGATGTCGTGGCCGGATTTCGGGAGCGCGGGTGCCGTCCAGCCGTGAGTTGTCGGCGCGAGAGTGACGGTCACTCGATCGGCTGAAATTGCGGTCACGATGATCGCAAGCAACGGATTGATCTTGACGATGTGTTTTGAATAGGTCGAGCCATTCGTGGTGGTGGTTTCGAACGTCTCGGTGGTGGTTTCGCTCGGTTGGGTAGTCGGAGTTTTTGGTTTTGTGGTTGTCTTTGGTTCGATGTGGATCGGTGGTTGAGCTGCGGTGGGTTCGGTTGCCGGCGGTGTAATACGCGTGGAGAACGGCCGAGGCTTGGCGCTGCCGAGGGTGGTCGTTGCTTGTTCGGGTCTTGATTTCGATCGACGGGTCGAAGTTGGCATCGTCGATGAATCTTTGGGTGTGGTCTTTGTTGGGGTCGCTGCTGCGGCTGCTCGCTCGCCGGACGCGCCTAGAGATAGGCCACCGGGGCCCCAATGTGCGTTGCTCAAAATGCTGAGATTCAACGCGATTCCGGCGGTGACCATTGTCGTTGCGGTCACGAACGCGGCAGTATGACGCACGAATGGGCGTTTCATGATTGCTGAGCTTTGAAACGCCACACTGGGTGCATCGGCAAGTTTTCCTGACAACGAAGGCTTTACATCGGCACGAAGGATTGGGCCGTGACGACATCTTTGAGGGTCCGTCCGGTGACCCCTCCGAGATTCAACGGCGTGAAACGTGTGCGACTTGAACGAAATCCCTGGTCGGGGGTACTCGTCGCGTCCGAAATTCGGTTCGGCGCGCTACGGATTCGCTAAGTGCGGCCCGATCGGCGAAACTAGAACCTGTTCTCGCTTTGAAAAGCAAAAGGAGTTGCCGTGTACGTCGGTTACAGCAAGGAACATGAGGCACTGCGTGATGAATTGCGCAGCTACTACGACAAAATCCTCACGCCCGAGGTTGAAGAAGAGCTTCGCAAGGGCGAAGGTGTCGGCCAGGGATCCAAGGATATCTGGAAGCAGATGGCCGCCGACGGTTGGTGTGGCCTCGGTTGGCCCACCGAATACGGCGGCAAGAACCTCACGCCGCTGGAGCAGTTCGTGTTCTTCGATGAGTCGATGCGTTCGGGCGCCCCAGTCCCGATGTTGACGATCAACTCGGTTGCCCCAACGATTATGCGTTACGGCAGCGAAGAAATGAAAAAGGAATTCATTCCCAAGATCCTCGCGGGAGAAATTCATTTCGCGATCGGCTATACCGAATCCGAAGCCGGCACCGACCTCGCGTCGCTCAAAACCACCGCCGTGCGTGATGGCGATGAATATGTCATCAACGGCCAGAAGGTCTTTACCTCGCTCGCAACTGGTGCGGATTACATCTGGCTCGCGGTGCGTACGAACCAAGAGGTCAAGAAGCACAAAGGCATCTCGATGATCATCGTGCCGACCGATACGCCTGGCTTTTCATGGAAGCCAATCGAGAACTTCGGCCAGATGAACACGAACATCACCTACTACGAAGATGTACGCGTTCCTGCGAAATATTTGGTGGGTGAAGAAAACGGTGGCTGGTCGTTGATCACGAACCAGCTCAACCACGAACGCGTCACGCTGTGCAGCTCAGGCATCGTGGAGCGGCATCTTGGCGACGTCACCGCTTGGGCCAAAGAGACTGAGATGGCCGACGGTTCCAAAGTCATCGACCAGCAATGGGTGCAGATCAATCTTGCAAAAGTGCACGCAAAGATGGAGTTTTTGAAGCTCGCGAACTGGAAAGTTGCGTACGACGCCACCCAAGGCGCTCCGTTGCAACCGGCCGCAGCGTCGACGATCAAGGTGTTCGGTACCGAGTTCTATCTCGAAATGGCTCGGTTGTTGCTGGAGATATTGGGCAGCGCCGCAGTGCTACGACGGGGCTCCGCGGGAGCGGTGATTCGCGGGCGTATCGAGGCCGTTGTCCGTTCGATGCACATCCTCACGTTCGGTGGAGGAGTCAACGAAATGCAACGCGACCTCATCTCCCTTTTTGGCCTCGGCATGCCGTCGATCTCGCGCTAAGGAACTGACATGGACTTTTCAATTTCAGAAACGCAACAAGAACTCAGCGGGCTCGCACGCCAAATCCTGAGCGATCGCATGACGCTCGAGCACCTCAAAGCAGTTGAACGGTCCGAAGAGGGCTTCGATCGCGATACTTGGATTGAACTTGCCAAAGCGAACCTGCTCGGCGTGTGCTTGCCGGAGGCCCAAGGTGGCCTTGGTCTCGACTTCACTGATCTCTGCATGGTTTTGCGCGAAGTTGGCCGTTTTGTTGCCCCGTTGCCGATGGTCTCGTGTCTTGTGTCCGCGGCGATGCCATGCGCAGCATTCGGGACCCCCGAACAACTCGCGCATCTCGAACCCCTTGCCCGTGGCGAGTTCATCGGTACCGCGGCCTTACAGGAGCACGGCACCGACGCGTTGCATCCCTACACGACAGCTACGCCCGACGGCGACGGTTGGCGAATCACTGGTGTAAAGACGTGCGTGCCGTTCGCCGACGTTGCGGGTGCGATTTTGGTGCCGGCTCGGGTTGCCGGTACTCACGACATCGTGATGCTCAACGTCGCCACAAACGCGCAGGGCCTCACCTTGGCTCGCCAAACCGGTCAGAACTACGAGCATCTCTTTGAGGCGACGTTCGATAATGTTGCCGCGGGCAAAGACGGCCAACTCGGTACCGCCGAGACCGGTCGCCACATCCTTGAATGGACACTCGAACGCACCATGCTCGCGATGTGCGCGGTTGTCGGCGGAGTCTGCGATCAAGCAATCAAAATCACCGCGCAGTACACGATCGACCGAAAACAATTTGATCGCCAGATCGGTACGTTCCAAGCCGTCTCGCAACGCATGGCCGACGCGTTCATCAACAATCATGCGATCGAACTTACGATGCTCCAAGCCGCATCGCACCTTGACGAAGGCAAATCCGTGCCGGATGAAGTTGCGACCGCGAAGTGGTGGGCCTGCGAAGGTGGCAACCAGATCGGTCATGCTTGCTTGCACATCCATGGTGGTATCTCGATCGATCTTGATTACCCGATCCATCGTTACTTCTTGTGGATCAAACAGGCCGAGTTTACCTTGGGGAGCGCTACCGCGCAGCTCTTGCGTTTGGGAGAACTCCTCGCGAAATAGGGTTGCGCGCAAGTGCAGCGCACGCCACAAGTGGCTTTGAGAAAACCCTTCGAAATCCACCACTTTCGCGTCGCGGGAGTGCACAATGTTGCGTAATGGCGTTTGTGATGCAAGCGGGTTTCGATGTAGAGATCACCGGCGATGATTATGCAGAACGTGATATTTATCGTTTAGTGGATCTGCCCATCGATCTTAAAGAGCTTGTGAAGTGCCAACGTTCGCGCGAAGAACTCGTGTGGTTCTCGCCCGATGGTGCGCAATGGCGAGTTCGCCCTGCATTCGTCTGAAGGCTCGATCAGTTACGATCACTGGCGGTGCAGCACACTAGTGCACTGAGTCAGAAGTTCACTTGGTAATTCGCCGGTCATGAACGCCGATTCCAGC
>JANYBW010000095.1 GCA_025360585.1 Actinomycetes bacterium | reverse complement strand
AGGTAATCCGATGCAAGAATCCAGTTTCGCGCTCTCGTCGCTGCGCTCCGGGGCCGCTCGGGCCACGGGCGGCGCCGCGCTTCGTCGAGATCAGCCAGAATCCGTCGCCTTTTGGCGCGCCCTCTCATGGGAATCGCGCCTGGGCAAGCTGCGGGCATCGATGCGAACCGGGATCTCAGACCCAGGCTAACAAGCCGCCGCGAGAGTTCTCACCTTGATCCGCCCCGACGCCGAAGCCATTGCGACGTGGCTCGACATCACAATGGCTTGGCTCGAACCAACGAGCGTTACATCACCGAAATTGAGTCGCCGACGTTGACCGTGCCGGGCGTGACGACCGAACAGTAGATACCAAGGTGGTTGTTGTGCAGTTCGTCGAGCGCGCTATACAAACCCGGTTGGCGCTCAATTCCGTCGGGTTGTGCGCGCAACGGCATAGCGCAACGAACCGTTGGCTGATCGACGCGAATTATCGCCTCACCGATCGTGATGTTCGCACCGGACCAAGCGTCTTCACCAAACGGCTGCACATCCACGTCCAGCACAATGTTGGGCCGATAGCGGCGCACATCCCAAGCAAATTCGGGATACACCGCGCTGCAGCCGGCGAGCGTTTGCAGGGAAAGCACGTGGAGTGCGGCAAGGTCAAGAAACGTGCCTGCAGGCGCCGGAATTTCGTAATACTCACTGTCATCATTGGGCGGATCGAAGGTCATCTCAAGGCTGGCCATCGTGTCGGCGCTCCGCTCGACCAACGAAACCGGTATCCCAAGCCATTCGCTCAGAACCGCGTTATCTCGAGTCATCGTACCGTCGGGCAAGATGACCGTTCCATCAGATTGCCCCGAAGCGAAGAGAACTTTGCTGTAACGCTTCGCGGAACAGAGTTTGCCGTTGCCGTCGATGAGCGCCCATCGTCGATCGTCGATCACGCCACCGGCATCGAGAGCGAGAGTCTCCACCGACGTGCCTTGCATTGATTTGACGGGATATTGCCAGAGTTGCGCAACAGTTCCGATTTCCACGAGGTATCCATTCAACGGCGGTCACAAAACAAATCGCCCGACGCACGCGGCGCCGGGCGATTCACAAAACTACTGCGGTTATGGCGTGCGATCAACCGCCGGAAGCATCTTGTGGGCGGGTCTTGCCCGCGGAGATCCACGGCATCATCGCACGCAACTCCGCGCCGACCTTTTCGATCGGGTGCGCGTCGGTGTCTTTGCGGTACTGGTTGAAGTTCGGACGTCCGTTATCGTTTTCGGCAATCCATTCGCGTGCGAACTCGCCGGTTTGGATTTCGGCGAGGATCTTTTTCATCTCCGCTTTGGTGTCACTGTTCACGATGCGCGGGCCACGGGTGTAATCGCCGTATTCAGCGGTATCGCTGATGCTGTAGTGCATCGCGCCGATGCCACCTTCGTAGATGAGATCAACAATCAGCTTCACTTCGTGCAGAGTTTCGAAGTAGGCCGATTCCGGCTGATAGCCAGCTTCGACCAATGTTTCAAAGCCGTTTTTGATCAACTCGACTAAACCACCGCAGAGCACAACTTGCTCACCGAAGAGATCCGTTTCGGTTTCTTCTTGGAAGGTCGTGTTCAGAATCCCTGCGCGGCCGCCACCAATTGCTTGTGCGTACGCGAGCGCGATTTCTTTCGCCCTGCCCGTCGCATCTTGCGCAACGGCGACAAGGCACGGCACGCCGCCGCCTTCTTCATACGTACGGCGTACGAGGTGACCTGGGCCTTTAGGCGCGATCATCCATACATCGACTTCAGCCGCTGGTTTGATCAGATCGAAGTGAATGTTCAGGCCGTGCGCGAATGCGAGCGACGCGCCGGCTTTGAGATTCGGTGCGATATCCGCGGTGAACACATGCCGCTGTTCGGTGTCGGGGAGCAACACCATGATGATGTCGGCGGCGGCAACCGCGGCGCCCGTCTCCAACACCGTAAGGCCCGCCGCTTCGGCCTTGGCCTTCGAGCTTGAGCCTGCACGAAGGCCGACGATGACATCGACGCCGGACTCCTTCAAGTTCAAGGCATGCGCGTGACCCTGGGAGCCGTAGCCAAGAATCGCCACCTTCTTGCCCGTAAGTAACGCCGAGTTGGCGTCTTTGTCGTAATACACAGTTGCGGCCATCGAATGGTCTCCTTGAAGAAAAATGAACGAGGCAAGGCTAGGAGCCTCCCTCGGGATAGTCAGCCTCGGGCGGTTTTTACGGCGCGGAGTTTGGTTGGCTGGCGTGCGAGTTTGGGCATCGCGATGCGGCCGGTTCGTTGCATTTCGACAATTCCAAATGGCCGGATCAGATCACTGAAGGCATCCAGTTTGTCGGGGGCGCCGACAACCATCATGGTGAGTGCTTCGAAGCCAACATCGACGATCTTCGCGTCGAAGATCGAAGACAGATCAGTGACTTGTGAACGCGACTCCACTGGCGCTTTCACCGTCAACAACATCATCTCGCGCTCGACACCTTCATCGTGCGCGATCTCGCTGATCTTGATCACCGGAATCAGCTTGTTGAGCTGCTTCACGATCTGTTCAAGCGGTGAAGCATCAGCATCCACAACGATGGTCATGCGCGAAAAGCGTTCGTCTTCAGTCGGGCTGACTGCCAACGAAACGATATTGAACGCACGCCGCGAAAACAGCGCGGCCACGCGAGTCAGCACGCCAGCCTTATTTTCAACGAGCACCGACAAAATGTGGTGACGAGCATTAAAACTCATTGTTTATCGCTCCTTGTTTGATTGGTCGGTCGACTCGGCTTGCTCCGCGGCGCCGCCCTTACGGGACGCTTCCTTCTTGCCGTTGAGTGCGGGATGCAAGATGACGTCGTCGTTGGACGTTCCAGCAGCAACCATCGGATAGACCTTCTCGCGATAGTCAGTACGGAAATCGATCACGACCGGTCGATCCGTGATGGCGTTGGCTTTTTCGATGGTGGCAACCACATCGTCGGCGTTGTCGCAACGCAGACCAACACAGCCCATCGCCTCGGCCCACTTCACATAATCGGGCAGATCGGGGGATAAATAGACCTCGCTGTACCGCTCTTCGTAAAACAGTTCCTGCCACTGCCGAACCATGCCGAGATACGCATTGTTGAGGATCGCGATTTTCACCGGGATCTTCTCTGCTGCTGCCGTCACGAGCTCTTGCGCCGTCATCTGGAAACAACCGTCACCATCGACGGCCCACACCATGCGATCCGGCCGGCCAACCTTCGCACCGATCGCGGCAGGAACGGCATACCCCATCGTGCCGAGACCACCAGAGTTGATCCACGTATAAGGAAGGTTGAAGCTCCAGTGTTGGCTTGCCCACATCTGATGTTGGCCAACGCCGGAAGCAAGAATGCAGTCCTCGGGAGTGTTCTCACGGAGTTTTTCGATCACAAACTGCGGCTTCAGCGTGCCGCCTTCCTCTTGTTCGTAATACAGCGGGAAGTCGACCTGCCATTGCCGAACCGTCGCTAGCCATTCGCTGATATCGGCTTGCGGATGTTTGGCGATTTCGGCCTTCGTTGCTTTGATGAGTTCTTCGATCACCTGCTTGCAATCACCAACGATCGGCACGTCGGGCCGACGCACTTTGCCTTGCTCGGCCGGGTCGATATCAACGTGAATGATCTTCGCGTCGGGCGCGAACGCTCCGACCTTGCCCGTCACACGGTCGTCGAAGCGCGCGCCCAAAGTGATGAGGAGATCACTCTGTTGTAACGCAGTGATCGCGGTGTAGTTGCCGTGCATACCCGGCATCCCAAGACACAGTTCGTGTTTGTCCGGAAACGCCCCGCGGGCCATCAAGGTCGTGACCACTGGAATGCCCGTGAGTTCGGCGAACGCTTTCAAGGCTTCCGCCGCGCGCGCCTTGAGGATTCCGCCACCCGCGTAGATCACCGGACGTTTCGCCGAAACCACCAGTTTTGCTGCGTCTTTGACCTGTTTCGGATGGCCTTTGGTCGTTGGCTTATAGCCCGGCATATCGACGCCATCGGGCCAGTACCAATCCATCATCTGGTTGGCAACGTCCTTGGGGAAATCGACAAGTACTGGGCCGGGCCGGCCTGTCGTGGCAACATGAAACGCCTCGCGAATGATCGTCGGGATATCTGACGCATCAGTAACGAGCCAGTTGTGTTTCGTCACCGGCATCGTGATGCCGACGGTGTCGCACTCCTGAAACGCATCGGTGCCGATCGACGCGTAGGCAACCTGCCCGGTGATCACGACCATCGGCACGGAGTCGAGGTAAGCATCGGCCAACGGCGTAACGATGTTCGTGGCCGCGGGACCACTGGTGACCATCGCGACGCCGGGACGGCCGGTTGCGTGGGCGTAGCCACTTGCCATGTGCCCAGCGCCCTGCTCGTGGCGCACAAGGATGTGGCGGATCGAGCTATCGATCAGCGGGTCGTAGACCGGCAGGATCGCGCCACCTGGGAGGCCGAACATGACCTCGACACCCTCCATCTCCAAACTGCGGATCAGTGCTTGTGCTCCGGTAATTTTTCCCGTTGATTTCATGTGTGATGC
Source organism: Actinomycetes bacterium (assembly GCA_025360585.1). Classification (GTDB taxonomy): domain Bacteria; phylum Actinomycetota; class Acidimicrobiia; order IMCC26256; family PALSA-610; genus F1-120-MAGs023. The sequence continues at coordinate 1,175 of JANYBW010000095.1, read as the reverse complement.
TCCCATTTTGGGTGAACATTTCGTGATTTGCGAGGTGATGATTTGGGCAAACAAAAACCCCTCCGTTTGGAGGGGTTGGCAGCGCACGGACGCGAGACGGCCCGTACGCTACGTAACTACTACTACGAGAATGAGGCGGGTCTGCAAGAACATGGTGTTGAAAGTATAGACGATGGTGGGCCTGCCGTCCAAACCATTCCGGCCGCGGGGCGCATCGACCCGTTTATCTGGTCACACCAGCGAGCCCCACACAGCGTCGCACAGGGACCATGACCGCGCTGGTCACACCAGCGAGCCCCACAAGGCGTTACACAGGGACCATGACCGCGCTGGTCACACCAGCGAGCCCCACAAGGCGTCGCACAGGGACCAGCGCCCTGCTGATCGCGACGATCAACGCGAGTTAGCGCTGGTGGAGCGGGCAGCTGAAGGTGGTGCGGCCACCAACCGTTCGCCGCTCGAGCTCAGTGCCATCGGCCGGACAACGCCCACCCCGCTCGCGACTCGAATGTAAGTCACCGGTGTGGGAGCCGCCCCGTTTGGAACAAATGCGGATCGTTGCACGAATCGCCTTGTGCAATTCTCCCCGATCAGCATCGCCCAACGTGTGCGTGAGCCGAGCCGGATCAAGCTTGGCGCGCCATAAAGCTTCGTCGGTCAGCAGATTTCCAAGCCCGGCGATGCGGGCTTGATCCATCAGCACGGCTTTCAACGGCGCTTTCGAAATTCCGAGCGCAGCATCGAGCTGTTTGCGGGTCAGCGTAAAGACATCGGGGCCCCAACGCAATTCATCCGGATCAAGTTCCACCCCACCGAGACGGCGCGGATCACGCAGCCACAACGATCCGCCGTCGGTGAACCGCAAACCAAAACGCCGCCACTCCGGCGCGTCACGATTGCTCGCGTACAGCAACGGATCACCCGCCGCGACCTCATCAACGATAACGCGACCACTCATGCCAAGGTGCAAGCCGAGCACATGCTGATCCGTATCGACCAGCAACTGCTTGCCGATTCTCCGAGCCGCAGACAGCGTCTCACCTTTGAATGCAGCGCGCGCCAACGCCGGCGTAAACCCGCGTTTGAGAAACCATTCATCGGGTGCTTCCACCTTGCGAATAGTCCGCCCAACGGCGTGTTGCTCGATAACAACGCGCGCGGCTTCAGCTTCTAAG
>JANYBW010000089.1 GCA_025360585.1 Actinomycetes bacterium | reverse complement strand
CGGTCGCACTCGAGCCCGCTGATCGATGGCGGGTTGAAATCGAAACCGGAGCCGAGCGCCGCGAATGGAACTTTGATGCTTCCGCAACGGGTTCCACAATTGCGTTCGACCCGTCCAACGGCATGCTGATCGACACGGCCGCCGGTTTGCGCGTCGACGACGCATGGCTCATGACGTATCGCGACGTCACTGTCACTGGCATCTCCACAGACGGCGAGGCACGAGAGCTCCACCCTATTGAGGAACTCCCAATGCCCATCGGTGCGTGGAGCAGCTGGCGTCTGCAACATCTCGACTTGGCCGGAGTTTCGACCCTGCGCGCGAGCCACGGCGACAACGAACACAGAATCAGTGTGCGTTCCGCTGCGAGCAGACCGTATCTCCGAGATGCACCAATTCCGGGTCTCGCGACAAGCGATGGGCTCAGCGTGTACGACGGGCTCCCCACAGTTGTATTGCCCGATGGCATGAACGCAGCGCTGTGGAGCATCCGCTTGGCGGTCAACAGCGACGATGCCGTCAACGTGCCCGCAGTCGACATCGTCAACGACAGAGAGATCAATATCGCAGCACTTGCTCCTTCGGCATCAGGGCGCATACACCTCACTGTTCGAGGGCCGCTCGGCGACACCATCCGTAGCGAATTCGCAGTGGTGCCTGGGCTGGCACTGCAGCGGCCGTCGCGCCTTATTTGGCCCGATTCGGCGACCGTTGTGAAATGGTCAACTTCGCATGGCAGTTTCGATGACATGGGCCAAGAAATCACGACGCCCGTCGACGAAAACCACAATCAAGTGAGCGTTACTTGGCACGACAACGAATCAGCGCTCGAGCTCATCGCGAGCGTCCCCAAACTTCTTTGGGGCACCGTTGGAGCCTCGGCAACAACGCTTTCTACGGCAGTTCACGGCCATACCGTTGATGAACTCACCGCCGCAGAGGTTCAGGCGCTCGCGGTCTACACCGGAGTCGCGACTGACAACGTGACAATCGAACTCCGCAACGGCGCATCGGTGCTCCACACCACAGCACCTCGCTCGATCGCCGCTACCGGGCGATGGGTGTTTTCGTTCGCGGAATTTGGCGACACGCTCCGCTTGAATGCGGAACCAAATCTCAAACTCTTCCTCGTGATCGGCGGGCGCGCCGTCGAAGTGCTGCGGCTTCGGGCGACACTCGATATTCGCGATCTGGTCGCACACACTCGCGTTGCGGGAGATTTCACCGCCGTCGATATCGAATGGGACGAACCACGCCCGCTCAAGCATCGAGTGCTGCGACTGTGGTCGCTCACTCGCCCATGGCAACCACCGATCACGGAATCGATTCCCGACGACCAGGTCGGACACGCGTCGGTCACCCGCTACGACGATCTACCGCCGGGGCGATACGTCGCGGAGTTGGCAATCGACGACGGTTGGACAGCACTCAGCGAACGCCACGGGCACGGACCGGCAACCGCACCGATCACAATCGGTGACGACGCCGACCTCATCGCTTACCAAGATCGATTGCCGATCGCGGATCCATTCAACGTGCTCGAAATCGCTGCCACTACGGGCATCATCATGCGTCACCTCGACGAGGACGAGCTCAGCGCAATCGCCGGGGCTGCGCTCGTCGTGCTTCGTAGCCTGTATGACGATCGCAAGGCGCAACCCCGGCAGTTGAGCGCGGTTCAGTCGCTGCTCGTCGCGCATGCTCCCGCGCTCGTTGAAACGCTGATCGAAGCCGCAGTCGCCTCGGCATGGACAAGCGCCGAATTGTTGCGCATTCATCTCGGGCTCACGCACCGCATCGACTTTCAGGGACGATCCGAAGCGATCGCCGAACACTCGTGGGCAGCGCTCTGGACAGCAGCTCCGATTGTGGCCGCGGCGATGGAGTTCGATGGACATGCCACCGGCGATGCACACGATCGTATCGAAGTCGCATGCGGCTGGGATCCCCGCACAGGCGTCGAATCGATCGACCCCGGCCAACCCGTGGATCAGCAGTTCGCAATGCTCAATGCAGAAGTACTCGAACAGATCATCGTGCTCACTCAGCTCCGCGTCGATCTTCCCAGCGCTTGGTTCCATATTGACTCACACGTACGCGCGAATTTTCAGTGGCTCCGCGCCGACAAACGCGGGCTAATAAATGCCGAGAACGCCTGGCGAGAGTCTCAACCTCTGCTCAAAGCAACACCCCCGGCGATACCTCGTTTCAATGGCTTTCAACATTCCGCGCTCGCACCTAAGGGAACCGTCGCGTGGGCCGGGTTACCAGCTGCCATTTTCTCCGCGGCATGCCACATCGCTGCGGATACGAATTTACGACCTGATGCCGAGCGCTACCTGTCTCGGTTCATCGACCACGCTCCACTCATCGTGACGAGAGACATCATGCTCGCGTTGGCGCTAGCGCGTTTCGGATCCGAACAATGACGACATCAAAGGGACGCGACACGCATGGAAACACTTGATCCACTCGAAACAACGCGACGCATCGGCAACTCCTACCGACGGTATCTTCGCTCCACGTTCGCTCCCCGCCGCAGCGATCTCGAACGAGAATTCAACGCAGCGCTCGCGAACAGTGAGGTACGCCTCACCCGCGGACCGTTCCTTCAAGCTTCGGCGCCGTTCGAGCCCGGATGTTCGGTCGCAGATCTAGTCGCCGACGGCGTATTACACGACGACTTTCTTCGTCTGAAGCCAAAGGCGTTTCCGGTGCACCGCAAGCTTCACCGTCATCAAGAGGACGCGCTTCGAAAAGCGGTAAGTCGCCGAAACTTGATCGTGTCTACAGGCACCGGCAGTGGAAAGACCGAGACATTTACGCTTCCTATTTTGCACGGTTTGTTGGGCGAGGGTACAGCCGGGACATTGAGCCAGCCTGGTGTGCGAGCCCTCTTGCTCTACCCCATGAACGCGCTGGCGAATGATCAAGTCAAACGTCTGCGTGTGTTACTGCAAGACTTCCCTGAAATCACCTTCGGTCGCTATATCGGCGATACCAAAGACACCGAAAGCAAAGCGATCAGCGATTTTGTTCAGCGCTACCCGAATGAACCGCGCCTTGCCAACGAGCTTCTGTCTCGCGATCAGATGAAGGCTGCCCCACCCCACATCCTCCTCACCAACTACGCGATGCTCGAATATCTGCTGCTACGTCCTGCAGATTCGGCGTTCTTCGACGGACCATTCGGTGAACATTGGCGCACCATCGTGCTCGACGAAGCACACACTTACAACGGAGCCCAAGGCACCGAAGTGGCCATGCTGCTGCGCAGGGTTCGCGAGCGCGTCGTGAAGAGCGAAACTGGCCGTTTGCAGTGCTTTGCAACCAGCGCAACGCTCGGGCGTGGTCGTCAAGACTTCCCGGATCTCATCAAATTCGCGAACGATCTGTTCACTGAACCGTTCGAGTGGGCCGATGATGACCCGTTGCGCCAAGACATTGTGACCGCGACGCGCCTCCCAATGGTGCGAGCCGACCACACCGCAACCCTGCCGCGAGCTCTCTATCAGACATTGCGGAAGAGCTTTCGTTCAGACGCCGATGTCGCCACTCTCGCGGCACTGGTACGTGAACAGGGCGTTCCGGCACCAGAACATGACGAAACAACTGAACCGTCGAAGTTTCTCCACGACCTCCTATGCGGTGATGGCAACGTCATCGCGCTGCAAGAACGATTGCAACAGCATTCGGTAGAGCTCAGCGAAGCCGCGGAAATCTTCGATGGGCCCGGCTCCGCAGAAGACGTTGTTGCGTTGGTGGACCTGTGTGTGGCAGCGCGGGCGCATGCAAACGATGCTCCGCTGATTCCCGCTCGATACCACTACTTCCTTCGGGCGCTTGAAGGTGGCTACGCCTGCTTTCACCCTGAGCATCGCGACGGCGAGGCGCGGTTTTTGCTCGCACGTCACGAGCAATGCCCTTCGTGTCGAAGGCTTGGGAAACAAGCCAAGATGTTTGAGTTTGGGATCTGTCGCCACTGCCGCTCTGAGTACCTCATGGGTGACCTACCTGCTGGCGGTGGCCTTTTCCAGATGGCACCAGCATTTCGCGACGGGCGCGCCTATCTGCTGCTTGGAGAGGCAGTGGAAGATGACGAAGATGAGGCGGCCGCGGGCTTCGACGACATTTTGAGAGATCACCGTTACCTATGTCCGGCTTGCGGCACGGTCGGTGAAAGCAGCAGCTGCACCTGCGGCGGATCACCCGCGTTGATTTCGGTTACCGTCGCGCGAGCCGGTGCCGACGGCGTTTTGCACAACTGCATTGCGTGCGCAGGCCGATCAAACGGGGATGTTGTGCTTTCGCTCACAACTGGTACCGACGCGCCCGTGTCGGTTCTCGCCACCGAGCTATACCAGGCGATCCCAGCTTCGAGCGACGAGACCCAGAATGAACGCGTCGGTGAGGGCCGCAAGCTGTTGGTCTTCGCCGATTCTCGACAAGACGCGGCATACTTCGCTCCGTATCTCGAACGCACCTATCGCCGCGCCGTGCAACGACGCCTCATCGCGTTCACGATCGAGCAACTCAGCGGTACCAATGTGCCCCGCGCCAATGACATCATCGAGAATCTGCGCGGGCCAATGGTGGAACATCGCCTCACCGATGAGCTTGGCGACGTTGCGTTGAAGCGCGAAGCTGGCTATTGGGTGGCGATGGAGATGCTGGCGCTCGACCGTCGACAGTCGATTGAAGGAACGGGCACCGCGGAGATCTCGATCGCGTTCCCGCACAAATACGTTCCGCCTCGACCGTTGTTAGACCTTGGCTTCGAAGCCCAGGAGGTGACGGATCTCCTGCAACTGCTGTTCGAGACAGTACGGTCGACGGGCGCCGTTTCGACACCCGATCAGGTTCTGATCAAAGACCCTCGTTTCGCACCGCGCGCCGTGGATCTCGGCTTACGAGAACAGGGCTCGGGTTACGGGGTCATCACCTGGATGCCTGGGGCAGGTCGAAACCGGCGGCTCGAAATCTTGCAAAAGATTTTTGCGCGAAAAGCAATAGATGCCGATCCGCTGGAGGTTTTGCAGCAACTATGGGTGTATCTCACCGATCGGAATGGCATCTGGACCGACACCCTTGTCGCTACTACGAATAAGCAAGGCCCTCGTTGGAAAGTCAACTGGCGGTCGTGCGAATTTCGGCTGTTGGCCGAAGACCATCGACCGTACCGGTGCGCGAAATGTCACCGGCTCACATGGCGGAGCGTCTCCGACATCTGTCCAGCGTGGCGCTGCGACGGGGCCGTCAGCCAAATCTCTGATCTTGACGAACTACGCGCAAATCATTACGCATCGTTGTATCAAGAGTTACAACCAATCGGTATTGCGGTGCAAGAACACACTGCGCAGTGGGATTCCACACGGGCAGGTGAAATACAACAGGAATTCGTTGAAGGCAAAATCAACGTGTTGAGTTGTTCGACGACCTTCGAGCTCGGAGTCGACGTCGGCGAAGTGCAAACCGTGCTGCTACGCAACGTTCCGCCGAGCGCCGCCAACTACGTGCAGCGAGCTGGCCGGGCAGGACGCCGCACCGATTCAGCAGCGTTAGTAGTCACCTTCGCGCAGCGCCGCAATCACGACCTGCACTACTTCGCCAATCCCATTGCGATGGTTGACGGTGAAATCGCGCCACCTCGCATTCTTTTAGACAACGCTTTGATTGTGCGACGGCATGCGCACTCAGTTGCGTTTGCTGCGCACGAGCGCCTGCACGTCGACAGCGGTGGAATTCCGCACCGTACCGTCGCCGACTACTTCGCGACGTCGGACGACGACGCAACGACTGCCGATGCTGAATTCTTGGGCTGGCTGCGGTCCCGTCCGTCCGGCCTCGGCGACGCGCTCGCCCGAGTGGCGCCTGCGAGCACCCACGCTGAGCTCGATCTGGCCGGATGGGGCTGGGTTGAAGCGCTTGCTGAAGAAAGCGACGACGACCCCACGCACGGTTGGCTCCAACGTGCAGGTGGTGAGGTGCGAGAGGATCTCGAAACACTCCAAGATTTCGAAGACGAAGCGGGCGCCGCGAAGAATTACCGCCTGGCGCAAAAGTACGCGTGGACCCGTAAGACGCTGGCAAGCCGACAGCTGTTGAGTTTTCTTGCGAGTCGCAACGTATTGCCGAAGTATGGATTCCCCGTGGATGTTGTACAGCTAGATCTCGCGAGAGCAGGGAACGATGTTGGCGTTACGCTCGACCTGAGCCGCGATCTCAAACTGGCTATTCGTGAATACGCACCTGGAAGCGAAGTGGTCGCAGGCAAGGAACTGTGGAAATGCATCGGACTGGGGGTGCGAGCGGGCCACGGCTGGCCCACGCATCATTGGGTGGTGTGCCAGACCTGTGGTGTTTACAGTCAAAACCTCGGAGTGATTGATGCATGCAAAGACTGCGGAAGCCAGGCGTTTAGCGGCAGGGGCACAATGGTCATCCCTGTATTCGGATTTGTCGGCGCAGATGGCGGGAAGCCAGGAGAAAGCAGACCGACACGCAGCACCGGAACCACGTCGTATTTCGGGTCGTACAAATCTGAAGTTGCAGACTTTGCTCATATTGATGGCCTGGGCGTGCACGCCCATGTGACCGCGCGCACCAACCGACAAGGCCGTATCGCCGTCATCAACGAAGGTAGCGGCGGGTTCCGGCTGTGTGAACGCTGTGGATACGCCGCCGCTGGTCGATCGAAGGTATCGAAGGGCCACGAAGACATCCGGTTCGCTGGAAGGCAATGCGGCGGCATGATCGTGCACCGACAACTCGGACACGAATTCCTCACCGACGTGGTGGAAATCAAACTCGGTTCAAACCTGAGCTGGGAAGAAGGAAACAGCGTCTTGTACGCGCTGCTCGAAGGCGCTACTTCGCTGTCTATTCTTCGCGACGACATCGACGGGACGCTGCATGCATTCGGAGGAGCGCAACCATCGCTCGTACTTTTTGACGCGGTCCCCGGCGGTGCCGGACATGCTCAGCGGATCTTCGACCATCTTCCGGAGGTCATTCGGGCGGCGCACAAAGTTGTTTCCAGTTGTGAGTGCGGCGAGGAAACCTCGTGCTACCTCTGCATACGCAGCTATAGCAATCAAACTGTGCACGATTTGTTGCAACGAGGAGCAGCGAAGAACGTGCTCGAAATCTTGCTGCGCTAGTCAGTCGAAAGGAATACGCAGATCGACACGCCCGAGATGCTCACATACTTCGTTCAGAAGTTCGGCGTCGTCGTGTAGCCCAACCGGGCTCTCGAGATCGTCATCGTCGTCACCACAAAGTACGAAGTAGTCGAGCGCAGCGCGCACGAGGCTCCGACCGTCGGCATCGAGCTGGCTCGCGTGATCGACCAAATCCAGGAGCACACCAGCAACTTTACGACCGATGACAACATCAATCTTTTCGTCGGCAAGCAGGTGTTCTTCCAACACCTGAAGATGCGTAACAACGCGGGCCCTGAGCCGCACAAGGTCCTCAGTACTACACGACCGTCGCAAATGTTCCAACTGATTGACCATGCGCCCCAACTCCTTTGATGCCGATTTGTCGCACTCCTGAATGCACTGTTTACAGCGCATCTAAGCTCGATTGCAAAGCCATCGTGGAGGACCCGTGACCAGTACTGAAGAACTTGATTTTCGTGGTCGTTGGTATCGGGCGCACTGTGAGCGTTTCGATGCCGACCCGCAAGGTTGGGCGCATGTCGAGGCGCAGTGGGCGAAGTTCTCTCCGAGTGCGCCTGAGGCGCTCGCGTTGCGGGACCGGCTGATACAGGACCGTGATTTCGAAGCGTTTCGGGCGGGTTTGCAACTGTGGGCGGTGAAGCCCACGACGTTGGCGTTCAATGGTTTCAGTGGGCAGATGTTTGTTAATCAACTTGGCAAGGCCGCTGATACCCGCCAAATTGCCGATCTGCTCGCGGGGGCTTTGGTTCCGTCGTCTGATCCCGGGGTCGCGGCGTTGAAGATCTCGGAGGTTGTTGACTATGTCAAGACGGTGCAAGTTGGTGCGCATCCTGCACCTGGACATGCATTGTTTCTGTTGTCGTATTTCTGGGCGTTGGACGAACGGTCTGTGTGGCCTGTGTTCTGGTCAAGTGCGGTGGCCTTCGCTGAGTACGTGACCGGGGAACAGCTGCCAGCGGAGTTGCCAGCAAGGTATCTGCGTTTTCGGGAGATGTTGCTTGAGCTCGATGCTGATGTAGTTCGATTTGAGCGGGTTGCGCATTGGTGGAGCGAGAAGAAACCTGTGTTTCTCAATTCGGTATTAGTTGATCGTTGCAGGTTTGCCGAGAGCAACAAGGATGACCTCGATGCACTTTTCGCGAACGCGGGGGCTCTGGTGGCGATTTCGCGTTTTGTAGGTTCGCGATTAGCAGACAGCGTTTCAAATGTTTTGAATCGTCCTGTGGTTCCGAAACCTCCGATGGTGACGTGGAAACAGGGCCAGCCCCGTCGTGACGTTTGGGTGGACTGGACTATCCCGAGTCATTCAGGTCTCGGTTTGCGGATCTGGGTGAACCCCAAGGGTGTGTCGATTGGTATTCGGCCTGGTCATATCGAGGCTGGTTGGTTAGCCACGGCCGCGAATGTTGCGTGCGACTGGAGCGTGGATGGATACGCGATGTTCGCGGCTAGTACTTCGACGCACGGCATCGATGTGGGTCACCACGGTGGTCGTCCGGGCGAGTTCACCTACGCGAAGTGGTTTGAACCCCACGAGCTCGATGGACTCGATCTTGAGGCTGCGATCACCGATGTCGGCGTGACGACACAGCCACTGATTGACCAGTTAGTAAGTTTGGCAGATTCGCAGCGTCTCGAATCGGGAGCGGGCGACGGCGGTGAGACCTTCGAGGTTGACGATGGGTTGACGTTGGAGGAACGGCTGGAACAGGTCGCTTCAGAGTTGTTGATCGATCGCAGTTTCATCGATGACATTGTTGCGTTGTTAGATGAACGCGGTCAGGTCGTGTTGTATGGCCCGCCGGGAACGGGCAAGACGTATCTAGCGCGCAAGTTGGCCTCTGCACTTGTGCCTGACGCGGAGGGTCGCACCCTTGTGCAGTTTCACCCGTCGACGTCGTATGAGGATTTCTTCGAGGGTTACCGGCCGGTGACTTCTGCAGATGGAACGATGAGATACGAACTCGTCCTTGGGCCGTTGGCGCGTCTCGCGCAGCAGGCTGCCGCTCATCCAGATGATCGTTTCGTGATGATCATTGATGAGATCAATCGTGCGAATTTGCCGCGTGTGCTGGGTGAGCTGCTGTTTCTGTTCGAATACCGAGATGAAGAAATTAGCACGCTCTATCGGCCAGAAAAGGGGTTCTCGCTGCCTGCCAATATTCAGTTCATAGCGACGATGAACACAGCTGATCGATCGATTGCGTTGATTGATGCTGCGCTGCGGCGACGGTTCGATTTTGTGCCGCTGGTTCCAAACGATGGGCCGATGAAAGGCCTTTTGGATCGTTGGTTGAAAGCTCAGCATCAAGCTCCTTGGGTGGGGGAACTCGTTTCGATGGTGAACCAGGAGCTGGCAACGGCGCTCAACGGCCCGCATTTGCAGCTTGGTCCGAGCTATTTCATGAAGCCGGATCTTGACACAAAATTGTTGCGTCGTATCTGGGAGTACAATATCGAGCCGTTCATCGAAGACCAGTTCTTCGGCGACAGTGCACAGATTGAATCGTTCAAATTCGCGAACGTCCTGGCGCGCTACCACGTCACTGCGCAGCTCGATCAGGACGGAAATCCATTAACGCCAATCGACCCGCATGCTGATGTGATCGAGTCCGATCTCGAAGATCTTGCTCCGGCGTCCTAAATCATGCTTGAACTTGCGCTGCGCGAATACGAGAGCGTCATCCTTGCGTTAGACGATGCACAGGCCCGCAAGTTGGCTGACTCTGGGCTGGTGAGCGTCGGGCCAGCACCGGGGGCCGGGAACTGGGAACTCACGGCACGTCAGTACGTTGGGACTGCGGTGATTGATGATGTGACACTGCTGATTCGTCCCAAGATCAAGCCGGAAAACCTCTTTTTGCTGCTTGAGGTTGGGTTACCTGAGCAGGCTTGGCGGCGCGAGGCGTTCGAATATGCGAGTGGCGCGCAGCTATTGCCGTCGATCATCGCATTTTTTGCTCGTACAGTAGAGACAACCCTGGCGCGGGGTTTGTTACGCGGATACCGCGAAGAACGCGAGTCGTTACTCGCGTTACGTGGCCGTATTGATTTCGTGGCGCAGTTCAATCGTGCCGGCATCGCGTTACCGGTTGCATGTCGGTACGAGGAGTTCACTGCGAATATTCGCGAGAACCGATATTTGAAGGCTGCATTGCGGCGAGCGCTAGGTGTGCCGCTGGTACATGCCGAAGAACGACAGCGGATTATGCGACAACTCGCAGCGTTCGAAGAGGTGCACGATTCACCGGTCGGCGTCGACGAGATCGATCATGTTGTCGTGACTCGTCTCAATCAGCACTATCAGCCCGCGTTGAGGCTCGCTCATCTGTTGTTGGCAAATCTCACGCTGGTCGACCAGCAAGGATCGACTTCTGCTTCATCGTTCATGGTCGATATGAACCTCCTCTTCGAGCGGTTCATCACCGAACGGCTACGCCGGGCCTTGCGCGGCCGCGTGGAAGTCGCCGATCAAACCAGCGTGCCGTTGGCGCATCAACGATCAGTGATGATGCGACCAGATTTGGAATTCCGTTGCAATGGAGCGACCGCATTCGTCGGCGACATCAAGTACAAACTCACAAGCGACGCGAGGGCGCGCAACGCCGACTACTACCAACTACTCGCGTATACGACCGCGCTTGAAGTGCCCGAAGGCGTCTTAATCTATTGCCTCACTGATGGTGGGACACCCGAAAAATCCGTGACGGTCCGCCATTCCGGCAAGGTGCTCCACACCCGTGCCATAGCCATGAACGGTTCTTCCATAGCTATCTCAGAACAGATCGAACAACTTGCAACCTGGATCAACCAGCGCGCCCTCGCGCACAGCGGCTCCAGCAGAAAAACGAATTGACGTGACCTATGGCTTCATTCGAAACTCCCAACAATGCACTCGAGTCGCTACTGCGAGTAGCGGAGAGTTCGATCACGGTTCGAGACCTCACCACGACGCAACTTTGGTCAGTCGCAGGCAACGAGCAGGCGGCCGATATCGCAGCGCTCATGGACCTCCACCGATTCGATGTTGCTCCGGTAGCCGCGCGCCGTATTGCTAGCTATGTTGAAGCGGAGGTGTTGCGCGGGAGACCCGGCGTTGCTTCAGACGCGGCATCTCCAATCGCCACTCAACACCTGGTTAGCTCGTCACTTCCACTATCCGAAATGATCTTGTGCCTAGAAGATCGCCCCTGGTACTTCGTTTTGGATCACAGCCAAGTGACGTCGCTCATCACCCGCGCCGACCTCCAGCTGCCAGCAGTCAGCACGGTCATCTTCGGATTCGTAACGGTCGCCGAGGCGTCGATGAATCAACTCATCGAACACCACCTCGGAGGGGATTGGGAACAACTGCTGACGCACGGACGGATCGAGGCTGCCAAACGCATTCACGCCTTGCGTCTGGCGCACAATGCAGAAATCACGTTGCTGGAGTGCATCCAGATGTGCGACAGATTCGATCTAATCGCCACCCAGCCCCAGCTCGTTGCCTCACTGGGCTTCACGAGCAAACGGTCATTCGAGACGTTCAGCAAAGAATTCGCGGAGTTGCGCAACACACTCGCGCACGGAGGAAACCTCTTGGATGCCCACTCCGATCCTCTACAGGGGATTGGCCTTTTTCGCGCAGCCCGAGGGTTTGCGCAACGCGCTTCGGAACTTGCGAGCGACCTTGAGATGCTTTGGGATGCATATTCCAAGACCGTCGTCGAGATCGAGAATCCAGATTGGCACGAACTGGTTGGAGAAAATCCAACTGCACTGCCCGACGACATCGTGCACGTAATCACAGCGTTCAACCCGCGGAGTCAACTTCGAACCTCGGCAATCAATTTGGCGGCGCAGGCAAGTTTGGCCACCATCGTTCAACATTCAGCGACACAAACGTGGGGAGCGCGCGGCTCCTCCCCCGACGGGGCCTGGACTGAGCAAAGCATCGCGGCCACAGGCCTGACTCGCACGCAAGCATGCACAATCGGCTCGAGATTCGGACAACTTGGAATATTCGAACTCTCGGGCGCCGAGTGCCGCGTCGTTGCGTGTTCAGACGAAGCCGTTATGCGTGCCACGCCTCGCCGCCACGTGCCGGCCAACCCGTGACGCATCGACGACCCGAAAGCTTGCGACGAGCGCTCCCCAGCTTCGGGCTCAATCCTTAACGCACTGTTGCTTCTCCGCCACGACGTCGCCTTCGACGCGAAGACATCGATGCCGCGTGCGCGACGGTCGGCCCAAAACGTAACGCCACTGTTGCCGAGGTGATCTCCCAAGAGACCTATGACGCTACTGAGCAAACTTGCAGCTGGAGACTTTAGAAATTGGTTCCGATTCGCCACGAAATTGGCTCACTACATGCATGCAGGAAAAGTCGGATCGACTAATCGTCAACGCACTGCTCGATATCGAGGCAGTCGCCGAGCAACTTGGCGTGACCGTCCGTCACGTCCGACGGCTCGTCGCTGAGCGCCGGATTCCGTTTGTGAAATGGGGCCACCTGATCCGCTTCAACCCGAATGATATAAACGACTGGATACAGGAACATACTCAGGCGGCGTTGAACGACACGCAAATTGCAGGAGTCGGATTCGCAACGCGCACTCGCTGACGCGGATGAAAACAATGGCACGGTCACCGGAC
>JANYBW010000077.1 GCA_025360585.1 Actinomycetes bacterium | reverse complement strand
GAGATGGTGATGCCGGGGGATAACACTCCGATGACGGTGAGTTTGGGTAAGCCGATCGCGATGGATGAGGGTTTACGGTTCGCGATTCGTGAGGGTGGTCGTACGGTCGGTTCCGGCCGCGTCACCAAGATCGTGAAATAGCGCAAGGATTTTCACCAACAAATCGAAATGGTCGGCCCGCACGGGCCGACCATTTTTCGTTTCGGGGTGTTGTTAATAGCGCCAGCGCAGTTCGCGGGCAGATCAGACTGGATCGAGTCCGAGGTTTCCCCGGAATTCGTTCATCGTGTTCGTGAGGGGAAACGGCGCTTCGGGAATGGCGAGCCCGAGGTGATTGCAAATGGGGGCCCAGCCGTCGTTTGGCGTCCAATCGATGAGTCGATCGGGTGCGATCTCGGCTCGAACCGCAGCATTGTGCCGTTCATACGCATCGATCATGGCCGCCTCATTGGTCAATTGATCGCTGAATCGAGTTGCGAATCCCCTCGTTATCGCGTCCATCCAGCCTTGCATCTCGGGCGGGAGTCCGTCCTGGCCACCGGCGAGAAAGATTGTGTTGGAGGCACTCCGGTACCACTCTTTGGCCGGCCGAGTAGACAACAACACGGGAGCATCCGGGTATGTATCGGCGAGCTCACGCCAAAAAAACGAACCCGGAAAGTCGACGATCGCGCTGAACTCAGCGAGCACGGCATGCCAGTCGGTGGGCTCCCCATCGATCGCAGCGGTGAAGGCCGCGATCTGGTCGGGTCGCGGGAAAACCTCCATCATGTGATGACAGGTACCCCCTAGCACCTGTTCCAACGCGACTTTGAGGGAATGGGTGCCGGTTCGGCCAACCCCAGCACCAACAATTTGGATTGTCATGGCCGCGAATCTAATCACGTGTTGGTGCGCTGTTCAGTGGCGTGGTCCGGTTGTGAGATCGGGTCGTGCGCGCGCCTAGAGTTATCTACCGATCTTTCAACCGAGTCGCGACGCGCCCAGAGGTGGTGCTTGCGGTCCGGTCCCGCGAATAGCAAGCGAGCAGAACTATGGCATCGAAAGCAACCGACAAGCGCCTCAAAATCACCTTGGCGTGCGAACAATGCAAACGCCGGAACTACATCACGATGAAATCGCGCATCAACGATCGCGAACGCATCGAAATGAAGAAGTTCTGCCGTTGGGACAACAAGCACACGGTCCACAAAGAAACCCGCTAATTCATTTTGTAACCTCGTGGGAGTGAGGCAGGTCATATGACCTGCCTCACTTTGTCGTTGAGCTCCGATCCGGAACCGGCGCCATCGCCAAAGCTGGCAGAATGGAACCTGTGATGGTCGACGAACGTGAGCTAGTCGAAGCCGCGCAACGCGGTGATCGGCCAGCATTCGAGGAGCTGGTACGCCAGACCTTCTCGGATACCTACACGCTTGCCTACCGTCTGACCGGCAACGAGGAAGACGCACGCGACGTGGCACAAGAGGCATATCTGCGAGCCTGGAAGGGCATTGGGAAGTTTCGCGGCGACGCGCAATTCTCGACGTGGATGTACCGGATCACCGCAAATGCCGCGGCAACATTTACTAAGAAGCGCAAACGTCAACGAACCGAATCGATCGACGACATCGGCGAGCCCGCCGAATCCAGATACGACTACCAACCAGCGGCGATGTCCGAGGCTGCCGATTTACTCGACCGGTTATCGGTCGCGGTCGATGAGCTTCCACCAAAACTGCGCCAAGTTGTTGTGTTGCGCGACGTCTATGGCCTGGGCCACGAAGCCATCGCGCAAGAACTCGATATCACTGAAACTGCTGCGAAAGTGCGTTTGCACCGAGCGCGACACAAACTTCGGGAAGTGCTCGATCTTCCCGGCGAGCAACGATCAGGAGCATCTGCTCATGCTGTGTGAACAAGTTCAAGAACTACTCCCTTCGCTTATCGATGGTGACGAGCACAATGTCGAGGCACTCGCACACGTCGAAACGTGCCTGCAGTGTCAGGCCGAAGCTGCCCGTTACCGCAAGCTGTTGCGAGCAATGACGATGCTGCGGACTCGCTACCTCGCCCCCAACCCGTCGGCATTGGCCCAAACGCTTGCTGGGCTCGAATCTGAACTGGAGCGTTCCGCGGTGCGGGCCGTGCTCTCTGGCAAACGGCTTGCCTATGCCGGAGCGATCGGCGGGACAGTGGCGACTGCCGCCACGGTCGCGGCGTTTGTTGCCCGCAACCGTAAGCGGGGGCTCAAACTCGCGGGATGAACGTTCGGGTGATTCCGACGCCTGGATGCTAACGTTTCGAGTTCGGTCCTGGAATATCTAGGTCCGGCCCCTAGGGTCGTAGCTCAATTGGTTGAGCATCGGTCTCCAACACCGACGGTTGGGGGTTCAAGTCCCTCCGGCCCTGCTCGTGCAAGTCCATTCGAACCAGCCATTTTGGCGAGGCGAAGCCATGAACCGACAAACGAAACGCCAGATGGCAAAGTCCGGAATGGACCAGCCAGCGAAGCGCCCAACCCCCACCACGGCTGCTGCCGCGGCAGGTAAGCGCGATCGCGTCACGCCGAAGCAGTACCTCAATGAGGTGCAGGGCGAGATGAAAAAAGTCGTTTGGCCGACCAAACCGGAGGTCGTGAATTCCACGATCATCGTGTTGGTCGCCGTTGTTTTCATGGGCGCGCTGATCTTCGGTTTCGACTGGTCTTCGGTCCACATCGCTGACTTTTTATTCGGCTAAGGCTCATGAACGACGATTTCACGAACAACGACGATCCCGACGCGTCCCCGCACGATCCCTTCGCGGACGCGCTCGCGACACTCGATGCCGCAAAAAGCGAAGACGTTGATCTGGCCGCGGCACTCAGTGCCCCTGCCATGACCGAAGCTCCCGCGGAAGTACTGGAACCCGAAACGGTTATCAGCTTCGACGGCGACGAAGATCTCATCGACGTTATCGAAGAAGCCCCCGTGGTGAAACGCGCCGAAAGCCCGTTTGATCGCCCAGGACGATGGTTTGTCGTGCACACCTACGCTGGCTACGAAAACAAGGTGAAACAAAACCTTGCCAGCCGCGTTCGTTCGATGGCCGTCGAAGAAAAGATTTTCGAAGTCGTCATTCCAATGGAAGATGTCATCGAATTCAAAGGTGGCGCGAAACGGATCGTGCAAAAAAAGCTGTATCCGGGGTACCTGTACCTGCGGATGGCGCTCGACGACGACAGCTGGTACGTGGTGCGAAACACGCCTGGCGTTACCGGTTTTGTCGGCAGCGGTGCGCGTCCGGTGCCGTTGTCGCGCCGTGAGGTGGAAGAAATTATCGGCGTTGCGATTGAAGAAGATGGCGTTGCTGTACCAGAAAAGAAGATACGTCCGCGGTTGGCCTACGACACTGGCGAACAAGTTCGTGTCGTCAATGGTCCTTTTGCCGAGTTCGACGGAATCATCAGCGACATCGACGTCGATCGCTCGAAGCTCAAGGTTCTTGTCAACATCTTCGGCCGAGAAACCCCGGTTGAACTCGAATTCGGCGACGTCGCCAAGCTCTAAGCCGAGCTTGAACCCGTTCCGCCCCCAAAAATCTCTGTATCCAGAAAGAACTTCGTCATGGCTAAGAAAAAAGTTGCAGCAATCGTCAAGATTCAGATTTCGGCAGGCGCAGCTACCGCCGCGCCTCCGGTAGGTACCGCACTCGGGCCGCACGGTATCAACATCATGGATTTCGTCAAGCAGTACAACGCTTCTACGGAAGCCCAGCGTGGGATGGTTATCCCGGCGGAAATCACGATCTACGAAGACCGCAGCTTTACCTTCATCACCAAAACCCCACCGACGCCGAAGCTCATCTTGCAAGCGGCTGGCCTCGACAAGGGCAGCAACAACCCGCGTAAAGAAAAAGCCGGAACGATCACAATGACCCAGGTTCGTGAAATCGCGACGACCAAATTGCCCGACGTAAATGCGATCGATATCGATGGCGCGATGGCGCAGGTTGCCGGTACGGCGCGCAGCATGGGCATCGACGTCCTCGCCGACTAAGCCACGCAACTGCCGCGAACGGAGCACCTCGCCGTTCGATCCCGGCACCTCCTGAGGTACCTCGAGTTCCTTCGAAAGGGAATCCCATGCCAGCAGGCAAGCTGTACACCGATGCGTTGAAGAAATACGACCGTGCGCACATCCACGAGCCGGCCGAAGCCATCGCAGTTATCAAGTCGCTCGCGACCCGCAAGTTCGACGAGACTGTCGACGTCGCTTTCCGCCTGGGCGTAGACCCTCGTAAAGCCGAGCAGATGCTGCGCGGAACCGTTGCGCTGCCCGCGGGTACTGGTAAAACTGCCCGCGTGGCAGTGTTCGCCGTCGGCGACGCGGCCCGTGACGCCGAGGCAGCTGGCGCGGATTATGTCGGCGCCGAGGATCTCGTGAAGCGGATCCAGGACGAAAACATGCTGGACTTCGACGTCGCGATCGCGACTCCCGACATGATGGCCCAGGTCGGCCGATTGGGTCGGGTTCTTGGTCCACGTGGTTTGATGCCGAACCCCAAAACTGGCACAGTGACCCAGGATGTCGCCAAGGCAGTCGCGGAGTTCAAAGGTGGCAAGGTCGAATACCGCACCGACCGTCACGGCAATGTGCACGTGCGCTTGGGCAAGGTCGGTTTCGACCCGGCTGATTTGCTGCGTAACTTTTATGCGGTCCTCGAAGAGATCAACCGGGCCAAACCAGCCTCGGCCAAAGGGCGCTACATCCGCTCGATCACGATCAGCTCGACGATGGGCCCTGGAGTCAAAATTTCATCCGACGCTCGAGTCGCTCGCGACTAACCCTCATTGAGATTACGCCCTCTTGGCCCCGGGCCCCGCGTGACCCAAGTGTGGCGCTCGACCCAAGTGTGGCGCTCGACCCAAGTGGCGCTCGACCCAAGTACTACAAGCAACACCTGATAGCGTTGTTTCCACAACTGCACCACCAGAGACCTTCGGCCTTCGTGAGAAGATAACGAGCTCAGCTCACCGAACGAGGTGATCCAACAAGCGCCACCCCACAGCGTGAGCTACCGGGTGCGCGGCCTGCGGGACATCTCTATGGAGGTGTCCCGATTTCGCGCAACTGGAGAATTCATACATGGCATTGAAGGCCGATCCCACCAAACCGCAGATTGCTAAAAAGGCCGCGGTGATCGCCGAGATCAAAGGCAAGCTCAACGGCGCTGACGCCGCGGTGCTCACCGAATATCGTGGTTTGACGGTTCCTCAGATCGCCGATCTTCGCAATGCGCTGCGTCCGGCCGGCGCAGAGTACAAGATTTACAAAAACACGTTGGTGCAACGCGCTGCTGATGAAGCCGGGGTTGGGGAGCAACTTGCGAGCTTGTTGACCGGGCCGGTTGCCGTAGCGTTTGTGAATGGCGACGCCGCCGCTGCCGCGAAAGCGCTGCGCGATTTTGCAAAAGCGAACCCAACGCTCGTACTCAAAGGCGGGCTGTTGGGAAGCCGCAGTTTGTCTACGGCCGATGTCGAAGCGCTTGCTGATCTTCCGTCGCGTGAGGCGCTGCTGAGCCAAATCGCTGGCCTCTTCGAAGCTCCGATGGCCCAGACCGCGAGCGTCCTCGAAGCGCTCTTGCGCGACACTGTTGGTTTGGTGGCCGCGCTCATCGACAAGATGCCAGCCGATGCGAGCAGTGCACCTGCCGTCGAAGCCACGCCTGAAGTTGCTGCTGCGGAGGAGGCTCCCGAAGCTGACACTGTCGCTGAGGACGATTCAGCGCCTGTCGCCGAAGCACCAGCTGCGGATCCCGAACCAGTTGCTGCCGAAGCCGCTGCCGGCGACGACGCCGAATAATTCCCCATCAATCTCACCAATATCGTTTCAATCACAGGAGAAATACCAATGGCCACAATGAGCACCCCCGACCTGATCGAGGTCTTCAAGAGCATGACTGTGCTCGAATTGAGCGACTTCAAAAAGGCCTTCGAAGAAGCGTTCGATGTCACTGCTGCAGCGCCGATGGCGATGATGGCAGCTCCCGCAGCTGGCGGCGGCGGCGCCGAAGCAGCTGAAGAAAAAGACGAATTCGACGTAATCTTGACCTCGGCTGGAGACAAAAAAATCCAGGTGATCAAGACTGTTCGCGAACTCACGAGCCTCGGTTTGAAAGAAGCCAAAGACCTCGTTGACGGCGCCCCGAAGCCGGTCTTGGAAAAGGTCAACAAGGAAGAAGCCGAAAAGGCCAAAGCCAAACTTGAAGAGGCTGGCGCTGGCGTCGAACTGAAATAATTTCCGGCGGATAGGGCTAGTTGGGCCAAAAACTCAATGTTTTTGGGCTGATAAGTCTTGCGTACGGCGCCGACTCGGCGTAGTGTGCGCAGCCAACGAGCCGTACATAGGCTCACTTGGTCCTTGACTTTGCGCGCTAGGGCGCGAGCTACTATGCTCGCGCCTAGTCGTGTCTGTCTGCCCTTCCCCGCAGCAATACTTTTCCCTCTCGTTGCGCGCCCATTCGCGGGCGCGCGCAGTCGGTTCGGTGCTCACCTGGTTGGGCTCGACTGATTCACGCATCGTGCTTGGAATGGAGTGACCCCTTGGCGAGCAGTTCGTCCCGTGAACGTGTGTCGTTTGGCAAGATCCGCGAGGTAAAGGAACTTCCTCACCTCATTGCGGTTCAAGTTGAATCGTTTGAGTGGTTTGTCGAAGATGGTATCCGTGAGGTGTTAAGCGACATCTCGCCGATTGAAGACTTCGGCGCCACCCTGCAGCTCGAATTGACCGAGCCGCAGTTCGATCCCCCGAAGCACTCTGAAGATGAGTGCCGCGAACGAGACATGACGTTTTCGCGTCCGCTGTTCGTGATCGCGCGGTTCTTGAACCGCGCTACGGGTGAAATCAAAGAACAGTCTGTGTTCATGGGCGATTTCCCCATGATGACCGACCGTGGAACGTTCATCATCAATGGTACCGAGCGCATTGTCGTCAGCCAGTTGGTGCGTTCACCTGGTGTCTACTTTGGTTTGAGCGCGGACAAGACCGCTCCCGAAAAAGACGTCGTCGATGCCAAGATGATCCCAGGTCGCGGTGCGTGGCTTGAGTTCGAGATCGACAAAAAAGACATCGTTTACGTTCGTATTGACCGTAAACGGAAGCAACCCGTGAGTGTCTTGCTACGCGCGCTTGGATACGGCGACAGCGACGATGAACTGTTGAACCTCTTCACCGACGAACAAGGTCGGCCGTTTGAGTCGATGCGCTTGACCCTGGAGAAGGATCACACGACGACCGCTGAAGAAGCGTTCATCGATATCTACCGCAAACTCCGCCCTGGCGAACCGCCGACACCGGATTCGGCTCGCACGCTGATCGAGAATCTCTTTTTCAACTCGAAGCGCTACGACCAAGCCAAAGTCGGCCGGCACAAAGTCACCAAGAAACTCGGCGAGGAATACGCCAAGGTTCCACTCGACCGTTTCGGCATCGCTACGCCAACCGGCCCCGACGAATCCGGCTCGGGCTACACGCTGAGCAAGGCCGATATCCTCGCGACGGTCAGCTACCTCGTGAAGCTGCACGCCAACGAGGCTGGCTACTACCCCGACGACATTGATCACTTCGGAAACCGTCGGGTCCGTACCGTTGGTGAACTGATTACGAACCAGGTTCGCGTTGGCTTGAGCCGTATGGAACGCGTCGTGCGGGAACGTATGACGACCCAAGACGTCGAAGCAATTACTCCGCAAACCTTGATCAATATCCGTCCGGTTGTCGCTGCGATCAAAGAGTTCTTTGGGTCCTCGCAGCTCAGCCAGTTCATGGATCAAACGAACCCGCTTGCTGCACTGACGCACCGTCGTCGCCTGTCTGCCCTCGGACCGGGTGGTTTGAGCCGTGAACGCGCCGGCTTCGAGGTTCGAGATGTGCACCCCAGCCACTACGGCCGTATGTGTCCGATCGAAACTCCTGAAGGCCCGAACATCGGTCTGATTGGCTACCTCGCGAGCTTTGGTCGCATCAACCGTTTTGGATTCATCGAAACGCCCTACCGCAAAGTCAGCAACGGTCGCGTGACCGACGAGATCGAGTATCTCGCCGCGGACGATGAAGACCGTTACGTTGTCGCTCAGGCCAATGCGGCCATTGATGACAACGGCAACTTCACCGACACTCGCGTCCTGGTGCGATCCGGCCGCGGTGAAATCGGCTACGTGCCTCCGGCGGAAGTCCATTACATGGACGTCTCGCCGAAGCAGATTGTTTCGGTTGCTACGGCGCTGATTCCCTTCCTCGAACACGACGACGCAAACCGCGCGCTCATGGGCGCCAACATGCAACGTCAGGCGGTGCCGTTGGTGAAAGCCACGGCTCCGTACGTTGGAACTGGCATCGAAGGTCGTGTTGCTCAAGACGCCGGCGACGTTTTACTTGCTGCCGATGACGGAACTATCGTCGAAGTTGGTGGCGATACCGTCACTGTCGATTACGCAACGTTGGGCCGAAAAACCCACCGTTTGTTGAAGTTCCGACGCTCCAACCAAGGTACGTGCATCAACCAACGTCCGATCGTCAGCGAAGGCGAGACGGTCGTCAAGGGTGAAGTACTCGCCGACGGTCCGAGCACGCACAAAGGCGAACTCGCCTTGGGCAAGAACTTGCTCGTGGCATTCGTGCCGTGGAAAGGTCACAACTTCGAAGATGCGATCGTGCTGAATGAACGCCTCGTCAAAGACGATGTGCTCACCTCGATCCACATCGAAGAACACGAAGTGGATGCTCGCGATACCAAACTTGGTGCCGAAGAAATCACCCGTGACATTCCAAACCTGAGCGAAGACATCCTCAAAGACCTCGACGAACGCGGCATTATCCGCGTCGGCGCCGAGGTTGGCCCGGGCGACATCCTCGTCGGTAAAGTCACTCCGAAAGGTGAGACGGAACTCACCCCAGAAGAGCGCTTGTTGCGCGCGATCTTCGGTGAAAAGGCTCGTGAAGTCCGCGACACCAGCCTCAAAGTTCCCCACGGTGAGACCGGCAAGGTCATTGACGTCAAGGTGTTCAGCCGTGAAGACGGCCATGAACTGCCGCCGGGCGTGAATCAACTTGTGCGCGTGTACATCGGTCAAAAGCGAAAGATTTCCGAGGGCGACAAGCTTGCTGGCCGCCACGGCAACAAGGGTGTTATCTCCAAGATCTTGCCGTCCGAAGATATGCCGTATCTCGCCGACGGTACGCCGGTCGACATTGTGTTGAACCCACTTGGTGTACCGAGCCGGATGAACGTCGGTCAGGTGCTCGAGTCGCACCTTGGCTACGCGGCTCGTCATGGTTGGGATGATCACGGCACCACGCCTCGGAGCCCACGCAAGACCAGCACGATCACCGAGCCTGCGGTTTGGGTGAGCACTCCGGTCTTCGATGGCGCGCACTGGGATGAAGTCGATCAATCTGGTCCGCATCACACCATTCAACACATTCTTGAAAACCTCAACCCTGATGGCGCTGATGGCACAAAGCTGGTCGACGCCGACGGCAAGGTGACCTTGTTTGACGGTCGCAACGGTGAACCGTTCGACCAGAAGGTCACCGTCGGTTACATGTACATCTTGAAGCTGTCGCACCTTGTCGACGACAAGATCCACGCCCGTAGCACTGGCCCGTACAGCATGATCACGCAGCAGCCGCTGGGTGGTAAGGCTCAGTTCGGTGGCCAGCGCTTCGGTGAGATGGAAGTGTGGGCCCTTGAGGCCTATGGTGCGGCGTATGCCTTGCAAGAAATCTTGACGATCAAGTCCGACGATGTGTTGGGCCGGGTCAAGGTGTACGAAGCCATTGTCAAGGGTGAAAACATTCCGGAGCCCGGCATTCCTGAGAGCTTTAAAGTGCTCATCAAAGAAATGCAGGCACTATGCCTCAATGTCCGCGTGATTAACGCGGAAGGCCAAGAGGTAGAGATCCGCGAGCTCGATGAAGATGCATTCCGCACCACGGAATCGCTCGGCATCGATTTGTCTCGGCCTGAACGCGGTACCGACGAAGACGATGAAGCCCGCCGTGCAGCTGCACCGGCGCGGTTCTGAGTTAAACGACAAGCGAAAGAGGGATACATGCTTGACGTGAATTCGAGCGATCAGCTTTGCATCAGCCTGGCTACGGCGGATCAAATCCGCACATGGTCCAACGGCGAGGTGAAAAAGCCCGAAACGATTAACTACCGAACGCTGAAACCTGAAAAGGACGGCTTGTTCTGCGAAAAGATTTTCGGTCCGACCAAGGACTGGGAGTGCTATTGCGGAAAGTACAAGCGGGTGCGGTTCAAAGGCATCATCTGCGAGCGTTGTGGCGTTGAAGTCACCCGCTCGAAGGTCCGACGCGAACGCATGGGCCACATCGAGCTCGCTGCTCCGGTCACGCACATCTGGTACTTCAAAGGTGTACCGAGCCGGCTTGGGTATCTCCTCGATGTTGCGCCCAAGCAACTTGAGAAGGTCATCTATTTCGCGGCTCACATCGTGACGTGGGTCGACGACGACAAGCTGCACAACGATCTTCCAGAACTCGAAAAAGAGATCCGCGCCGAGATCGAAGAGATCCGCGGTGAAATCGAGCTTCGGATCCGCGAACGCGACGACGTCTACCTCAAAGAAATCGAAGAGATTGAGGCCCGCAAAGGCAAAAAGGCCGAAATCGAACGCGCCGAGAAAGCGCGCAACAAAGAGTTCGAAGACATTCGCGGCCGCGGCCAAGAAGAAATCGATCACCTCGATCTCGTGTGGTCCTCGCTAAAATCGATGAAGCCCAAGCAACTCATCGACGATGAGCGCGTATGGCGCGACCTCAATGAGCGTTTTGGTGCCGACGGTGAAGTGGTTTACTTCGCGGGCGGCATGGGCGCTGAGGCCGTCAAGGATCTCGTGAGCCGGCTCGACTTGAGCGTCGAAGAAGTCGAGCTCAAAGAGATCATTGCCACCGGCAAAGGCCAAAAGAAGGCCAAAGGCATCAAGCGTTTGAAGGTCGTTTCGGCGTTCAACCGCCGCAACGCTGACGGCAAACCGATTAACTCGCCGATGGGCATGATCCTGGATGCGGTTCCGGTCATTCCGCCGGATCTGCGCCCGATGGTGCAGCTCGATGGTGGCCGGTTCGCCACGTCAGATCTCAACGACTTGTACCGTCGCGTGATCAACCGGAACAACCGTTTGAAGCGCTTGTTGGATCTCGGTGCACCAGAGATCATCATCAATAACGAAAAGCGGATGCTGCAAGAAGCCGTTGACGCGTTGTTTGATAATGGACGTCGTGGTCGTCCGGTCACTGGTCCTGGTAACCGCGCGCTGAAGAGCCTCTCGGACATGTTGAAAGGCAAGCAAGGGCGATTCCGCCAGAACTTGCTCGGAAAGCGTGTGGACTATTCCGGCCGTTCGGTCATCGTTGTTGGTCCGCAGCTGAAATTGCAGCAATGTGGTCTGCCGAAACAAATGGCGTTGGAACTCTTCAAGCCGTTTGTGATGAAGCAACTCGTCGACAAAGAATTTGCGCAAAACATCAAGAGCGCAAAGCGCATGGTCGAACGAGCGCGTCCGCAGGTATGGGATGTTCTTGAAGATGTCATCAAAGAGCACCCGGTGTTTTTGAACCGCGCGCCAACCTTGCACCGTTTAGGTATTCAGGCCTTCGAGCCGATCCTGGTCGAAGGTAAAGCGATCCAACTGCACCCGTTGGTCTGTACGGCATTCAACGCCGACTTCGACGGTGACCAGATGGCGGTACACCTTCCGCTTTCGAGTGAAGCGCAAGCTGAAGCCCGTTTGCTTATGTTGAGCGCACACAATATTTTGTCGCCTGCGTCTGGTCGGCCGATTGCTGCACCGACCCAGGACCAAATCATTGGTGCCTACTACCTCACTGAAATCGTGCTCGGAGCCACCGGCGAAGGCCGATCGTTCTTGTCGATCGATGAAGCGTTGTTGGCCCACGATGAACGGTATGCCGCTGATCACGAAGACGGTCTCGACATCCACGCGGTGATCCGAGTGCGCTTGTCCGACGACCGTTTTCCTGAAGACAAGTTCCAAGCTCGTACTGAATGGGATGAAGCCGCGGGCGAATGGAAGGTCGTTGCCGGCGCAGAGCGTTCGCCAATCATCCGTCGTTCCGGCGATGGCATCGTGTTGGTTGAAACCACGCTTGGTCGCCTGCTCCTCAACGAGGCGCTGCCACGCGACTATGCGTTCTACCCACGTCTGGACAGCGATAAGGGTCGGGGTCTGACCAAAAAAGACCTCGGTTTTATTGTCGGTGAGCTCGTTGAGCAGTACCCGAAGGCCTTGGTCGCTCAGAGCCTGGACAAGATCAAAGATCTTGGCTTCCGTTTCGCGACTGTCTCGGGCCTGACGATTTCGGTCGCGGACGTGAAGACGCCAGCGGCGAAGCGCGCATTGCTCGATCATTTCGAAGACGAAGCCACCAAGGTCGAATCGCAATATGACCGTGGTGTGATCACGGATTCCGAACGTCGCCAAAAAGAAATTGAAATTTGGACCGAAGCAACGTCAAAGGTCCAAGCCGCGATGGAAGCCGAAATGGGCGCCGAGCAGTTCAACCCGATCGAAATGATGGTTGGATCTGGTGCTCGTGGAAATGTCATGCAGGTTCGTCAGATCGCCGGTATGCGCGGTCTCGTTGCAAACCCACGTGGTGAGATCATTCCTCGACCGATCAAGGCGAACTTCCGCGAGGGCCTCACGGTTCTGGAATATTTCATCTCCACCCACGGCGCACGCAAGGGCCTAGCGGATACCGCACTTCGTACTGCCGACTCGGGCTACTTGACCCGCCGTCTCGTCGACGTTGCGCAGGAACTCATTATTCGTGAAGTTGATTGCGGTTCCACACGCGGTATCTGGATCGACGACGTCAATGATGATGCCGACGCTCGCCGTCTGCTCGATACGAAGCTGATTGGCCGGTGCTTGCTGGGCGCAGTCACACTCGCCGACGGCACGAAGTACGAGGGCAACACGCACGTCGATGATGTGATCCTTGACCGGTTGTGCACGGACCCAACCATTAAGCGCGTTCGTGTCCGATCGACCCTGACGTGTGAGACCGTCACGGCGGTATGCGCGAACTGTTACGGCACAATGCTCGCAACCCAAACCACCGCCGATATGGGTGAAGCCGTCGGAATTATGGCTGCTCAGTCAATCGGTGAGCCTGGCACACAGCTCACAATGCGTACGTTCCACACTGGTGGTGTGGCTGGCTCGGACATCACGCACGGGCTTCCGCGGGTCGTTGAGCTGTTCGAAGCCCGTCATCCGAAGGGTGCCAGCGAGCTGGCGCGCGCAACGGGTGTCGTGCGCATCGGCGAAAACGAAAAGGGCGAAAAAACACTAACGATCGTGGCCGATGATGGCTCCGAAGATGTGCATGTCGTGTCGCGTCGAGCCCACCTTGCGGTCGGCGAAGGCACTGAGGTCAAAGCTGGCGACCGTTTGATCGGTGACGAAAAGACGCCGGTAGATCCCAAAGAACTCCTCGAAATCAAAGGCATCCGCGAGACGCAGGTGTACTTGGTAGAAGAGGTACAGAAGGTCTACCGCGAGCAAGGTGTGCCGATTCACGACAAGCACATCGAAGTTATCGTCCGACAGATGTTGCGCCGGGTCGCGGTTTCGGAACCGGGTGATTCCGCGTTCTTGCCGGGTGAAAAGGTCGACAGTCGGCGGTACGCCGAGTTCAACCGAAACTTGGTTGAAGAAGGCAAACAGCCCGCCGAAGGCCGCCCCGAATTAATGGGTATCACCAAGGCTTCGTTGGCGACCGACTCTTGGTTGTCGGCAGCATCGTTCCAAGAAACCACACGGGTACTCACCGAAGCTGCCATCGAAGGCCGCCATGATGACCTCGCGGGTTTGAAGGAAAACGTCATTATTGGCAAGCTCATTCCTGCGGGAACGGGTATGCCGGTGTACCGGGATATCCGCACGACGGCTCCCGACTACACACCGATGCCGTTCTTCTCGAGCGGTGGCGATGGCGATGAAGAAGTCGACATTGCAGCCTGGTTGGCGAATACGTCACGGGGTACGGCAATCAGTACTCCCGAAGCCGGATTCGATACCAGTTGGCTGTCGCGGATCTCAGACGAAGCTCCGGTCGAGGTGCCGGAATCGGAACCAGAAGCAGCATCAGTTGCGGAAACCGAAACTGGTGGCGACGAGGCGTCCTGACTCGTCCATCGGTAATCAATTTCAGATCGGCGGCCTTTTGGGCCGCCGATTTTGATTCTGGGGTTGCGCACAAATACCACCTCAGCTGGAGGTTTCTGTTCCCCGGTTTGAGCTACACCCGCGCCACCTCCTACACTCGTCCGTCTGCCTTCGGGTGCCTGTCTGCCAGCGCGCCTGATTGAAGTAACTGGTCGCCAGAACGAATCTGCATACTCCGCGGGTTCACCACATGAATAACTGAGTAGAGGTCACGCGTGCCCACAATCGCCCAACTGGTCCGCAAGGGTCGGGAAATGCAAACCAGTAAGACCAAGACGCCGGCGCTCAAAAGCAGCCCGCAGCGTCGTGGCGTGTGCACTCGCGTGTACACAACCACTCCGAAGAAACCGAACTCAGCATTGCGTAAGGTTGCGCGCGTTCGTCTGACGACCGGAGTTGAAGTTACGGCCTATATCCCGGGAGAAGGTCACAACCTTCAGGAGCACAGCATCGTGTTGGTTCGCGGTGGTCGTGTGAAAGACCTCCCTGGTGTGCGTTACAAAATCATTCGCGGTGCCCTGGATGCTTCGGGTGTCAACAAGCGTAAACAAGCTCGAAGCCGCTACGGCGCAAAGAAAGACAAATAAGTCATGCCTCGCAAAGGTCCTGCGCCACGCCGCGAATTGATGCCCGACCCGATTTATCGGTCGGTTGTGGTTACGCAGCTCGTGAACAAAATCATGGAACGCGGTAAGCGCAGTCGCGCGGAAGCGATCGTCTATGAAGCGTTGAAGTCGATCGAAGCCAAAACCGCACAAGAGCCCGTCACGATATTGAAGCGCGCAGTGGAAAACGTGCGTCCCGCGCTCGAGGTCAAGAGCCGGCGTGTGGGTGGCGCTACCTATCAGGTTCCGGTTGAGGTTCGTCCACGTCGGGCCACAACCCTCGCAATCCGCTGGATCGTTGGTTTTTCTCGTCAGCGTCGCGAGCGCACGATGGCGGAGCGCATTGCCGCCGAGCTCATTGATGCCAGTAACGGCATCGGCGCCTCGATTAAGCGCCGCGAGGACATGCAGAAGATGGCAGAATCCAACAAGGCGTTCGCGCACTTCCGCTGGTAGCTCCAGAGCGCGAAGCGCGTGGCAAATTCGTTAGAAGGAATGTTCTTGTGAAGGTGATCCGAGCAGTGACACGTACGGAGGAGGCGTTTAAACGGTAATCGTTTGAACGCCAATGCGGGCGCGTCCCCGCTCCTCCGGCCGGGCTGATGCCCGGCCGTTGCTGTTTCTAGAGCCGATGCTCGACTGAAATGGCGTGGCTGTGAATCACTCGGAACAATCTCACGAACCATCCGTATCGATATCAAGGCGCTCGAACTCCGCTCGGGCAGCAGTGCAAAACGTCAAGGAAAGTTTGAAAAATGGCTCGCGAATTTCCACTCCCCAAGGTCCGCAATATCGGCATCATGGCGCACATCGACGCTGGTAAGACAACGACCACTGAGCGCGTGTTGTTCTACACCGGTCGTAGCTACAAAATCGGTGAGGTGCACGAAGGTGCCGCGATCATGGATCACATGGCGCAAGAACAAGAGCGCGGGATCACGATTACGAGTGCTGCCACGACGTGCCAATGGCAAGACTGCCAGATCAACATCATTGATACGCCGGGTCACGTCGATTTCACTATCGAGGTTGAACGCTCGTTGCGTGTCCTCGATGGCGCGGTCGCAGTATTCGACGGTGTAGCCGGGGTCGAGCCACAGAGTGAGACGGTGTGGCGCCAAGCGAACCGTTACAACGTGCCCCGCATCTGTTTCATCAACAAACTGGATCGCACGGGCGCGAACTTCTACATGTGCGTCGACATGATCAAGGACCGACTCGCAGCGGTTCCGGCCGTATTGCAGTTGCCAATCGGCAACGAAGGTAATTTCCGCGGCGTCATTGATCTCGTGTTGATGAAAGCCATCGTATGGCCGCTAGACGACGACACCGAAGGCGCGAAATTCGACGTTGTCGATATACCTGCGGACATGGCTGACGAAGCGAAGCAGTACCGCGCTGACCTCCTTGAGACTGTTGCCCACGTGGACGATGATCTCATGGAGAAATACCTCGCTGACGAAGAAATCCCAGTTGAGCAATTGAAAGCCGCAATCCGTAAAGGCACCTTGAACTTCGAGTTCGTTCCCGTGATTACGGGCTCGGCGTTCAAAAACAAAGGCGTTCAGCCAATGCTGGACGCCGTTGTCGATTACCTGCCGTCGCCACTGGATCTTCCGCCGACGCCGGGAACCGATTTGAAGGACAACCCGATCGAACGGATTGCCGATCCGGATGGTCAATTCTCAGCCCTGGCGTTCAAGATCGTCGCTGACCCTTACGGCAAGCTCACCTACTTCCGGGTGTATTCCGGCAAGGTTGAAAAGGGCTCTGAGGTCTACAACTCGACCAAAGATCGCAAAGAACGCATCGGCCGGATCCTGCGGATGCACGCCAACCAACGCGAAGACATCGATGTGGCGTACGCGGGGGACATTGTCGCCGGCCTCGGTTTCAAGGGCACCACGACCGGAGACACGTTGTGCCAACGCGACAGCGCGATCATCCTCGAAAAGATGGATTTCCCAGATCCCGTCATCTCGGTCGCAATCGAGCCGAAAACCAAAAACGACCAAGACAAGCTTGGAAAAGCGCTGTCGTCATTGTCGGATGAAGACCCGACCTTCAAAGTCCATACCGATGACGACACCGGCCAGACAATCATCGAAGGCATGGGCGAACTCCACCTCGAGGTCCTCGTCGACCGCATGATGCGTGAATTCGGCGTTGTTGCCAACGTCGGTAAACCGCAGGTTGCGTATCGCGAAACGATCACCAAAATCGTGGAAAAGGTCGAAATGCGCTATGTCCGCCAGTCCGGCGGGAAGGGCCAGTTCGGTCACGTTGTCATCACCCTGGAGCCGACTGGAGCCGACGGTGGCGGTTACGAGTTCGTTGACGAAATTTCCGGTGGTGTTATTCCGCGTGAATACATCCCAGCCGTTGACCAAGGCATCCGTGAGGCGATGCAAGGTGGTGTCGTCGCCGGATATCCGCTTGTGGATGTGAGAGCCCGCCTCACCTACGGTTCCTACCACGACGTCGACTCATCGGAAATGGCATTCAAAATCGCCGGTTCCATGGCGTTGAAGGAAGCCGCTCGCAAAGCCAAGCCGGTTCTTCTCGAGCCGGTGATGGCAGTCGAAGTTGTCACCCCCGACGACTTCCTCGGCGACGTTATCGGTGACATCAACAGTCGTCGCGGCCACGTCGAAGGCATGGAACAGCGCGGCAACGCCCAGACGATTCGCGCCAAGGTGCCGTTGGCGAACATGTTCGGCTATGTTGGAGATCTTCGTTCGCGCACCCAAGGGCGCGCGAGCTATTCGATGCAGTTCGATTCCTACCAGCAAGTCCCCGACAGCATCGCCACCGAAATCGTTGCCCGAGTTCGTGGCGAGTAGTTCATTCGCACATTGTTACAACCCTGTCCAGTTTCAGAATCATTTGACAATCGATGCCCAACGCGGCGTTTGCATAAGGAGAGCCAGTCATGGCCAAGGAAAAGTTTGAGCGTAATAAGCCGCATTTGAATATTGGGACGATTGGTCATATTGATCATGGGAAGACGACGTTGACTGCTGCGATTACGCGGGTGTTGGCGGATCGGAATCCGAATGTGACTGCGACGG
>JANYBW010000027.1 GCA_025360585.1 Actinomycetes bacterium | reverse complement strand
GACGAGCCGTGGATGATGCAGTGCGCTGACCAGGACTTCTTGCTAAATGCTGAGCCATGAATCGCGCTTGACCCAACATTTTTTGAGTCGGCGGATTTCCTGCCGCGCGGAAAACGCGCGGAACTTTCCCGGCGATTGAGCCGCGATCGGCGTGTTTGCCCAGGTCAGGATGGTCGGGGTGAGAGGATTTGAACCTCCGGCCTCAGCGTCCCGAACGCTGCGCGCTAACCAAGCTGCGCTACACCCCGTATTGGTGAAGCCCGAGCATTCTAGCCGCGACCTCGCACGGCCCCTCGAAGCGTTCCGAGGACGAAGCGTTTTCATGAAACCGGGGGCTAGAGCGCGGAGTTTCGTGACGACGCAGCAGCGCAGCTTTGGAACGAAGCGTTACGCAGTGTCGAACGAGCCCAGTGGCGCCCCTGCGATCGCAGCGAGCACACGAACTGACCATTCGGGTTTACACACCAAAAGGTCAGGCAGGTACGGATCGGCATTGTTGTAGACGAGGTCCGAACCGTCTAGCCGAGAGCAATGCAGGCCAGCTGCGGAAGCGACCGCAACCGGCGCGCATGAATCCCACTCGTACTGGCCGCCCGAGTGCGCGTAAATATCGGATTCGCCGAGAATGATCGACATCGTTTTCGCGCCAGCGGAACCCATCGGCACCAGATCTGCATCGAGCACGGAAGCCAAGTATTCCGCAAGTTTTGGCGGCCGTGATCGAGAAACAACGAGCCGCGGCTTCGGCGCACTCGATGGCACAATCGACGGCGCGGGTTTCGTGAGCAGCACCTTGCCCAAGGACGGCAACGCCACCGCGCCGGCAATAGGAACGCCCGCGGACACCAATGCAACGTGAACGGCCCAGTCGCTGCGACCTTCGGAGTATTCGCGAGTCCCGTCGACTGGATCCACAATCCACACGCGCTTCGCGGTGAGGCGTGCGGCGGAATCCTTCGACTCCTCTGAGAGGATCGCGTCGTCGGGGCGTTCCTCGTGTAACCGTTGCATGATCAGCACGTTGCTGTCGTGATCGCCTTTGGCTTTGAGCTCCGCGCCATCGAGGCCGTCGCGTTGCGCATCGGCGCGAATTTGTAGCAGCAGATCTCCAGCTTCGCGTGCGATTCTGCCTGCGAGTTCGGCGTCTTTCACGCGTGTGCAGGAGCGATCGGGCCCGCAAGGAGGCGTTTCGCGGTGCGTCGCAACGTGCCCGCATCCAGGGGTTTCACGAGGGTCGCGTCGGCGTCGGCTCGCTTCGCTACGAACTCGTCGGCTTCGCGGTCGAGCAGCAGCACGATCATTGATCGGTCGAGCCGTCCCATGCCTTCTTCGAGGCGAAGATCGATTGCTACAGCCACGCCGCCCATGTTCGCGATTTGGCTGTCGAGAATGACGAGATCGGGCGAGTGTTCGGCGACGGCCTTGCGCACATCTTGGCCGCGATTGACCTCGATCACGCTCTGGCCCGTGCCCACAAAAGCTCCGCGGATCGTATTGCGGACCCACTCTGCGTCGGCTGCGATAAGTACCTTCATCGTTTGGAAAGCTACTTGGGTTCCCGACGGTCCCTCGACAAGCGATCTCGCCGCAGAGTTTTGGCCGCGGGAATGCGTCAGTTTTTGATGCGCTTGCTCGATCAAAACGGGCGAGGTGACCGTTACGGCGTGAAGAGGTGGCTGGCGACTGAGGTGAGGGTTGCGATGTCATGGACATCGTGGGCCAGCAGCGGTACGTAACCGACGGCGTCGCTTGGGATCTTGCCCGTGAGCCCTTCCAGCATCGTTCGTTCCCGCAGCGCGATCTCTCGCATATCTGCCAGCTGGAGAAGCGCGGCATTGCCGCCGGCGCGCGCTCGGAGCTCGGCCGGGTCGGCATCGCCAAAGGGCGGATGAATCCGGTTAACGATCAGGCCCGCAACCGCGAGCCCGTTGGTAGCCAGCCGCTGCGCAAAGTACGCAGCTTCATCGACGGCGTCGCGCCGCGGCGCTGTGACCAACACGAACGCCGTCGCAGGATCATCAATGAGCGTCTGAACTTTGGCCGCACGTAACCGAAATCCTTCTTCCATTCCCTCGAACGCTTGAAAGAACGCGATCGCATCGTCGACTACTTCGCGACCAACCACACGAGACACCGTCCGCAGCAAGGCTTGCAATGCAACACTGGCGACTTTCATATAGGTCTTAGTCGGCGCCATCAGCAGCCGGAACATGCGATTGTCGAGCAGCCGCATGAGCCGTTCGGGCGCGTCAAGAAAATCTAAGGCGTGCCGAGACGGCGGAGTATCGATAACGATGATGTCGAAGGAACCGCTCGCGTGCAGCTCGTAGAGTTTTTCCATCGCCATGTATTCCTGCGTGCCACCCAGCGCGCCCGAAACATTTCGGTAGAAGCGGTTGTCGAGGATGCGCTGCGCTGCCGGGGGATCGGGTGCGTGTTCGGTGACGAGTTTGTCGAATGTGGATTTCGTATCCAGCATGAGCGCGCTCAACGAGCCCCGCGAGGTGCCTCCTGAACCGCTGGCCGAACTACTAGCCGAACTACTGGCCGAAACATCGGAAACGGCCCATATTTGTGGATCAATTTGCTTCGGCTCATCGGAGAGTTCGGTGAGGCCGAGCGCGTCTGCGAGGCGGCGAGCTGGATCAATCGTCACAACAACCGCGCGCCGACCGCGCCTCGCGGCCTCTATCGCGATCACCGCGGCGGTGGTTGTTTTACCAACACCACCCGTGCCACAACACACCACTATTTCGCGCGCATCAACCAACAAAACAAAGGCGTTCGCGTCGTACTCTGCCGGGCTGGTCGTTGGGCTAGTCGTTGGGCTGGTCGTTGGGCTGGTCGTTGGGCTGGTCGTTGGGCTGGTCGTTGGGCTGGTCATAGCGCCTCGATTCCCTGCACGAGCGCGTCGGCCAACGCCTCGAGCTCCGGACGGCCAATCGATGCGCTGAGTAACTGTGGCAGTTCGATTTGTGGAAGTGGAAGCGAGCTCGCAAGGCGCGCCAGCTGCGCTTGTTGCATGGTTCGTCGTTCGGATTGAAACGCGACCGCAGCGTGCGCGTTTGCAACCACCCGCGCGTCAATATCGTCTCCACTGAAGGCTGGAGCTCCGAATTCTGGAGAAGCGTTTTCTGGGGCCCCGAATTGTGATGCGCCGAGTTTCGTTGCGTCTGCGACGGCGGTACCAAGGTCGGCCAAACAGCCGTTAATCACTACTGGCCCGAGCGCGACTCCAGCGCGTTCCTCGACTTCGTAGGCCGTCTCGATGAGTTCGTTCACCGGTGTTTCTTCGGGCAGCGTTACCAGGATCACTTGGCAGCGCGCGGGATCGTGCAGTAGTTCGGCGACTTCGGCGGCTTGTTTGCGAATCGGCCCGACCCGTACTGCGTCGAGCAGGCCCTGGGCCGCCATCAAAAACGTAATCGCATGCCCAGCGGCAGGCGCGTCAACAATGATGAGATCAGCGATCGCCTCTTGCTCCAGCGACTTGATCTTTCCGAGCACCAGAATGTCCTTCATGCCGGGAACGGCCGTCGCCACCACGTCGAGCGCGCCCGAATTCGCGAGCCGGCGCGACATCCGCTTCATGCCGTGCGATTCCAAATAGTCGACCATCGCATCGTTTGGTGCGATGGTTCGGGCTCGCAGCGTCGGTGCCAATTCGATTTCGTCGTACTCGAGCGCGGCGCTATCGAAGGCCGCCGCTAGGCCCGATTTGCCCTCAATTTCGCAAATCAATACCGACAGTCCGGCCCGAGTAGCAGCCAGCGCCAGCGCGGCGGTTACCGTCGTCTTGCCCACGCCGCCTTTGCCGGCAACGATCACAACCCGCGACTGGGAGCAGAATTGGCGCAGCTCCATCGCCGCCGACGCTAATGCACGATTTCATGAGAACCATCCTCCGCTGGCGCGCCTTACTCGGCGTGTTTTTCTGCGCGCTTGGCGTGATCGGCCTCGCCGCTTCGCCGTCGCAGGCCGAAACGAAACTCACTGCCGGTTTCCGAGGCATCGATGTGGTGCAGATCGATGGCCTTATCGATCCACCGAACGCGACCTTGATGTTGGATTCGATCCGCGATGCCGAACGGCGCGGGAGCACCGCGTTGATCTTGCAGATTGATAGCGAAGGCACCGTCGCGACGAATCCTTGGAACCTTGCCCAAGCCGTCCGGGAAGCAAAAGTTCCCATCGCGGTATGGATCGGCCCGGCGGGCGCGCAGGCTCGTGGAGGCGCCGCGCTGATCGCTGCTGCCGCGCCCGTGCTCTACATGGCCAGTAACGCGACGATTGGCCCGCTGGAGCCGTTGCGCCTCGATGGCGAAACTGTGCCGCAGGACGTGCGCGCCGCAGCGTTGCCGATCGGCGCCGAACGCACCGTGCCGGTGATGAAGATTGCAAGCCGAGAGATCAGCGCGAAGCAAGCGGTTGGTTTCAAGCTCGCCGACGCGATCAAGCCAGTTGTCGGCGAGGCATTCGTTGGCCTCGATGGCAAAACATTCCGGACTCGCGGCGGACCAATCAAGTTGTCCACTGCACAAGTTCGGCGCGTGGGCAAAACCGATCATCTGGAAGCAAACCAACCGGTGCGGTTCAGAAAACTCACGCAAACTGGGCAGTTTCAGCACACGCTCGGCGCGCCGTGGGCCGCACTCTTTTTGTTCGCAATCGGCGGTTCGTTGATTCTCTTCGAGTTCTTCACGATCTCGATCGGTATCGCCGGGGTTGTCGGCGCGCTCTGTTTGGTGTTCGCGAGTTTCGGATTTTCGCACCTGCCAGTGCAGTGGTGGGCGGTCGCGCTCCTCACCGTCGCGTTCTTCGGATTCGGTGTCGATATCCAAGCGGGCGGACTCGGGCCGTGGACGATCCTTGCGACAATCGCGTTGGTCGCGGGATCACTCACGTTGTACGGCGGTTCCAGCGATTTGGATCCCGCGTGGTGGATCACAGCATTGATTTGCGCCGGTGTTGTGCTCTTTATGCTCGGCGGCATGACCGCGATGTTGCGTTCTCGGTTCTCCACACCAACGGTCGGTCGAGAGGGCATGATCGGCGAAATGGGTGATGCCGAGACCGATATCAGCCCCGATGGCCTGCTCGCCTTGCGAGGCACGGTCTGGAAGGCCCGCACGAACCGGGCGACCCCGGTGAAGATGGGCGAACGAGCTCGGGTGACCTCGGTCGACGGCCTGGTGCTCGAGGTTGAACCCGAAGCTGGCGGCGCCAAGGACTACCGCGATCGCGGCCACTGAAAAAAATCTTCAGTTCCCTCTTTACGGGAACCCCCTCGCCCCGATACGTTCCGCTCATTCGAAATACGCGCTCACCGAAGGGGAGATGTCGTGGCGAGCGAATCAACTGCGAGACACAACGTGTGGCAACTCGACGCTGAATGTCGAGGGCCCAATAGCAAGATCTTTTACCCGCCGAGCCGGCCTGAGCGGCGCGATGAACGCGAGCGCCGAGAGCGCCGCGCGAAATCGATCTGTGCTGCCTGTGTCGTGAAAACTGAGTGTTTGGATTACGCGCTGAGCATCAAAGAACAGCACGGCATATGGGGCGGTCTCAACGAAATGGAACGCCGCGCCCTCATGCTCACCTAGCTGCTG
Organism: Actinomycetes bacterium; assembly: GCA_025360585.1. Lineage (GTDB taxonomy): Bacteria > Actinomycetota > Acidimicrobiia > IMCC26256 > PALSA-610 > F1-120-MAGs023. The sequence continues at coordinate 25,155 of JANYBW010000027.1, read as the reverse complement.
GCGTGAAACGTTTGGTCATCTCGTAGTGTGCGCTGCGTGACTGATTCTGAAGAAAACCTCGCCCAAGCCCCGCTGCATTTCGAGATGCAGGTTCCCGAAGACCAAGCCGCAGGGGTCTATGCCAACTTCCTCGGCGTCTGGCATACCGCACACGAGTTCACGCTCGACTTCGCGGTGACGCAGCCAGCTTCGTTGGCCCAGACCCAAGATGGCCAAACGGTGACGCGCGTACCCTGCCAGGTGGTGACCCGGGTCAAAGTCCCGCCGACGGTCCTGTTCGATTTCTTGCGGACGTTGAATGAGAACTTGTCGAATTGGGAACAGAACTTCGCTAAATAGCGCGCGGTCCTGGGATGCGATCGTCGCCGCGTCGGCGAGTCACTCCTTGTTGATCGAGCGTCTTGGCAATGGGTAGCACGTACTTGCGCGTGCTACCCAAGAGGTCGCGGATCTCCGACAATGTCAGTGACCCTTGGTCGATGACTGCGCGCCCAATGATTGCGGCGGCTTCGGTGATCGCAGCTGATGCGAAATAGATACCATCGATTTCGACGACGATCTTTTCACGCACCAGTTGCTTCGCGATCGCGATCGGAACATGGACGGCTTCAGGGCTCGGGGGTGCGAACGGTGTTTCGGTCAGGGCCGCGAGGAATGCCGTGCCCTCGGGTGTTTGTGACGCGACCGCTATTCGATCGGCGCTGCGGACGATGTCACGATCAATCTTCAGCGCGTTTTCCGCGCCGATGAGTTCACGCAACAGATTCGTCTCGACCGACACAGTGGTCGCGAGCTCACTCAGCGCCATACCAATCGCGGTTGGATTCGAAATGTGGAATGCGCTGACCGCCGCAACGACCTTCAACTTCATGGCGTGCGCGCTCGCCGCTGCGATATGACGACCGTGCGCCATCACCACGGATCCGTCGAGAATCGCGGCTTCGCACATTTCGCTCACTGTGGTTGGGTCGAAACCGCCGAGCTCCACAATCGATTCGAGCGATGCCCAGGGCTCGGCGTCGAGGGCTCGAAGCAATGGTGTGAGGTCTTTGCGAACCAGTGCGGCCGCGGCGGTGCGTGGCGGCGCGATATCGACTACCTCAGCGCCGCCGACCACGACCCGGCGAGCCGAGGAACGCAGTATGAAATGGTCGCCGGGTTGCAGCGCGACTGGCGCGCTCAAGCGGATACGCCCGTATAAACGCGACCCGTCCGTTCCCGATTGTTCGAATGATCTCCAGCGGACGGGTTGTTCGCCGCTGCCGATATGCGCGGTGAGCGACGCGGTTCTCGGGAGTTGAGGCGCTGCGGGTGTAGGAGTAAATACAACATCGACTGCCGTCGTCGCGCGCCATCCAGTCGCCGTGACGAGGCCGTCTCCACGGGTGATTTCGTGATGTTCAATTCCGGCAAGATTCACTGCAACCCGCGTGCCCGGTTGCGCACGCTCCACTCGCTCGTGTCCGGATTGAAGTCCGCGTACGCGTACCAAGCGCTGGTTTGCAACGACGAGCAGTTCATCGTCGACCGCGATCGAGCCACCGGTGAGCGTACCGGTGATCACCGTCCCTGCGCCTTTCGCCGCAAACGTACGGTCGACCCAAACGCGTGCGCGGTGCCGATCAGCCGGTGCTGGTGCGTCGCGGAGCGCCGTCGCGATGGCTGAACGGATTTCGTCGAGCCCGAGACCAGTCGGCGAGTCGATCGGAATCACCGGCCATTGCGCGAACGGTGTGTTCGTGAATCGTTCGCTGAGTTCGAGTTGCGCAAACTCAAGGGTGTCTGCATCGACAATGCCCGCCTTAGTAAGCACGACGACTCCGTGGCGCACCCCAAGCAATTCAAGGATTTGCGTGTGTTCTTCGGTTTGAGGCATCCAACCTTCGTTGGCCGCGACGACGAGGAGTGCAACCTCAACTGCACCGACCCCGGCCAGCATGTTCTTCAAAAAGCGGACGTGACCCGGAACGTCAACGAAACCAACGGAAAACCCCCCGATTTCTGCGAATGCGAAACCTAGGTCGATGGTAAGGCCGCGCGCCTTTTCTTCGGCGAGCCGATCAGGGTTGGTTCCGGTCAGTGCTCGCACCAGCGTGGACTTGCCGTGGTCTACGTGACCTGCAGTTGCGATAACCCGCGCCGGGAGTGCGGAATTCATGAAGCCGAAGTCATGGGGCGAAGGTCGCGATGAGATCCGCCAGTGCCGCGCCGATGAGTGCATCCTCACCGGGACCCACCGAACGCAGATCGCACAGCACTCGACCGTCTCGCGCGATCGCAACGATGTGGTGACGGGTGCGTAAGTGTCGCAGTGCACTCGTTACATCGGAGACCACGACAGCTAGGGCGAGGGAAGGGATCGTGTGGCCCGGTAACGATCCGCCGCCGGCAGCCGCCTCATGGTCGACGACTGCCACTCGATCGAGGCTCAGGGTCGTGTTGATGATCGCATTGCCCCGCGCTCGTAGTTCTGACATCTCGGCGGTCGCGCGCTGCCACAACGGAATTTGGGACGCGTCGCGGTCAAGGTAGGCGATGGCAACTGCTTGCAGCCCGGCGATTGTCGTTTTGTCGCAACGCAACGCTCGCGCCAGAGGATGTTGTTTACAACGCTCGATCAGTACGCGCGTGCCAACGATAATCCCCGATTGCGGGCCACCGAGAAGCTTGTCGCCGCTGAAGGTCACGATCGATGCACCATCGTCGAGTGTCTGGCGAATACCAGGTTCGTCGGCCAACCATGATGGCGGTTGCGCGAGCCAAGGCGTGTCTCGATCAAGCAAACCTGAGCCCGCGTCGACCACGACCGGCACGGAAAGCGTCGCGAGTTCGGCAACTGAGGTTGCCTCAGTAAAACCCACCATCCGGTAGTTCGAGGCGTGCACTTTCAACGTCATGGCAGTGTTGTCGTTGATGACCTTTTCGTAGTCGCGCAGCCGTGTGCGATTTGTGGTGCCTACTTCGATGAGCTGGGCGCTGGTCTCGGCGAGTATTTCGGGGACGCGAAAGCCGCCACCGATCTCGACGAGTTCGCCGCGCGAAACCACAACCTCCTTGCCTCGGGCCAGCGTCGCGAGTACAAGCACTACGGCGGCGGCGTTGTTGTTGACGATCATGCCAGCTTCGGCGCCGCAGGCAAGCGCGAGGAGATGGCCCGCATGATCGTGTCGCGATCCTCGTTGCCCGGTTTCAATGATGTATTCGAGGTTCGTGGATCCCGAGGCGTGAATGATTGCGTCGATAGTGCTGGTACCAAGTGGCGCGCGGCCGAGATTTGTGTGCAACAGGATGCCAGTGGCATTGATCATGGGTTGGAGGAGACGCCCGGCAACGGCGTTTGCGGTGATCTCAGCTTGCTCCAGAATTTCGGAACGTTCGAGAAGCGCCCCTTGTTCGATGCGCTTGCGGGCTTCGTCGATAGTTGTTCGCGCGGCGGCGGTCAACAAGTCGTGCGGCAAGGCGGCGACGTTCGACGCGCGTTGGAGATGCGCCACTGTGACCTCGATGCTCGGTAGCGCCCTGCGGGGGTTGTCCATCGGATCCACGGTAGTTGGCCGACGGGAACGGGACCCGCGCCGACACCCAGTAGCCTTGCGTGCGTGGTAGAGATTCGCGACGCAGCGACGATCATGCTCGTTCGCGATCACCCGACGCTCGAAGTCTTCATGATGCGCCGTACCTCACAGGCCGTCTTTACGCCCGGTGCGTACGTGTTCCCGGGCGGCGCGGTTGATATCGATGATGTCGACGTACCTGTTGTCGGGCGCCATTCTGCTCATGCCGACCTGCTGATGGCGCGGGAAGGTGGGCTGCGGTGGTGGGCCGCGGCAGTGCGCGAAACCTTTGAAGAGTCAGGCCTTTTGCTCGTAGACCACCCCGAACCTGAACCCATTCTTGCACAACGCGAGCAGGTGAATTCCGGCCAGATCTCGTTTCGGGAAGTCCTCGGTAACGCCGGAGCGTCGGTGGCCACAGCTGGTGTTCGGTTGTTTTCGCACTGGCTGACTCCTGCGGGTGCGCCCCGCCGTTACGACACTTGGTTTTTCGTAGCCGAAGCACCGCATGGTCAAATCGGAACGCACGACAATGCTGAGACAGTTGCATCGGAGTGGGTTACCCCGACCGAGATGCTGCAACGTTGGCGCGACGACCAGGTCGAACTGATTTTTCCAACCATGCGGAGCCTCCGAGCGTTGGAATTGTTTTGTTCGACCGATGCGCTGCTTTCTGTCTTGCATGCTGGTGAATCTGAAGCAATCGGCGCGGGTCGCGCTCCGCTCGTGGTGCGAGAATCCGGCGGCGAACGAATTGCGTTGAACGAAGACGAACGTGCTGGCAACCGGCGCGGTTGGTCTGAGCTCGATTCGCATTGGCATGGCGATGATGTCGAGCGCGCCGACTATCAACGGCGCAGCGAAGGCGCGGCCTGAAATGGCGGATCTCGTTCCGGGCATTGCCAACGCGTTATCGCAACTAGTCCGCAGAATTGTTGCACCGAATCCAGGATTGATGACCGGTCCCGGTACGAACACCTACTTGATCGGAATCGATGAGGTAGCCGTCATCGATCCTGGGCCCGACGATGCCAAGCATGTCGAAGCAATTATCGGCGCTGCGATGAGCGAACGAATTAAGTGGGTGGTGCTCACACACACTCATCCAGATCATTGGCCCGCGGCAAAAGCAATCGTTGCGCGCACCGGAGCGATGCTGTGCGCGATGGCCGCACCGCCGAAGGCGGACAAGTTCGATTTACGCGTCGATCGCTTCATCGCCGATGGTGATTTGATCGACGGGACCGAATGGGGTTTGCGAGTAGTGCACACACCTGGTCACGCGCCAAATCACGCATGTTTGTATTTGGAAGAAGAACGTTCGATTTTCACCGGTGATCATGTCTTGAACGGCACGACAACTGTCGTGAGTCCAAAACGCGGTGGCGATATGGCCGCGTACATGGAATCGGTCCGGCGCCTCAAGGCGATGCGGCGGCTCACCCGACTCCTTCCTGCCCACGGCGATGTGATTGATGCACCGTACGAAAAGCTCGATGAGTATCTCAAACATCGAGCAGCTCGAGAACGCGAAATCCTGAAATTGCTTGGCGGCGGTCCGTTGCGGATCCGAGCGTTGACGAGTGAGATTTATCCCGATCTCGTTGAGGGATTAGTCGAAATGGCGCGCAACCAAGTACACGCGCAACTAGTGAAACTGCGCGCCGAAGGCAAAGTTGCCGGTACGACGTTTACCGCAATCTGGAAACTCTCGGGTTAGCTTGCGTCTCGTTCGTTTGCAGTAGGAGAGCTTGTGTCGGAAATTCTCGTGGCCACCGGAGTTCGCAAGGTCTACCGAACGGGTGCCGAGGAACTTGAAGCGCTGCGATCAGTTGATTTTTCGGTGACCGAAGGCGAGTGGGTATCCATCATGGGCCCATCAGGCTCGGGCAAAACCACCTTGCTGAACTGCCTCTCTGGCCTCGATGAGATCGACGGCGGCACGGTCTCGATCGATGGCCGCACATTGCATTCGATGACGGATGCCGAACGGACGTCACATAGGGCCCATGCAATGGGCTTCATCTTTCAGGCCTACAACCTCATACCGGTATTCAACGCAGTCGAAAACGTCGAGCTGCCCTTATTGCTCGCAGGTGTCGATGCGAAAACCGCGCGTGCCCGCGCGACCGAAACCCTTGATCGGGTTGGATTAGGTGCAAGGCTGAAGAACCGCCCAACGGAACTCTCCGGCGGCGAGCAACAGCGCGTCACGGTTGCCCGCGCGCTCGCCGGGCGTCCGAAAGTTGTTTGGGCCGATGAACCGACGGGTGCGCTCGATTCGGAAACTGCGAACGTAGTAATGCAGTTGCTGGGCGAACTGAACCGCACCGACGGCCTGACATTGATAGTTGTTACCCACGACGAAGAAGTCGGCCGCAGCGCACAACGCTTAGTCAGCATGCGCGACGGTCGGATCGTGAGCGATGAATCACTGGTCGTTGGCGCGTCGTGATCCCCGCGATTGTTCTTTCGCTTCCGTTTATCTACATCCTTGCGACGAAACCGGTACTTCGGCGCCTCGCGATTCGCAACGCAACCCGACGCCCTCGAGAATCGGCATTGGTAATTGCCGGATCGTTACTCGGGACTGCATTGATGACCGCATCGTTCGTTGTCGGCGACACGCTGACTTCATCGGTAACGGCGCTTGCGTATTCACGGTACGGTCCAATCGACGAAGTCATCACCGTGCTGCCTGCCGATGCCGCGTTGCTACAGACGCGCATGGCCGGGCTGAGCCACCCGGACATCGATGGTTCGCTCGAAATCTCGACCCTTGATGTTTCAACGGCGACGTTGAGCTCGAATGGATCGAATGCCACAGCCGCATCGGCCGCGCCGCGTGCGCAGCTCCTGGAACTCGATTTTGCGAAAGCATCGGTGTTCGGTGGCGATGCGAAAGCGACAGGAATCATGGGGGCCGGGCCCGCCGAAGGCGAAGCGGTGGTGCTTGAAGCACTTGCGAATCGTTTGCACATTCGCGCGGGTGATTCATTCACCGCATTTGCGCTTGGCAATCAAGTAAAGCTGCGGGTGCAACGGGTGATTCGCCAAACCGGTCTCGCCGGATTCTGGCGTGGTCGCGAGGTACTTTCGTACAACGCATTCGTCGCTCCAGGGACGATCCGGAAGCTGGCCGCTGGCGTCGACGTTCAAGCGCTGGCTTCTGGAAAGGTCGCGAAAGGTTCACTGCCGCTGTTCATGGTCGCGATCTCGAATCGCGGTGGCGTTGAATCCGGCGCCGCGCACACCAAGGAAGTCTCGGCGGAGTTAGAGAAGCGGTTGAAGGGACTCCGTACCAACATTTCGCCGGTCAAACAAACGCTGCTCGATGCCGCGCGCAAGGCTGGTGAGTCACTCCAGCAGTTGTACCAAACCATTGGTTCCTTTGCCGTGTTTGCAGGAATCTTGTTGTTGATCAACATCTTTACGATGCTCGCGGACGAACGTAAATCCGAACTCGGAATGATGCGCGCGATGGGCTTGAAGCGGCGGTCGTTAGTTGCCACATTCGCAAGCGAAGGCTGGCTTTACGCGATTGTCGCGTCCGCGATCGGAACCGTGGTCGGGCTCGGCATCGGAAGGCTTGTCGTCGAGGGAGCTGGACGGATCGCTTCGAGTGGCAGCAGCGATCTTCGCACGCCGATCAATTTTCATTTCACGCCGTCGAGTTTACAAAACGGTTTCGTCATCGGCTTGTTCATCGCAATCGCAACGGTCGTTGGTACGAGCATTAGTACGAGTCGTTTCAACATCATTTCGGCGATCCGCGATCTGGAGCGTTCCAAAGTTCGCGGAGGCAAGTTCCGATCGGCAATCGGTTCGCTCGTTGGTTTGAGTGGCTTGGCCTTGGCGGTCGGTGGCTTCGCGGCCAAACAAGCGACCACGATCATGGCCGGGCCTGCGCTGTTGGCCCTCGGTGTCGCGACGTTTTTGAATCGTAAACAGTCGCATCGGTTAGTGCTGACTCTTTGCGCTGGGTTTGCAGTCGTGTGGGGTGCCGCGGGGGTGCCGATCGCGATTGGCGTTGGCGCGGCGCCGAGCCCCACGGTGTTTCTGATTCAGGGCCTCATTTTGGTGATTCCTTCGGTGATGTTGTTGAGCGAATACCAAAACGAAGTCGGTCACGGGTTGGCGCGGATCACGGGGCGAAGGCTCGCGATGCGACTCGGCTTGGCCTACCCGCTCGCCCGCAAACAACGCACAGCACTCACGCTTGCGCAGTTCTCGATCGTGGTATTCATCCTCACCTACATATCGGTGATTTCATCAATGTTTGAAGGCCAAGCGGCCGCATTTACCAAGGACTTGGGCGGCGGTTACAACGTCGTGTTGGATTCGAACCCGATCGATGTCGGGGAATTGAAAGCGACGGCGGGCGTGACCGCGGTTGCACCGATTGTTCACACGGAACGCGCTTCAGTGACTCCTCGTTCCACGAAGGAAGCCACCGAGTGGCCAATGGCGGGAATCGACGAATCGTTTCTCAACGTCACACCGCCGCGGTTGACCGATACAGGAAAGTACCCAACGCAGCGGGCCGCGTACGAAGCGCTGATCGCGAGTGATCATTTCGCGATCGTTGATGATCGATTCTTGTCGCGTCAAGGGCCGCCCGCCGCCGTCGTTGGTATCGGTGACAAGTTCACTGTGAAAGATCCAACGTCCGGTACCTCGCGTGAACTGACAGTGATCGCGAAGTCCGCGAACGATTTGCTGTTCAACGGAGGATGGACAAGCGCGAAAGCGATGCGTGCGATCTTCCCGACAACGGCGTTGGCGTCGCGGGCCTATATCTCGACGACCAATCCCGATGCGTTCGTGGCCGCGATCGAAGCGCGCGATTTTCGCAAAGGTGCGAGTGCGGTCACGATCAGTGGCCGAGTCAATGAGCAACTCGCGCAACAGGTGCGGTTCTTCGGGTTGATCCGATCGTTTCTTTCGCTCGGCCTCGTCGTGGGTATCGCAGGGATTGGGGTGATCATGGTGCGCGCAGTTCGCGAACGGCGCCGCCAGGTTGGCGTGCTGCGAGCGCTGGGATTCCAAGCCAATTCCGTGTCGAACGCGTTCGCTATCGAAGCCGGTTTCGTTGCTGCCGAAGGAATCATCATCGGAGTTGCCCTTGGCCTCATCTCGTGCTGGACACTGACGTTGTCGGAGTCCTTCGGTCAGAAATTCACGTTCGTCGTTCCGGTCGGCACAGTGGTGTTACTGATGTTCGCAACGATGGTTGGCAGCCTTGCCGCAACTATCGGCCCAGCCCGCAGCGCCGCAAAAATCAAACCAGCGGTAGCCCTAAGAATCACCGACTAACCGGACCCCAAACCCTGGTGTCCCACGTATGTTCCACCCGTGGAACATACGTGGGACACAAGGTTCTAGAGGAGGTCGAGGAGGCGGGCGGTGCAGCCAGCCATTTCAACCGGAGGGAGTAGTTCGCTCACGATGCGCGTCGCGAGATCGTTGATCGCGATTGATGCGGCAGAATCGGCAACGCCGATAACAATCGGCGTGCCTTCATCGCCCGTGCTGCTGACCGATGGCTCGATCGGCACTCGTGCAACCAGGGGAGCGCCCGTCAATGCCGCCAAACGTTGTCCGCCGCCACTGCCAAAGATCGCGTGCTCGGAACCATCAGGGGCCACGAACATGCTCATGTTCTCCACGACGCCCAACACCTTGAGGTAGCTGCGCCGGGCCATATCAGTAACGCGAGCCGCGACTTTCTGGGCGTTTTTCGCCGGAGTGGTCACCACCAACAATTCTGCTTGCGGCAACAAACGCGACAATGCCATTTGAATATCACCAGTACCGGGCGGCATGTCGATCAGCAGATAGTCGAGATCCCCCCACGCCACGTCGGTAAGGAATTGTTCGAAGGCCTTGGCCAAAATCAAGCCGCGCCACATCAGCGCGGTGTCTTCGGTATCGACGAGGAGACCCATCGACACAACGCGCACTTCACCGTCGCCGAACGTGATCGCTTCGGGCACGATCATGCCCTTGCCATCGATCTTTTTTGCCTGGAGCCGTGAAGCAATGCCAAAGAGTCGCGGCACGGAAAAACCCCAGATATCCGCGTCGAGGACTCCAATCTTCAGGCCTTGTGTCGCAAGCGCGGCCGCCAAATTGACGGTGATCGAAGATTTGCCGACGCCACCTTTGCCCGATGCCACCGCGATTACACGAGTCGTCGCCCGGATTGCGGTCGAAGGAGCGTTGCGCGAAGCGTGCAGTCGAGCGCGCTGCATCAAATCGGAGCGCTCGTCTTGGGTCATTTCTGCATAGTCGACCGTTACGTCGGAAACACCGGGAAGGCCCCGGATTTTGCTGGAAACGTCGGCACCGATTTGGCCGCGCAGCGGACACGCTGCGGTTGTGAGTGCGATCCCGACCGAAACCAAGCCGTCGGGGAAAACCTCGATGCGTTTCACCATGCCCAGTTCAACCACCGAGACGCCAAGTTCAGGGTCATAGACCCCAGCCAAGATGCCCTCGACTGCTTCGCGAGACGGCGGCGCCGAGGCAACTGTCGCTTCGCCGGCCGAGAAATTGGGTTCCTCGGGTGCATTGAGAGTGGGCTGGGTGGTCATGACACCAATCAGGGTACTGGCGGGAACAACGCCGCCATCGATAAGGTTCATCGAATACGTTGCGGGTCTGCCTGCGGAGAACCCCCAGACCGTCCGATAACATCCAGGTACTGAATTTTCGTTCGGAGGAACCATGATCACGATTACCGATCCCGCTGCAGACAAGGTCAAGCAGCTCATCGATTCTGAAGCCAGCGATGCGCCGTTGTTCTTGCGCGTCGCGGTTCGTCCGGGCGGCTGCTCGGGTATGAGCTACGAGATGTTCTTCGACAGCGAAAAAGCCGACGACGACATCACGCATTCCTATGGCGAAGTCAGCGTTGTTGTCGATTCGGCGAGTGCGCAGCACCTCACCGGTGCGACCCTCGATTTTAAAGACGGTCTGCAAGGCGCAGGCTTCACGATCAACAACCCCAACGCGCAGCGCACCTGCGGTTGCGGTCAATCGTTTAGCTAACAGCTTTGACCCCGCAATGAGCACGCGCAGCGCCCCTCGTTGGTCGCGGCGGGAACATATTGTTTGATTGACGGCTCCGCTTCGGCGGGGCCGTTTTCTGTCTCTATCCTTACCCAGGTGCCCGGGCCGCTTCACTTTGTCTGCAACGACCGCGAAGTTTCGGTCGAGATACAAGACGGTGAAACGCTGCTTTCAGTATTACGTGAGCGGCTCCGCATCACATCGGTGAAAGACGGTTGCGCTCCGCAGGGCCAATGCGGATGTTGCACTGTGCTGGTCGATGGCTCGCCGCGAGTCTCCTGCGTGACTCCGGCTGCTCGAATTGCCGGACGCTCGATTGTCACCCTTGAAGGCATGGCCGCGGCCACGATCGAGCCGTTGGTTGACGCGTTCGTGGAAACGGGTGCGTCGCAATGCGGATTCTGTACTCCAGGAATTTTGATGCGCTGCGCGGCGCTGGTGCAGGCGCCGAAAGCGCCCACCGCGATCGACATCGATCGCGCACTGGCCGCGCACCTGTGCCGTTGCACCGGATGGCAGACGATTGTTGAAGCGCTGCACCGGGCGCGCGAAACCGATACGCCATCGCCGACCGTTCGTGATCTTGTATTCGCGAGTGAGCGAGCAAGCCTTGAAGGTGGATCGGATCAGAAAGTTGGCCGCGAGGTCGTGTTCGGTCGCGTTGCATTCAGCGACGACACCGCTCCGATCGATGCGCTCGTTGCGATTCCGAAACCGAGCTACTCGGAGTCGCCATCGGTGGTTGCATGCGAACACGAATGGGTAGTGCGATCGTCGCTATTCGAAGCGCGCCGCGACGCTGCGAAAGTACAGGGCCGAAAAACGACGGCTTCTGTCGTCCCGCCGATTCCAATGGCGGTTGCACCTCCAGGTGGCGTCGCTCTCGCTACGAGCTTTGTGGAGCCGGGGTACCTCGAACCCGATGCTTCGTGGGCGCCGCCCGATGGCGCCTCGGCGTCGCCGCTCGCAAATGGTGGTGCGTTTGGCGCCAAAGTGAATTCGATCGCGGCGATGGCCGCGCACGAACTGGCAACGAAATTGAACCAGACAGTTCGAGTGGTGTTGTCACGCGAGGATGTTGTGCGGCTCGGGCCGAAACGGGCGCCGATTTCTGCGACCGCTCGATACGAATTGGGCAAGGTCACGATTCGCGGTTCGTCGCGGCTGCCACTCCAGGTTGCGGAATCCCCGTACGGCATTGAAGTTGCTACCGAATGGGCGATCGTTGATCACGTCGGCCCGAGCGTTTCTCCCAATATCCGTGCCCCGTTCGCCGAAGCCACGATCTTGATCGAAGGCGCGCTTGAGGTCGCAAACTTTGATCGGCCCGCCGCGACCGATGGCATGGCAGCGCGCGCACTGCTCGATGTGTGTGTACAAGACCCGCGCGGCGGAATCGCGGGCGTGCAGATTGATTGTTCCGAAAACGGCGCGCGCATAGAGCGCGTGTTGGTGCGCGCGCTCCCAGGGCGCGTGCTCGATGCAGCCGTAGCGCGCAGCTATTGCATTGGTGCCGTGCACATGGCGTTGGGTTGGGTGCTGAGCGAAGGCCTGACCGTCGATGGCAGTGGCGAGATCCATGATCTCACCATTCGTAGCTTCGGCATTATTAGACCCAAGAACATGCCGCTCGTTGAAGTGGAATTCCTGGACGACGATCGCGAGGCAGTGGCGATTTCGGATGCCGTGTTCGCTGCGTGCGCGGCCGCCACGTGGAATGCTGTCGCTCGCAATGACGGAAGTCGTCCGTTGCAATTTCCTGCGCTGGACCCTGCGTTGTCACGTTCGATTCGTACCTAGCAATATCTCGTGTCATCACCCATCAGGAGCAACCTATGCCAGTGGAAATGTTGAAAACCCCGAGTGCACCGCCCGCGTTGGGCCCGTACTCCCACGCAGTCAAGGCTGGCGATTGGATGATCCTTGCTGGGCAACTCGGGCTCGATCCCACCACCGGGGTATTGGCCGACGGTGTCGACGCGCAAGCCCGTCAAGCCCTCACCAACATTCGCGGCATCCTCAGCGATCACGGCTGCACGCTGAACGACGTCGCGAAGGCACTCGTATTTGTTGCTGATCTCGCGGATTTTCCGGTGATCAATGCTGCGTACGCAGAGTTTTTTGGTGATCACAAACCGGCCCGTTCCACGGTGCAAGTCGCGGCTTTGCCGGCTGGCGGCGCCGTGGAAATTGAAGTCTGGGTCTACATCGGTGCGTAAAGAGTGACCGACGATACGCGTTCGCTTCCGTATGAGCCTGCGCTTGACGGTGTGCGGGGGCTTGCGGTTGTGGGTGTGTTGTTGTTCCATGCTGGGCATTTGCGTGGTGGTTACTTGGGCGTCGACGCGTTTTTTGTGTTGTCTGGGTTTTTGATTACGTCGTTGTTGTTGCGTGAAGTGACGACGACGTCAACGTTGCAGTTCGGTCGGTTTTATGCGCGTCGGATGAGGCGGCTGCTTCCGGCGACGTTGGTGTTGGTGGCGGGTGTGTCGCTGTATGCGTGGCTTGTCGCGAAGCCGAGTGAGTTGCATGTGATTCGCTGGGATGGCATCGCGACGTTGTTGTATTTCGCTAATTGGCGCGCGATTATTGGTGGCCGTGATTACTGGGCGTTGTTTCGGGCGCCGTCGCCGTTCGAACATACGTGGAGCCTCGCGATCGAGGAACAGTTCTATATGGTTTGGCCGATTGTGGTCTGGCTGATCGCGAGGCTGCAACCGGTGAAGGCCGCAGTGCGTGTGCGCGGGTTTGCGATTGTTGGTTTCGCGGCGTCGGCGGCTGCACTGATCGTGATGTACGACGCGTCGGATTCGAATCGGGTCTACCTGGGGACTGATACGCGGGTTGCGTCGATGTTGCTGGGTGCGGTGTTGGCTACGGTCCCGATCAGCACGATGATCCGTGGGAAAGCTCGTCGTCTGCTCGAGTTCGTGGCAGTCCTGTCGGTTGCCGGTTTGGCCTGGTCTTGGGTGTCGGTTCGGGCGGCTGATCCGCGGTTATTTCATGGTGGGTTCGCGCTCGAAGCGTTCGCGGTGGTGGTGGTGCTGGCTGCGGTGACGCATCCGGAGCGCGGGATCTTGTTTCGCTTGGTCTCGTTTGCGCCGTTGCGTTGGGTCGGTGTCGTGAGTTACGGGGTGTATTTGTTTCATTGGCCGATTTTTGTTTGGCTCAATGAGCAACGGACGGGCCATTCGCGTTGGGCGCTCGTCGTTATCCGCTTTGGGGTCACCGGCTTCGTTGCGGTCGTGTCGTATTTCTTAATTGAACGCCCGATTCGTTACGGACGGCGCGCTCGGCGGCTGAAATTGGTTTTGACACCGGTCGCGATCGGGCTCGTGATCAGTGGTGTCATCGCGTCAACAACTGGTTACATCGCACAAGCAGCAACGCACCCAAGCCCGGATCCACTTCCGAAAACGACGGTTGATACGCGACCTTTGCAGCAGCGAGCGACAAGGCTGCTGATCGTTGGCGATTCGGTCGCGTTCTTTATTGGGGCCGAAGGCCAAGGCCGGCTCGGACGCCCGAAGCCTCCCGTAGTGCTTAATCGTGGTTTCATCGGATGTCGGGCTATGCGCCAAGGCATCGACATCCTGGAAGGCGACACGTACAGCCGAGTCGATGGGCCAGCCTGCGTCGATACGGGCTGGGCGCAAGCCGTCGAGACGTTTCATCCCGACGTGACGTTGTTGTTTGTTCCGGATCCCGGAAGTAGGCAATACAAAGTCGACGGCAAGTATGTGGCTGGGTGCAACGCGATTTATCGGCAGGCCTACGCGGCGATACTCCGTGAAGAAATTCGTATGCTGCACCGCCACGGTGGCCGTGTTGTGGTCGTGACGGTGGCGTCGGTTGGTTTCCCCTTTTTGCCGGTATCGGTGTTTGCATCAACTCGTTGTCAAAACAATGTGGCCCGCAGCGTGTCGAAGTCTGAGGCCGGCGCGGAATTGGTTGATCTCGAACGCTGGATGTGCCCAGAGGAACTGGTCGGTTGTGTTTTGTTTAAAGACGGCGTGGCGATGCGGCCGGATCTTGTGCACTACCGCAGCCGTGGCGCGCAGATGGTGTTGAAATGGATTCTTGATGAGGCGAAGATCCAGTAGAGGTTTTGCTTGACGGTCAGGAACCCGACCAGCGGGTTTGGCCGAATCGGTAGCCGACACTTCGCACTGTCTGAATGAGGTTGGCGTGTTCTTCCCCGAGTTTCGCGCGCAACCGACGCACATGCACGTCGACGGTCCGGGCCCCTCCGTAGTACTCGTAGCCCCATACTCGCGACAACAATTGTTCGCGCGTGAACACCTTCGCCGGATGGGTCACGAAGAACTTCAGTAGCTCGTATTCCATGTAGGTGAGGTCGAGCGGTTTGTCGCCGATCATCGCTTGATAGGTCTCAAAGTTCAAGACCAGTTCGCCGTAGCCGCCGAGTTCAGGGTCCGCACCGCGCCCCGCGCGGAATTGTAAATGCCGCAGACGCGCTTCGAGTTCTTTGGGATGAAACGGTGATAGGCAAAAATCATCAAAGAGGTCTTCGCGTTGTTCAAGCTCCGCGAGTTGGCCTCCGTTGATTAACAACAGCACACCATCTACCGGCGCATCTCCCTTACGAAGCGCTCGACAGATACCAAACGCATTCTCAGGGTCTTCGTCAGCGACGATGACCGCTCCGCCCCAACCGTCAGCGGGTTCGGCGGCCATCGCTACTGACGCGTTCGCGACCGCGATATAGGCAATGCCAGCAAAATCAAGGGTTTGTACGAGGATCGGCGGTGGTGGATCGGGGAACAGCAACAGCGTCTCGGCCATGGTCGCTCCCTACAGCTCGCCAAGAAAACGGTTGAGTTCCCACGGTGTCACTTGTTGTTTGTATTCATCCCACTCCGCACGCTTATTGCGAAGGAAATATTCAAACACGTGATCGCCGAGCGCCTCAGCAACGAGTTCGGAATCGGCCATTGCGTCGATCGCCTCATCGAGCGATGTTGGCAACGCTCCGATGCCCGCGTCTGCCCGTTCGTCGAGCGACATTTCGAAGATGTTGTTCATGGCTTCGGGTGGCAGTTCGTAACCCTTTTCGATGCCGCGCATCCCCGCCGCGAGCATCACCGAAAATGCTAAGTACGGGTTGCACGATGGATCCGGTGCGCGGTATTCGAGACGCGTGGCTTCGCCAACGTGCGCCTGTTTCGCCGGAGGTACTCGAACCAGCGCCGAACGGTTGTTGCGGGCCCAGCACACAAACACCGGCGCTTCGTAACCCATGACGAGCCGCTTATAGCTGTTGGTCCACTGGTTGGTGACTGCCGTGATTTCGCGACCGTGACGCAAGAGTCCAGCAATAAACGATTGGCCAGTTTGGGAGAGCCCGAACTCATTTGATGCGTCGTGAAACGCGTTGGTGTCGCCTTCGAACAACGAGAGATGCGTGTGCATCCCGGAGCCGAAGGAGCCCGCGATCGGTTTCGGCATAAACGTTGCGTGCACACCGTTGGCGCGCGCGACCTCTTTGACGACCAATCGGAAGGTCATGACATTGTCGGCCATCGAGAGCGCATCGTTGTAGCGCAGATCAATTTCGTGTTGGCTCGGCCCGTTTTCGTGGAACGAATATTCGGTCGGGATTCCCATTGCTTCGAGCGTCATGATTGTTTGCTTGCGTAACTCTGACGCGATGTCTTGCGTCGTCAGGTCAAAAAATCCGCCCTGATCGAGTGGCGTGGGATCTGTCTCGGAAGGGAAGTAGAAGTATTCCATTTCGGGAGAAACAAAAAACGTGTACCCGCGTTCGTGGGCTTTGGAGAGGTTGCGTTTCAAGACGTGGCGAGGGTCGCCGTCGAATGGTGTGCCGTCGAAGTGGGTGATATCGCAAAACATGCGAGCGACGGGCGCGTCGTCTCCACGCCACGGCAGTAGCTCAAACGTGGAAGCGTCGGGGCGGGCAAGCATGTCGGATTCTTGGACCCTGGTGTAGCCCTCGATTGCGGAGCCGTCGAAGGTCATGCCTTCTTCGAGCGCGACCGCGAGCTCAGCGGGCGTGATCGAAAACGACTTCAGTTTGCCGAGCACATCGGTGAACCACATGCGCACAAAGCGCACCCCGCGCTCTTCGACAGTTCGCATGACGTACTCGTATTGACGTTCCATGGCACCACGATACGGACCGCGTGGCGGCGAGTAGTAGTCCAATGCGGGCACTTTGGGCCCGTTCACACAGCGTTCACATTTGCGATATGAGCGCGTAATACCTGATGGGGAGGCTAGGAGTGGTGATACGGCCCAAAGCTCGCCTCGACAAGTTCGAGTTTGTGTTTATAGGCTGAGCGTCGCCTGCAACCGGTTCGAAGGCGCACCGGATGTTTGCATCACCCCTATGTTCGTTCGGTTGAAGGAGAAACGCAGTGGCCTACAGGGCTGAATACATTTGGATTGACGGTACGGAGCCGTCCCCCATTCTTCGCAGCAAGACCAAGATTCTCAAAGACGGTGCATCGCTTCCGATTTGGGGCTTCGACGGCTCGTCGACGAACCAAGCGACTGGTGATAAATCGGACTGCGTCTTGCGTCCGGTTTGGTCCTGCCCAGACCCGATTCGTGGCGGCGACGACGTGCTGGTGATGTCTGAAGTACTGCACGTCAGCATGACCCCACACCCCACCAACACTCGCGCTGCGGCTGAGGTCGCGGCGACGAAGTACGCCGCGGCAGAGCCGTTGTTCGGTTTGGAACAGGAATACACGTTCTTTAAAGATGGTCGCCCTTACGGGTTCCCCGAGAACGGCTACCCGGCGCCACAGGGCGAGTACTACTGCGGCACCGGCGCTGATGTGATTTTCGGCCGCGACATCGTTGAAGCCCATACCGACGCTTGCCTCGAAGCCGGCATCGAGATCTCGGGCACCAATGCCGAGGTCATGCCTGGTCAATGGGAATATCAGGTTGGCCCGTTGGGCGTACTGGAAGTTTCCGACCAGCTCTGGGTTTCGCGTTGGTTGCTCTGCCGTATCGCTGAAGAATTCGGCGTGTCCGTTTCGTTTGATTCCAAGCCGGTTAAAGGCGATTGGAACGGCGCCGGCTGTCACACCAACTTCAGCACCAAAACCATGCGTGACGACGGCGGCTGGGATGCGATCATCGCCGGTTGCGAAGCGCTCGGCACGAAGATGAACGAACACATCGCGGGCTACGGCCACGACATCGAGAGCCGCCTTACCGGAGCGCACGAAACGCAGCGCTACGACCAGTTCAGCTACGGCGTCTCGGATCGTGGTGCTTCGATTCGTATCCCGTGGCAGTGCGAGATCGATAAGAAGGGCTATCTCGAAGACCGTCGCCCGAACGCGAACTGTGATCCATACGTGGTGACTCGCTTGATGGTCGACACGATCTGCGGCGCCTAGCGCCGCTGCGGCGTTGTCCCAGCGGGGGTCCTTGACCTGCTGACACTCGAGAAGTTGAATGGTTGAAGGCCCCGCATCCGCGGGGCCTTTGCCTATATGCGATGGATCTTGGGCAAAGTTCTACTCTTTGTGCGAAATCGGGGTTCCCGTGAAATTGTGTATATCCAATAATTGTTAAAACCTGGATTTAGATGACAGTTTGATGCAGTAAATGACAGGGTGTTGTTCCCAATGCTATTCATGCGTGTACCACAGCAACAGAATTAATAATTAGACTTGACAATGCGCATCCGTATTTTTATGCTCCGAATTGGCGGAGTATCTTCCGCCACTTATTACCAATAATGGAAAATAATGGTGCCCGACTGGGCCCTTACGGAGTGGGAGTGTCGTCAATGTCTCGATATCGAGGAAGTAAGAATCTCGCGGCCCAAGGCCGCAAACGCAAAGTCACGGTCGCGCGAGCAATCGCGGCTACCTCCATTTCGGGTCTCGTGTTAACCGCGTCGCCGCTCATGGTT
Organism: Actinomycetes bacterium; assembly: GCA_025360585.1. Lineage (GTDB taxonomy): Bacteria > Actinomycetota > Acidimicrobiia > IMCC26256 > PALSA-610 > F1-120-MAGs023. The sequence goes on along the minus strand of JANYBW010000027.1, from coordinate 6,609 downwards.
GTTGGCGCATCGGCACACGGTACCGATCAAGACCCGACCAAATTGCACCTGTGCACAGGGTACGGCACAGTACAGATTATGCCGGCGAACACCGCCCAAACATGCGCGGATCTCGGGTTCCCAGGATTCGCGGAATACCACGTTCCGCTCGTTGCGCTGACTGGTGCGACCGGTGCTCAAGGCGCGACTGGTGCCACCGGCGCGGCTGGTGCCACCGGCGCGACTGGTGCTCAGGGCCCGCAGGGTGATGTTGGTGCGACCGGTGCTCAAGGCGCGACTGGTGCCACCGGCGCGGCTGGTGCTCAGGGCCCGCAGGGTGATGTTGGTGCGACCGGTGCTCAGGGTGCGACTGGTGCTCAGGGTGCGACCGGCACGACTGGTGCTCAGGGCCCGCAGGGTGATGTTGGTGCGAACGGTGCTCAGGGTGCGACTGGTGCTCAGGGCCCGCAGGGTGATGCTGGTGCGACTGGTGCTCAGGGTGCGACTGGTGCGACTGGTGCGACTGGTGCTCAGGGCCCGCAGGGTGATGCTGGTGCGACCGGCGCAGCCGGGTCTCAAGGCCCGATTGGTCTCACCGGCCTTACCGGCGCAGCGGGTGCTACCGGCGCGGCGGGTGCTCAGGGTGCGACCGGCACGACTGGTGCTACTGGTGCTCAGGGCCCGCAGGGTGATGCTGGTGCGACTGGTGCTCAGGGCGCGACCGGTGCGACTGGCCCCCAAGGCATTACTGGTCCCGCCGGGACTACAGGCCCGCAAGGCGCTACAGGGGCAGCCGGAGCAGCCGGGTCTCAAGGCCCGACTGGTCTCACCGGCCTTACCGGCGCAGCGGGTGCTACCGGCGCGACAGGCTCCACGGGTCTCACTGGCTCCACGGGTCTCACTGGTGCCACCGGTCCCCAGGGTCCCACGGGCAGTCAAGGTCCGGCAGGTCCACAGGGTCCGGCAGGCCCCCAGGGTCCAGCGGGCACTTTCGTCAATACTCAGATTGTGTCTGTCCCGGGGAGCAACTACAGCAACGGCGGCAACATTGGTTCGTCCACAACCGCAGTTGTCAACTGCCCTGCAGGCCAGAAAGTGCTCAGCGGGGGCTACCAATTTGTCGCCCCTTCGCTCGTGGCCCTCAAATATACTGACGTTTCAGTTAACCGTGCGACTTCAACGTCGCAATACACGGTCACTGCCGTGCTCAACACCGGCTCGAACGTTCAAATCCCGATGACGGCTTACGCAATCTGTACCGCCTGAATTCGGCAACTGTCAAAATAGACGCTCTGCCCCAGGGCGGGCCGCATGTTTGCGGCTCGCCCGGAGGGGCATTTTGTTTTTGTATTTGCGTTGTGTACTGTTTGCAGTACACATAAGATTTGGGATGTTGGCCGCGATACCGCGACCCAATTGGCTGAATTAAACTCGGTGGGAGAAGTTGGAATGTCTGATATTTTGGCAAATCGTTCGGTGAGGGTGGTAATTCTTATCCTGACTTTTGGGGTGGTAGGCGGTGGCGGTTACGCAATCGGCCACTCGACCGCGGATAGCGGAACTGCGGTGACCGCAACGACTACAACGAAGCCAGCATCGGCAGCGGCGATAGTCGATCAAGCCATCAAATTGCAATCGGCCGGCGATGCTGCGAGCGCGCGCAAGCTATACGTACAGGCCATTCAAAAGGACCCACAAAACAAACTCGCGTATTACAACATCGGTCTGATCGATCAATCACAAGGCCGCGTCGATGACGCTGAAAACGAGTACCGACTAGCGATTGCAGTCGATGGAAAGTTCGCAAACGCGCTCTTTAACCTCGCGATTATTCGCACAGCCAAAGGCGCTACGGACGAAGCGATTGAGCTCTATCAGCGCTCGGTGACATCCAATCCCAAGTTGGCAAACGGCTATTTCAACATGGGTTTGCTGATGTACAAAAAAGGTGACAAATCGGGCGGAATTGCAGCAATAAAGCAAGGCATAGTGCTTGATGCCGCGTTGGCAAAGCGCGTACCGACGGGCGTAAAGCTCGACGGCTAGTTCCTACGCCAAGAAAGAATTGAAACACACAGTTCAATTCAAATTTGGTAGAAGTTGGCAACTTCACTGGGTGGAACATTTGGTGGGTATTACCTGGAATATATTTCCGGTAGTAATTGCGAATATTGCGTGGCATAGTGGATTCGATTACGAACACTGTGCGTGGACAGCACGTACTAAATCGGTGGAGGCGATATGCGTAAAAAAATTTGTATTGGTGTTGTTCTGGCAGGAATTAGTGCCGGAGCCTTGAGTGGGATTACATCGAATCTGGCCCATGCGCTGCCGCCAGTGTCGGTGAGCGTCTCGGAATACGACATCTATCCCCACGGCACGTGGGCATTGGCTCCGGGTGCGGACACCGGGCAGTACAACTTCACGACGGCGCAACACTTCACTGGTAACGGGAGCCTGCATATCGGCGTTTTGGAGGGCCAGCACGAATGGCTGAACGATTATGCCTACGGCTGTGTTGATACTCCGGCGACCTGCAACAACACTGCGAACATGACTGCCTTAAGTACGATCACGGACCTGAGCTACGCGGCGAATCGCACGAGCGGCACGACGTACCCAACGCTGAACATGGAAATACTCAGTGACGGCGTGACTCCGGGGAGTTACACGACGCTGGTGTATCTGCCGAATGCGAACGAAATCGTGGATGGAACTTGGCAGGAATGGGATGCGTTTGCCTCCGACCACGGGACGTGGGTGTCGACTCATGTTGTGCCCGGTCTGTTCGATGTGGCCCAAAGCACTACTCATTCTTGGTCCGAGATCGTCGCAAGTATCCCGAACGCAAAAATTGCGCTTGGTATCGGTCCGAACGTGGGTACTGGCGGAACCTTTGATGGCTACGCCGACGACGTCGTGGTAGGTGTTAGTGGAACCGGTAAGCATCACGACTTCGAAACGGTGCAGGTGGCTCCTTCCGGAACCGGCATCGCCGAAGGCAATGTTGGCAATTCGGTGGTGAACGTCCCAGTAACCCTTACAGGTAAGGCGAACGTAGCGGTCTCGGTGCGTTATACGACCTACGACGTAACCGCGTTTCACACATCGGACTTCGTTGGCGTGACGAATGGGATCGTGAATTTTGCGCCTGGTCAAACGACGGCGTTTGCTCCGGTGACGATTCACGGCGATACGACGCTTGAGAACAACGAGTCATTCAACGTCAAGTTCTTCAACCCATCGAATGCAATGATGCTCGGAGGTAACCAGAGTGTGTTGGTTCGGGTTGCAATCGGTAACGATGATTTGCCAAATGTCACGATGACGAGGCCCGTGGTCAGTGAGGGCCAGTCGGCCAATGTGACCATCAGGCTCAGTCATACATATATGTTTCCGCTCAGCATTGCTTTGTCTACTTTCGATGGCTCGGCGTTGGCCCCTTCTGACTACACCCCGCTTCCCCTCGGCGCACAGACCACGTTTCCGGCAGGCGTCAAGGGCCCGACATCGTACGCGGTTTCGGTTCTGAAAGACTCGGTTTCCGAACCCGCAGAGCAGTTTGGACTGCTCGCGGTCGGCGGAGCTTCGCTGGCGGGTACCTCGATCCAGATCCGGAGCAACATCACATAGGTCACAAGAATCTTCGGGATTCCGTGATCGACGTTCAACAAGTGCAGTGACCTCGCTTCGGCGGGGCCACTGCACTTGAGACCCCGTAAACTCGGCCAGTGAACGGATTGCGGATTTCAGCCGCGCAGATCAACTGTGTCGTCGGCGATCTTGTTGGCAACCTCGCTCGCATCCGCGATTCCTATGATTCCGCGGTACTACAAGGTTGCGATGCTGTGGTCTTCCCGGAGTTGACGATCACGGGATACCCGCCCGAGGATCTCTTGCTCCGGGCGGCGTTCATCGCGCAATGCGCAATGTTCGTCGAACAACTCGCGAGCGGCATCGGTACAACCTCTGCAATCGTGGGATTTCCGGAGCTGCACGCGGGTGCGCTCTACAACTCGGCTGCGGTGATGCGCGACGGCGGAATCGTCGGCGTCTACCGCAAACAACTGTTGCCGAATTACTCGGTGTTCGATGAGGCGCGCTATTTCGAACCGGGCACCGATATTGGCCAGACGTTTGCGATCGCGGGGGTGCAGGTCGGCGTTACGATTTGTGAGGACGCTTGGAGCGCGAACGGTCCGATGACCGCACAGGTTGCCGCGGGCGCCGAGGTGTGCGTCAATCTCAATGCCTCGCCGTATTTGCGGGGTCGGTTGCAAGCGCGTGAATCGATGCTGAGCGAACGCGCAGTGCAGCTCGGCGTACCGATTGTCTATTGCAATCTCGTTGGTGGCCAAGACGAACTTGTCTTCGATGGTGGGTCGCTCGTTGTGAATAGCAGCGGCGCGATTGCGGGCCGGGCTCGCCAGTACGAAGAAGACCTACTTATCGCAGATTTGCACGATTTGTCGCAGAGTCGGCTTGAACCGACGTTCGATGCTGTTCGCGAGGTCTACGAAGCATTGGTACTCGGAACGCGCGACTACGTACGCAAAACCGGATTTCACGATGTTGCGGTAGCAATGTCGGGCGGGATCGATTCGGCAATCGTTGCTGCGATCGCGGTGGACGCGCTGGGTCCGGAGCATGTACACGGCGTGCTGATGCCTTCGCGGTATTCAAGTGATGGCAGCGTTACCGATGCGGCCTTGGAAGCGCAACACCTTGGTATCGAGACCTACACAGTCCCGATCGAAGCCGCGCACGGCGCCTTTGAATCGATGCTCGCGGGAGCCTTCGCGGGAACGACGGTCGGGTTGGCCGAAGAAAACATGCAAGCGCGCATTCGCGCCAATGTCATGATGAGTATCTCCAACAAGTTCAACTGGATGGTGCTCACCACGGGCAACAAAAGCGAGATGGCCACGGGCTACGCGACGTTGTACGGCGACATGGCCGGCGGGTATGCCGTCATCAAAGATGTGCCGAAGACGCTCGTCTATCAGCTGTGTGAGGAACGCAACACCCGCGCCGGTTTCGATCTGATTCCGCGAGCCGTCATAGAAAAACCGCCGAGTGCAGAGCTTCGCCCGGACCAAAAAGACAGTGATTCATTGCCTGATTATGCGGTGCTCGATCCGATCATCGAAGGCTACGTCGAAGACGATCTGTCGGTAGCGGAATTGGTTGCGTTAGGTCACGAAGAAGCGACTGTCCGGCGGGTTGCGCAGATGGTGGATCGCAACGAGTACAAACGGCGCCAGGCTGCGCCCGGCGTGCGCATCACCCGCAAAGCATTCGGCAAAGACCGGCGCCTCCCAATCACCAACCGTTGGCCCGGCTGACCCCACCTCGAGACCCGGCCAAGCAAGTCGTTGGTTTGGCTTGACAACGTCGTGGGGGGGGGTACGCTCGCAGGGTCTTTGAGGTGCCGTGGGTACCCTGGGGGTCAACAGATATCCGACGTGTGTAGATGGGTATAATGATGTATTTTTGGAAGCGCGTTGCTGCCGTTTTGACACTCATCGCGTCGTCGATGGTCATCCCCGCGACTAGCTCTGTGGCGGCGACTGGTAATTCCGGTTTTTTTGTGAATAGTCCTCCCACGTATTGCGTTAACGGGTACGCGTCCACGGGATACAACTCTGCTTATGGATGGGAAGCCGAAGCCGGCACTCAATCTTGGCAGGGTTTCGCTTGTCTCAACCAATATGCACAGCCCGCGGCAAACTTGATGCGCGCTAAATTCAAGGTCTTTACCGGCATCGGTTATGGCGCAACGCTGTGTTGGCAATCGTCGTGGAAAAACAACCTGTCTAACTACGTCTCGGTCGTCCAATGGGACGTCAATGTGACGGCAGGGTGCGGTTCGGCGTCCTTTGTCGGGCAACATCAAGCTTGGATATATCCAGGCGTTTGGTATCCGGCTACTCCAGCAGCTGAAATCATACTTTTTAATTAATGATCAACGGGAGGTCGTTGAAATGAATCGATTCAAATATTTACTCGTGGGTGTCGCGCTAACCGTTTCAGTCGCCGCGCTGTCGAATGTTTCTCACGCTGACGCACAAGGCAGTCATGTAGGCCGAACGAAAACTAACCGCGCGTTGCCGGCGGCGGGTGAGGTGACGGGAACTACGTTCGACTTATCGAAACTCCCTGCATGTGTGCCCGTCTCGGACAAGACCGGGGCCATCCGCGGATGCGTCGATCACAATCTCGTCGACGACATTGGAGATGATTCGCCGAAAGCCGGAGAGCCGGGTTTACCCGTGTTGGATAAGCCGAATGGCCAATTGGTCGGCTATTTCGTTGATGAATGGGGTTTTGTCGATGCCAAAACTGCCAGCGATCCAGCAGTTTTGAAGACCATCATTTCGTGCGCCGTTCAGTTGCACTCTCCCGTGCGCCTCTCCGACTCCTGCCGGACCATTCTGACCAGCCAGGGGCTGTCGTTGCCCTGATGGACCCGACGTTTTCACGAAACTTGTTACTGGGGCGCCCAGTTTCATGAAAACGCTCGCTTGACTGGTCGGTAACTTGATGCGCGAGACTGCACCTATGACTGACCCAACTGTCCGTTCCGCCTTTGCACCCTGGGATCGGCGAGCGCTGCCTGGCCTGTTCACG
>JANYBW010000026.1 GCA_025360585.1 Actinomycetes bacterium | reverse complement strand
TGAGTGAATTCCAACCGGTCGGCGAATAGGTGAAACTGCACGACGGACGCGCCCGCGTCCTCGGCATTTTGCAGCAACTCGAACACAAAGTGGGTGCGGTCGCTGTATAGCTTTTCGCTGACGAAGCCGAGCAATTTGATGCTCTTCGGGGTGTAGCCTGCCCCGTTCTCTTCACGGATCGCTTCGTAGTCACTCGCCATGGTTCACCGCCAAAATCCCTGCCGCGATTCGGTGAGTCACAATGTCAACATCGCGGCGGTCTTCAAGTTTTCGGAGCTCGGCTGCGAGTTGCGTTTCGACACGAGCGCGTTGCGCTGTTTTCATCTTGATGATTCGCACGTCGGTGGCTGTCTCGAGATCGTTGTTGATTCTCTGCAGCCGTGCATCATTGGACGCTAACAGACTCGACAACTTGCGTTGCAGAAGCGAGTCGTTCATAGAAACGAGTTCGTCGATGGACGACCGTCGCTTCCGTTGAAGATGCGCGGTTGCAATTTCAGCTGCGCGGTCGACGAGTTCAGCGCCGGGCGGTGACGCCTCCATGGCGCAAGTTACGGGTGCACTCAGGATCGAAGGAATAGCGTTACCCACTTCGGGTTCTACCTGTCCCGTTGTTACGTCGACGGCGACGCACATCAGGCGAACATCGGGGCGGATCGCGATCGTTTCCCAAATTTCCGCGACAAAGACATACGTACCGGTTCGGTATGACGGCGATCGAAGCTCGATAGTTCCAACAATCGGAACAGGTTGCGGTGCGAATTGGGTCACGCTGAGCTGCGCGAGCGCGTGGATCGGAGTAATGAACGCAGTCGATCGATGTTCGACGGCCGTGTACTGGTCGAAGGTCACCAGGACTTTGCCATCGCTTTCAAGCTCGCGCGCGAACTCGAGCGTGTTTTGATTTGGCGCCGCGAGTGCCCGCACGCGGACCGCTAGCTCGTGTCGGCTGTCTCGATTCAGCTTCAGATGCAAGATCTCCGGCACATCGACGGTGGGATGCAAGGTGCCCACGATCCCCGGGTTCGCGAGGTATCGCTCGACAAGCTGGCGCAGAGACCCGGCAGACACGTAGCGGGCCTCACGACTGACAGAATCGACCTCGGCTGCATATCCGTGATCGACGCCGATGAAGTCTTGCGCTTCGTCATCGAGGCGCCGTTGTTCATCAGCGAGCCTCACAATGTTGTCGGCGCGCTGGAGTGCTTGTGCGTTGCGTTGTTCGTCGCTCAGCGATGGGTCGAGCACAATCTGGTTCAGATCCGCGACGAGTTCGCCGAGGACCGCTTCGAGGTCACCGATCGTGTCTTGAAAAATGCCGATACGTTCGAAACACCGAAAGAAGATCCGGTGCTCGACCGTTTCAGGCGTCACAAAGTTGAAGATCATTACCTTGTCGCTCTGCTGGCCAAAGCGATCGATGCGTCCGATGCGTTGTTCGATACGCATCGGATTCCACGGAATGTCGTAGTTCACGAGGCGATCGCAGAATTCGTAGTCGAGTCCTTCGCAACCAACCTCTGAAGAAAGCAACACATCGAGCGCCTCCGGAGACGCACGATCGAGGCGGAAACGATCACGCAACTCTTGGCGTTCACCCTCGCTGAGCCTGCCGTTGATCACCGCGACCCGCGCACCGGTCTTGGTCAGTTCACGATGAAGGTATGCGAGAGTATGGAGAAAGAACGAGAAAACAAGCAGTTTCCCCGGGCCGCTTGCGGCGTGACGTGTCTCGTCAAGAATCCGGTGCAACGCATCGAGCTTGGGATCTTCCAGCGGCAACATCCTTGCCGCAGCGCGGACCTTGTCCGCCAGATCTTGCAACGATGAGTCGTACACGTTGATCGTGCGGTCGATCTCGTCGTCGAGTTCAGGGTCATCGGTGACCGTCGCCAGATCGAAACGACCCGTCGCGAGAAATGAGTCAAGCGCTGGCACCAATGCCGGCAAACAACTCGCCGTTTGTCGCTCTAGCGTATCGAGGATGAGCCGTACAACTCGCGGGTCGTGTTCGAGCAACAGGAAGTCGTTGCGAAACGCAAGAACAGCGTCATAGAACACGCGTTGTTCTGGGAGAAAATCCACTGACACAGTGTGTGGTTCTCGAATCGTGAAACGGCCAATATCTCGGCGACGAGTGCGGTTAATTGTGTGCGAGAACGAATGGAGTTCCTCAACATCGCGTAAAAGACGGACGCGTTCATCATCGGACGGGGTAGACGCGAGAATTCGTGTGGCGGCTACGAACCGAGGATCGTTGGCAATCGTGTTGCGCCCCCAGCTCGTGGACGCAGCGCGCTCAAGTGCGCGACTTGCGTCTTGATGCCAGGAGTCGCGGGGATTGCGCGTGCGCAAATACGTGACCGCACGAGTCAAATAACGATTCGGTTCGGCCATGTCATCAAAAATCGCGATACTCGGAAAAAGTTCCGGGCGGAGAAGGTGCAGAAGCTCGAAGAGGTCACGGCTCCCGAGCTGTACTGGCGTCGCGGTCAGAAACACCACCGCCTCCGCTGCGTCGCACAACGTCTCGGCAAGCTGATGTGCATTCGTCGTCGGATTCCGAACGTGATGTGCTTCGTCAAAAATGACAAGATCGAACACCGGGGCGGAATCGAGCTGCGTGAGACCCCGTTTCGCTTTGCCATCGACGCCGTGCAAATAGTCATCAAGTCGAAATAACTCGTAGTTCACGATCGCCCGCGCGTACTGCTGTGGCCACGCACCACCCAAATGGCTTTCATTGAGGCAGTAGCGCAACGACGCAGGAGTGAGAATCTGGAAATCCTCATCGAATCTTCGCATCTCCTTCTGCCACTTTGTAGCGAGCGCTTTCGGACAAACGACCAGGACGTTCGCCAACGGTCCCCGCGTGTCCAACTCTCGCAGGATCAGCCCCGCTTCGATCGTCTTGCCAACACCCACGTCGTCGGCGATCAGGAGCCTGTGCCGATCTGAGCGCAGCAGACGCAACAGCGGCTTGAACTGAAACGGGATGTATTGAATCCTCGCTGCGTGAAGTGCGTACAGGTTGTCGATCGCGTGATGCGTCAGGCGAGCTGCCGTAAAACGCGCACGAAATTCGTCGAACTCAACAAGTGGGCCGCCGAGTAACTCGAACGGTTCCATATTGGCGTTCGACGCCACAGCAACGAGTTGGTCCTCGTCATAGACACGCACCACATCATCGCTATGCCACACTCGATATCGAGGCCCGCCCACCATCGGCGGTTCGATGGCGATGATTGGCCCACGCCTCGTCCTGTCGGCGCGGAGCCCGACGACATCTCCGACTCCAAAGGATCGTTCGTCATCGCCGAAAGTTCGATCATTCGATGTCATAGAGGATGCCCCAGTCGTTGGTGGTGCGATGTCGACGGCGTGGTCTCATCGCACACCAGCTGGAGTCTCGCATACCGGTAGGACATGCAAACGCAGGACCGCACAGATTGAAGATCAATCGAATCCGGTCGCGTCGCGTTTCCTACAGCCTTCGTCGGGGGCAGGAGAGGTCCGCCAGAGATATCGGCGCTGCGGAGCGCAGTACACAAGATCGAGAATCGCCGTCAACGTTTGACACTGACCAGGGCACTCAACGACACTGGAACGATGACTATTTTCTGTTCCATCTGTGGGGAGGAGGCGACGCCAACCGGCGAGTTCGCTTACGCCGATCCGCCGCAGGAAAACGGCCCGTCTGCTCCTCCCGTAAAATACGAGGTGCAGAAATGCCCGAACGGCCATAGGCAGCCGCCGCCGTCCTGAGGTAGGGCTTCGTCGGAGGCAACCGTGGACACGATCGGTCACGACAGAGATCGCTGATGCTGACCTCGCCGGCGAATCTCGAAAACAACCACTCGCTGCATTCGTTATTGCGCGTGGAATTTGATCCTGACCAAAGTCGATCGCCAAGTAACGGGTGACTAACTCCATTGTGATGGCGGCCGTCGGCACGGCGCCGCTTAGCCACATTTCCGCGAACATGCCCCGGCCTTCCGCTCATGTCCTTGGCGAGAAGGACCTCACAACGCCAAAGACCTGCCTCAAATCATCGCGCGTTGTTCGCGCGGACGCCGTCGGCGACCGATCTGAGTCCGCGATCATCAACGCGGCTCACCGTGAAACACGCGCAGCGACCGACTCCGCTTGATATAGCATGTACGCTATGTCATGGGGCGAGGTCGAACTGGAAGCGGAGGTGCTCGATTGGTACTGCAACTTGGATGGGAATCAACAGGCACGCGCAAGATTCCATATCGATCGGCTCGCCGAGCTCGGACTGCTTCTCGACGAACCCCACACCAAGCAACTCAACGGAAAACTCCGGGAACTTCGATTTTTCCTCGATGGCAAACCAACGAGAGTCACGTACTGGATTGCGTCAGGCCGTCGGATCATCCTGCTGACGACATTCGTCAAAACCCGCCAACGAGAACGCCTCGAAGTCGACCGTGCACGACGTGCGATGCAGCAGTGCATTGCCGAGAACCACTCCCTCAATGAGGACTGACAAGGAGCGACGCATGACCAACTCACGCACCACCTGGACCGAAATCACCAAACAGCCACTCAGCGAACGCGGCCGCGCTGTCTACGACGACGAAGCACGCATCTCCGAGTTCCGCGAATTCGCATTTCGTATCCGAACGGAAGCCGGCCTCAATCAAGATGAACTCGCGTCGCGAATGGGAACCACCCAATCAGCGATCGCGAGAATGGAAGGCGGTGGCACACGACCGACGCTCGACACACTCGAAAAACTCGCGGCAGCCGTTGGAGCCGAACTCGTCGTCGGCGTCGCACCAGGCCTCTCGGAAAACCGCACCATCGCGAAACTCGTCAGAGAAGGCCACGCTGTCCTGCGATCAGCGAGCTGAAACAAGACGATCAAAGCCCCCGAACCTGCGCGCGTTTTGGGCGCGTCGACGGAGCGCACATTTATCTTGTCACGCTCGGAGGCATCCACGCCGCTGAGAACTCGCTGTCATCGCGTTTCGACTGTCGACGTCGCGTCGCACAATCGAATGTGCCAACGGTAGGACGATAAGGCTTCGCTGCGTCGCTCACACTCAACTGCGTAGTCCGCGTCATCGCGAGCGGTAGACGTCGGATCGATGTTCGATACGAACAACACGAACCATCTTCGTGTCTTGTTCGAGGCGGTAGACGATTCGGTACGCACCCCGCCGCGAGGACCGATACCCGGCAAGTTCACGTTGCAACGATTTCCCAACCCGTTCTGGCTCCTCACACAACAGCCCGACCATGAACTCAACAATCGCCGCCGCGACACCCTCGGGTAACCGCACAAGTGATCGCTCAGCCGAAGCAGCAACCTGAAGATCCCACGTCATCGTTTGAGATACTTAGCCCGAAGATCCGCAGCATCAAACGACTTACCCTTGTCAATTTCGGTTTCGGCTTTGCGGATTGCGCGCACCGCGGCAGGGTTCGAAAGAATCTCCACTGTCTCTTCGAGCGACTCAAGATCATCCGGCGAAAGAATCACCGCCGCCGGTCGACCGTTACGCGTCAGCACAACACGATCATGGCGCGTCTCGACACCATCGATGATCTCCGACAGACGCTTCTTGATTTCCGCGAGTGGCAACGTGGAATCCGACATGACCATAATTATAGTCATATTGCGTATCGGGTCAACCCGCGACAGCCCCGCGGACGCCACCAACCGTCGTTGTTCGTCGACGTCCGCCCAACTCTTTGACCAGGAACTTCAGCAACATCACGTCCGCCGAAGTACGCCAGGCCACAGTTCGCAGACGCTGAGGCCGGAGGTTCAAATCCTCTCACCCCGACTCCATCAGTGCTGGTCACGGCGTTACGCCCGCTGACTGCTCTAAAGTCGGAAGGTGCCCATGGCGCGTCTATGGCGCGCGGAGGGCGCGTTCGCCGGTGTTCGGCAGCATCAGTCGAACACCTACACGACAGCGCATCTCGGCCCGATGAAGGGCTACAACGCTGGAGGGAAAGGCGAGATCCACCTCACGCCGAAGTGGGTTGGAGAGTTCACAACCGCCGTGAACCGAGCGCACGGGCGCACCATCGACGGCGAAAAATAACGCCGGTGGATACGTCAGAGGTCAAGGCGGGCTTCTTGACGTGCGGTATTCCGACTTTGCTGGTGACAGAATTGCTCGAGGCGCATACAGAAGCAAAACGTCGCTTTCACGTAAGGGGACCATCGGCCCCAAGCGGTCGAAGGCGGTCGTTTTTCTGAAGCCGCATTCTGCGTTTTGCAGTTCACCGCAGGACAGGTGTTCACGCCGATCGGAAAGACGCTCCCGAGTGTCACCTCACTGATCGTACAAATGGAGAATGCAACCGGCCAGCCCGACTCCGTGCGTCTGCACATACCCCGGACATTGAAATTGATCTACGACATCCGGAACAAGCGTGACGCGGCCCACCTGGCAGATGACATCGATCCGAACCTTCAAGACGCGTGTCTAGTCATCGCCAACATGGACTGGGTGTTGGCAGAACTCGTACGGCTTCACCATGGCGTCAGCGCGGATCGCGCCCAAGCAATCATTGAAGACCTCGCTACCAAAGAAGTCCCCGCGGTCCAGGAAATCGATCGTCAACCAATAGTGCTTTCGGATCTCAAACCAAGCGATCAAGCACTTTTGATGTTGTACCGCGCAGGGGCGAGTGGGGCGGGCCTCGACGACCTGGCGTCCTGGCTCAGGATCGCTCGGAAGGATCACCTGAAGGCTCGGCTCAAGAAGCTTGACGATGAAAAGCTGGTGCTGCTCCATCCACGCACAGATCAGTACCACATCACGCTGAAGGGCAATGCTGAAGTACAACGCAAGCGCCTCGCTCAGCCAGTGTAGGCAAATTGGCTGAGCCATTCGCGAGACCGACAACCGTTTGACTCCGGCCGCTATGTCATACGCAGTCCAGGAGCAACAGTTTTATGCACACTCGCGTCCGGGTGTGCATGTTCGCAGCTGTCGGCGCGCGGAGTGCAGCGCTGCAGTTGCTTGGACACCCTACGTTTTGGGAATCAGCTAGCGCGCAGCACCAAGGTTTCGTGCACGGCAATGTCGAGCGCGTCGGCGATGTCGCACAACCGCCCGAAGCTGGCACCGACATACCGGCTGGCTTCGTAGCGCTGTACTTGCTGTTCGGCGACACCTAACGCTGACGCGAGATCGGCTTGGGTCCAGCCGCGAGCGATACGCGCTTTGATGAGCGCGTCGGCCAGACCAGCGAGCGACGACGACTCGATCGTCGTCGTGTTCCCAGCGCGCAACTCTTCATACTCAGCGAGTTCGTCGCGAAGGTCGTCGCTTTGGCTTGCGAGCCCTCCTGTTTGCAGATCGCGAAACCCATCGTCGCCGGCTGTGCCAGCACCAACCGAAGCGCGCAGCGCGTCGAGGTCAGCGAGCTTCTTGCGAGTCTGTTGATATTGACGTTCGTTCGCAATCATTCCCATATCTCCTTGGTCGGATCGATGACCACAATGCCTTTCACGATGCCGTCACGGTCGGTCTGAAAAAACGACGTGAACTCCTGACCCGTCGCGGCTTCGGTCACGTTCGGAAGGAACTCGCCACCGAATCGCCGCTTCTGTGCCGACCGGCGGTCACTGAAATCCAACAGTTCAGGCCCTAACAATTCGAGACGCTGACGGTGAACATCCGTCAGATCGAAAACACAATCGAAATCGCGGGGTTCCTCCTTCGCAGTGGCGAAGCTCCCGTTCAGCCAAACACGAGAACATCCGCACTCACTCAGAATTGCAAGACCTTCAGCCAACCCGTCAAGTAATCGGCGACGCACAATGTTCCAGCCAAGACGCTCGCGAATTTCATCCCACGTCGCCCAATGCTCACCGGGCGGCAGGAGGCCCGTTTCGCTATCGAATGCTGGAATAGTCACAGCACACAATATATATGTTGTGTGCTGTGGATGGCAGCGAAATCGATTGCATGGCGCGCTCAGTCATATTGGCGTGCAGGTCAACCCCGCGACAGCCCCGCGGACGCCGCCAACCGCCGTTGTTCGTCGACGTCCGCCCAACTCTTTGACCAGGAACTTCAGCAACATCACGTCCGCCGAAGTACGCCGGGCCACAGTTCGGGACGCTGAGGCCGGAGGTTCAAATCCTCTCACCCCGACCATCCTGACCTGGGCAAACACGCCGATCGCAGCTCAATCGCCGGGAAAGTTCCGCGCGTTTTCCGCGCGGCAGGAAATCCGCCGACTCAAAAAATGTTGGGTCAAGCGCGATTCATGGCTCAGCATTTAGCAAGAAGTCCTGGTCAGCGCACTGCATCATCCACGGCTCGTC
>JANYBW010000022.1 GCA_025360585.1 Actinomycetes bacterium | reverse complement strand
GTCGTCGGCGAGCACGAGGGCGATGAGTTCGATGAGTTCGATGAGATTCCCGGAACGGTCAGGACCGATAACGAGAATCTTCGGCGGGGCGGACTCGGGATCAAGATCGACGACAGCCACGAGCCGGTCGAAGGCGTGGGTGGCATCTTCGACGAGGACACCATGTCTTGACGACGAGCCATGCAGGCGCACCGCATTATTGTATCACAATAACATCGTCGGTCGCGGCGAGATGGACTGGGACCAAAACCTGGCAACACTCACCGAACTCAAAACGCTGTGACCAGGGTTTATATCGTGGGCGCTGAGGGACTCGAACCCCCGACCCCCTCCTTGTAAGTCTCAAACGGGTCTTATATTGTGTGATGCTGTGTCTATATGTGCAGGTCAGGTCCGGTGTCGATCCGTAAGGTGATGCCCAATAACAGCGTTTTTCGCCCCGCGCGTTGACAAATCGTTGACAAGAATCGCGGCACAACTTGACGTGTTCCGCCTCCAGTTGTGTTCACAATTGCGAAGGCGTGACTTCATGCCAGTGCGCTCCGCCATCGATCGTTCGCGTCACTGCGGCTCGCGTGATCTCGGGCTCGTTGGTGTTTCCCGCGATCCATCCAGTTCGGGAGTTTGGCCAAGTGGCGAACGTTTGCCACATTGGAGGCGTCGAGCCGCTCCGTACCCAAGTGCGCGCGCCGTCGGTAGAAGCAAACATCGTGCCGTCCCAGACCGCGGACCAATGCAATGCGTCTAATGGCGTCACAGCCAGTACCGGTCCGGTGCCGGCGATCGGTTGGGGCCAATCACGCGCTATAAACGTTCGCCCTCCGTCGCTGCTCACCAAGAACTGATGCCTTGCTTCCATGCCAGTTGGGATGTAGACGCGGATGATGAAGAGCTGGTCGCGGGCAATGAGAATTGATGCGCCGCCGCCGAGCGCTGGATCGAACTTTGGGAACGGAACAACGATTGGAGTCCACGTAACGCCGCCGTCCAACGTGCGAACGATTTGAGGGATTGGAACGCCGATGCCGTTGCGCTTCTGTTGTACTCCCCAACACGTGGTGGCCCGAGAGCACTTCAATCCATCGATCGCCGTCCCCTTGTATCGCCTTTCCCACCGCGTTCCGTCGTTACTGACCCAAAGCTGGTTCCAGCAGCTGCCGGCGCCACAACCGTCGTTTGTCGCGAGCCAATAACGCCCTGTTTGCCAGCTGACCTCGATAGGACCAAACGACTTTGCCGCGGACACGATCTGGTCTGAAACAACCTTTCCCCCACGAATTGCTATGGCCCTTGCACCATCGGCTTGAGGAACGATGAGCACGCCGGTTTGGTTGTCTTGCAGCGCGTAGGCCGGCTGCGCATCTGCATTGTTGGCGAGTGAAAAAGTAACGATCACATTCCACGTCGTCCCGCCATCGGCGGTCGCTAGAAGTCGCCGGGTCGTGGTGAGCCACGCATGCAGGTCGTCAGTCGCATCGATGTCAACCACTTGTTCTGGCGGCGGGGTGGTGCCGGTGGCTCTGCTTGAGTTGCGCACGGCTGATCGCGTCGTCGTTGCACCCGGAGACACCACGCGGACTGATTGCTTCGGTTCCTTGACGGCGTTCACGATGATCAATGCAGCAACGATTACAGCAGCCACGACGAGCGCGACGACCCAACGTCGACGTCGAATCGAACTAGCTCCCGGATTCTTCGACGCCTCGTGGTGAATGCCTGTCAGCAGGGCCTCAGCGCCGCGAGTAACGCCGCGTCGCGATCGCTCTCCAAGGACATCACGGAGTTCGTTCTCATCCATGTTCCAACTCCTCAACCAAAATTGTGCGCAGTCGCGTCACGGAGCGCGACGCTCGCTGTCGAGCCGCGACCTCACTGATGCCAAGCAATCGCGCAATTTGTTCATACGGGAGATCCTCGACGACTTTGAGATACAAGACGGCGCGATCCTCGGGAGCCAGGTGTTCGAGATCGGATAGATCCGAGGGATAATCGGTTGGTTCTTGCGTACGACTTCCTAGTCGCAGGACCGCCGCGTTCCGACGCCAGCGATTACGGCGCGCGTTGCGTGCCCCGTTCAAGATCGCCCGACATAGATACGCCTCCGGCGCGTCAAGTTCGCCCAGCGGTCGAATCCGCATTGTGTTGACAAGCGCATCGTGCACAAGGTCGTCAGGCTCAACATCCAGACCACCGACCACCGCAGCAAAACGGCGTAGCGCAGGATATAGACGCCGCACGATCTCCTCCTCGTCGGCGCTGCTCACGACGTTCACACTGCTACAACACCCGAGCGTTCGCAAACGTGACTGGATTCGCGGAAAATTCGCACACACGAAGGAGCGCTCGCCTCCAAGCCCCCGATCACACATCTCTTTGCGCGAGTCCGCGAGACTGTTTGGGTGGACGTCAGTGGATCGACCAGCCAAAGCGTGAGAGTCGTGCTCAGCGGGAATGAAGCATTCGTCCTTTCCGACGGGCTCGAATCACTACTCCGAGGGGATGAACTCATACACGTCGATGCAGCGACTCGGCGCATACTCCAGGATTTGGCGGCTCTTTTGGAGCCGCTGGTCGATCTTGCGTTTTCCGCCAGCTACCAAGACGCCGTCCAACGTGCTCGCAGGGAGTACCTCGAACAGTGGTAACCACACCGTCTTCGAACAATATTTAGAGCCCGAGGCTGGGGCCGTTCATCCGTCTGCGGCGTTCACTCAAAGGCTGCTGGTGTTCGGGCACGGCCGTGTCCGGAACGAATAGTGCGGCTACGGGTTTGCCGTGCTTGTTCACGACGGTCGTGTCGTCGGTGATGTGGGCATTGACGCGGTAGAGCTCGATCGCGACGGCTTTAAAATGCCAACCTTTGCCGAAGTCAAAACCTCCGTCGGGGATCGACCCGAGCGTTCGGATGTATTCGGGTGGGTCGTCGCGGTAGGAGTCGACGAACTGGCGGATCCGTTCGAATTTGGTCGCGCTCACGGCACTGAGTTCGGTTTTGATGTCGCCGTGTTCCGCGATGAACGCCGTGTATTCGCGGTGTTGCGGCGTGATCTTGTCGAGGGCTTCTTTCGCGGTTACGAGCTGTCCGCTGACACGATCAACTTGGCGTTGCGCTGCTGCGATCGCAGCACGTTTCTCACCACGCTTGAACGTGATTTTCGATTCTGCGGCATCGCGTATGGCGACGAGCGACTCGTAAGTTGAGAGTTCACTCGAATACCGGCGGCTGATTGCTTCGTAGTCTTTCGTGCGATCCTCGGGCATACGGGCGCGTAGGCGTTCGAGCCGTTCGATTTCGGTTTGGAGCGTGTCGAGTTCTTTGCGGCGTGCCGTCCAATCGGGGCGATGATCGACGGCGAGATGTTCATCGTCGAACGCGACCGCTGACAATGCGAGCGTCTCGAAGATTATCCATGCCGTCGCACCGACAAGCACCCTTGCAGCAATGCTGTCTGTGTTCGTGACGAGTTCGAGACCGTGGTCTGGTGTGAGTCGCCACACCAGACCACTGAAGGTCGTAGCGGTCACGAAACCGCGACGCGTGCGGCTGGTGTGCCGAGCAGCGCGTCGATCGCATGCCGCGGGACAACAATGCGCCGCCCCAACCGCACATGCACGAGCTCGCCGCGAGCAACGAGGTCGTACGCGTGCGTCCGGGAAATTCCGAGTAACTCCGCGGTCTCCACCACCGTGAACACCAAACGTGAATCATTCGTAACAGTCATTGCGTTGCTCCTTTGATAATCGAGTCACTTGTGCGGAATTGCACAAGCTGCACTCGTGGTTGCGAACGACAACGGCGGCGAGGAGGCACTCCTGCACACGCCGAAGCCATCCCGCATTGGTAGTGAGCGCGCCGAGAGGCCAAATCGGAACCGATATTTCCGAATGGCCGAAACTCGACGAGATCACACGTGTTATGTGCCGCTCAAAACCCCAAATCGGAACCGAAATCTCAAAAATCACGACAATTTCCCGCGCCG
>JANYBW010000021.1 GCA_025360585.1 Actinomycetes bacterium | reverse complement strand
GTCGTCGGCGAGCACGAGGGCGATGAGTTCGATGAGTTCGATGAGATTCCCGGAACGGTCAGGACCGATAACGAGAATCTTCGGCGGGGCGGACTCGGGATCAAGATCGACGACAGCCACGAGCCGGTCGAAGGCGTGGGTCGCGTCTTGCGCGAGGACCCCATGTTTCGACGACGAGCGATGCAGGCGCACAATGTTATTGTATCACAATAATATTGGGTCTTCGCGTCACACCGAACCCGTCACTTCGCTTTACTCAGTGCGTCGTCGAGGATCTTGCCGAGGGTCTCGGCGGCGTCGCGGTCACTGGTTTCGAGGAAATGCGCGTAGACGTTCAATGTCGCCGATGTATTCGACAACGTGTCGACGTTCGCGTAATTCACCGGGGGTCGGCATCACCTGCGAATCGCTCGGTTTCATCGAATCGAACAGCAAGGCGTTCAACGACTTTGCGTTCGCGACTGAGTTTGTGCCAGCGCGACGTGGCCCGATTGATGAGTACGCGGCGCGCCCAGGCAAAGGGATCGTCGTAGTGGGCGACGGCGTCCCAATTGCGGCACGACGCAGCAATCACAAGCAAGAACGATCGTCAAGTAGGTCGAAATGTTCCGAAGGCGGTCCCGACAACGGCAGAAGGTGCACCACGCCGTCGTCACGAATATCGACGACCTGCGCGACTGCGCGCGGCCTGCCCGTGCCAACGACGACATATGCCCCGACTTGGATCTTCGATTGATCGGGCGCTTGATCAACGAAGGACCACGGCAGTCCGGTGTCGTCCATCGTGTTCAGATCGACGAAGAGGTCGACTGTCAACGGAGTCACGGTCGTGTGGACACAGCCAGAGGCAGGTGCTTCGACACTGCGCCCGGAAGAATTTCGAAATGGACTTGGCCATCGGAGTCGACGGCGGCGATCTTGACGGCGGCACTCGCTTGCGCGTTTCCGGCAACGAGGACACGGCCCTTCACAACAATCGACGGATCCACCGCGCTAGAGAGCGTTGACCAGCCAAGGCCGTCGTCGTCTTGGGCGTTCAGGTCGGCATCGAGGTCAATTGTTGCGGGCATCATGCCCTCCTTCCCTGCAAATGGTAGCGATCGCGAGTGGCGGGGTGGCAGTACGCTCATACAACAGAACCGAAGGAGATGCGCGATATGACAACTGAACTACTGCAACGCATCGTCGTCGACCCCGCGATTCGTTTCGGGAAACCAACGATTAAAGGCCACCGGATCTGGGTCTCGTCGATCCTCGGGTATCTGGCCGAAGGCTGGACCACCGATGCTGTTCTCGAAGAATTCCCGCAACTCGCCATCGACGACATTCGCGCGCGCATCGCCTACGGCGCTCATCTCGTCGACGTTCGCTTCGCGGACCTCGACTCCGTAGCGTGAGATTCAAGCTCGACGAGAACATCGGCAAATCATTCGCCTCGGTCCTCGAAGCAGCCGGACACGACGTATCCACCGTCGTACGACAACACATGGCCGGCGCGAACGATCGTCGCGTGTACGAAGTTTGCGCATCCGAACCGCGCGTCCTGATCACCTTCGATCTCGATTTCGCCAATCCCTCGACTACGACCCGACGCCAACGGTCGGGATCGTCGTGTTCCGCCTCCCCACCGACGCAACACCCAGCGATTTCGGCGCACCAATCACGATCTTTCTCGATGCGGCGGAGCGACACGATTGTCGCGGGCAACTTTGGGTTGTCGCCCGAGGTCGTGTGCGCAAACACGTTCCGAAAACGACCGAGGAATAGCAAGCCTCCACGATCACGCGTCCGCTCAGTGCAGCGCACTCCTCACACACAGTCGTGTCGGATCAGCACCGCTCGACGAGGACACTGCTGCATGCGCCGAAACCATTTCGCACTGGTAGTGAGCGCGCCGAGAGGCCAAATCGGAACCGATATTTCCGAATGGCCGAAACTCGACGAGATCACACGTGTTATGTGCCGCTCAAAACCCCAAATCGGAACCGAAATCTCAAAAATCACGACAATTTCCCGCGCCG
>JANYBW010000092.1 GCA_025360585.1 Actinomycetes bacterium | reverse complement strand
GCGCTAGTCAAATTGCGCTAGTCGAATTGCACGATGATGGCGCCGGTGCCGCTGGGTTTATTGCCCCGGAAACGCTTCACTACTTGTTCGAAGATTGCAGCGAGGCGGCCGAGAATTGTGTACTTCGTTGCGATGGCTTGGCGGACTGGGCGCATGGCGTCGCCGCTCACGACCGTTGCGGTTGCCCTCACCACTTCTGCGCCGGGTTTCACCGCACCGCGCGCTCCGCAGGCTTGCA
Organism: Actinomycetes bacterium; assembly: GCA_025360585.1. Lineage (GTDB taxonomy): Bacteria > Actinomycetota > Acidimicrobiia > IMCC26256 > PALSA-610 > F1-120-MAGs023. The sequence goes on along the minus strand of JANYBW010000092.1, from coordinate 77,431 downwards.
ATTCCACCTGTGGATTATTGGCGATGCGTTTCGTTTTGCCGCACACCAAATCGGTAGTGAATCCAGCAGTGCCGTCGGCAAGCGGCGCGATCCATACTGGTGTCGAAACTCGCTCACCGTTGCGTCGAAACGTGGTGAACGAAACATATTTTTCATCGCTGATCGCCATAGGAGCTCATCGTAGCGATCAGGACTCACCGCCAGACGCGCCTGATGTGTGAACTCTTCGCCACCGACTCGCATCTGTCCGCCAATGCGGCCAGACTGTGCACAACCGTTCCGCTAATACTGTTCCGGCATCAAGGAGACGACCCTGTGAAAATGCGAGGATTCGAGTATCACCGAGCAGCCACGCTCGATGATGCGCTCGCGACCCTGAGCGAGTTTGGTGATGATGCCAAGGTGCTCGCCGGAGGCCAAAGCCTGGTGCCGATGATGGCCATGCGTTTAAGTAGCCCCGCACATCTCGTTGATACTGGCAAGCTGACCACGCACGACACCATCACCGAAACCGACGGCATGATCGCAATCGGGATGCGCGTGACCCACGCGGCACTCGAACAGTCCGCGCTCATTGCCACTGCCGTACCGCTCGCGCACGCCGCCGCGCCGCACATCGGCCATCGAGCGATCCGCAACCGCGGAACCGTATGCGGCTCGATCGCCCACGCGGATCCCGCCGCAGAGCTGCCCGCAGTTGCCGTCTCCCTCAACGCGCAGCTGGTTGTGCGCAGCACGCGCGGCGAGCGGATTGTGAACGCCGCGGATTTCTTTCACGGATACCTCACCACAGCGTTAGAACCCGACGAACTACTCACCGAAGTCCGGTTCCCCAAACGCGGTGCGATCGCGGGGGCTTCGGTGCACGAGGTCAGCCGCCGCAACGGCGACTTTGCGCTCGTAGGAGTAGCGGTGCACCTCGAATTTGCGAAACCGTCGACGAAAAAAGGTGCAGCCGTCATTGCGAACGCAGGCATTGGCTTATTTGGCCTCGGCGGGATCCCAATCGCGGCAGTCGAAGCACAGTCCTTACTCGTCGGCAACCCAACGAGCGATGATCTGTTCGCGGCCGCCGCCGACGCGGTGATGCGCAACATCGATCCCATGCCCGACAATCACGCGACTGCGCAGTACCGACGACACGTTGCGGGCGTACTCACCCGCCGGGCCCTCGCAGACGCTACGAATCAAGCATTGGCGGCATCATGAACTCCACGAACAGTCGCATCGCGGTTGCGATAACCGTCAACGGCACCGCGCACGAACTCCAAGTTCCGGCTCGTCAGACCTTGGCGGAATGCGTGCGCGAAGAGCTTGGCCTCACCGGCACGCACCTTGGTTGCGAACACGGCGTATGTGGCGCCTGCACCGTCTTGGTAGATGGCCAAGCCGCACGATCGTGTCTCGTGCTCACCGTGCAAGCCGATGGCGCAACAATCGAAACCGTTGAATCGCTGGCCAACGACGACACACTGCACGCAGTCCAACAAGCGATGGTCGATAACCACGGATTCCAATGCGCGTTCTGCGCACCCGGATTTTTGATGACCATCAAAGCGCTGATCGACAACCAAGCAGTACTGACCAAAGCGACGTTGCGCGAAGAACTCTCGGGCAACCTGTGTCGTTGCACGGGCTACGCAAGCATCCTGGCCGGTGCCGAAGCCGTGCTCGGCCTGACGGGAGAATCCAATGCGTGAAACCATCGTGGGCCCATTCGCTGGCAAGTTCGTCGGCCATGCCGTACGCCGAGTGGAAGATCCGCGTCTACTCACCGGCGAAGGCCGCTACGTGGATGATGTGCAACTCTCCGGCATGCTGCACGCCGCGTTCGTACGCAGCCCGCACGCGCACGCCCATATACGCAACATCGAGGTCGCGGCGGCGCGACGTTCGCCGGGAGTCGTCGACATCATCACCGGCGCGGAGATGGAAACCCTCGTGCATCCGTTCATTGGGATGCTCGCCCTCAAAGGCCTCTACGACCCACGTTTCTACGCACTTTCTTCGAAACGCGTGCGTCACGTCGGCGATCCCGTTGCGATCGTGATCGCGGAGTCGCGCGCACAAGCCGAAGACGCGATCGAACTCGTCGAGGTTTCCTACGAAACGATTGAGGCCGTCGCGAACGCAAGCGACGCGCTCGATAGCCGCAAGCCCCCCTTGTGGGATAACCGCAGCAACGTACTGTTTGATTTTGCCAATACCTACGGTGAAGTCGATGCCGCCTTCGCCGGTGCCGATCGGGTCATCAGCCACCAGTTCAAAGAACAACGCGTTTCCAACCAGCCCATGGAAACGCGCGGCATTGTGGTGGAGATTGATCCGAAATCGTCAGCGATTACGGTGCACGCGGCCACACAGTCCGCACACATGCTGAAGTGGGTACTCGCACTACTGAGCGACCGCGCTTCGATTCCGGCGTCCATCAAAACTCTCGCGATCAACCGGGATCGAGTCACGCGATTCGCGAAGAGCGCTAAAGCAATTCTCACCGCCAAACCTGAGCTCAAAGAGCCCAGCCCGATGATGCCTGCGATGGTGAAACAATTTCGGGCCGAGCCCAGCCGGTTTGTCGATTTGCAACGGGCCATGCTCGGTTTACTTGCAAAATCGGACAACGATCGCCCTGAAGTTCTCGCGCGCGATATCGGTGGGGCCTTCGGCACCAAAGGTTCCGCGAGCCGTGAAGACCTTGCGGTCTACGCGGCCGCTCGGAAACTTGGCCGTTCCGTGAAGTGGATCGAAGATCGCAATGAGCACCTCATGGGCGGTGGCCATAGCCGCGATGAGATCGTCGACATTTCGATGGCCGTCCGTAACGACGGCACACTGCTCGGGATGAAGGTGAGCCTTACGCTCGATCAAGGCGCATACCCGGCATTTCCGTTCGGCGGTTCGATGTTCAGCCAGATCATTCGGGTCATGTTTCCGGGGCCGTATCGCGTACCGGTTATGCAATTCAACGGCAAGGTTGTGGCCACGAACAAAGGCACCTTGGTCGCCTACCGCGGCCCGTGGGCGGTTGAAACGTTTGTGCGTGAGCGCATGTTCGACATGGTCGCCCGCGAACTCGGAATTACGGCAGCTGAAGTTCGGCTGCGCAACATCGTCACGATGGCCGAGCTACCAACCCCAATGATTACGGGCCCGATGCTCGATGTGCGAATGTCGGCGCACCGAACCCTGGTGGATGCAATCGCCATCGCGGACTACGACAATTGGCCCGCGGCTCAGCTCGCTGCACGCGCCAACGGCAAGATTCTTGGTCTCGGTATCGCGACCTTCTGCGAAGCCGCACCCGGCCCACCTGACTTCTTCGAACATTCGATTCCCGGTTCCGGCGCGCTCGCCGGGATTGAGCCCGCGAAGATCGTGTTGGAAGCCGACGGGATGGTTGCAGTGATCACCCAACAGGTACCGCACGGCCAAGGCCACGAAACCACGCTCGCGCAAGTTGCCGCCGATCAGCTTGGTATTCCGATCGAAGCGATTCGGGTGCGCTACGGCGATACCAAGATCACGCCGTTCGCGATGATGGGAACGGGCGGGAGTCGTTCAGCTGCGATGGCCGGCGGCGTCGTTACGTTCGCAGCGCGCGAATTGAAGGAACGTATCGTCGATATCGCCGCCGATCTCATGGAAGCCTCACGAGAAGACATCGTGATTGAAGCCGGAAACGTTCACGTTGCGGGAGTGCCCGCGCGCGGGATCACACTGGCCGATATCGCCGTGGAAGCCCGACGCCGCGATCAAAACGCCGCGCCCGGAGAAGCAATACGGGTAGCCCAAGAGTTCGATGGCGGCGAAGGCGGCTGGACCCAAGCCACCCATGCGTGTTGGGTGGAAGTTGATCTCGAAACTGGCCAAGTAGCGATCCCGCGTTACGTCGTGGTTGAGGACTGCGGCGAGATCATCAATCCCGCGATCGTGGACGGCCAAATTCGTGGTGGTATCGCGCAAGGCATCGGACAGGTGCTCTACGAAAAAATCACCTACGACGATGCCGGCCAGTTCCAAACCGGCACCTTCATGGATTACCTCATTCCAACCGCTTGCGAAATCCCCGACATTGAGATCCATCACATCGAAACGCCCAGCGAAATCGAAGCGAACTACCGCGGCGTAGGCGAAGGCGGCATGGTGGTTGCCCCCGCGGCACTGACCAACGCGATCGAAAATGCTTTGGCGCATCTCGGCGTGCGGATTAGCGAGCCGTACCTCCCGCCGTCCAAGATTCTGGAACTTGCGGGAGTTATCCAAACCGCGAGGAGCACTGCACGATGAAATATATTTTTCAATACCCCGAGACCAACGGCGCGTCGGCCGACCTGCTCGAATCAGGACCACCCGCCGAGCTTGCGGCGCTCGCTGAACTGCACGGCTGGGATGGTTTCAGTTTCACCGAGCATCCCGCGCCCGGGGCTCGTTGGCTCGATAACGGCGGGCACCAAACGCTCGATCCGTTCATCGCACTGGCGCACGTTGCGGCCGTCACAACCCGCCTGCGTTTATTGACGTATTTGGCCGTGGTGCCCTATCGCAATCCGTTACTCCTCGCCAAATCTGCGGCCACAGTAGACAAGCTCTCCAACGGTCGATTCATTTTGGGTGTGGGCACGGGCTATTTACGCGGAGAGTTCAAAGCGCTCGGTGTTGATTTTGAAGAACGCAATACGCTCTTCGACGAAGCGCTCGATGTGATGCCAATGCATTGGAGCGGCGAAGCTTTCAACTACCAAGGCCTCCATTTCGAAGCCCGCGAAATCATCGGCCTTCCACGCCCCGTACAGAACCCGATCCCGATCTGGATCGGAGGCAACAGCAAACTCTCACGCCGCAGAGTCGCGGCCAAAGCGCAGGGCTGGATCCCGATGACCACGCCATCGGATATCTCCAAGACGGCGCGCACACCGTTTCTCGATCTCGACGAACGACTCGAAGAACAAATCGCCGAGATCCGCGCCGACGCCGAATCGCAGGGCCGCCCTAAGATCGACATCACTGTGTCGTACACCAACCAGACGATCAACGACCCCGCCGAGGAATCCCAACGCCACATCGACGCGATTGCGCAACTCGAAGCAATGGGAGTCGATTGGCTCGTAGTATCAGGCCCACAACACAGCCCAAACGCGCTGAAAAACTTCGTCGAGTCCTTCGGCATCAACATCATCCAACCGCGCTAGATCACACCGCTCATTCGCGCGGATCGAGTATCGCGATCGAGTATCGCGATCGAGTATCGCGATCGAGTATCGCGACCGAGTACGGCCCCAGCGCGGAATCTGAAGAGATCGTCGGTGCCATAGTGAACTCGTCCCTTCCACGCGCCGGGCATTCGCGTTGGCGCTCCAGGTGGCCACGGGATGATCTTCGCGACTGGTTCGCCATTGCGAGCCACGATCACATCGACGCCGTCGGCAACCTCGCGCAACAATTGCGAGAGCTTGCTTTTCGCTTCGCGTGTGTTCACGATATGCGTGGGCATACTGTTCATCCAGCTTAGCTAGACTTGATCGAGCATTAACCCTTGTCGATACTGAGGATAGTGACCGCCGAGACGGCCGTGGGGCCGCCGATGTTGTGGGCGAGTCCGTTGCGGGCGCCGTCGACTTGGTTGTGGGCATCGCCGCGCAGTTGCTCGAAAATCTCGTAACACTGAGCGATACCCGTAGCGCCCGGCGGGTGGCCCTTGGCCTTCAAGCCACCGGAGGTGTTCACTGGAATGCGCCCCCCGATCGTCGTCTCGCCCGATTCGATCAGCTTGTAGCCGTCGAACTTGTCGCAGAAACCGAGATCTTCGTAGTTGATCAACTCCACGCCGGAAAAGCAGTCGTGCGTTTCGGCAACGTGCATGTCATTAGGGCCGAGGCCTGCCATAGCGTACGACGCTTTCGCGGCTCGCCGCGATGCCGGAAACGAAGTCATGTCGCCCTTGTGAGCGTGCATGATCCGATCCATCCCCAAGCCAACGCCGCGCACCCAAACGGGGCGATCCGTGTAACGATCGGCGATGTTTTCCGCGACCAAAACCGCCGCGGCGGCGCCATCACTTTGCGGCGAACAATCGAGCAACCCAAACGGCTCCACCACCATCGGCGCATTCAAAACTTTTTCGACCGTAATCTCGAACCGCATCTGCGCTTTCGGGTTACTCACCCCGTGCTTGTGATTCTTCACCGCGACCATCGCTTGATGTTCGCGAGTCGCGGGTGATTCATACAGATACCGCGACACATGCAACGCAAAGTTCGCGGGAGCCACGAGCCCGAGCGCGAAATCCCACGCTTGATCACGATTGGAGGACATCCAATCCCAAAACGTTGAACGGGCCGATGTTTCACGTACTTTGTCGCCGCCCACAACGAGCACAACGTCGTACATGCCACTGGCGATCGCCATCACGCCATGGCGAATCGCGTCATTACCAGTCGCGCACGCGTTTTCGAGCCGGCTCACCGGAATATCGAGCAGTCCGCAACTGTCGGCCATGAGCCCCGCGGGAAAACCATCGGTACTCACGAGCTCACCAAACCACGCTGCTTCGATATCCGAGCGATCAAAGCCCTTATCAACATTCGCGACGGCTTCACTCACCGCCATCGGCAAAAGGTCTTTAATTCCAAGCCCGAAATGCTCGCCAAACGTCGTCATGCCCGCGCCGACCATCGCAACCCTGCGCATTAGTTCACTCCTGCCGGTGTAGGTAAAAAGCCGTAGCCGTAGTCGGGGACGCCGGAACGCACCGCAACTCTGCGAAACACCATCGTGCCTTGATCGCCAATCGCGGCCGCCCCAGCGGTCGCGCCTGTGAGTTGCACCAACAAACGCACACCTGAATCACCGAGTTCGGCCATCACCAGCGTGTAGGGAGAGATCAAACCGGGAACTTGGGTTCGGATCGTGACCACTGAATACGCTTCTGCGTTGCGGGGTAGATCGACTGTGTCGCTCGGGGTTTCGCAACCACACTCTAAGCAGCGAAAACGCCTTGGATACGCAAGAGTTTTGCACTCCACGCATTGCGCGGCTTGAAGTCGCAACTTGTCGGAGAAGGCGCGTTCATACGCGGCGAGCGAGATCGCGATCTCGGGCCCGGGGGTGCGCGGGTTCATGTTTGGCGCTAGCGCTTCGGCTTCGTTACGAGTCACAACAATCGGGCCGGCGCTTAATGCAGCCAACACAATCGAAGCTTGATCGATCGCCAAGATCGTGCCCATCGCCGCGGTTTCAGCCAGAGCCGCAAGCGCGAAGATCGCCGAGCTCGCGCCCGTCGTGGGGAGCGCAGGCAGCGCTCCAGCGCACAGGCTCGCCGCATCTTTACCGCGCAATCCCGCAACAATCGCTGCATCGTTGCCAAACTCCGTCGCCTGCAGAGACGACCCGATACCAAACTCGCGCAACAACCGCGGATCGAAATAGTCGGCGGTGTGGCCGTAGGAATCGCGCGCCATCACCGGCATCGAAGCGTGCACCCGCGACGTCAACGTCAGCGTGGCGCCCTTCGATCCGCCAGAACACAGAACCGCGGCTGCTCCGGCGCCGCCTGCACCCGAAGCGGCGTCCGCGCCGATGATCAAGGTCGTCGTGGTTGGCTCTGCGTTGGTGATCGCGTCAATCACTGTCGCCGCGCCGCCGAGCCGTTCATCAACCGCAACCGATTCGTTCAACCCCAATCCCGCCAACAAAGCGGCGGCATTGCCCCCTACGAGCAACGGAAAATCGCGGGTCACAAACACGACCTTGCCGATCGCATGCCGGCTCATCGCGCTGGCCGCCGTGCCTATCGCACCTCGGCCCGCCGCGACTCCGATCGTGACCGCATCCTCATCAAGGCCCACCACCCGATCAGCGATCTTGCCCCACGGCGGGAGATACGTACCGATATTTGCAATCGCCATCATTCACCGTCCGCGTCAGCTGCTCCAGCAGAAGCTCGAGGGTACCGGCGCGCAATCAAACTTGTCAGATCAAACGGGGCCGCGGGCCCGGTGGGGCTGCGCCTAGGGCACAGCAGCATACGCCGAGCGGGCTACTGCAACGGCGGCGCGATGATCATTACTTCGATGCCAAGACGACGGTATGTCGGCAAGGCACGTTGGTCGCGGGTGATGAGCGGAACGTCGGCGGCTTTCGCGACCCATCCGACCAGCGCGTCGTAGATCGCCCCTCCGGCTACTTCGCTGGTGGCGAGCCAGTTGCGGAATTGGTTTTGTTCTTTGACGGAAAGCAATCGAGTTCCTTCGACCGCGCGCTCGACAGTACTGTGCGCATCGGCGGGCGAAAGCCGCACATCGGAGGGCATGCGTGTCAGCACCGATACGCTTTCGAACCAAGCATGCCCCGCCGCCCATGCTCGACTCTCGCGGATCGCACGGGCGCACTCCGATTGCGCCGTGGCTCCTTCGAGGACAGCCGCGATGATTGCGCTGGTATCAACGACGGCCAGCATCCATCGCGCTCCTTATCTCGGCGTCGGTCACGCGTCGTTTCGAACCAGAGACCACGACGAGACGCCCATCACGCTCGACCAATTTTCCGCCCTGAGCCAATGGTTCAACGCGAATGCCGACGCCATCGGAGGTCACCGACAATGGAGTTCCTTCGACAAGCCCCAGCTCGTCGCGAAGCGCCTTCGGGATAACGATCCGGCCAGCACCATCAATGGTAATCGTCATGGCATTAAACTACCATTGAACAACCCACTGCAAACCCGCCCAGCATTTGCGTGGCTCCACTCGCCGCATTTGCGTGGCTCCACGCGCGCATCTACGGTGCGCCCAACATTCGGTGACCGATGTTCGGGAATCGAGATTCACTGTGAGATGAAGAAAGGACGCTTCGTGACCCGCTTCGTGGAAAGCACCATCACGTTTCCGTATAAACGGTCGCTCGGTCCGGTAGTTGGCATGTTCATGACCGCCCTCACCGAACAACGCATTCTTGGCATTCGTAACGGTACCGACGTGATCGTGCCGCCGATGGAATGGGATCCGGCAACGGGGGCCGAACTCGCGCACGATTTTGTGGAGGTTGGCCCCGCTGGCACGGTGGAGTCTTGGACGTGGGTGCCGAAGCCGTCGGCGCAACATCCGCTCACCCACCCGTTCGCGTTCGCATTCATTCGCCTCGATGGCGCTACTACTCCACTGCTACATGCAGTCGACGCGGGATCAGCTTCGGCGCTGAGCGTGGGCACGCGGGTTGCGCCGCGTTGGAAAGGCACGAGGATCGGACACATCACCGACATTGATGCGTTCGTGCTGGGCGAAACTCCCGAGGTTGCCGGCCCCGACCATGGCCCGAGCGAAACCCCAGTCTCGATGATGGAGTATCAAGCGTCGATTACTTACAACAACCCGGTGCCGGTCGCGGCCGATCGCGTTGTCGAAGCATCGAAAGCGCAACGTCTGCTGGGCCAGGTATGCCCGGTGTGCGCGCGGGTGTATGCAGGCGGGCGGGGCTACTGCCCGATCGACGCGGTTGAACTCGGCACCGAACACGAGGTCGATCTTCCAGACAAAGGCACGATCACCAACTATGCGCTCGTCACGCCGGTGCAATACCCAGGGCAGACCGAAACAGAGCCGTTTGCAAGGGTTTTTGTGCTCCTCGACGGTACCGACGTGATTCTTTCATACCAACCAGTGATCGAACTTGCCGCCAGCGATGTGCACGTCGGCGTACGCGTTGCGGCCGTGTGGGCATCTCCCGCCGAAGATATCGACGAAGGCGCGGCGATGGGTGGCGCGTACGGCGCGCTCATCGGCTGGATGCCTACTGGCGAACCCGACCACACCGACCCCGATCTCGTGAACCGGATTTTCTAAATGACTTCTACCGATATTGCTGTCATCGGCTGGGCGCAAACCGAAATGGTGCGCCAAACCGATTCTTCCGAAACCAAACTGCTCCTCAATGCGATTACCGATGCGATCACGCCGCTCGGATTAACCCGAGCGGACATCGATTTCACGTGTTTAGGTAGCTGCGATTACATCACTGGGCAAGCGTTTTCGTTTGTCTCGAACCTTGACGCGATTGGAGCATGGCCACCGAAGCGCGATTCTCACGTTGAGATGGACGGCGCCTGGGCGCTCTACGAAGCGTGGCTGCGGCTCCAGGAAGGCGATATCGAAATCGCCGTAGTGACGGGATCGGGGCGTTCTTCGACCGGCGATCCGGCATTGATTTATCCAATGGAAATGGACCCGTATTTCCTCGCGCCACTCGGCGCTGATCCGCTCACGTTCGCCGCGTTACAAGCGCGCGCAGTGATCGAGGCCGGTATCGCAACCGAACGTTCAATGGCCGAAGTTTCGGTGCGGTCACGCGGCAAAGGCAACATCGATGAATTGCTCACCAAAGAATATCTGCGCGAGCCGCTGCGCCGTCACGACCTCCCGCCGATCACCGACGGTGCCGCCGCGATGGTGTTGGCCACTGGAGATCGCGCCCGCAAACTGGTGAAACGGCCCGCTTACATTACCGGTTTCGATCATCGCAGCGAGTGCCACAACCCATCGTTTCGCAAGCTCGACGATTCACCGTCAACGCGCATTGCGGCGCGCGAGGCCGGCATCGCCGATGGAGCGATTGAAGTCGCCGAGCTGCAAGCGGCGTTCACGCACGAAGAACTGTTGTTGCGCAGCGTGTTGGGCTTCGACGATTCGGTGAAGGTGAATCCTTCCGGCGGCGCGCTGCGATCGAATCCGATCATGGCCACGGGGTTGTGCCGCATCGGGTACGCGGCGGATCACATTTTTAACGGTGGCAACCGCGCGCTCGCGCACTCCACATCGGGGCCGTGTTTGCAACAGAATCTGGTATGCATCTTGGAGGGACGGTCATGAGCAGCATTCCGTGTGCAATCGTTGGCGTGGGCCAAACCCATCACAAATCACGGCGCCTCGACGTTTCGTTCGGCGGGTTGGTACGCGAAGCCGTGTTTCGCGCCCTCGACGATGCCCAGATGACCTTCGCGGATATCGATGCCGTCGTACTCGGCAAAGCGCCCGATCTTTTCGAAGGCGTCATGAAACCGGAGCTGTACCTCTCCGATGCGCTCGGCGCGATCGGCAAGCCGATGTTTCGCGTGCACACAGCCGGATCAGTCGGCGGCACGACTGCAATCGTCGCGGCATCGCACGTGCAAGCTGGCAAACATCGAACAGTATTGGCCGTCGCGTTTGAGAAGCAGTCCGAAGGCAACGCACAGTTCGCTTTGGGGAGCGGCAAAGGCGCATCCTTGGGGGCCGGCGGCGCGTTCGCTCCGTTTATTCGTTCCTACATTCATCGCAGCGGAGCGCCAGAACACATCGGTTGGAAAGTTGCGGTCAAAGATCGCCTCAATGCGTTGAAGAACCCGTACGCGCACCTTCAGATCGCGGATATATCGATCGAAAAGGTGAAGGCTTCACCAATGATGTGGGAACCAATTCGGTTCCTTGAATCCTGCCCATCATCCGACGGCGCCTGCGCAATGGTGCTCACCGACGAAGCAGGTGGGCTCGCTGCGGCAGCCGCCGGCCGACCCCCGGCATGGGTATTGGGTGCATCCTCGCGTTCGGAACCGCCAAGTTTCCCCGGCCGCGATCCCGTTCGCCCGCAGGCTGCATTGATGTGCGCGGCCGACGTGTACAAACAAGCTGGCATCACCAATCCGCGCCAACAAATCGATATGGCCGAACTCTACGTACCGTTTTCATGGCACGAAGCGATATGGCTGGAAGCATTCGGCATCGCCGAGGAGGGCGACGGCTGGAAGATGATCGACGATGGCACCACCGAACTCGGTGGCGGTTTCCCCGTCAACTGTTCCGGCGGTGTTCTCTCCACCAATCCAATCGGCGCATCCGGTTTGTTACGCTTCGCTGAAGCCGCGAACCAAGTACGCGGCGCGGCGGGCGAACACCAGGTTGAGGGCGCGAACGTTGCCCTTGCGATGGCGTACGGTGCAAACAGTCAATACTTCAGCACGTGGGCCGTCGGGAGCAGCCTGACGCCGTACGCATGAACACCGACAACCTGCCCGGCCAGGAATTTGAGATGCAGGAATTTGCGGGGCAGGAATTTGCGGGGCGAGTTGTCATCGTCACCGGCGCGTCGCGCGGTATCGGCAAAGGGCTCGCGATCGGTTTGGCCGATCGTGGAGCGCGGGTGGTGTGCGCGGCACGCACCGTCGATTCCAGTGGCGCAGCTTTTCCTGGCTCGATCCACGAAACGGTGCAGGAGATTCACGGACGCGGCGGGACGGCAATCGCGGTGCGTTGCGATATCGGCAGCGCTACCGATATTGCACAGCTCATCGATGCGGCCGTTGCCAAATACGGCCGTATCGATGTGCTGATAAACAACGCGATGACTCCTACCAAAGCCTTACTCGACGACACGACGCTCGAGCTCTGGGACGATTCGTTTCGCATCAACGTACGGAGCCTCTTGCTCTTCACGAAAGCCGTTGCACCCGTCATGCACACAACCGGCGGTGGCAGCATCATCAACATTTCTTCGGGCGCGGCCGCGCACGAAGTGAGTGCGATGATGCCCGCGGGTTACGTCGTGTATTCAGTAGCCAAAGCTGCACTGGAACGGTACTCGTCCGCGGCGGCGCCCGAGTTGCGCCCGCTTGGCATCACCATCAATGCGTTGCGCCCGGGAGCAGTGCAGACCGAACACACCACCCACGAGTTTGGCCCGGATTTCGACTGGACAGGATGGGCCCAACCTGCCGATGTGGTGGCGCCCGTGGCCTACCTCGCCGCACAAATCAATACTGATTTCACTGGGCGGGTGCTCGACGTATCGGGCTGGGGCACCGAGTGGGGTACCGACTAAAGCGTTCGCGCTTTGTTCGCGCGGGCAACCAACCCGGTGCGTAATACTTTGCCGATTTCGTTGCGCGGCAACGCATCGACCCAGAGATATTGCACCGGGACTTTGTACGCCACGAGATGCTCACGACAGAGTGCATCCAGCGCGGAATCTTCAGGCGGGATGCCCACGAGGAACGCAACCGGAACCTCGCCGAGCCGATCGTCGCTGGCGCCCACGACGGCAACATCGTGCACGTTGGGATGCAACCGCAGCACTTCTTCGACTGAACCCGGCGCGATCTTATTGCCCCCGCGATTGATCATGTCCGAGACCCGACCTTCGATCCACACGAAGTCGTCTTCGTCGATTCGCGCGATATCACCAGTATCAACGAAACCATTGGCATCGACCCGATCGCCGAGGCCCGAAGCGGTATTCGGCGGCTTGACCAACAGATGGCCATCGGCGTCGAGACGAATTTGTACGCCGGGGTGCGCGCGGCCGACGGCACCGATTTTGTGCGGAAAGGTTTTCGCCTCGGCAGCCGTCCAGCCGATCACTTCGCCGAGTTCGGCTTGACCGTAACTGTTGAGCACAAAGGTTGAGAATTTGGTAGTGAAACGGCGTGCTTGCAACGGCGACAACGGCGCCGTAATCGACCGCACGTACTTCAACGGGGCCAAATCCACCACCCGATCATCGTCGCTCAACATAGCAATCGCCGCGGGCGGCAACACCGTCGAGCGGATCTGATGGCGGGCGATCAACTCTGCGAACGCAACCGGATCGAAGCGATCCATCACCACGAGCGAGGCGCCCGCACGCAACCCGAACAACACGTTGTACAGACCCGCGTTGAGCGCGATCGACACGGGAATCAAATTCGGCATCGGCGCGCGTGTCGGAGTCGATGCCGGCGCATCGGTTGCAGATTTCGCTCGCAACGGTCCAAGCACTCGATCTAAGAATTCGATATAGCCATCATGGGTTTGTTGTATCGGCTTCGGTGCACCCGTTGTGCCCGATGTCCACATAACGAAGGCAGTGCCACTGTCGAACGAGCGCGGCGTGTCGACGCCACAAACCATTCCGTTCGCATCGATGATCGCGGCCGGGCCGAGTTCGGCAATCGCGTCGGCCCGTTCGCTCGCAGTCGCGCGCGGATTGACATTGCTGAGTACCGCGCCCGCTATCCACACACCAAACATGGTGGCGATGAGTTGCGGTCCGTTGGGGAGCTGCACCACCACCGATTGGCCCGATTGCACGCCTAGCTCAACGAGCGCACCTGCCACTGCGTGGGCATCGCGAATCAATTCGCCACGAGTCACCGAACGATCGACGGTGTGCACAATCGCGTCGTCGGCCGCGAAGGGATGTTCCAACAACAGTTGCGCGAGGTTCATGATCTCGGCACTTCGCTCCACGGACGATCGTTCCACGGATCGGGTTCACGCGGTAAGCCCAACACGCGCTCACCCAAAATCGTTTTGTTCACTTCGGTCGTGCCGCCTTCGATCGTATTGGCACGACTGCGCAACATTCCCGAGACCTCGAACGGCAACGCGGCCCCATACTCCGACGAGTTCACCGACCGCGGCGTCTCCCACGCCATCGCGGTCGGGCCCAACAAGTCGTTCGCGAGCAACTGAATGCGTTGATTCAAACCGCCTTGATGCACCTTGCCGATCGAAGCCGCCGGCCCTGGAGTTCCCCCGGCTTGCACCGTGGCGCGCACGCGTTGGTTCGTCCACTCGCGAATGCGCTCTTCGCTATAGACGCTGGCCAATCGTTGCCGAATTGACCCCTCGTGAGTACGGCCGAGTTCTTTCGCTCGAGCGAGGAGACGAGCAGTGCCCGACCCGCCAATCCGATCGACTCCCCCCGACCCCGAACCCGAAACCATCTGGCGTTCGCCCGCCAACGTTGAGCCCGCGACGCGCCAACCATCGCCGATCGCGCCGATTCGATACGCATCGGGGATGCGCACGTCGTTGAGGAATACTTCGTTGAAATCAACTTCGCCACCGATGTGACGCAACGGCACAACTTCCACTCCCGGTGCGTGCAAATCAACAATGAAATACGTAAGCCCGCGACGTTTCGACACGTTGGGATCAGTACGCGTAAGACAAATCGCGAAGTCGCTGAAGTGCGCCCACGTGGTCCACACTTTCTGACCGTTCACAACCCATTCGTCGCCGTCGCGCACCGCGCGCGTTGCCAACGACGCCAGATCCGATCCCGCGCCCGGCTCCGAAAGCAGCTGGCACCATTTTTCTTCGTTGCGCACCAGCGGCGGCAGGTAGCGCAACCGTTGTTCGTGGGTGCCATGTGCAAACAACGCGGGCCCGGCGGAGTTCAGACCCAACGGGTTCAGTCGGCCCAGATTGAACGGAGCCAACACCGATTCGACGATACGAGCGCGCGGTACAGAGAGATCGAGCCCCAGATATTCACGCGGCCAGGTCGATACCGCGAGGCCACTCGCCGCGAAGCTCGGATACCAGGCTTCGTATGCTTCGTGGCTCCGCACGGCCCGAATAGCAGAGCGCCCGCCACGCTGTGCTGCCGTCCGCCAGGGCTCCGGGACATGCTCGGCAACCCAATCCTCAACGAGCTGTTGAAGCTCACCATCGCTCAGGCCATCGACACGTAATTGCCCAGACTCCATACTGTGAACGGTATCGGACCGCCCTGGAGTACGCACGCACGCTACGCGCTTCATAAGTTCGTTTCGCGGTGAGTTCGGCGGCTAACAAAGCTGCATGAACGCTGGACAAAACCTGGGACAAAACGCGGGTGGCCATTTCGACGTGATCATCGTCGGCGCGGGCTTGTCGGGGATCGGCGCCGCGTATCATTTGCAAACCAAAGCGCGGTCGCGCACGTACGCAATTTTGGAAGCCCGCGCGAACCTCGGTGGCACTTGGGATCTCTTTCGCTATCCCGGCGTGCGATCCGACAGCGACATGCACACGCTCGGTTACAACTTCAAACCCTGGACTTCTAGAAAATCCATCGCCGACGGCCCGGCGATCCTTCAGTACGTCACCGACACCAGCCGGGAACACGGCATTGATCGCCACATCCAGTACAACCAGAAAATGTTGCAAGCGACCTGGTCGAGCGAAACCGCACGCTGGACGGTCACGACGCAACACCAAACGGGTCAACCACAAGATGCCGCCTCGACCGCGGGCTCCAACGCAACCACTACCTTCACCTGCAACTTTTTGCATCTCTGCTCTGGCTATTACAACTACGCCGGCGGCCACACCCCTGCATTCGCGGTAAGCGAACAGTTCTCGGGAACGATCGTGCACCCACAAGCCTGGCCGGAAGATCTCGACTATGCGAACAAACGAATCGTCGTGATTGGCAGTGGCGCAACCGCGATGACCCTGGTTCCCGCGATGGCCAAGACCGCGGCACACGTAACCATGCTGCAACGCTCCCCTACCTACGTTGTTTCGCGACCCGACACCGATGCGGTGGCAAACGCGTTACGAAAAGTGCTGCCCAACAAAGTTGCGTACCAAATCACCCGTTCCAAAAACGTAACCATGCAACAGTTTTTCTACAGACAGACACGCACCAAACCCGAACAGGTGAAAGCGAACCTACTCAAGCGAGTGAACAAACAACTCGGCGCGGACTACGACGTCGATACGCACTTCACGCCGAGTTACAACCCGTGGGATCAGCGTTTGTGCCTCGTGCCGAACAACGATCTCTTCGGCGCGATTCGCAGCGGCAAGGCAACGGTCGTCACCGACACGATCGAGTCATTCACCGAGACGGGAATCAAACTCGCTTCCGGGGATCATCTCGAAGCAGACATTATCGTGACCGCGACGGGATTGGAACTCGTCGCGCCCGCCGACGCGACCTTTGTGGTCGATGGCAAAGCCGTAGATCTCGCAGAAACGTGGAGTTACAAGGGCTTCGCGTTTTCTGATGTTCCAAACCTTGCCTTTACGTTTGGCTACATCAATGCTTCGTGGACGCTCCGTGCGGATCTCATCGCCGAATACATCTGTCGCATGTTGAACCACATGCAAACCACCGCGACCGCGATCTGTACTCCGCGTTTACGAGCAATCGATCAGAACATGCCGCCACGGCCCTGGATCGACGGATTTCCGGCCGGATATATGCAACGCGGTTTGCATTTGTTTCCGAAACAGGGTGACCACGAACCGTGGATCAATCCCCAAGACTACGGACGCGACAAAGCGATGTTTCGCAAAAGCGATATCGACGATGGCGTTATGTGTTTCGAACCAGCGATGAGCACGCGGGCTGCCGAGCGTTAACCCAACGATTGATACAGGGCGCGCACCAAAGTTTCGGACCGCATATCGGCGCGCTCGAAATCGAACTGCAAACCGTTCATCAAATAACACGCCGCGATGTTGGACTCGGGGTCGGCGAATGCACAGGATCCACCTGCACCACCATGACCAAATGATTTCGGCCCACAATTGCTCGGGAGCGTGGGCGGCAACATAAAGCCGAGACCAAACGCAGTGTCGCGAATGATGATGCGATCGGGGCCGCGAGTCTGCACCTGGGTTGCGCGCTCGATGGTTTCCGGTAACAACAATCGAATGCCATTGACCCCGTCGCCGATCAGCGCGGCGTACATCGTTGCGAATGCTTTCGCAGTACCGATCCCGCTCGAAGACGGCAACTCCGCCTCGTGAAGCTGGCGCGAGTTCCACATATCGTTGTAACCGAACTGAGAATCCGGGCCGGTCATCGCACGCCAGATATCGGAATCCTTGGGAATAATGTCGAAGTTCGAAGTTGGTGGAGGCACCAAACGCGCGACTCGCGGTTCCAATGTTTCAGGTATGCCCAACCACAGATCCAGACCAAGCGGCGCGACAATTTCTTGGGCAATAATCTGCGCCACTCGGCGGTGCTGGGGATCACATCGCTGGATGAGCTCACCCGCTAACCACCCAAAACTGCGGAGGTGATAGCCGTGCGCGGTACCCGGCTCCCACTGCGGAGCTTGCGCGGCGAGCGCGGCCACAACGGGATCCCAGCTCAACGCCGCATCGAGTGAGAACTCACCCTCGATGACTGCCAAACCCGCCTGGTGCGACAACAACTCTGCGACGGTGATCGCTTGCTTGCCGTTCGCGCCAAACTCCGGCCAGTACTGCGCGACGGGCGCGTGCGGATCAAGCCAGTCACGTTCCATCAACCAGTTCGCGACCGTCGCTGTAACGCCTTTCGTCATCGAAAAGCCAATAGCTACCGTATCGGATGCCCAAGGACGTTTCGTCGTGGCGTCTGCGAGCCCACCCCAAATATCGACAACGACTTCGCCATTTCGGTACGCGCAAAACGCCGCGCCGACATCGTTGCGTTTTTGAAAATTTCGAACAAACGCATCGCGAACCGGCTCAAAACCGTTCGCGACAAACCCGCCGACTTCAACCATCGATTCGACCACTCGTTGCCCGCCTGTCTCTGCGTTTGCGTTCGCTACTTGGTTACGAGGTTTTTACCGTCGGCGCCGATTGCGTACCAAATATTTCCCACACCGTGGCCATTCACATCACCGGCTTTGGTATCACCCGCGTAGCGGTACACCGGACGGCCGTTCACCGCGAGTTGCTTGCTGCCATCGTCGCGAATGATCGAGGTGAGTTTGAGACCAGTTGTACCGGCATCGGGGGTCGCCGTGGCAGGAACCGGCGGCCACAAGGTCGCGCAACCGCCACTGCAGGTGCTCTTGGTGGTATCGGCGCCATCAGGCACCAAGATGTACACGGTCAGACCCTTCGCCGTGGTGACCGTCTGGCCCAGCGATGTTGTTGCGAGCGCGATCGTGGCGCCACCGCTCGGCGCGGCCGTAGAGGTCGTCGAAACTATGGTGGTAGTGCTCGAACCCGCGGTCTGGGTGTTGTCGGTCGGAGTACTTACTTTTTTCTCCGTCGTGGTGGTCGCAGCAGGTTTCGCAGTGGAACTTCCGCAGGCGGCGGTAAACAACAACGCGCTCACAATAATGAATCGACGGGCTTTCATGGATTTCCTCCGATAGACGCAACAATCTCAGGCTGAGCAGGGACGTACGGCCACCCTACAGAGTGCAGCCAGAGTTAGTGAAATGTGGGTAACCACGCGCCGTGCGCCTCAAGCAACGCATCTACAAGATCGTGGATCTGTTCAAGATCGAGCTCCGCGGCCGTGTGCGGATCCAACATCGCAGCATGGTAAATGTGATCGCGACGCCCGGTAAGTGCGGCTTCGACCGTGAGTTCCTGCACGTTGATATTCGTACGCATTAACGCGCTGAGTTGTGGCGGCAACGCGCCAATGCGTGTGGGTTGCACACCGCTACCATCGACCAAACACGGCACTTCGACGGTGCAGCCCGCGGGCAAATCATCGATCAGATTGTCGTTCGCGACATTGCCATAAACGACCCGCGGCTTACCCGTTTCGATGCTGCGAATAATGGTGGCCGCGTATTCGAAACTCGGTTTCACCTCGAACGCTTCACCGCCTTCGAGCCGCTGTTTTTCGCGATCCCAATCCGCGATCTGTTCGATGCAGCGCCGCGGGTATTCATCGAGGGGAACGTTAAATGAGTCAATCAAATCAGGACGATCGCGCTTGATGAACCACGGAACGTATTCGGCGAAGTGCTCACTCGATTCCGTGACGAAATAGCCAAGCCGGCGCATCATTTCGTAACGCACCCGATTGTTGTCGGGGACCTTGCCGTTTGTGACGAGATCGCGCAGTGCAGGATAAAGATCTTCACCATTGCGTTCAAACTTCAAATAGAACGCCATGTGATTAATACCCGCAGCCACGTACGAGATCTCACGGTACGGAATTCCCAGATCGATCGAAAGCTCGAACGCGGTTCCCTGCACACTGTGACAGAGCCCAACGGTTTTGATGTTCGTGGCACGATTCATCGCGCGGCAGTTGATTGCCATCGGATTGGTGTAGTTCAAGAACCAAACGTCGGGGCACACTTCGGCCATATCTGCGCACATATCGAGCATCACGGGAATCGTGCGCAGCCCCCGCATGATGCCCCCGATACCCAGCGTGTCTGCGATGGTCTGGCGTAGCCCGAATCGCTTCGGAATTTCAAAATCCGTCACGGTGCAGGGCTCATAGCCCCCCACCTGAATCATGTTGATCGCATAGTCGGCGCCATCGAGCGCGGCGCGCCGATCGGTCGTCACCGAAATTTTTGCGGGCGAATCCAACGCCGCCACAACCTTGTGCGCGACCAACTCGGACGTTTCCAACCGTTGCGCATCGATGTCGTAGAGCGCGATCTCGCTGTTTGCGAGCTCGTCCTGGCCGAGGATGTCGCCCATCAGGTTGCGAGCGAACACCGTGCTACCCGCACCAATAAATGCAATCTTTGCCATAGCCCGAACGTTACGGCATGCTGGTTCACACCCGCTCGCCTGCAGCTCTTGCCCTCAAGGGCAGGTCCCCACCCGCTCGCCTGCGGCTCGCGCCCTCAATGGCAGGTCCCCACCCGCTCGCTTGCAGCTCGCGCCCTCAAGGGCTGGTCCCCACCCGCTCGCACACTTCCCTGATTTGGCGCGCTCCGCCGCAAAGGCGTTACGCTTGGCAACGTAGTGATTGCGACGGTCCCGGATGGCCGCCGCAATGCTCGGCCGCCAGCGGATGGTGTTCGAGCATGGGAGAAGCCGGTGAAAGTCCGGCGCTGACCCGCAACTGTAAATCGAAAACGGCATCCGCCGACTTCGATAAGCCAGGACACGCCCACACCACATCCGTCTGAGATATCAGGCGGAACGTTCGAACGGCCCTCGCGGAGCAGGGCCAGCGAGGTGCGCTATGCAATATCGAAGCAACAACTCTCGGTTCGGTATCCGAACCTTCCTGCAGCTGTTTGTTCGCATCACGCTTGCGGGCATCACGATTGCCGGTGCAATGGCGATCGCCGCGCCTTCGCCTCCCGCGAACGCGGCCAGCACAGGCGTTCGTGTCGGCGTGGTCATTGATTTCGGCAACGGCACCGTGTATCACGTGGCCGTCGTGGTGAGTGGGGCCAACCCGAAAGGCCTCACTGCGCTCCAGGCGGTTCCGGGCATCAACATCACTACCGACAATTCAGGTGCCTTTGGTGCGGCAGTTTGTGGCCTCGACATCAACGGAACGCACCTTGGTTGCCCCGGCACCGCGGGTTCGTGTCTTACGTGCGCCGATCCGAAGTATTGGGCCTATTTCAAGGCGCCTGGCGGAGCGAGCAGCTTTCAATATTCGCGAACCGGCGCGGCACAAAGCCCGGTGAGCGATGGTGATGTCGAGGGTTGGAAATGGGGCACCGGCAAAGCACCTACGTTCGTGCCGTTCGCACAATTTTTCCCTCTGGCCACCACCACGACCGTCGCGCCACCAACGACGACGCCAACTTCGGTGCATGGTGTAACGACGACAACGCGCGCCGGTACCGGCATCGCCCGCACGACAACAACGTCAGGCCCAACTAAACCGGTTGGCACAAACGGTTCGATCACGCCGGCATCGACCGTCGCCACTTCCGGGAACTCGCGGCTATCGACCACCACACTGACCGACAGCACCGGAACTGCACAAACCACTGGGAATGTTTCATCCACGACGACGAGCGGATCAGGTGGGAATAGACAGCCCGACACGCCGTCAACGGCCGTGTTTGTCAACGGTCGTCGAGTCAGCGCGAGCGCGGCCAACGGCACCGTTAACGACACCGGATCATCAATCGGTGGCGTAATCGCGATCGCGCTCATCGCGACGTTGTTGGCTTGCGTATTCGCACTGCGATTCCGCAATCGCGGCACTGCATCTGGCGCGTAGCCGTAACCACATTTCTGAATATTTCTGCACGGCAATCCAAAGGACCGGTCCACAATGTTTTTCACACCATTTCAGATGTCTCGTTTGAAGAAACCAATCGCGGCGATGGTCGCTGGAACTGCGGTGCTTTCGCTGAGCGCGTGCCGTTTTTCGGGATTCAGCGACACGGCGGCAAAGACCGCTTCGACCAACGCCACCCGGTGGCTCCTGACCCAACAGCAATCCGACGGCAGTTTTGAAGTTGCGGGCTTCGCCGGTTTCGAAACTCCCGATGCCATCGCCGCGATCGCCGAAAATTCGCAACAACAATTCCTTTGGAACACCAGCCAAGCGCTCACGGCAGTCCGCAGCGCCAAGGTAGGAAACGTCTCAGCACTCGACTGGACCGACGCGTGGTCTCAGACCAACCTCTCAGCGGGTCAAGCCGCCAAGCTCATCATGTTGGTGGTGAAGCCGCTGGGCATGTCGAGCACTGCGTTTGATCCTTCACACAATGGCGCACCCGTCGATTTGAAAGCCAAGACCAACGCCGGACTCCTGGCGGACGGAAGCTTCGGTACCTTCAACGCAACGTTGTACGCCGCGATTGCCCGCAGGGTCACTGGGCAAAGCACTCCGGCCAAGACATTGGCGTACATCAAAGCCGCGCAACACACCGACGGCGGGTGGGATTACGCCGGGGATCCTGCGAACACCAATCCCGACATTGATACGACTGCGTTGGCGATCCAAGCGCTCACGGCAGCGAAGGTCGCACCCGCGGACGCTGCGCTGACTGCAGGCCTCAAGTACCTGGCCACGAACATGCGAAGCAATGGATCGTTTCAATCGTTTGGCAGCGACGACCCCAACAGCACCTCAACCGCGATTCTCGCGATCACCGCTGCGGGCTACGACGCCACCCAACCGTGTTGGCGCGATCGTGTGGCCCCCGCACTCGCGGGCCCGTACGCATCGCCAGTCGCGTGGATCCAAACTCAAGCGAACGCCGATGGTCACATCTCCAGCCCGAATGATGGATTTGGCCTCAACACCTTCGCGACCACGCAGTCCATCGAAGCTCTGCGTCGCGGTTGGCTTCCGATCAACCCATTGGACCAGCCGTCGTGCTAGTCGCGATCATCTGACGCACTCGAGTATCGCCAGAACATGAGCCAGACCGCCGCGCCCCACCCCCACACGATCGCATTGTGTG
This sequence comes from Actinomycetes bacterium, assembly GCA_025360585.1. GTDB lineage: Bacteria > Actinomycetota > Acidimicrobiia > IMCC26256 > PALSA-610 > F1-120-MAGs023. The sequence goes on along the minus strand of JANYBW010000092.1, from coordinate 54,561 downwards.
GATGGGCGATCGGCGCGGCGGTCTGCGTGCACATTGCCGCGAATCCCGTATACACAACGATCGTGTTACTTGTTGCGGTGATCATCGTCGAGGTTCATCGAAGCGCGACGCTTGTCGCCAAGGCATTCCCGATCATCGTCTTCATCAGCGCGATATTCGCGCTGCTCCGCGTTGCCCTCACTGCGCTCACCACCCACGGAGTTGGGCGGGCGTGGTTCACGCTGCCCGAGCTTTTCACGTTGCCGCGTTGGCTTGGGAGCATCAGAATTGGCGGGCGAGTCGAACTGGCCACCGTGTTGCATTCCATGACCGAGGCCTACGCGATCGTTGGATTCATCGCAGTATTTGCTGCATGGAACGCGACGGTCTCCCACCACGAGGTGCTGCGGATGGTTCCGCGCGCGTTGCACGATGCCGCGCTCGTCGTGGCAATCGCGGTCGCGTTCGTGCCGAGCGCAGTCAATAGTTTCAATGCGATCCGCGAAGCTGAACGAGCCCGCACGGGTGGCCGAGCGGTACGTCGAGGCCGTCTGCGCAGGACGGTGATACCGGTAGTCGAATCCGCCATGGAGCGCGCCATTCTGCTTTCAGAATCGATGGACTCGCGCGGCTACGGCCATCAAGCCGTCGGCGATGGTGAACGCCTCGTTGCGTGGTTGTGCACTGGCGGTCTCGCCGCGGTTGGCGTTGCATTTGTCGCATTCGTTTCGCGCGCCGAGTTTGTGGCGACAGTGGCTGGAGTTCTGGGAATCGCGGCCGTCGCGGCAGCGATCACGATCGCTTCGCGCCAAAGTGATCGAACTCGGTATCGTCCGGTTCCAATGCAACGCTTCGACTACGTGATCGTTGCGTGCTCATTCGCTTCGGTCGCCACTGTCGCGGTCATCGCGAGCGCATCGGATGCTTCGATGCAATGGAGCCCCAACCGTTTCGAGTTTCCACCCGTGAATCCGCTGGTGGTGTTTGCGCTCGTACTGCTGCTCGCACCCGTCTCCATCTCATTGCCGAGCCATGGAAAGAGTTCGCGGCAAACCGCGTTACCTGGAGCGACGCCGTGAGCATTCTGGAATACCACAACGTTGGATTTCGATTTGACGCAGGCGGAGCCATTGCGCTCCACAACGTCAGCCTCGAAATAACTGACGGCGAGTTTGTGCTCGTGATTGGATCATCGGGCTCAGGTAAAAGCACGTTGCTGCGCGCTGCGAACGGCATCGTGCCCCATACCACCGGCGGTGAGTTCTCGGGCGAGGTCACCGTCGCAGACCGATCAACTCGCTTCCACAAACCGCGAGAGCTCATCGATGCCGTCGGATTCGTACACCAAGACCCTGAAGCCCAGTTCGTGGTGGATCAGGTGGAAGCCGATATTGCGTTCGCGCTTGAAAATCTTGGGCTCACCGCGACGGCTATGCGGCGCCGGGTCGAGGAGGTTCTCGACGCGTTAGGTATCGCGCATCTTCGCGATCGTTCGCCCGCCACGCTCTCGGGCGGCGAGCGCCAACGGGTCGCGATCGCGGGCGCAGTCGCGGCAGCGCCACGCGTGCTGGTGTGCGACGAGCCGACCAGCCAACTCGATCCGCAGGGTGCCGAAGACGTGCTCGGAGCGATCGCGCGACTCAACGCTGATCTAGGCACAACGATCCTGATCGCGGAGCACCGCCTCGATCGTTGCGCCCCACTCGCCGATCGAGCAATCATCATGCAGGCGGGTTCGGTCATCACTGATGCCGCGCCGGGGCGAGCACTCGCCGATTATCCCGGTGCACCTCCCGTTACCCAGCTCGCGCACGCGTGTGCTTGGCCGAAGATTCCGTTGACGGTCAAGGAGGCGCGCGGCCTTATTGATTACCGCGCATTCGACGTTGCTCAGTTGCCGGCCCACGAACCCGTTTCCCAGGGCACTCCGTTGATCGAAGCACGCGCGGTCACGGTGCAGTACGGAGCTCGCCGCGTGCTCGGGCCGTGTGATCTCACCATCGCGCAGGGCGAAATCATTGCGGTAATCGGCCGCAATGGAGCCGGGAAATCAACACTGTTACGTGCGATCGCGGGGCTGATTTCGTACGACCGCGGCGAGATCAACCGGACCGTCGCCGCCGCGTACATCCCACAGGATCCCAACAGCTTGTTCAGCGCCCCGACCGCGCGTGAGGAGATCGCGCACACGCTGCGCCTGCTACGAATCCGTGATACTGGCCAGACCGATACGTGGCTCGACCGCCTCGGCATTGCCGAGCTCGCGCACCGACACCCACGATCACTGTCCGGCGGCGAACGACAACGACTCGCCATCGCAACCGTTGCGGTCGGCGGCGCACCCGTGTTACTCGCCGACGAGCCGACACGCGGCATGGACGCACAGTCACGGCGCGCGCTCGAACGAGCTTTCACAGAACACACAGCCTCCGGCGGGGCCGTCGTACTCGCAACCCACGACGTTGAACTCGCGGCACGAGTTGCCACCAGAGTCATCGTCATCGGCGACGGCGAAATCGTTGCCGACGGCACGGCGCGTTCGGTACTCGAAGGCTCGTTGTTCGCGCCCCAAATCCTGCGCGTCATTCCACCACTGCTCACCGTCGACGAAGCACTAGCGGCGCGCCGATGACCCGCACCCCTTCATCGGCTGCAACTTCAAGGCTCCAAGTCGCGATCCTCTACGGCCTCATCGCCATCATCGCGATATTGGCGTTTGGCTGGCCATTTCTGTTCGCATCGCAGGCCGCCGCGGGGAGCGAACATTCCGGCGACGCCTGGCTCTGGAGCGCGCTGCTCGGAGCGGTCGCGGCCTGCGTGATGACCCTTGAGATCCGCCGCGGCACCATCGTGAGTGCACAAATCGCGGTGCTCGGCGTGTTGTCCGCTTGCATTGGCATCTTGCGCATCGTGACCCTGCCCGGCGGCGGAAACAGCCTGTATTTCTTGTTGATTTTGGCGGCTGCGGCATTCGGCCCACGATTCGGCGTACTCCTCGGGCTCACAGCCATGGCCGCATCCGCGGTGATCACCGCGGGAGTCGGGCCGTGGTTGCCGTTTCAAATGTTGGCGTTTGCATTCATGGGCTGGTGTGCCGGGATTGTGGGTGCGGCCACTGCGCGGTTGTCCACTCGAGTACAAGTTGGATGCCTAGCCGCCTTTGGCTGGTGTTTCGCATTCGTCTTTGGCGCGCTCATGAACCTGTGGTCCTGGCCCCTCATCCAAGACGGCGGCGCGACATCGTACGCGCCCGCGCTCGGCATCGCCGCGACCGCGCGCCACTACTGGGCGTACTACGTCGCGACCTCATTCGCGTGGGACGCATCCGGCGCGCTCGCGAACTTCGTGCTCATCATGCTCCTCGGCGGACCAATCCTCGCCGCGCTCCGACGGCATGCCGCCCGACTCCGCCCCGCCGTCATCTGGACTCAGCCGTAACCCACTGCTCACGCGCAGGGCACGCCCACTACTCACGCGCAGGGCACCCCCACTACTCACGCGCAGGGCACCCCCACTGCTAACGCGCAGGGCACCCCCACTGCTAACGCGCAGGGCGGCGCCTTGTGCTGGGTTGGCGAGGGCCATCGGAAAAATGGCGACCGTCGTAGTAGGTCGGGTTGGTATCGGGCGGGCCTGTCTTGGAAGTCCAGCGCCAGGTCAATGAAATACGTGGCAGTTTGGTCGCGACTTTCGGAACCCCATGGAGCCAATCACGTTGGCACCGACCACCCATCACCAACAGATCGCCATCACCCGGCAACAGCGTGACATCGCCCGGACCATCACCCGGCACCGGGCGATCCACCGCGTCGAGCCAACGCACACGCGGCCGTAACACAAATGGACGCCGTTCACCCAGTACCACAATCGCCACGAGTGTGTTGTCGAGCCAACGCATTTCGCGGTCGCTGTGCAGCCCTTGAAAATCATTGCCGTCTCGATACAGGATCGCCGCGGTTCCAGAAAATTCCGAGCGGTACCGCGATCGCAACTGGAGATCGGTTTGGCGCAACAGCGTGGAGCTCCCTGTGCGTAACCCCGCTGAAAGTCGTTGTTCTTCTACATAACGGTCGTAACGCAGCACCGCGGTCGTTTGCCACGCAGTTTCGTCATGAATCGTTTCGAACGCGTCGCTCGCGTTCACAGCGAAACCGTCGACCCAATCAACCCAGGAGTTCGCGTCGAGCTCGATACGGCGCGGAGGGCCACGTCGAATCGAGAGCATTGATTCACTCACGGGTTCTCACCCACGCAACAACCAACACCGTGCAGTCGTTGCTTGCGTACCCAGCACCATCTACGCTGATCGATTGCCCATCGGTCACGCCCGTCGCGGGGCTGATCATGATCGATCGGTTCGCGGCCGACGCGGCGAGCGAGCTCGAATCCACGGCAATGGTTCCAAGCAACCCTGCGAAAAGCGCAACGACGATTGGCCTTTGCTTTTTGCGCTTCGCCGGTTGCCGGCCAGTGAATCGACCAGTGCCGCGACCAGTGCCGCGACCAGTGTTGTTCGTCATGGGTGCTTCCGCCGTCGGTTGCGGAAAGCCTAACCAGCAGGTGTCACTGCGGGCAAGGCCCGTGCTTCACAGCGAACTCATGGCCTGCATTTACGAAGTTCTCAACTGGTCGTGGTGAAGTACGTGTTGCATACATGGACCGCAATACCGAAATAAGTGAAGGACATCGGAATGCCGAAAGAAGCCAGCGTGGCACGAAAGTGGCTCATCTCGGGCGCCCTCGCCGTCGGGGTGGCAATCGGAGCGGCAGCGATCGCGAACGCGGTCACGTCCGACGACGCCAAAGGTACATCGACCACAACAGTTCCCGCCGCAGCAACCACTTCCACCTTGCGCCACACGATTTCCGGCAACGGTGACCCCGGTAACGGCCCACAGGACGGATTTCCGGGTGGACCCGGCAGAGGTTTCGGCGACCAGGAGATCACGGGCCCGGTAGCCGATCAGGCCATCAAGGCGATCGTCGCCAAATATCCAAGGGCGCAGGTGGAGCGCGTGATCAAACTCACGGCAGGTGGCTATGTCGCTCACGTATTTCCTGCCAGCGGCGAGGAAATCCGAGTGTTGCTCGATAAGAATCTCAACGTGACTGGAACCCAGGCCGGTGGGCCAGGTCCCGCCGCGCCCGGTGGGTTGGGCGGCCGCCCCAGCCTTCCGAGCACGACCACGCGGCCAGGAGCGTAACCGTCGGCGGCACGCGTCCCCTATGCCATTCCAGCCATTTGAGCTATCTCAATCGACAGGAGCCCGCCGATTGAGACGCTATGACACACCACACTTCGGGCGAAGAACTATCGGCGCGATCACGTTTTGCGCGCACCATTGCGTTTGCATTGACCGTCGCGATTGTGATCGCCGGCAATCCGCTCATCCACAATGCGGACGCAAGTAGTGGGCCGATTCCGTCGGTCAGCATTGGCTTTATCGATCCTCAGGGCCACGCCACCGCGACCGGTCTGATCGGTGAAGATGCTCATTTTCAAGCGACGTTCGACAATGTTTCGGCCACGCTCAGTGACGTTGGGTATGGGCCCTACATCGATGTCGTACTCCCCACGAGTGGCGCCGACGGAGTAGCGCTCGCTCCGGGAGCGGACGGCATCAGCTTCGTCAACGCCAAATACCTCGGAATTGCACTCACACCACAAATCCTGACTTGTCCGGTTGGCGGAGTATTTGGCGCGCACCCGGTGACCGGATCAACTGGCCCGTCGTGCACACAGGGCGACACCATGATCGTCATCGCGTTTCCCATCGGAAGCTACGCGCCCGGCAATCCGCCTTTAGTTGCCGATATCACGCTGCACACTTCAAGCAATGCCGATGTCGGCACTGCACTCAATGTTCAGGCCCGTTCCGGTTTCCAATTCGGGGCATCCCCGACGGGTTCGCCCATCACGAACAACACGCTCGCCGGCCAGGCATTCACACCCGAGCTCTATTTGATCCGCAAGAACTACAACGGCCCAGAACACGAAACTGCCACTGGCCCAAACTTTACGCGGAGTTACACCGTCACCGCGGATATCGCCACCGGCCAAACGCTCACGAATTTCACGCTGCGCGATCAACTCCCCGCGGGATTCGCGTACGTGAATCCCGCGGCGCCGGCGACCGTTCCCGCGGGCGCGTCGATCACCTTGGAGCCAAATAAGGCCACGGCATCGACCGAGCCCGGCAGCACGAGCAACGCGATCAGCGCTACCGACAACCTGCTCGAAGCGTTGTGGTCGTCGGTAACCGGCAGCGCAAGTACATCCGACGCCACGATGACATTTTCGTACTTTATGCCAAAGTCCTACAACGCGGATCAAAGCGGTATCGGCGGTACTACGATCATCAACCCAACTTCGGGTGATGACGTTGCGTTGCAAGACACCGCAACGAGTCAAGGAACTTGGGTACCGACCGACCCACGCGACACACCACACGCGGTGAACGCGGGTCCTGCGAACGACACGATGACCGCGAAATCAATCGCGGTACAAAAGTCGGCAACGATTGCTACTGACAATGGTGCGACGGGAGCAACTCCCGACGACATCTTGTTGTACACCGTCGACGTTCAGGTTTCGGACTACTTCAACTTCAACAACGTGGTGCTGAACTCGGATGTCCTTGGCGACGGCCAGACCATGCTCACTGAAACGGACGCATCGCAATACCGTCCCACGATCAGCGTGAGCGAAGGTGGAAGTTCGCACTCAGGAGCCTTCGCAAAAGGCTCGACTTACAGCGTCGATACGTCGCGCCGTTCCAGCCAAAGCGGCAGCTGCGCCAACGGGAGTGGCAGCACGCTCGGCGCCAGCATCATCGATTTCAACCTCTCGGGTGCAATGACTGCAGCATCACCTGGCTTGGGTCTCGGCGACGGCATCCTCACCGGCGATCTCGTGAAGGACACCAGTTTGTCTTCGGGCACGACGGTGCAGATCAAGTTCTGGGCCCGCATCGACGACAGCTTCGACTGCCAACCCGGCAACACGTACGTGGACCAAACCGATCACGTGAAAAACGACATCACCGTCACCGGTGATTTGTTGAACAGTTCCGATTCGCCGCTCGGCACCATCGAAGCCGACACCAGTTCCGCTCGGGTTGATATCGCGAACGGTTCACTCACCAAAACGGTCTACGCGCGCAATGGCATCGTGGGATCGTTCCCAACGGGCTCACCATTTTCTCCCGGCGACACGATTACGTACCGAATCAAATACACCAACGCGCTCTCCGACATGGAGAATTTCTCACTCAACGACTACTTGCCGTTGCCCGTGCTGCTGAGCCCTGAACTCATCTCGACCGACCCGACGCATCCCGTCGACGATCCTGGCACTTACAACGCCAACGCGCCCGCGGCCGGCACCATGAAATACGGGCCATCCGATACGTACGGCTCGGACGCATTTTGGGGCCGTGCTGGAAGCCACACCTTTCCGACGCTCACCACCACCGCAGCGAACAATAATTTCAAACTCGATTTCGGCACCTTCAATAGTACGAGCAACGTTTCGACCGTCACCGACATCATGTACACGGTCACGCTCACCGATTCGATTTTCAACCCTGGGCTTTCGCTCACCAATCTGGTTCGTGCGAGTTTCAACAACACGTTTTTAGAAGCCACCAACACCGACGCGCTCGAGTTTGTGGAACTCGCGCTACCGAACCTGGGAATCACTAAGGGCGTCGTGGCGACGAACCAAGTCGCGAATGCCCACACCGTCGCACCGACATATTCGCCTGCTCTCGGCAACGGGCCGTGGAGTGTGCCCGGAAGTTCCGGCACGCGGTTCTCGGGAACCATTAACTCCAACAATCTCAATATCAATTCGAATGTATCCGGAGTTGATTCCGGCGATCTCGTGACGTTCGCGATCGCGATCCAAAACACTGGCGATGGCCGCAAGGGCGCGTACGACGTCAACTTCAACGACACGCTGCCCGCAGGATTCCAAGTTCCGAGCGGTGGCCTCAACCTGACGGTAACCGACGGAACCGGCGCGACGATCAGCACGACCACCCACGGAACCGGACTCTTCGATCCGGCCGGTGGCATCGAGCTGAACGATCCGGGTCCCACGCCGGCTGCGCTCGACAACACCAATGGCGGCGCGATCGATGCAGCAAGCCCGACGAGTGGCCGCAACATCGCGATCATCACGTACGACCTTGAAGCCATAAATACGGTCGAGAGTGGGTCGACGCTCACGAACGTCGCGACGATTACCCAATATCACGGCACCGAAGGTGGCGGCAGTGTGAACTACGCGGCGACCCCTGCGGCGTGTGGAACTCCGCCGTGTTATACCTACCCCAACGACAACGCGACCGCGAAAGTTTTGGACCTCAGCGCGACCAAAACGATTGTCGGCGGAGACACAACCCACACGATCGGCGAGACCTATCAATACCTGGCCACGATCACGGTTCCCGAAGGTTTGAGCAGTTCGCTGAATCTCGTCGACACCCTCGATAGCGGCTTGGCGTTCGTCAGTATGGATTCGATCAGCGGTTCGGGCATTACCACCGACGCAGCCGGCGGCCTCAATGGCGCACTGAGCAACGCAACGTATTCCACGGTCGGTAGTTCGCCACTCGGAGACGGTCGCAAGGTTGCGATCAACCTCGGCAATGTCACGAACTCCAACACCGATAATTCAACTCCCGAAACAATCACGATCACGTACACCGTCGTGGTACTGAACGCGTCGATCAACCAACAAAGCCAGACGCGCACGAACAACATTTCAATTACTTCCACGAATTCATCGACATCGAAATCCGCGACACCGATCACCATCGTCGAACCAACTCTGACTGTGGTCAAGACGGCTGTTCCGGTCACCGGCGATGCCCAAGACGCAGTGAAGTACAACATCGTCATCACCAACACGAGCGCCGAACCCGCGTATGACGCAACGTTGAGCGATGTGATCCCAGCTTCGACTGCGTTCGATGCTTCGTTTGGAACTGGCGGTTTCGACCTCAGCTCGTGTGCCGCGACCCCAACGACTGGACCGTCGCAATCAGCTGGCACGGTCGCCGCAGCATGGTCATCTATTGCCGCGGGCGCGAGCTGCACGATCACCGTGCAGGTCATTGTGAACGTAGGCGTCACTCCCGCGCAAGTGATTGCGAACACTGCGAACATCAATTGGACGAGCTTGTCCGGAACCGTGCAAAACGTTTCCAGCCACAACACACTCTCTGATGAACGCGACGGTACCGGCGGCGTGAACGACTACGCCGCTGCGAGCACGGCGAACCTCACGATCAACTCGATTACGGCCACAAAAGGAATCACCGCGACCTCAGAGCCCACAACCTCTGCGGTAACAAACAAGGTGACGATCGGTGAGCAGATCACCTATCAGGTCGTGGTGACCGTACCCGAAGGAACTTCACCGAACCTCAAGGTTGTCGATACGTTGCCAACATCTATGGCACTGGCAACTTCGGTTGCGGGAGTCACGATCTCTGCGGACTCCGATCTCACATTGGGCAACCCCACCGGCAATCCAACTTCGAATGCAGTCGGTGGAATCATCGGGCGCAAACTTTCGCTCGATTTTGGAACTGTCGTCAACAACGCAAACAATGACGGCAACGCCGAAACCATCACGATTACGTACGTTGCCGTAGTGCTCGATCTTGGAGCGGTCACGCGCAACGCGACCGGCCAGAACTCCGCGGTCGTGAGTTGGGGCGGAACGCCAGGCGGCAGCATCACCGTCAAAGCCCCGATCCAAACGATCGTCGAGCCGACCCTTGCAATCGCCAAAACGACCTCGGCAGCCGGACCATTTAGCGCGGGCAGTACGTTCAACTATCTCTTGACAATCAATCACACCGCAGCAAGCAACAGCGACGCGTTCGATATGACCTTCACTGATTCCTTGCCCACCGAGGTCAGTATCAACGGTGCGATTACGCAATCGACGGGGCCAACGTGTTCGTTCAGCCACGATGGTGCTACGACCGGTGGTGTCGTTTCGGGAACGTGCGCACACTTCGCAACCACCGACGCTTCAATTACGTTAAGCGTTCCGGTAACTGTGAACGTCGCAGCGGCTGCCGGTTCCACCGTCACCAATACCGGCTCGATCGCATGGACGAGCACGGCGAACAACCTCGATGGAACCGGCGCTGGCAACGCGCAAGGTCACGAACGCAATGGCTCGGGCGGCACCGACAACTACGCGGCGAGCGATCCCGCATCATTTGTGGTGGTGTCACCGGTAGTCGACAAAACGATGATCGCAACCAGCGAAATCGACACGACTGGTACCCAAGTAGCGGTTGGTGAAATCGTCACCTATCAACTTCAGGTGAATATTCCACAAGGCCACACCGACAATGTCATCATCGCCGACACGCTGAGCCCCGGCATGGCCTTCGTTGATGTCACTTCGATTACCAAAGATACTGACCTCACGTTGTCCGGCGGAACCGTCGGCACCCCGCCAACTGGCTTCACGACATCCTTCGGTGCCGTGGGCACGGGCGTAGTAAATCAAGGTCGGACAATGTCACTCCATTTGGGAAATATCACAAACGGGGCCCAAGACCTCAACAACGAATACGTCACGATTCAATACCGCACGATCGTTCTGAACGCGACGGCGAATGTGCGCGGCCACAACATTAACAACGCGGCGACGATCGATTGGACAAACAATCCGAGCCCGTCGCCGCTTCCGGCAGCGTCGATTCCTGCTGCCGTTACCGTGGTCGAGCCAACGTTGGTGATCGCGAAATCTGCGACACCGACCGCGAGCGATGCCGGGAACACCGTCACGTACACGATCCGCATAGATCACTCAGCTATTTCGAACGCGGACGCCCATGATGTTGTGTTCACCGACGCGATTCCGGCGGGAATGATCTTCGACGGTATCGGAACCGTCGCGAGTACCGGCGGCACCAACAATGTCGGGGTCGGGACTGCGACCTTTGCGGGAAACACACTGACTGTGCCGATCGGCGACATCGCCGAAGGCGGCGCGACAGATCAGTACAGCGAATTCACCTTCACCGCAACGATCGACACTTCGGCGGTTGCTGGCAGCACGATCACGAACACCGGGCGCGTCGCGTGGCAGTCCATAAGTGGCGCAGTGTCTGGCGTGGGAACAACGAACAACGCTCTTGGCGTCGAGCGCACGGGCGACAACAGCGATCCTGGCGATTCGAACCCGCATACCACGACCGATCCCGCGTCGGTGACCATCGGTGCCCCCGCGGTCGACAAAGCCCTCACCGATCCGAGCGACACGACCGAAGCAGTCGGCGAAGTCTTCCAATACGACGTCACGCTGACGTTCCCGCAGGGCACGACCCACAGCGTGACGATGAGTGACACGTTGGATTCCGGCCTGGCGTTTGTGCGACTCAACGGAGTCATCGCCTCGACCAACGAACTCACATCGTCGAACGGTGCATTCAGCAACCTTGCCAACTTCACTCCGACGGTTGCGCCCGGCGGTGGATCGTTCAGCGTCAACCTCGGCAACATCGCGAACGCGAACACCGATAGCAGCACTGCGGAAACCATCATTGTTCGTTATGCCGTCATCGTGCTCAACTCTTCGGCAAACCAAAACGCGCAGTTCCGCAACAACTTGGCCCACGCGAGCTACGACCCGGGTACTGGCACGATCGCTTTGGCGAACGTTTCGGCACCGAACATCGAAATTGTGGAACCAGTTCTCCAGATGACCAAAGCTGCCAGCCCCACGACCGCGGACGGCGGCGATCAAATCACTTACACGATCACGATGAACCACACCGCGGCTTCCACGTCTTCGGCCTACGACGTTGCGTTTACCGATCAGCTACCTACGGGCACGACCTTCGTCGCCGGATCGGTCACCGCAATTTCGGGTGTTGCTCCCGGCGCGGGTTCGGTATCCGGATCAACCTTGACCGTTCCGGTCGGAACCATTAGCCAAGGCGCGCAAAGCACGTTCAGTTTCAAAGTGCTGGTCGGGGCTAACGCGGTGATCGGCTCCACGATTCACAACGTCGGCACCACGAAATGGACCAGCATTTCTGGCTCCGGCGATGCTGGTGGAACCCAGTACAACCCGCTCGGCGTTGAACGCACCGGTGACACTACGGATCCGGGCACGAGCCAAAACGTCTATGCAACCAACGCGAGCGCGGATGTTGGTACGCCAACTCCGTCGTTCACCAAAGCGCTCACGGCCCCAGCGGCAACCAGCCAAGCAATCGGGTCGGTGTATCAATACGACCTCAAGGTGACGGTTCCCGAAGGCACCACAAGAGCCGTGCACTTCACCGACACGCTCGACGCGGGCTTGGCCTTCGTCCGGGTTGATCAGGTGATTGCTCCTGGGAGTGTTACCACGAACTACACCGGTGGATTCCCGCAAGCCATCACCGATGCGCAAGCTGGAATCTCTAATAACGGCGGTACTCTTTCAATGGCGCTGGGCGATATCGCGAACGCGAATTCGAGCAACGCGACTCCCGAAGTGGTCATCGTTCGGTATTCCGTCATCGTGCTCGACGCGTTGGCGAACCAACGCGCGCAAACTCGCACCAACAGTGCGGCTGCGGATTACAACAACGGCACCTCCACCGCGAGTCTTGGTTCGGTCACCGCGCCGGCAGTGACGTTGGTTGAGCCAACCTTGCACGTCGCCAAGAGCGCGGACGTGAGCCACGCCGACGCGGGCGACACCGTCACCTACACAGTCACGCTGTCGCACACCGGCGCATCAAACGGCACCGCGTTCAACGCGACGTTCCAGGATGTCTTGCCCGGTTTCACAACGTACGTTGCAAACTCCGCGGCAATGACCACCGGAACGGCACCCGACGTTGCCTTCAGCGAAACCGCCGGAACCTTGACGGCTACCTGGAATGCAATCCCGGTTGGCCAGACCCGCACGTTTACATATCAGGTCACTCTCGATAGCAACACTCCTGCCGGCGCCAACCTCGTCAACGCGGCACGTATCGATTGGGACAGCGTCGCCAGCGTCCCGGCGGACAGCAACGCCCACAACTCCGCGGGCCACGTCCGCAACGGCACCGATGGTCCCAGCGGCGCGCTCGATGACTACGCGGCAATTGCATCGGCAGGAATCGACGTCTTGACTCCCCCATCAGCGAAGGGATTATCGACGACATCGGTTACCGGAACCACCGGAACCAACGTGGTTGCTGGAGAAATTGCAACGTACTACCTCCACGTCCAGCTCCCTGAGGGTGTCAGCAACTCGATCGCCATTGTCGATACGTTGCCAAATGGCACCTCGTTCATTCCCGGGACCGTCGCCCTCACGACGACCAATGATCCGTTGCTGCTCGCCGATTTCAACGGCACCATCGCGAATCCGACGGTGTCGACCGTGGGCCAAGCACTGCATCTTGATTGGGGCAACACGACCGTCGTCAACGACAACGTTGCCAACAACAACTACTTCGTTGTGCGCTATCAAGTACGGGTCGGCCAAGGCGTGAGCGACGGCGACACGCTCACCAACGGCGCATCGATCTCACTCGACGGCGGTGCGGCGCTCGTGCTCACTCCAGTTTCGGTGCACGTCATTGCACCGGTCATCGGAATCTCCAAAGAGGTCTCGACCGACGGCATCACGTGGGCGTCTACGCTCGACACTGAGCCAAAAGCCACGAGCCCCGAGCTGTACTACCGACTCGTGGTGAGCAACACCGGCACCGCGAATGCATACGACGTCAACATCGTGGACAACACTCCCACTACGCCGGTCGCGCCGTTCACCAACTTGAGCGTCGATGCCGTGAGCGGCGCAACCATTGTTGATGGTGAAGTCGCGATCGACGCGGACTTGGAGTGGATGATCGCCAGCATTCCTGCTGGCGGTTCCAAGACGCTGACGTACCACACCGATCTGGTCACATCATCGAACTTCAGTGAGAACAACGCACTCACGAACACCGCGCACGTTCCTTCGTATTGGTCAGCACCCGCGGCCGAACGCGATGACGACACGAAGTTCACGACCTACACCGCGGATCCGAGTGATTCCGCGACAGTGACGTTGCATTTCCCACAACTCACGCTGACCAAAACAACGGGCCAGACTGATGGTCTCGGTGGTTACATCGATCAACCCGGTGCTGGACTTGCGCAACTCGGACAACCTTTCCCATGGCGAGTCACGGTTGCGAATAGCTCAGCGTTTGCGGCGGCTCACCACGTTACGGCGCACGATCTCTTGCCCCCCGGCTGGACGTACGTTGCGGGAAGCACGACCTTCTCAGCGGGTTCCGCTTCGGAGCCAACTGTTGCTGGCGCACCACAGAATCTCGACTGGACGGTCGACAGCGCTGGTCACGAAATCGTCATTGGTGCAGGTTCGTCGCTGACAATTGCATTCAACGCAATTCCTACGATGGCGGCCAAAGCCCAAACCGATCCGCACGTCAATACCGCGTCCGCGACGGCCACGGATAGCTCCAACTCGATCGGCAATCATGGCGGCAGCTACAACCCCGCGGATGATTCGGCGGCCGCGCACCTGCAACTTCCCAACCTTCACATCGTGAAGACTCCCGACGGCGATCACGTCGCTGCGGGTTCGATCGCGACGTTCAGTTTGGCGGTTCGTAACGATGGCGATGCCGCGGCACACAACACGATCGTCGCCGACGTTTTACCGGCGAGCGTCAGCTACGACGCGGCTCACACGACCCCGACACCGGTTTCGGTAACACCGGGCCCGAGCGGCACAACCAACGTTGTCTGGAACCTCGGGACCCTCGGCGCGCACCTCAGTACCGTCCCGCTTGATCACCGAATGATCGTGCTTGGGGTCACCGTTCACGCCGACGCGACTGGCGACATCGACAACACATCCAATGTTCGTTCCGACGAATACGACCCTGCTGGCCCCCCAGCCGACACCGACACCGGGCAACTCGTCGTCGATCCGAACGCACCATCGTTTGCTGCACATTCATCCAAGACTTCCGTGCCGGCACCGGGATCACACGTTGCGGTCGGCGACACGATCACGTACACGTTGCACTATCAAAATGATGGTCCGGGAGACGCAACCAACGTTGTCGTGAGCGATCTCCTGCCCGCGCCGGTGAGCTTCACTGCCGGAACTGCGAGCCCCGCTTCGGTGAATGGTCACGCAGTCGAATTCTGCGTGACCTGCAACGGCAGCGACTGGACCACATCCGAGCCCAGTGGCGTTCGTGGAGTCCGTTGGCCGATCGGCACTGTTGCCGCGAATACGCCCGCCGCGGCCGTTTCCTTCGCAACTACCGTGAAATCGGGGTTGTTGTCCGGGACGCGCATCGTCAACGTCGGCAAACTGACGTCGAGCGAAACGCCCGATGGCATCACCCTCGGGCCGGTCGAACATATCTTGACCGGAGATCCCCACCTCACACTCGTAAAGACGGTCGATCGCAACTCGATCAACCTCGATACCGAAACCAATGCGATTTCTTACGGTATGACGTTGACCAACGATGGCAACGCACTCGCCCACAACACCCAGATTGTGGATCATGTGCCGGGCACGACTTCGCTCACGGTGATCAACAACGGCGGCTATACCGTCGATTGTTCGAGTAACGGCGGCGCCGGTTGGGGAAGTTGCCCAACTGATCTTGCCACCGTCAACGCGTTGCGTTGGCACGTAGGAGATCTTGGCGCGAACGTTGCCTCAAGTGTCGTCGGTTTCGATGTGACTGTGAACCTTCCGGCAACCAACGGAAGCACGATCACGAACCACGGTCAAGTGACCAGTGACGAGACTGGAATTGTTGACTCCAATCCTGTCGATACGGTCGTGACCGCGCATCCACATTTGGTTATCGATAAGGCGGTGACACCGACTGGCGCCCTCAAGCCCGGTACGACGTTGACGTACACGGTCACGTATTCCAACACGGGCACTGCGGACGCGATCAACGTGTTGGTTGCTGATCCGATCCCGACCCACACCGCGTACGTTGCCGGCAGCGCCACCGGTTCGCCAACATTTGTGGTCGGCGCAACATCGCAAGCAACCGAGCCGACCGATCCAACCACGGTGACCGCGCTGCATTGGCATCACGCAACGTTGCTTCGCAATGCGCCGGCAACGGTGACATTCCAAGCGAAACTTGATGCTGCGATCGACAACGCCACGAACATCACGAACGTGGCAACAATCACCGCAGACAATGCCACGCCCGCGAACGACAACGCGAACGTGAGTGTCAACTCCGCTCCAAAACTGGAGTTGCAAAAGATTGCATCCGCGCCGACCGTGGCACTCAACGATGTCGTGACGTACACATTGACCGTCAGCAACATCGGCAACGCCACTGCGAAACAAGTCGACCTCACCGATCCACTACCGACTGGCCTGCAATTCGTTTCGGCGAGCAACGGAGCGACCCTGCAGGGCTCGTCAGTCGCGTGGCCGAAATTCGACCTCGAATCTGGACAATCCAAGGCCTATATGGTCACCACCCGAGTAGTGGGAACCGGCCACCTGACGAATGTCGCAGTAGTGAAATCAGTCAACGGAGACGGCAAACCGGGCGGGCAACCTCCCGTGGAATCCGGAGCTACCGTCGACGGCCAGCCGTCGAATCCGTTGGCGTTCAGTGGAAGCAACAGCGTGTTGCTTGCGTGGCTCGCGCTTGCAAGCTTGTGCCTCGGCGCGGCGTTCGTGAGCTTCGCTCGCCGCCCGCGGATCCTGGGACGCTCAGCACGATAAAGCGCGACCGTTCAGCGCGAGGACTACGGAACGATATCGGCGGGCGCGGGCGCGAACAACAGTTCGCGTTCGTGCTCGTCAAGGTATTCCCCATCGAACGCGTTGAGGTGTTGATATTTCGCTCGATGGGTTCGCCATTGCCACGCGAGATACCAAACCGTTGTGCCCGCCAACACAATATTGACGGGCAGCGTACGCACCTCACCTTGCACACCAAACGGATGAATGAGTGGATTGATCACAAAACCCACGGTGGTGTAGAGGATGAGCATCCAGGTGTGAAACCGGCCGCGATCGGACGCGACGAGCAACACAAAAAAAGGAATCGCCCACACCAAATATTGCTCGTTCACGATCTTGCTGAACACCACAAACGCACAAAACGCAGCGGCACAGTATTCAACCAATTCCAAACGGGTCAGCATGCAGAGCGTGGCAAAGAACGCAACCAAGATGAACGTCCCGATCGCGCGCGTCGTGTCGCGGCTGAACAAGTGCACTAACGCAACTTGCCAAGAAAGGTTGCTCGGTACCTTGCCGGTGTCATACAGCACGGTGGAGTGAATAAACTTTCCGGGATTCATCAATGAAAACGGCAAGGACCACACCGCAACCATCGCGAACACACCTACAAAAAACCGGTTTCGGCTGCGAGCATTGCGCCAGAACCACGGCAACAAGAATGCGGGAAACGTCTTGAGTGCAATCGATGCCGCGAACGTGAACATCGAACGCGCTCGATACCAAGGCTCATCAAGATTCGGGGGTCCCTGCAACAATGCACAGAGCAAGACCCCCAATACGAGACTGTCGAAACGGCCGTACAACGGTCCGTTGAAGAGCACTAATGGATTCAGCCACCACAACGCAACCGCCAGCGCAACCCGTGGTTGCGGCAATTCCAAACGCCGACACCAACGCACGATCGCCCACGCCACGAGCGCGTCGCCAACGAGCACGGGAATCTTTCCCCAATAGATAAATTCGGTATGCGTAAGGTTTTTGATGAATCGAAATGGTGCTTCGATATACGCGAACAACGGCAGATAGGCGTACGGTCCGCCCGGTAAATCCGATGGGCGATGGGCATAGAAATTGTGCCCTCGCAGCAATTCGCGCGACACAATCTTCCACACCACAAAGTCTTGACCAAACCACGCCGGCACCATCGCGATACGGACGAGAGCACCGAAGATCACGATGTTGCGAATGGTTGCAAAGCGTCGCCAAGCGCGCGGCCGCCCGACAATGTCGGAATCATCGTGCAGGGTCGCGGCAACCACAGGAGTCAAGGCTAACGGCTCAGCGGCGAGTCGCCCGGACAGCTTCAGCACTCGTGTGGCGCGACCCAGACGTTGCCGTGGGGATACGCAAGATCAGCGAGTGATTCGGGCCACATTTCGGCGGAGTATCCGGGCCGTTGTGGGAGTTGATAGGCGCCACCGACTACACGAACCGGATCCACGAAGTGTTCGTGGAGATGATCGGCAAATTCGCATGATCGCCCATCCAGTTCCCCCGAAACCACGATAAAATCGATGGCACTGATGTGCTGAACGTATTCGCAAAGTCCCAGGCCACCAGCGTGCGGACACACCGGAATTCCAAATTTCGCCGCAAGTAGCAACACTGCGAGCACCTCGTTCAGCCCGCCCAAACGACACGCATCAACCTGGGCAAAATCGATCGCCTTGGCTTGAAAGAGCTGCTTGAACAGCACCTTGTTCATGGCGTGTTCGCCCGTCGCCACGCCCATCGGCGCGAGCGCTTTGCGGATCGCGGCGTGGCCGAGCACATCATCGGGGCTGGTCGGTTCTTCAATCCAGGTGAGGTTGAGATCGGTGAAGTGCCCCATCCATTCGATGGCTTGCGGCACATCCCACACTTGGTTGGCGTCGACCATCAACGGGCGTTCGGGGCCGATGAGCTCACGCATAAACCGCACCCGCCGTAGATCATCGTCGATCGAAATTCCGACTTTGGCCTTGAAGCGGGTAAAGCCCGCGTCGAGCGCCTCAGCCACGAGCTCGCGGACTTTCGCATCGCTGTAGCCCAACCATCCCGCCGAGGTGATGTACGCCGGATATCCGTCGCTGCGCAGTTGTTGTACTCGGGCCGCGCGGGAAGGCGCGAGGGCCTCTAAGATCGCGAGCGCTTCGGCCTTCGTGAGCGCATCATCAAGGTAACGCCAATCGATGAGATCGATGATGCGTTGTGGGCTCAAATCGGCGACGACTTTCCAGACGGGTTTCTCTTCGCGTTTTGCCCAAAGATCCCAGACCGCATTCACGATTGCCGCGACCGCGAGATGAATCACGCCTTTGTCTGGGCCAAGCCAACGCAGCTGAGTGTCATTCGTCAGTTCACGATGCCACAAACCAAATGCTTCAGTAATCGTATCGAGATCACGATCGATCACGAGATGTTCGAGCGCGTTCATCGCGGCGACCACCACTTCTGTGCCGCGCCCGAGGGTGAAAGTGAAACCATGACCTCGGAGCTTTGGGTCATCAGTAGTCAGCACGACGTACGCGACCGAATAGTCAGGGTCGGTGTGCACGGCATCGGAGCCGGCCAGCGTTCGCGAAGTTGGCGCCCGTACATCCAATACGTGCATGCCCGTAATGATCGTCATCGGTTAGCTCCCAACCGGAGGGACGACAAAACTGTGCGTTCCGCCATCGATCTGCAATGCGGTGCCGGTCGTGTAGCCCGATGCCGGCGAAGCGAGAAAACAGATCGCGGTGGCGATTTCGTGGGCAGTTCCAAGCCGTCCAATGGGTTGGCGCGCGACCAAATTGCGGCGGGCCGCGAGTGGATCATCGGCATCATTGAGAATACGCCCAACCCACGGAGTATCGACGGTGCCCGGACACACGCAGTTCACGCGAATTCCTTCGTGGGCATGGTCGGCCGCCATCGCGAGAGTCAGGGCATAGACCGCGCCCTTGCTCGCGCCATAACACGCCCGATTCGGCAATCCCGTCCAGGAAACAATCGAAGCGAGATTGACGATTGCCGCGTGTTCCGATGCGCGCAAGGCGAGCAAACACGCGGCACTCATACGCACGACCCCAAACACATTCACATCAAAGACGGCTTGCCATTGCGCTATGTCATTCGTGGCAACATCTCCCGCGGCACCGATGCCCGCGTTGTTCACGAGCACATCGATTCCGCCCAGCGCCGCGACGGCCTGCGACACGCCGTGCAATACCGAAGCATCGTCGGCAACATCACAAACCGCGCTCAGGCCGAGGTCCGGATCGATCGGATGCACATCGAGCGAAAACACGTTGGCCCCTTCCGAACGAAACGCTGCCGCGGTCGCGGCACCGATGCCAGAAGCAGCTCCCGTCACCACAACGTTGAGGCCACCAAGCGCTAAGAGACTCACACTGCATCACTCGCTTCCAGCACCGCGATCGCGGCTGTTTGCATCAGGGCTGCGGTCGCGGCCGGTTCTCGTTCTCCAATGAGCATGGCATGAATCGCGCTCCACGCCTGATCTTCGACCTGCGGAAACCGTGCCATCGGAGGATACGTCAGCATGCCGTCTCGGATGGTCGCGGTGGTGATCGCTAAGCGTTGGCCATCACGGGCGTCGATCGGCACAACTGCGGCGAGCGCGCCTTCATGCGCACAAATGGAACCATTCAGCGTGTCGCTGGCGTGCATCTCAAACGAGCAAAGCTGCTGCACAAACTCGATCGCGGCATCGGGATCACCACACGTGCGAGGGATCGCCCAGGCATGACACCCGGCGTAGGAACGAATTCCCTGCGCGCCACCGAAGTACGGGTGAGGTTCGAGGTCCGCACCACAGCGCGAAGCCCGCAACGCCGCGGTTGCACCGGGCCACGCCGCCCCCAAAGGCACCTCGCCCTCAGCCAAGGCCGCGTCGCTTTCGTCGTAGTGCCACGTCGGCAACGATGGAGGTCCGTGCTTCGCAACCCTCAAAAGCAGTTCGAGTGCTGCAATCGTGGTGTCGGTATTAAAATCCGGGCGCGTTTCACCATCAAACAGCGCGCCGCCGAGCGCGGCGACAATTTCGAACACGGTTCCGAATAGCCCCGATTCGCGGCCCGGAAACGCGAAAGCCAACCCACTACCAGCAAGCTCCGGCCACGTGGTCGGCACCATGCCTTCACCAAGTTGAGCACGGTTAGCCCACAATACGCGCACGTCGATATTGCGGGGCACGCAAAACTGGCTCCCCTCAAACGAGCACAGCTCCACTGCACGATTCGCGAGTTCGCGAGTATCGATCACTTCGCTCAGATCGAACAGCCACTGCCGCTGCGAAGCCACGTACTTGGAATGGGTTGAGATCACATCGAGGCGTTCACCCGAACCGAGCATTGCCTGGACGGCCCGATTCAAGCTCGGATGATCTGCATGCACCACCAATTCGATCCCAGAGCGATCGATTTTTTCGTAGAGCCCGTCGTACATTGGCCCACCGACGAACGCGACTCGCAAGGTCATAACGCATCCTCGGAAGATTTCCTGACCGCACCCGTCGAGAGCGCCGCAAGGACGATGAGTACCGGCTCAAATGGTATTCGAAACCGTTGATTTCCGTACCCAAAAGCCGTCGAAACGAGCACTGCGACGAAAGGGATCGCGCACAACATGCCGTAGCCAGCCAACGCGATTCGCCGGCGGAGCATTGCCACGATGGCCGCGCCGACAAGGACCAAGTACATGCCGTAGCCAAGCTTGGACCAGGCAACGCTGCGACCTTCGAAGAACGCTTCGATTTCCAGCTCGCGCAGCGGTTGAATCACGCCCAACGTACGACCGATTCTCGCGGGAGCAACCACGGTAGCGAGCCGATCGAGGTGACCCGCGGCGTAGCGATAACCAATCTTGCGCGCGTACTCGTTCTGGTCGATTTCGCCGCGGAAGCCGTGCTGCATGAATGCTTCAACAACCTTCACGCAGGGTAACTCCCAGGTGCCGATCCGATCGCCGTAATACGTCGAAGGACAGTTTGCGCCGGCGACGACATCCCAACCGTTCACCGCGATCGGCACGAAACGATGGAATTCGCTTTGGTTTCTGAGTTGCCAGCCACCAACGACAAGCATTGGCACCAATATCACCGCGGCCACTGTCGCGATCCGTGTTGTGCGCGTTGCCGAGGATCGAGCCGACCGAACAATGACAAGCCCCGCGAGCGCGAGCGCAACCAAAAAACCATCGGTGCGGGTCAAGCACATCCAGCTCAACACGGCTCCCAGCACGCAGCCGTCGACAACCCGCAGTCGCGTGCGCAGCCGGATCACCACGATGAGTGCGCCCACAACCAACGCGGCGGTGAGCGATTCCGTCATCATTGCGCCGTCGGCGAGCCACAGGTTTGGGTAGATCGCCGCAAGCACCGCGGCGGTTAGCCCCACCGTTTCGCCACCAATTCGCTTCGCGAGCGTTCCGATCATCGCCACTGTGGCCGTCCCCAATGCCGCCACAAACCAGAGGAGTTTCGTCCGTGTCGCGAAGCCTAAGAGCCGCCCAAGCGCGAGGAATGCCGGATACCCGGGAGGAAATAGCGCGGTGAGCAGGTGGGCGCGATCAGAGGACTCATACCGGAAATGATGCGTTATGCCTTTGGAAAGTTCGTAGTACGAGCTCGCATCAAATGCCAGCGGACGATGCCGCACCCACACCATCGCGTACGTAATCCGCACGATAAAACCGAACAGCGCAATCGCTGCGAGGCGCCCGCGAAAACTGCGCCGATTAACTCCCCATAGTCTCGCAGTGTTCATCGAACGCCATTCTGCCACGCTCGATAGCTTGCACGTCATGCAGCTTCTTGGTTTCGATCTGGCGGGCACCCGAGTATGGGAAACTCCGGAACTCGTGGCAATCAATCGGCTCCCCATGCGGCCGTCGGTATGGCCGTGCCCGTCGCGCGAAATTGCCGTCGCATCAACCTCGGACGGCAATCCCTGGTTGCGTTCGCTCGATGGTCAGTGGCGATTTGCGCTCGCGGAACGGCCCGAAGCGGCCCCTGCGGATTTCATGACCCGGGATTTCGACGATACCGATTGGTCGAGTGTCGCGGTGCCGGGCCTGTTCACGATGCAGGGATACGGAAAGCCGATCTACACGAACGTGCAGATGCCGTTTCGACCGCAACCCCCGTTCGTGCCCGTTGCCAATCCAACCGGCCTCTATCGCACTGAATTTTCAGTGCCCCGTGATTGGCGCGGTCGCCGCACCGTTTTGCATTTTGGGGGCGCGGAAAGTGTCCTGTTGGTTTGGCTCAACGGTGTGGCCGTGGGGCTCTCCAAAGACAGCCGGCTCGCCGCGGAATTCGATGTCACGGATCAGCTGAAGATCGGACGGCGCAACACCCTTGCCGTCATGGTGATTCGTTGGAGCGATGCCTCCTACGTTGAAGATCAGGATCAGTGGTGGCAAGCCGGCATCCATCGATCGGTTGCCATTCACTCAACCGAATCCACATTCATCGCGGACATCCACACGAACGCCACCCTCAGCGACGACCTCAGTACCGGCGAATTTCACGCCACGATCGCGTTGGGATATCAGGGTCGAACTCGGCCCGAAGAGGGGTGGAGCGTCGAAGTTGTTCTGGAAACTCTCGGCGGATCGCGCGTCGGCGCGCCGACGCGCGAAAACATCCCCCATCTCCAAGTGCCCTACGACTTTGTTGGCCACCAGGCGACTGCGCAATGCACCGTTCGAAACGTCAAAGCGTGGAGCAACGAAACCCCGAACCTGTATCGCGTGGTGGTTTCTTTGTTAGCGCCGGATGGCAGTGTTCGTGAAGTATCCGCGCTACGGGTCGGGTTTCGACGAGTCGAGATTCGCGGCAAGGAACTCCTTGTCAACAATCAGCCAGTTCAGGTGTACGGGGTGAACCGTCACGACTTCGATCCCGATACCGGCCGCGTACTGTCCGCGACTCAGATCCGCGCTGATCTTGTGCTGATGAAGCAGTTCGGCTTCAATGCGGTTCGCACATCGCATTCGCCTAACGACCCGATTTTGTTGGATCTTTGCGACGAGCTCGGCATGCTCGTGGTGGATGAAGCCAACGTTGAGAGCCACGCGCTGAATACGTCGCTGTGTCACGACGGCCGTTACCTGGAAGCGATCATGCAACGAGGTCGACGCATGGTGCAACGCGATGTGAACCATCCTTGCATCATCATGTGGTCACTTGGCAATGAGTCTGGTCACGGCGCGAGTCACGACGCGCTCGCGGGATGGATTCGAAACTACGACCCAACCCGGCCGCTGCACTACGAGGGTGCCATCATGATGGATTGGCAGGCTGGGCACGCAGCAACCGACGTGTTGTGCCCGATGTATCCCGAGATCTGGGCGATCGAACACGCGGCCCGCACCGCGGACCGCCCAGTAATCCTGTGCGAATACTCGCACGCGATGGGCAACAGCAACGGTTGCCTTGGCGAATACTTCGACGCGTTTCAAAACCACTACGGGCTACAAGGCGGATTCATCTGGGAATTCTGGGATCACGGGCTGCGCCAATATCTTGATGATTCCGGGGCTCCAGTGGAGAGTACCGGAGTAGTTACGGATCGTTGGCGGTACGCGTACGGCGGCGATTTCGGCGAACGTCGCCACGACGCGAACTTCGTCTGCGATGGCATGGTGTGGCCTGATCGCACGCCGAAACCCGCGATGTGGGAACACAAGTATTTAGCCAGACCGTTAGCGAGCACCGTGGGCGGCAGTCGGCGCGGCACCATCGAGATCGAAAACCGCTTGTTCTTTCGCGATAGCTCGTGGCTGCGAGTGAAGTACGCGGTCGAAGTCGATGGCGTCGTGTCAACTCGCGGACGAGTTGCGATGGACACGATCGCGCCACGGAGTCGCGCGAAAGTTTCGTTACCCATCGATTGGAACGCACTTCCCAAGGGCGAAACCATCGTTACCCTCACGTATCACGTTGCGCGTGCGACCGATTGGTGCGAAGCCGGCTTCGAGATCGGCCACGATCAAATCGCTATCGATCGCGGAGCGCCAAACTCTCCCAAACCTGCAGCACCCCCGGGGGCAATGACCGTATGGACACGCAATAACCATGGCTCACTCACGACCGTGCACGGCGCGGGTGTCTCCGCGCACTTCGACCACACCGCGGGCACACTCACCCGCGTCGAGCACAACGGGCGACCCATCTTGGTCGAGGCACCTCGCCTCACGTTGTGGCGCGCTCCCATCGATAACGACGGCCTGAAACTCGCGCTCGGATCGCTCACGCCGTTCGGACGGTGGCGTAATTGGGGCCTCGATGCACTCCAATCGTCGTGCACGAAAGTGGCATTCTCGCGCTCGGGCACCGCCATCATTTTCACCGCGCACCACGATCTCGTCGGCACCGACCCCACCGCAATTATTCAACATCGCCAACGCATCACGTTCGGCGCCACTGGTGCGTTGCGTTTCGATGAGGAGGTCCGCGTGCCGCAACGCTTCGCGGACTTGCCGCGCGTTGGCATTCGTTTCGATCTCGCGCCGGGCTACGAATCGTTGCGCTATTTCGGCGACGGCCCTCACGATTGTTACCCCGATCGCCAACGCGGCGCGCGCCTCGCGTTGCACGCCGGCGCCGTTGCCGATGAATACGTTCCGTACATCATGCCGCAAGAACATGGGCTGCACACCAACACGCGCTGGATTGAGTTGCAATCGCCGCACGCACCGAAGCTTCGAATCGACGCACCCAAACCGTTCATGTTTTCGGCGTTACACCACACTCCGGAGCAGCTCACCCATGCACTTCACGACGTTGACCTCACGCCGCGCACTGAGACCACGATTCATATCGACCACGCGCACCGCGGGCTCGGCACAGCAAGCTGCGGCCCCGACACGCTGGCTGAGTACAAAGTGAAACCCGCAAGATTCCGCTGGGTATGGAACCTGACCGTCTCATGACGAAGCGTCCGGGCCTTCGGCCAACACACGTTCTCATGTGCGCCCATCGTCGTATCTGACTGCAGCGCATGACGAAAAGGCGTCCCCGCGGGGACGCCTTTATCGAAATCGTAATCGCACCAAAAGCGGTGCGCCTTTGTTAGACCGCTTCGAGGAGCGCTCGGGCACCGACGTCGCTGGCGGGGTGGCGCAGCTTCGACAGTGCACGGGCTTCGAGCTGGCGGATCCGCTCACGAGTTAATCCGAAGTGCTCCGCAATTTCTTCCAACGAACGCTCTTGGCCATCGAGGCCAAAGCGCAACCGCAAGATCGTTCGTTCACGTTCATCGAGCACGCTCAAGATGCGCTCGACTTCACGCGGCAACAATGCGGTTGCGGCAGCTTCAAACGGTGATGTGGCACCCGCGTCGGCAACGAAATCGCCACGCTCAGCATCGCCATCGTCGCGCAACGGCTCATCAAGCGATACCGGATCGCTCGCGTAGCTGTGCACCTCAACAACTTTTTCCAACGGCAAGCCAGCTTCAGCCGCAACTTCAGCAATCGTCGGCGTGCGACCCAACTCACTTTCGAGCTGCGCACGGACCTTCATGACGCGAGCAAGCGTGTCGCCCGCGTGCACTGGCAAACGGATGACGCGCGACGAATTCGCGATCCCGCGCTGCAGCGCTTGACGAATCCACCAGGTGGCGTACGTCGAGAACTTAAAGCCCTTACGCCAATCGAATTTCTCGACCGCGTGGATCAGGCCGAGGTTGCCCTCTTGGATCAGATCCAGCAGCGGCAAGCCACTGGCCTGGTACTTCTTGGCAATCGACACGACCAACCGGAGGTTCGCGTTCACGAACTCACGCTTAGCTTCTTCACCATCACGCAACTGGCGGCGCAACTTGCGCTTTTCGGTCGGTGTCAGCTTCGTCGCGACGGCAAGCGCCTCAGTGGCTTCCTTGCCGCCATCGATGCGCTGAGCGAGACGAACCTCATCGTCTTTGGTCAGCAGGTTGTACCTGCCGATGTCTTGCAGGTACAACCTGACAAGATCTTGGTCTTCACTACGGTCGAGACGGTCGTCAGCCACGAGTTTCCTTCTTTGCGCCCAGCCAGGATGACCAGGTCATTGCTACTTTTTCCGGGACCGAAGCCAGTCCTGGATGCACTAAGCATGACAGGAACTGACGCCGGTTGCTGGGAATTCCTTCCCGTGTGGTGATTGTCCCAGGTTGTGGGGGTAAAAGTCGAGGCGGAGGAGTGAAGATTTTTCGAAAGAGTTACAAAGATCGTCCAATTTGTCCGAATTATTAAGTTCCTTGACAACCGGTTGGGGCAATCTTGGTTCAGCAAAATTTCAGGTTTGTAATTCGCGACGCGCCCTGAACTGGTCCAACGCTTCAGGATTCGCCAATGCCTCCCGATTTCGGACCGTCCGGCCCGCCACAACATCGGCCACCGCCAACTCCGCCAATTTTCCGGACCTCGTCCGTGGCAGATCATCGACCCGAACAATTTTTGCGGGAACATGGCGAGGCGAACAATTCGTCCGTACCTTCGCTCGGATTTCCCGCTGCACATCCTCCGGTACCTCATCGCTCACGGACCCGGGATATCCCAGACCATTCAGGCGCACGAACAACACAATCCGGACATCACCCTGCCAGGGCTGCCCAATCGCCAACGCCTCAGCCACGGAATCCAACGCCTCAACTTGGCGATACAACTCCGCCGTCCCAATCCGCACACCGCCCGGATTCAAGGTGGCGTCCGATCGTCCATAGATCACGAACCCACCGTGCACGGTTTCGGCAGCAAAATCCCCATGGGCCCATATACCAGCGAAACGGTCGAAGTAGGCGGCTTGATACTTGGCGCCATCGGGATCGTTCCAAAAACCGAGCGGCATACTTGGAAACGGCGAGGTGCAGACCAACTCACCGGTTTTCCCCACTGGCATCAGAGAACCATCGTCGGCGAAAATTGTTGCCGCAACACCCAATGCCGGGCCCTGAATCTCGCCCCGAAATACTGGCAATGTCGGGTCGCCCATCACCAAACAGCCGCACAGATCCGTGCCACCACTCATCGACGCGAGCTGCACATCACGCGTCGGCGCGGCAATCGAGTCATACACGTATTCGAAGCCTTCATCGACGAGCGGCGATCCCGTGGAACAAATAGTGCGCAGCGCCGACAAATCATGACGGACATTGGGTTGCGCCGCCGCGCCCACCAAATCGTTGCGTAAAGAATCAATAAACTTCGCGCTGATCCCTAACAGCGAAACGCGATGCCGTTGCACCACATCAAACAACACCATCGGCGACGGTTGGAACGGCGAACCATCAAACAGCACAATCGTGGCGTCGCTCGCAAGCGCGCTCACTAACCAATTCCACATCATCCAACCGCACGTCGTGAAATACAGGACGCGATCACCCGGCTTGATATCGCAGTGCAGTTGGTGTTCGCTCAGATGTTTCAGCAACAGCCCACCCGATCGATGCACAATGCATTTTGGCGGGCCAGTCGTTCCACTGCTGTACAAAATCGCGACCGGATGATCAAACGGCAACTGTGTGAATTCACACTGCACGTCTTCGGGTGCCCTTGCACACCATTCATCGAACGAAATTGCGTCCGCGGGCAACGAAACCCTGTTGCCGTCAGTACCGACATTGCGCACGACAATTGTTTGTCGAACGGTCGGGAGCCGCGGAATGATCTCGTGCAATCGTTCTAAACAATCGTGCGTTTTACCGCCATAGAAGTAGCCGTCCACAACGAACAACAAAACCGGCTCGATCTGACCAAATCGATCGACAACTCCCGCCGTCCCGAAATCTGGCGAGGTGCTGCTGAACACCGCGCCGATACTCGCCGCGGCCAACATGACGGCAACCGTCTCGGGAACGTTCGCCATCCACGCAGCAATACGATCCCCTGGTTGCACGCCAACAGATCGCATCGCCCACGCGATCTTGGCGACCAACGAGTGGAGATCGGCACGGCTCAACTGGCGCTCGCGACCAGTCTCGTCGGTGGCGACAATCGCTACTTCATCGTTGGTTTCGCGCAATAGGTTCTGCGCGAAATTGAGGCGAGCCTTGGGAAAAAACCGAGCGCCAAGCATCGTGGCATCGCCCGCGTCGAACGAAACCGAACCGCGCTCACCGACGACACCCAGATCCCACACCGCATCCCAAAACTCTCCTGGTCGGTCAATCGACCATGCATGCAGCGCTGCCCCGTTCGCGTGCCCGGTCGTCTCCTGAAAGCGGGTGATGTTCGCGGCGGCGATCCGTTGCGCGCTCGGAGTCCAGATCGGTTGCACCATGACAAGACCTTACCGAGCTCCTGAGCCATGAATTGCGAGGCGCGACGACACGCGCGGAGATCGGATACGTTGCCGAGCATGCCTGACCTGCACGGAGCGTTGCAATGACCGACCTTTCCATCGGCCCACTCGTCGCCGCCGACGAAACTCTGCACCACCAGGTAGTCAATACCTTCGGCGCGGTCGCGAGCACCGACGTGAACTGGACGGAAAAGATTTGGGCGAATGCTTCAGCTCGCGACGGATCGCTGCAAATAGCCTTTGGTTTAGGGAAGTATTTGAACCGCGGCGTGCTCGATGCCTACGCGGGCGTGTGTCAAGGCACCACGCAGTGGACGGTTCGCGGTTCGCGGTCGCTCGTTCTTGATGCCGAGACCATCTCCGTTGGGCCGTTGCACTACGAAGTGATCGAACCGCTGCGATCGGTGCGCATCGTGTTGGAACCCAACGAAATCCAACCCATCGCCTTTGATGTTGTGCTGCACGCGGCCGTTCCCGCCGGGCTTGAAGGCCGCGAAGTCATCCGCGCGCCGGGTTCATCGCGCATCACCAACGACGTTGTTCGCTATCACCAAGCGGGGCGCGCTGAAGGTTGGGTTGAACTGGATGGCGAACGAACACCGATTGATTCCTCGTCGTGGGTGAGCGCTCGTGATCACAGTTGGGGGGTCCGCAACTCCGTTGGCGCGCCCGCAAAAGACCTCGCCCCCACGAAGTACCCGCGCAATCCGCAATCGTTTACGAGCTGGGCGCCCATCACGATGACCGATCCCGCGGGCAACGACTTCGTGTTGTTCCACTACCTCATGAACTCAAACTTTCCGGGGCAACCTGCGGTCAAACTCTCCGGCAGTATCGAAACCATTGATGGAGCGGTCGACCCGTTGGTGACCGCCCAGTGGATCGACACTTCGATCGATGATCACAACCGTCGATTCCTGCATGGCACCCTCGCCACAACATCCGCATCGGGAGCACACAACACGTGGCGCTTCGAAGCCTCGGAACGCGGCACTGGCTTTCATCTCGGTACCGGGTTGTACTTCGGATTCAACGGCGCTTATCACGGCCAGTGGCGTGGCGATCTCCAGATAGACGGCGAGCGCGTCGACAATTGCGATGACCGAGCGGTGGCCCAACGCATTCACCAACTCCGGGATTGCATTGTGCACGTTTCGGGCGACGACGGTTCGAGCGGCACTGGCGTAATGCAAACGGTGGTGATCGGCGAGTTTCCCAAATTCAGCACCACCTTGGCCAACACGTTTATTTAGCGCCTCGGGGCGGGCCTGGCGCCCCTCGGGGCGGGCTTGGCGCGCCTTGGGGCGGGCCTGGCGCCCCTCGGATACTTCAGCGTCACCCCCGTTCCGCAGCTTCCCTCGTAGCGGCCACCCAACGAGCAAACGCGCCACCCTCGATCGCTTCGAGTTGTGCCGGAGGGCCGTCTTCAACGATCACCCCGTGTTCGAACACCAGGACGCGATCAGCGCGCACCGCCGTATTTATCCGGTGCGCGATCACGATGGCAGTTCGATCCGCGAGCAATGTGTGCATCGCCTCTTCCACCAGCGCGTCGGTAGCAGGATCGAGGTTCGATGTCGCTTCATCGAGCACAATCACTCGCGGTTCGCTCAAGAACGCGCGTGCAAGCGCGACCATCTGGCGCTGTCCCGACGAAAGGGTCAACCCCCGGTTCGCGACAACACAATCAAGTCCGCCGGGAATCGCCGCGATGCGACTCGCAAAGCCCATCGCTTCACAGGCGGCCTCGATTTCTGCCCTCGTGGCCTCGGGGCGAGCGACGCCAACGTTTTCGGCGACAGTTCCATCGAACAAAAACCCCTCTTGCGGCACCACGATCACGTGTTTTCGCAACGACGGGCCCAAGACATCGCGCAAATCCTGGCCGTCGATGAGGACTCGGCCTTCCGTTGCGTCATAAAAACGCGCGACCAATTTCGCAAACGTACTTTTGCCCGCCCCGCTCGTACCGACCACCGCAACGCGTTGGCACGCTGGAACCACGAGATCCACATCGTGTAACGCATCCACCGCACCGGGCGAATACCGAAACGACACCGCATCAAAACGGATCTCACCTTGGGTCGGCACGAAATCAAACGCGCCAGGTCGGTCCAACACTTTCGGCTGAAGCGCACGAAATTCGAAGACTCGAGCGAACGATGCACCCGCAGATTGCAACAAGCTGGTCAATTCGGTGAACTGTTGAATCGGCTCAAATAAGCGGTTGATGTACAAGCTGAACGCGATCACGACGCCGATTTTGATCTCACCGGATTGCACCAAATTCGTGCCGTAGCCAATCAAGATCGCGAGTGCGACCGGCACCAGAAATTCCACCGACGAGTAATACGTCGCCGCGACCGTCCCGGACTTTCGCTTCTTATCAAACGCATCGAAGCTCACGTCTTGAAACACATCGTGCTGTTCGTTTTCAATCGCGAACGCCTGGACCACTCGCATGCCAACCAACGATTCGTTCACGTGCGTGAGCAACGTCGCCATCGATTCGCGAATCTTCATCTGTACAGCAAACGCACGCGGCCGATACCACGCACTCGCAACCGCAAGAAACGGCAAGATCACACAAATCGCAAGAGTCAACTTCACCGTCTGCAACATCATCAACGTGATCGTGAAGCTCAAGACCAACGCGGCGCGTAACACTAACGAAATACCCGTTTGCACGAACTGCTGAAGATTCTCAACATCGCTGGTGAGCCGCGACACCAAACGCCCCGCAGGCTCATGCGTGAAATAATCGAGATCAAGTTCATAGAGATGATCCATCAACGAGCCTCGCAAATCGCGTAGATAGCGCTCAGCAAAGATCCCCATATACCGAACTTCAAGCCAGGTACCTGCAACCTGCGCAACAATCAACACAGCCGCGATCGCGGCCCCAAGAAACACCCAACTCGTATCGTGGGCCTGCACACCCCGGTCGATGACCATCTGAATCACCAACGGCATCGAAACAATCGCCAGAGTCATCAGCACCACACCGCTGCACGCGATCACCGCAACTCTGCGATGCGGACGCAACTCCGCCACCACCCTGCGCAACGGCGGCCGCGCCGCCATCGCCTCATGCGCAACATGAATCTTTATGACGACACCCCCAGCTCGTCGAGGGCCAACGCTGCTCGATATTGCGCGACGCTCAGTAACTCGTGATGCGTTCCATCGGCAACGATCCTTCCTTGATCGAGCAGCACGACGCGGCTCGCCAACGCGATCGTCTCAACTCGGTGAGCAATAATCAGCGTGGTTCGGCCGCGCATGGCCTCAACCAAACCGCGCCGAATCGCAGCTTCGGTTGGCGGATCAACTGCGCTCATCGCGTCGTCGAGAATCAAAATACGCGAGTCGCGCAATATCGCGCGGGCAATCGCGAGCCGCTGGCGTTGGCCCCCCGAAAGGCTGTAGCCCTGCGGCCCGACAATCGTGTCGTAACCGTCGGGAAGTTCACAAATAAAGCCGTCCGCTTCGGAAAGTTCGGCAGCACGCTGAATCTCGTGATCATGCGCATCGGGGCGACCGATGACCAGGTTCGCACGAATTGACGCTGTAAACACAACCGTATCTTCGAAGACCACGGATACGGTTCGGCGTAATTCCTCGAGCGCAACCGTTCGCACATCAGTACCGTCAATCCACACGGAACCGCCATCGGGATCGTAAAAGCGGCACAACAGATACGCGAGCGTCGATTTCCCTGAACCACTCGCGCCCACAAGCGCGACCGTCTCACCCGCATCAATGCGCAACGAAAGATCGTGAATCACCGGAACGTCGTCGTGATAGCCGAATTCGATATCGCGAAATTCGAGTGCGCCGCCGCCAGCCCGAAGCCGCGCGGGATGCACCGGATCCTTGACAGCGCTCGTTGCGGACAAGACGTCTCCAATGCGCTCCGAGGCCGCCATACCTTGCGGCCATTGAGCAACCAATTCCGCGCCCGCCGCTACCGGCGCAACTAACAACGCGAGGTACTGCAAGAACGCAAGGAAGTCACCGACGCTCAACCGTCGAGTCGCTCCCAGCCATCCGCCAAAGCCAACGACGACCAACATCGCAAGGCCGGGCGTTGCCAACAACGCGGCCTGGAACCGAGAACGAACCCGCGCCCGTTCCACGCCCGCATCACGGACGTCGCGAGCGAGCGTTGCCCCACGGGCACCAAAAACCCGTTCAAAACCATGGCCTTTTACTACGCGGATGCCCTGGACCTGTTGTTCGATGAACTGCGCGTAGAAACCGAGGCGTGCCTGCACATCGGCGGCGGCCGGATAGAGGTCGCGAGCGCGGCGTAGCGCGATCGTCATCGCGACGATCACGACTAAGGCAACCGCGCCCGCAAGCGCGGCTTGTACGAAGAACAACAAGATAACACCCGCAACGAACATCACGATCGCCTGCGTGAACCATGGCAAAGGACTGATCGCTTGTTCGACCATCGAAATATCGGTCGACGCGCGCGCCATCAGTTGCCCGGCACCGATCTCGTCATGAAACGAAAACGACATGCGCTGCACGTGGGCAAACAGGCGATCCCGAATATCGTTCGCGACGAACGCGGGATTCTTTGTCGCTTGGTACTTGCGAATCCCGCCGCCGAGCGCCCGTAACAACCCGAGCACTCCGAGCATCACGATGTACTTGCGGAGATTGTTGGTATGGCCGTGATCCACAACATCGTTGATCGCTCGCCGAGCAACCAACGGGATGATCAGCACCACGATCGTGTACAGCGCGGCGCCAGCGAAGGCTGCACCCAGCGTGCGCCGCCGAGCCCAGAGGTGGTGGCGGATCAGATTGCGAGCAACTTGGCGGCGCCGGCTCGCATCATCGGTCGCCACATCCATCACCACCCGAGGGTACCCGGCCCCACTCCTGTGTCCCACCGCTATTCCACGGGTGGAATAGCCATGGGACACAGGGTTTGGGGTGGGTGCTTCGTAGACTCCGGGCGATGACTGAACACAATATTCTCGAACGGGTTTCCGCGGCCATTGCCGCCTTCAGCGAAGCCGACCTCAACGACGCGATTCGTGCCCTAGGCGAAGGCGAACACCTCCAGTCGCTCGCGCAGGCCTTGAATGCAAAGAAGCCAGCGGTGCTCGCCCATCCAAATCCTGCGGAACTCGTTCGACCCCGCGTCTATATCGGGCCTCCCGGGCGGCGCGTCTTGGCGGCCTTGTCGATTGCGGGACCGTGTTCTGATGATTGCATCGATACGTTGGGCGACGCGGCGCAAGAACCAAACCGTGAAGATATGGACACCGTTCTCGATGGCCTCATCGAACGGTGGGGCGCGCAGATGGTGACCCTCATGCTCACTGCCTATCCAGCTATGGACGCGCCATGCGGCCCGGTGTTCATCGACATTCTCGATAGCGACGCTCGATTCGCGATTCCCCAAGCCTCGTTTACAGCCGTGGCCGAAGCGATTGAAGCGAACGGTGGATCACATTCGGCTGGTCCGGCGATGGATGAACGAGGCTTGGAGCGGGCCCGCAAAGAACGCGCAGCCCGCATCGCGCAAGAAGCCAAGCAGCGCAAAAAACGCCGCAAATAACTCCCAACCCTCCCCAGCCTCCCCACCGCGCTCCCAACCCTCTCGTTCCTTGTACGGATAAGCACAACAATTGTGCTTATCCGTACAACGGACGTTGGTTTTGCGCGTTAGGCGGGGAGGCTGGACTGGCCGTTGGTGGTCCAGTAGCTCGCGGTGAGGGTGATCTTGTCGCTGCGGGGTTCGATTTCTTCGTAGACGCGTTTGTAGCCGGTGCGGTGGATCTTCCACTCGCCGTCTTGTTTGACGTATTCGTCGCTGTAAAAACAGCAACCGCGCACGTCGAGGCCCATGTCGGTCATGATGACGCGGTCGTCGAGCGCCCAGGTTCCGGTCGCCGTCGTCGCGGAGGTGATGGTGATCTCCGGGTGGTGCATCTTGTGGCTCGAAAGAAACGTCTCGGCGCCCATACCTTTGACGATCCACGCCACGACGTTGTCGCGCCCTTCATGGTGGTATTTGCCGTTGCTGTAGTTGACCACGACATCTTCGGTCAGCGTCTCGGCGAGTTCGTCCCAGAGCTTCAGGTCTAAACAGCGTGCGTACTTGTATTTGAGCTGCTTAATGAGTTCCATCTCTACGAGATCGTCGGGCGTCATGATGCTTCTCCTTCTGTGCCGATAACCGGCAGGCTTGACCACGGGAAATCGATCCAGCGGTCGGTGGGCTTCCACACGTAATCGGCATGCACGATCGAGTGCGGCTTTTCGAACAGAACGACAGACCGTACCTCACTACATGCGGTCGCGCATTTGTCGATGACGAGCTTGAGCGTTTCGCCCGTATCGGCCACATCATCGGCGATGAGCACTCGCCGGTTTTTGATGTCGTCGAGGTTCAACACGGGAGGAAGCTCCACCGGAACGTCGAGGCGCGCGTCGATGCCGGTGTAAAACTCAACATTGACTGTCACGATGTTTTTGTGGCCCATCGCATACGCGAGCGCGCCACCAATAATGAGTCCACCTCGAGCGATCGCAACAATCCAATCCGGTTGATAACCACTATCGACCACCTGCTGCGCGAGTTCGCGTATTGCAGCGCCGAAGCCCTCATACGTCAGTACTTCGCGGTCGTCAACGTCCATTCGGCGCACTCCTAGTTTCGCGGATCTATCGCTCGTCGCGTATGAACGGTTGACCCAACGCGGCCGGCGCGCCAAGCCGTTTGCGGGCGCCACTGTTGGAAACGATGATCAGCACGACGATGGTCATGAGATACGGCAGCGCGTCGAGAAGATCCGGAGAGATATGCACGTTGCGCGCTTGCAACGTGAGCCCCAAACTCGCGAACGCGCCAAAGAGATAGGCACCAATCATGGCAAGGCCCGGCCGCCAGAAACCGAAAATGACCAACGCGAGCGCAATCCAACCGCGGCCTTGGGTCATGCCATCGACCCATGTCGGCACGATCAACAAACTGAAATAGACCCCGCCAACTCCGGCAAGCGCGCCGCCGACCATCGTGTTGACGTAACGGATGCGCGCGACGTTGAGGCCCATGGCGTCGGCGGTATGGGGCGATTCACCTACTGATCGCAGATGCAAGCCCGCGCGAGTTCTGAACAAATACCACGACGTTGCCCCAACGACGATCCACGAGAAGTACACCATCACGTTGTGATGAAATAACAACGGCCCAATAATCGGCGCGTTCTTCCAGCCGAACACGGAGAGCTCTTGGAATTGGTGCGGCGCAGGTTTTGCGGCGAGGTTCCACGAGTTCGCGAGGAACGACGACAATCCGGCCCCGCCGGCAAAGATGGTGAGCGCAAGACCAGCAACGATTTGGTTGACGCGCAACGTCACCACCAAAAACGCGTGCAGCAGCGCTACCAACGCCGCGGCCGCCGCGCCGATGATCGTGGCACAGAACAACACCCACGGATTCGAACCCGATATGTGGATCGATGCCCACGAGCCGGCCGCGGCGCCCATCAGCATCATCCCCTCGACGCCAAGGTTCAAGACACCGCTGCGCTCGGTGATGACTTCACCAACCGATGCAAACACCAACGGCGTGCCGTAAAACATTCCCGAGACGGCGACTTCCACCAACAGGTTGTGATTGATGCTCATCCGCCAACCTCTCCCGTTGCCAGGCCCGGTGCTTCAGTTGGGGAGGCTGCACTTCGAGGAGAGGAGCTTCGGGGCGCTGCACTTCGGGAGGCTGAGCCGGCTCGCCGCCGAATGACGATTCGGTAGCGAGCTAGGCCTTCACCGCCGAGCGTGCAAAACAACAACAATCCTTGCAGCGTGCCGACGAGCCCGGCAGGAAAATCGGGGCCCTGCAATGCAAGGCCCGCGGTATTGAGACCCCCCATCAGGATCGCAACAAACACGACCGCGATTGGGTTCAGGCGTCCGAGCGCGGCCACGACGATGCCCGTGTATCCGTACCCGGCTTGTTGCAAACCCTTGGGGTCAAGGGTATGGCGGAAATCGCCGACATCGCTCGCACCGCCGATGCCCGCCATTGCGCCGGAGAGTGCAAGCACCGCGAACGTGGTTCGTCGAGCATTGATGCCCGCATACTTCGCAGCCGCGGGCGCATCGGCGATCACGCGCACGCGGTAACCGAATCGGGTCGACCGCAACAACACAAAGATCAACACTGCGAAACTGATGCCGACAATGAAACCGAAGGGCACCGGCGTACCGCCGATGTGCGGGTTGGGCCACTGCGCGCGTTCACTCAGCATTCGACCCTGCGGAAACAATGCTCCAGTGCCAGTGAGTTCCCGCCAATACGAATGCGAAGAAAAGATCAAGTACTGAATGAGGATTCCGGCTAAATAGTTGAGCATCAACGTAGTGATGATCTCGTTGCAACGGAAACGATCACGCAGCACGGCAGCGATACTGGCCCACAAGCTCCCCCCGACTGCTCCGGCAAGAATCATCGAAGCAACCACAACGACGGTCGGCGCGGAGCCCAGGCCGAGCCCCACAAACGAAGCGAACATTGCGCCGATGAACAGTTGACCTTCGCCACCGATGTTAAATACGCCCATCCGGTACGCGATCGCCGCGGTCAATCCCGTGAATAACAGCGGTGTCGCGGCCA
Organism: Actinomycetes bacterium; assembly: GCA_025360585.1. Taxonomy (GTDB): domain Bacteria; phylum Actinomycetota; class Acidimicrobiia; order IMCC26256; family PALSA-610; genus F1-120-MAGs023. The sequence goes on along the minus strand of JANYBW010000092.1, from coordinate 16,884 downwards.
CCAACGTGGTTGCGAACGTACCCGGATCCGTAAAACCGCGGTGCAGAATCTGACGGTACGTGCCGGTGGTGGCGTGACCAGTCCAGGCCAGCAACATCGCACCGAGTACCAGCGCGATCGCGATTCCGAACATCGGCACGGCGATCCGCAACCACTTCGGCGTATTCGTTCGGCGTTCAAACGCGATCGAGCGCATCAGGTTGCTCCGGCCATCATCAAGCCGAGGGTGTTCACGTCTGCGGACTCGCCGTCGACGATGCCAACGATCCTGCCCTCATACATCACTGCAATGCGATCACACATCGCCCGTACCTCATCGAGGTCTTCGCTGATGAGGACAATCCCCGTACCGCGTTCAGCTGCCGTGACCAACAGCGACCGAACATTTTCGATCGCGCCAACGTCGAGCCCGCGGGTCGGCGAAGCGACTACGAGTACCAACGGATCCGATTCGAACTCGCGAGCCAACAACACTTTTTGAATGTTGCCACCCGAAAGTTTGCGTATCGGAGTTTCGGGGCCGGGAGCCTTTACGTCGTAACGACTCATGAGTTCTTGCGTGTGGGATCGCAGCCATCGCCTGCGGATGAACGGGGGACGAGCGAAGGGCGCGGCGCGAAAAGAACGCAACGCAACGTTATCGGCGATGGACAAGCTCGGCGCGAGCCCTGTACCTAAGCGATCTTCGGGCACGTAGGCAACGCGTGATTTCGCGAACGCCACGGGATCGCCGCACGTTTGTTGCTTGCCACAAACATCAATATTTCCTGAGCGAATTCGCCGTATACCGCCGAGTACTTCGCCTAATTCGCGCTGGCCGTTGCCCGCTACGCCAGCGATGCCAAGGATCTCGCCCGCTCGAAGCGATAGCGAAATTGCGTGGAGCGCACCCCGGTCGTCGTCTCCATCGGCATCAACGTTCGCAGCGATGAGTACAGGCTCGGAATCACCGCGAACGTGAGTACCCACGCGGCGATCGAACTGCACATCGCGCCCGACCATCAGCGCAGCGAGCGATCGCTGATCACAATCTGCAGTGTCCACGGTGGCGATATTGCGGCCATCGCGCAAGACTGTCACTCGATCGGATACCGCCGTGACTTCGTAGAGTTTGTGCGAAATAAAAATCACGGTGCGGCCATCGTCGGCCATCGATCGCAGCGTCACGAACAGTGAATCGGCCTCTTGGGGAGTGAGGACTGCCGTTGGTTCATCGAGTACAAGAATGCGTGCTTCGCGGATCAATACTTTGAGGAGCTCAACCCGCTGGCGTTCACCAACCGAGAGTTGCCAAATTTTCTTTGCCGGATCAACCGCAAGCTGATATCGCTCGCTGAGTTCCGCGACTCGCCGCTCAATCGCGGCCCGCCGAAATTTCACACCTCGGTGCTCAGCCGAAAGACCCAACACCACGTTTTCAGCGACGGTAAAGGTCGGGACCAACTTGAAATGTTGATGCACCATGCCGACGCCCGCCGCGATCGCCGCGCGCGGACTGGTGAGCCGTAGCGGCTTTTCGTATAAGCGAATCTCGCCCGCGTCGGGTTGGTAGATCCCCGTGAGCATGTTCGTGAGGGTCGATTTTCCCGCGCCGTTTTCACCCAATAGGGCGTGCACCTCACCAACGCAGGCGTGGAAATTCACACCGTCGTTAGCAACGACATCACCGAAACGTTTCGTTATCCCGAACATCTCGACGGCCGGAACCAAATTGGTCCCGGCCGTCAAAACATCAATACTTTCAGGGTTCATTTAGCCCTTCGGACTGCCCTTAACACCTTCGACGAACCAATCCATCGACAAGATGTCTTTCAGCTCAAGCGCTTTGCCAGCAGCAACCTTTTCGGCTCCACTTTGGTCTTTCAACGGACCAGTGAGGTGATAGAAACTGCCATCTTTGAAGCCCGCAAGCTTCGAAGCGATCGCGTCTTTCGTCTTTTGGTCGACCAGTTTTCCAAACGGCGCCAGGCCAACAAAGTCATCCTTCGGGCCCCCGTAGTAGCTACCACTCTTCCAGGTCCCGGCCATCGCGGCGGCAATGCGGCTTTGGTAGTACGGGCCCCAGTTGTAGACGGTTGCGGTGAGCCAGTTGTCGGGAAAGTTCGCGCTTTGGTCGGTGTCGTAACCCGCCCACGGCAATTTCTTGGCCTTGGCGACTTCGCCTGTTGCGGGGCTGTCTTGGCCTTGACCCAGCGCGTCGACGCCAGCGGCAACAAGACCTTCGGCGGCCTGGCGCTCTTTCGTCGGGTCGAACCAGCTCTTCGTCCACGCAACCTGAACGGTCGCACCAGGATGGGTAGTTTGCGCGCCCAGCGCGAACGAGTTGATTTCCCGAATTACCTCGGGAATCGGAAACGGCGCTACGAAACCGAGCTTGCCATTCTTGCTCGCGGCACCTGCCGCCATTCCCGTGAGGTAGTCGGTGTCTTCTGCGGCACCGAAGTACTCCGCAAAGTTGGCAGAAGTCTTGAAGCCAGTGGCCTGTTCGAAACAAACCTCAGGGTGTTTTTTGGCTTCGGTTTCCATGGAATCTTGGAAACCGAACGAGGTCGCAAAGATCATGCGGTTACCGTCGGCGATGAGCGATTCGATTGCCGCCGCAGCTTCCGGGCCTTCTTTGACCGTTGCTTTATAGGTCGTTTTGACCTTGTCTCCGAGGTTCGTCTGGGCGAACTGACGGCCTTTGTCGTGCGCAGTCGTCCAGCCACCATCGTTCACTGTCCCGACATATACGAAGGCAACTTTGTATGCGCCGCTGCCGCTTGGCTTTCCGCAGGTTGCTGATCCGTTATCGCTCGAACCCGATGGTTTCTGCGTCGTGGTCGACCCGCCCGCCGCGGGTTTCGTGGTGCTACTTCCGCAGGCGGCTAAGCCAAGCGCAGCGGCGATTGTGACAGCGCCAATGTGGGCCGTTCGTTTCACTGGATCCTCTTTCGATTGTGGGCTGGGAGCAGTCATCAGCGAACCGAAGGCTTCAGCCCAGCTCCGCCAGATCTCCTTGGTTTTCTAACACGCGGCCAAGAAACGGGGCCACTCGTGGGCCCCTAACATCGTGAACACTGTGTTTCTTGAACATTCCGACCTCCGCATCGACACGCCTCGCCTAGCGGCTCGGCTCGATGCCCTGGCGCAAGTCGGCGCGATCGACGGTGGCGGGGTCAACCGCCTGGCATTCACCGATGCCGACCGCGATGGGCGAAATCTCGTTATCGGGTGGATGCGTGATCTGGCGATGGACATTCGGATCGACGGAATCGGCAACGTGATCGCGACCTTGAGCGGCCGCGACGCCTCGCTCGCGCCCATCATGATTGGTTCCCACATCGATTCGGTTCGAACCGGCGGGCGCTTCGACGGCACGCTCGGTGTCTGTGCGGGCCTTGAGGTAGTGGAGACGTTGAAGACTGCCGGGGTCACGCTCGAACGTTCGATTGAGGTTGCCTACTTCAGCGACGAAGAAGGTTCGCGCTACCCACCGGATGCCCTCGGATCAATGGTGTATTGCGGGCATCGCGATCTCGAATCCGCGCTCGACACCGTCGGTATCGACGGCACGCGACTCGGCGACGAACTTGCGCGTATCGGATACGCCGGCCCCACACCAAGTCCGGGCACAGTTCCGCACGCCTTTTTGGAACTTCATATCGAGCAAGGTCCGGTATTGGAACACGAAGGCATCACGATCGGTGTCGTGACGGGAGTGCAGGGAATTTCTTGGCAAACAATCACGGTGAGCGGGCAATCAAATCATGCGGGCACCACACCGATGGCGTTGCGGCGCGATGCCGCAGTCGTTGCGGCGCGCATTGCAGTAGAGGTGCGCGAAATCGTGCGTACCGTCGCAATCGAAACGGGCACTCCCCAGGTTGGCAACGTTGGGTCGATTCGCACGTTTCCCGGCCTCGTCAACGTTGTTGCAGCGAGCGCCACGCTTACCGTCGATCTCCGCAATACCGACGACGCCGCGCTCACGCTCACCGAAATCCGATTGCGCGACTTCTGCGCGGCCACGGCCGACGCCGAAAACCTCGCGATCACCGAAGAATCGACTGCCCGATCCCGACCGGTCTCCTTCGACCCGCACCTCATCGATCTCGTTGCGAGAACGGCCGAACTATTGGGTTACTCGCACCGTCGAATGCCGTCGGGCGCCGCGCACGATGCCCAAGAATTCGCAACGATATGTCGCAGCGCGATGATCTTCGTTCCGAGCGTTGGAGGCCTTTCCCACAACGTGGGCGAGTTCACTGAACTGTCGGATATCGGAGCCGGCGCCGACGTCTTGCTTCAGGTCGTGTTCGCGATCGAGTAGCGGCGGTTTGCTTCGGTTTCCCCGAAGTGCTGCGCTGTGCAATGCTGCACCGGTGACCCGACCCGGAACGCATCTCACCGCTGTCTTAGAGGATCCCGCCTTCTATATCGGCGATCCCTATCCGCACTACGCACGCCTGCGCGACGAAGCGCCGGTGGCGTGGAACGAACAACTCGGCTATTGGATCGCGTCGCGCCATGCCGAGGTGATGGATGTCGCCCGTGACTCCGATCGCTTCTGTTCGGGCAAGGGCATCCTCACCATGGAAATCGGTTTCAACTACGAAACCCCGCCCACAATGATGCACACCGATCCACCGGATCACACGCGTTACCGCAAAATGGTGTCACCCGGATTTCGGCCGTCGATCATCAAGGCCATCGAAGTCGTGATCCGCGAACGAGTTGATGCGCTGCTCGACACGATCACACCCGGTCAACCCATCGATTTCACGGTCGCGATCGCGATTCCGTTGGCCCTGCAAATCATCGCGGATTTTCTCGGCATCCCGCCGGACAAAAGCGATCGGTTTTTCGATTGGTCCGAAGCATCGATTCCGGGATCGAACGGTTGGAGCGACGAATACCGTCGACAGTTACAGGCCGAAATGCACGCGTACTTGTTGGAGCTCACACTTTCTCGGCGTGGCCAGGACGGCAACGACATCACGAGCGCGCTGGCGAACAGCTCTGTCGATGGCGAGACGCTCAGCGAACAAGAAATCGTGATGTTTCAAAATCAGTTGCTGGTCGCAGGCAACGAAACCACGCGCAACACGATGTCGGCCGGCGTATGGGAGCTAGCCATCCATCCCGAACAGTGGAAGTTGCTGCACGATTCGCCGTCGCTCGCCGCAAGCGCAACCGAAGAGTTCTTGCGCTGGGGAACGGCCGTGATCGCGTTCATGCGCACCGCGACCGTCGATACCGCGCTAGCAGGGGTTGATATCGCCGAGGGCGAACACGTTTTGATGTTGTATTCGTCCGCGAACCGCGACGAGCGCGCGTTTGGGCCCACAGCAGAATCGTTCGACATCACGCGCGATCCGAACCCCCACGTCGCCTTTGGTTTTGGCCACCATTTCTGCATCGGAGCGGCGTTGGCTCGTTTGGAAATTCGCTGTTTGCTTGAAGCGCTCGTTCAACGTTTTTCTGCAGTCGAGTCCGCCGGCACGATCACTCGCACGGGCAGCAACATCATCGCGGGAGTCACCTCGACCCCGGTCATTTTTCATTGAGGAATTCACCGATGACAGTCAAGATCAATTGGAACAAGAGCGAGATGCACGGGTTGCTGCCCGATCCCGAGCCCGCCGAAATTCTTCACACGATTATTTCCGTCGATGATCATCTTGTCGAGCCACCACACATGTTTGAGGGGCGCCTCCCGAAACATCTCGCCGCGGAGGCACCGCGCGTGATCGAAACTGAAGAGGGTCACGAAGTCTGGCAGTTCGACGGGCAAGTGTTCTTCCAGATTGGACTCAACGCGGTCGCTGGCCGACCTCGCGAAGACTGGTTGTTGGAACCCAGCCGTTTCGATGAGATCCGGCCTGGTTGCATGAACATTGATGCTCGGATTCACGATCAGGATCTCAACGGCATCTGGGCCTCATGCAACTTTCCTTCGCAAGTGACCGGGTTCTGTGGGCGGGTGTTTTCCCAGTGCTCATCACCTGAGCTAGGCATAGCCGTGACCCAGGCGTGGAACGATTGGTTCCACGACGAATGGTGGCAGCCGTACCCAGATCGCCAAATCCCTATGGGTATTACCTTTTTGGGTGATCCGGAGGAGGGGGCGCGCGAAATTCGCCGTAACGCGGCGCGCGGTTTCACTGCCGTCACCTTGCCCGAGCAGCCGCATCGAGTTGGGATGCCCGCGATCTTTGATCGATGGTGGGAACCAATTATCCGTGCGTGCGCAGAAACCGGCACCGTGATCTGTTTGCATGTGGGCTCCACCGGCGTTGCGTCCATGCCTGAAGGCGCGCCGATGTTGCCACTGGGCGCAACCTTGTTCGGCCAGATTTCGTTAAACGCGTGCGCCGAGTGGCTCTGGTCTCCGTGGCCCGTTGAATATCCCGATTTGAAAATCATTATGAGCGAAGGTGGCATTGGTTGGGTGGCGATGCTGATCGATCGCCTCGACAACATCGTCGACCGTTCCGGGTACGGCGTCTATTTCCAAAGCGATTTGCGGCCTGCCGAAGTGTTACGGCGCAACTTTTGGTTCGCCACGATCGATGATCCCTCAACGATCGCGACTCGCCACACAATCGGCATCGACAACATCTGTTTCGAATCCGATTATCCCCACGGCGACTCAACTTGGCCGAATACGCAAGCCGTCTTCGATCAGTATTATTCGTCGCTGCCGATCGAAGAACAACGCAAAATCAGCCACGAAAACGCGGCAACATTGTTCCGCCATCCACTGCCGGCGCCGACGTCACCCTTCGCGATTGGCCTGCGCCCCAACCAATGAACGCGGGGCGGCCGCTACCCCTGCGGCGGGGTCGCGCTGGTACGACATTCGCGCCCAACGGCGCGGCTAACGCAATACCAAGCTCACCTCGATCGTGTCGCGGTCGCCGCTGATGCCGTTCGAACCGTCAGGCCGCTTTGGAGTGAGCGCAGAGCGCTCGCGCAACGTGAGCGAATGCCGAATCGTCACCCTCGCGCAATGCAGTCGCGGTAATTCCGAAGCGCCGCCAGCCCGCTGATTCAAAATCGTTACGCCGAAGCGTGTCGTTGTCATGCACCCCCCGACGCATGTGCGGATCTCGACCATCGAACTCAAGCGCGATTTCGGCCGCCGGCCAAGCAGCGTCGAGCAGATACCTACGGCCCGAGATCACAACCTCAAACTCCACGGCCGGCTCCGGCAACCCAAGCTCTTGCGCTCGCCGCAATACCCAGCGCTCCCACTCGTTTCGAGTCGCGACCAGCTCGGGATGAATGCGACCGAGAACACCCAAAACCACTGCACATCCAGGACGTTTTGGGTGCAGAAGTTCGCGCGCTCGCCGTTCGAGATCATGTAAATCTACCGTCTTGTTCGCGATCGCGGATTCGATCATCGCGGTGGCGGAACGCTTCGGGAGCCGGTGAGCAGCATCCGTCAGCGTGCGCAAGGGATGCAGGACGGGCAGCCCATCTACGATGACTTGCTCCCATCGTTGCAAATCGCGAGTCGTGTGGCGAGGCGAAGTCGCATGCCGCGATCCGCGACTCGCCATGATCTCAAATTTGCGGCCACTCGCGGCCGCGCAATCGACGTTGATCCAACCGTAGAGCGCTGCTGCGGTTCGGCCGCATGCGATCCCGTCGGTGAGGAGCAATTCACCCGCAAGTAAATCCTTCCACGTCGGTTTCACACCCACTTCGAATCGGTACAGCCCGCGATGCACCCGTCGAATCACGCCGCACTTCTCAAGGCCGACCAATGTCTTATAGCTCACTCGACATTGGGCCGCTTGTGCCGTTGTGAAATGACCACGCTGAGTTGGACGCGATGCGACTGTATTCAAACGAGCGATTCGACCGCTGACGCTTTCAATTTTTCCCGACTTGTACACAACATTCTCCCAGCTTGATCATGAATAAACCGGGGGAAGTTATGAAAGCACTGTGCCACAGGGCTCGGACAACCGACGATCGTTGGTCCCTGGTACGACCCTCGCGCCCGACGGCGCGGGTACCGCAGTACCAACGCCCATCTTTGGTGCGACGGTCGCGCCCGACGGCGCGACGAACGCAGTACCAAGACCTCCGATTCGGTCGGCCTCCGCCACAACTGACGAAGGCGGCCGGCGGCTAGTACAGGGGCTTCAAGATTGCCGCGACCTCAGCCGACGTTGCAGCCCGGCGGCCACTCGCTGCGACCAGATCCACGGCGCGCTCCACCAACTAAACATTTGTTGGTCGGGTCTGGCCACCGAAGTCTTCTCGTCCGACGTGGAGGTGTCCTCCAGCGTCGAGCATCGCGTTGACGAACTCCGGATCGCTGCACAAATCCCCTTCGAACACCGCCGCTAACCATGGCAACGGGCAGCCGCCCAACATGTCCAGAGACGCGTGCAACAATGCCAGTGCAGGCGGCAAGCCCTTCGAAGTTGCACCGTTTATCGGCGCTTCAATCATGATCGGCAACTCACTCACTGCCGATCATTATTCCCCGAGGCACTCACGATTCAGGTGACCACAGCGGTTCGTTAATTTCGAAGCCGAGATCCGCGCCCCACTGGTTCCGGTACGACACTTCGTGAACCGGCCGACGAGGCGCCACACCCCAACGGCCCGTCGGGTATCCAAACGTGACGCACGACGAAAACAACCAGCCTTCGTCCTTCGGCACGCCGAGAATTTCCAGTACCGGATCCATCTCGAAGAAAAATACCGACGTCAGTGCAGTACCCACGCCTTCGGCGCGTGCCGCGAGCATCGCGGACCACGTCGCGGGAAAAATCGATCCGCCGGTCGGGTCGTATTGCACGAAGCTGAACAACAGCATCGGATACACCTCGAAGTTATCGGCGAGGTGTTGCGCGCTGCGCTGCATAATCAACGACTGTTTGTTCGCCGGATCGTCTGGGTTCGCCTGCGCGGCTTCCATTCGATCCTTGTAGATCGTCTCCCAAAGCTGACCCAAGCACCGACGGTAGATCGGCCCAAGCTGAGCCCGAATCGCGGGGTCGTCGACAACCAAGAACCGCCAATTTTGGGTGTTGCCACCGCTCGGCGCCCGAACCGCTGCATCAAGAATGCGCTGCTGCACATCGGCAGGAATCGGATCGGGCTTCACCCGACGCATCGCGCGGGTCGTGTACAGGGCTTCGTAAATATCCATGGGTGCAGCCTCGCGCTTAGGAACCCGGATTGTCGACTGCACCCTTCACCGCGCTCAGTGCAGTCGTCATCCGTTCGCGCACGGATGCCTGATGGCCGGCCAATGCTTGCAGATCGCTCCCCGCCCGGATTGCGGCTCGGATCCCCATGATCTCCATCGCGCGATGCACCGAACGTTTGTTGATCTGCTGCAAGTCGCTCTCGGTGCGCGCGATTCGAACCGCGATATCAAGGACGGCCAATTCCAGGCCTTCGGCTGGATACGCGCGGTTCACCAAGCCCATGCGCGCGGCTTCGTCGCCGGAGATCGAATCGCCGGTAAGCAGGAGCTCCATAGAGTGTCGAATCCCAACAAAATAAGGGTGAAATTGCATATCGGGCGGGCTGAGCACGCGGGTTACTGGATAGCCGATCTGAGCATCGGAGGCGCAGTACGCAAGGTCGCAGGCCGCCATGAGCTCCGTGCCGCCGGCCAGCGCGTATCCATGCACCTGCGCGATCACCGGTTTGGCGAGATCCCACATCCCGAACCACGATTCGCTCGCGTGGCGCGACCACTTGCCGTCGCCGCTGGCGGACCATCCCGGTTTGTCGTCCCACAACGAAGAACCGAGGTCGTACCCGCTGGAAAAACACGGGCCCGCGCCCCGCACAATCGTGACCCGCACCTCAGGATCATCGTCGTGGGCCTGCAATACTCCAAACAATTCGCCGCGCAATAGACCGCTGATCGCGTTGCGTTTTTCGGGACGATTCAGCGTGATCCGCGCCACGTGTTCGGCCGGAGTATCGACCAAAATAGTTTCGAACGTCATCACACCACTCCTATATCGCGGGTGCCCGCGAGATCGGCCAACAACTCGAGTGCGTCCGCGCTGAATTCACCCGCGGGCCGGACGACCAACGTAGTGGCGCCACAATCAGCCCACGGCGCAAACCGTTCTTTGATGCGCGTCGGCGAACCAATCAATCCACCATCATCTACAAATTCATCGGGTACTGCCGCAGCCATTTCATCACGCCGGCCCGCCAAAAAAAGTTCCTGAATTCGGGCCGCTGCTTCGGGGAAGCCAACCCTCGCCATCGATTGATTGTGAAAATTCATTTCCGGATGCCCCATGCCGCCCACGTACAACGCGATTCGCGGCTTGGCCGCGTCGATCGTGGCGCGCACATCACCGGTGATCGTGACGGTAACCGAAGGCGACAATTCAAAACCTTCAGGACGGCCACCTTCACGTTTAGCCCAACCCACACTGAGCTGTTCTAGATACGACTCCATCATCTGCGGACGAAAACCCATCGGAATCCAGCCATCACATAGTTCCGCGGCAAGCGCGACATTGCGGGGGCCACCCGCGGCGATCCAAATTGGCAAATCATTCGTATGCAAAATCGAGCGAAGCGGCTTGGCCATATCGGTAGCGTCTGCGCCCCGATATGGTGCCGACAGCACCGCGCCCTCGTGCACCATCGCGCCATCGCGGCGCAACACTTTGCGAATAATTTCAATTGTGTCGCGCATCCGAGCGCCTGGGCGCGCCCAGGGTTGGCCGTACCAGCCCTCCACAACCTGAGGCCCCGAAAGGCCGAGCCCAATGATCGTACGGTTACCACCAGCGAGCGAATCTACGGTGGCCATCGCCATAGCGGCCGCGGTCGGCGTGCGCGCGCTGATCTGAAGAATGCCAGTCGCAAGCTTGATCTTCGACGTATACGCAGCCAAAAAAGCCAACGGCGAAATCGCATCCGAACCGTATGCCTCGGCCGTCCAAACCGAGTCGTATCCGAGCACCTCCGCCCGCTGCACCTGCTCGACCGGAACCCGCAAACCGGAGCCTGCCCAAAGATCTAAACCCAAACCAAGCTTCATGACACCGAACCTAGCGAGAGCAGCAACAGCACCGCACGATCATGAGCTGCGTCAACGAATACTGCGAAAGTCAATACTCCACACCGATAGATTAATAAGAACAAGCCTCCGTAGCTCAGGGGATAGAGCAAGTCCCTTCTAATGACAAGGTCGCAGGTTCGAATCCTGCCGGGGGCGCTTTTTGAACTGGTCAGTCGACTCGGCTTGCTCCGCGGCGCCGCCCTACGGGACGCTCCCTCCGGCTGAACTGGTCAGTCGGCTCGGCTTGCTCCGCGGCGCCGCCCTACGGGACGCTCCCTCCGGCTGAACTGGTCAGTCGGCTCGGCTTGCTCCGCTGCGCCGCCCTACGGCAGAGGGTGCGCTTCGAAGAACTTCCACATGAGTTCGTCTGCATTGATTGAGAACGTGGTCACTCCCACAACGTTCGCGATGCCCTTTGAAAAGGTGCTTCCCGGCCAGGTGTGGCCGCCCCCAGCGATCCGATAGAAGTTCACGTCCGCGTTATTCGGACAGTTATACACAAACTCGGTGACATCCGACGCGATGTTCGTCTCGGTCGGTTTTGCGTCGCAGCCATTGCGCTTCGCCCAACCGTCGACTTGTTGCGGAATAGTCAGCCCTTTGCGCAGTTTGAGGATTTGTAGGTTGTCCTTCAGTTTGCCTTTGCCGTTCGCACTCGGAAGGTTGAGCGCATCCTTACCCAGACCGCCGTCGTACGCGACGAACCCGTCAGCAGTGCCATGGAAAGTGATCAACGGGACTGCTCGCGCTGGTTTGCAGGCCTTGACATCAGAAATCACTCCGGCGACGGGCGCAGCAGCCGCGAATCGATCGGCGTACGCGCACGCCATTGATGAGGTCATGAAGGCGCCGTTGGAGAGCCCCGAAACGAAGATACGGTGCGGGTTCACGCAGAGCGTCTTTTCGATGTTGTCCAGCACATCGCCAATGAAATGAACATCTTTTGATCCCAACGCGGTATCCCAACGCGGGATCGGATTGGCAGTACCTTGCGGTGTGATCGTGATGAAGTTGTGTTGCTCGCCAAACGCACCGAGCGCACTCATCACGGTGTGAATACTCGCGCCTTCTTGGTATCCGTGCAGATCGACAATCACCGCGGAAGCCACGGTCGCGGAATAGCTGGCGGGGATATGACGGATATACCAACGCGGATCTCCGCTTGATTTGAGATCCACTTGGGTTTGACCGGCGGCGACAGGCGTGGCACTGCATCCTGGCGAAGTCGCCGCAAGCTTCGCAACCGTCGTTGTCGATGGTGCGGCGTTGGTTTCGGTCGTGCTCGACAGAGCGCCGGGGCCTGTTGTCAAAGGCGAAGACTTCGACGGAGCGGAACTCGAACACGCGCCTGCGGCGACAAGAGCGACGAGCGACAACATTGAAAGACGCAATGGTTTGATCACGGCCGCGAGACTACGGCACGACTGCGCGGCTCGGCTGGACCGACTCACACACGCTGACCGGCGGATCGAGGAGATCGCAGGTGCCTTCGCAGGGCCGTTGAGAGGCGATGATCGACTTGGGCAATATCGATCACGAACGCGTGGCCCCGAATGCCAGCCACGGCGAGCGTGATCGCAACGAGGTGAGCGAGGTCGACACCCTTCGCCTCGGCTAGATCAGCTTGCAACCATTGGGCCCAGATCGGTTCGCGATCTCCGCGAGACCTACGACAATTCGCACACATCGGCCCCGAGCTACACCTCGACGCAAACGATGACAAGTCGTGGGTTGGCCAGCTTTGGGTCGCTTCGCCTTCAGGAATGAATCGAGCCGGGATGCGCGCTCGGTTTCCTCTACAATGCCGTCCGCAATACCCCATGGTGGCTGTAGCTCAGCAGGTAGAGCATCGCGTTGTGGTCGCGAGGGCCGCGGGTTCAAGTCCCGTCAGTCACCCCAGGAATCACAGGCACCCCAGGAATCACAGGCACCACAGGTAGCTTGCGCAAGCCGTAGCGGCACCGGATTCGTCCGGTGCCGTTGCCCATTTCTGACGAGGTGAGCGCGATGCTCGCCCACTCGTCGCGCTACGAGAAGCCCAGTAAGACATTGCGATGCCGTTGCATACCGCTCACGTCACAGTCGATGACCAGATCGCGTTCCACAAAATCCTGTGAATCATCGCCGATCATCAGCACGCCGTCGAGACCGACGCCGACCCACCGTTTTCCCAACACCACGTGTTCACCAATCAGCGCGAACATCGCGGCGTCAACCGTTGTGGCCGCGGCGGCGGGCAGCACCAAAAGGTCGCTTGCCACATTCACAACCACGGCCGCGCTCAGCGCGTCGTCGGCGAACGTGGACTCCATCGCAATCATCGGCGGTAGCTCGATGCCATGGCGGGCCAGGCGAGCCACATTCGTCAGCGGGCCTGCGACCAACATCGCTTCGGCGGCATCGAGCGCACGGGGATCGGGCGGCCCGACGTACACGAGTGCGTCGTGGAGTTGCTCGCGAACGTCGGGACGTTGCACGTACTGCGCGGCCGAGCCGGGTTGTGATCCGAAGGCGCTCAAACCCACGAGCTCCAGCATCGGATGAGCGCTGATGAGCGCAAAGATTTGCGGGTCGAGGCCAACGCCGTCGACACAACAATCAACCCACAGCCGCATCGCGTCAACCGAACGTTGGCGTTACGCGTAGAGCGCGTTGAACGCGGCTTCGATCGTCACGTGTTCGAAAGCGAAACCGTTGGCTTCAAGCTTCTTGGGAAACACCCGCTGGCCATGCAAAATCATCTCGGTGGCCATCTCTGCACCGAGCAATGTTTTCAACGCGAACGACGGAACCGCAATGACGGCCGGGCGATGCAATGCTTCGCCCAACAGCTTCGAAAACACTTCGTTGGTAACGGGATGCGGCGCGGTGAGGTTTACTGCGCCCGCGATTTCGGGAGTGTCGATGATGTAAAGAATCGCGCGCACTTCATCGGTCAAGGTGATCCAGCTCATGTATTGACGGCCGTTGCCAATCTTGCCGCCCACCCCAAATTTGAATGGCATTTGCATCCGTTGCAACGCTCCGCCGTCGGGGCTCAGCACGATGCCGGTGCGGATCGTGGCGACGCGAATTCCTGCCGCGCTTGCGGCGCCCGCCGCGGCTTCCCAATCTTGGACGAGCCGCGCCAGAAAATCATCGCCAGGAGTCGCATTTTCGTCGAGGAGTTCTTCGCGGCCGCGGTTTCCGTAATAACCGATCGCGGAACCGGAAAGAAGCACTGAAGGTTTTGCCGCGCACGCTGCGAGCGTCTGCGCGAGCAATTTCGTGCCGACCACTCGGCTCTGCACAAGTTCTCGTTTGCGGGCGTCGTTCCAACGGCCGACGCCGATGGGCGCGCCCGCGAGGTTCACGACCGCATCGAAGCCCTCAAGGCTGCCATCGATCCGGGCGGCCGCAACGTTCCACGACGGCTGGCCACCAGTGCGGCTCAACACCACGACATCATCGCCGCGGCTCTTGAGCGCAGCGCGCAGCGCCGTACCGATAAATCCAGATGCGCCAGTAAGTAGAACTCGCATGGTGGTGCTCCTTTCGAGAACCGCACGCTATGGAGCACGACAAGAATTACTCGGGTCCGGCACCGCCGTGCCCAGTAGTTTGCACTCTCGTGCCTGAAGCCCTGTTTCGCATGAGCCCTGAAGAAGTCGAAGCGCTTCGACCTGCGCAAGGTTGGGCCCAAGGGCTTATCGACGACCTCGCACTCGCGCCCCATGATCCCCCAACTGCAGCATCGATAGACCCGCCCGGAATCGTGACCCTTCGCGGATCGACGCCCGAGCATTTCGGCCCGCGGGTCTTCGGTGGTTTTGTCGTCGCGCAGGCACTAAACGCCGCCGCGCAAACCGTGGTGGGGCTCACCGCACACTCATTACACGCGACCTTCCTCAGCGCAGTGATACCAGGGCCAGTTGAATGGCACGTCGAGACGCTCCGAGATGGCCGTAGTTTTGCAACCCGAGAAGTTTCCGCGTGGCAAGACGGCCGCCGAAAATGCAAAGCGGTCGTTTCGTTTCACAACGTCGAAGCCGGCGACGAATACCAGCGGCCGATGCCAAACGTCGTTGATCCCGAGACCGTCGTGCCGTTCATCGAACCTGGCGGCTGGGATCACCGCGATCTCGGCCCCACTCCAATTCGTGCGGACGGCACATACGAATCAACATCGCGCTCGTGGCGGCGCATGATCGACCCAATGGGCAACGCGCACAATCAACAGCTGATTTGCGCGTTCATCTCGGACAGCACCGAATCGTCGTTTCGGCCGCATTCACTGGGAACGTGGGGTGTGCACACCGACGCGAGTATCGATCATGCTGTGTGGTTTCACAGGCCCATCGACGTCAACGATTGGATCTACCTCGATTTTGAACCGGTCTTGAACCACGGCGGCCGCGCCGCGGTTCGCGGGCTGTTCTACCAACACGGGCAACTGTGCATGTCGATGGCACAAGAACTCCTGATCCGCCTCCTGTAGCGGTTCCGTCGTGTACCGGGTTCGGATTTGGGCCGCGTCCGGATTTCGAGTCGGCGACCTTCCCAGCGATTCGCTACGATCGTTACCGCTAGCACCTCTAGCTCAACTGGTCAGAGCGTCGGACTCTTAATCCGCAGGTTCCGGGTTCGAGTCCCGGGGGGTGTACCATCTGACCAGGGCTTTTATGCCCTGGTCGTTTGTTTCTGATTCCAAAATGCAGTATTTGCTAACGGTTTGCTAACGAACCCAGCCGGACTAGATCAGCTTGAACGAGTGAAGGCGTTCCCGATAGCACTCGCTGCACTGTCACTCATGCCGTCTGTCATGTGTTGATACGTCCGCATTGTGAATGCAGGATCGGCATGGCCGAGCACTGCACTGGCTATCGCCATGTGCACATCTTCTTGGAGCATCATGGTTGCGACACCGTGACGGACATCGTGCAATCTCATCTTCGGATCAAGTCCTGCACCGATCGCAATCCTCTTGAACCCTTG
Organism: Actinomycetes bacterium; assembly: GCA_025360585.1. GTDB lineage: Bacteria > Actinomycetota > Acidimicrobiia > IMCC26256 > PALSA-610 > F1-120-MAGs023. The sequence goes on along the minus strand of JANYBW010000092.1, from coordinate 857 downwards.
GGTAAATCCATCGGGTGAGAGCGGAGTTCCGTCTCCGTGGTCTGCGATGAGGTCATTGCCTTGCCAGACTTCACCGAGCGCCAACCTTCGTTGTGTTTGATCGACCTTGTGTTTCTTCAACCGTTCAATCACAAACATTGGGATCGTGACTTGACGGATTGCACGATCCGTTTTTGGTTTGACGAATTCGGTCTTGCCGTTGATCCGCTGGACAGCACGACGAACCTGCAACCGTCCAGTGGCGAGGTCGAGATCAGCCCATTGTGCACCGAGCACTTCACCTCGGCGCATTCCTGTGGTTGCTGCAATCACGATCGGGATTTCCCAAGGCGTGCCTTGTGCTGCATCAATGAGAGCGAGAAGGTCATCCTTCGAGGGGATCACTAACTGTGGAGCCTCAGCTTTAGGGCGTGGAATCGCTTGTGCTGCGTTGGTTGTGATGAGCCCCCAACCGATCGCTTGTTTCAATGCTTTGCCGAGCACGGCTTTGGCTTGGGTGATCGTGCTTGCAGCTGATCCCTTCGCTTGCATTTCATTTATGAACGTTGCAACGTGGGCTGGACGCAAGTGACTGAGGCGCACCATGCCGATGTTCGGTTCAACGTGGAGCTTTAACAGCGTGTCGTAACGCTTCCAGGTCGATGGACGCACAGCTTGTTCGTGGTGAGGTTTCCACCGTGCCAGAAATTCGCTCACAGTCATTTTGTCGGGGAAGGGATCGCCACCGTGTTCGAGCTTGTGTGAACGATCATCGAATCTGACAGCGCGCGATCGTCGAAAACGACAGCGCGGGGTTGGTCGGATTCTAGCTTGTGATGGTGGCGGTTTCGGTGGGGGTCTTGGGTGTGTGGTTGCGG
>JANYBW010000072.1 GCA_025360585.1 Actinomycetes bacterium | reverse complement strand
CACGATCAGCGACGCGCTCGCAGCCAAGTAGTGGAAAATCACTCCCGAACTCGCGCGTTCCGTTCAGCAACTCCGCGCACGCGAGCCGTACTGCGGCTGTTACCCAGCGAGCGGTACCCGCGCCCATAACAGCCGTATCGCGAGGTTCCGAGAGGTCGCCGGTCTCGATGTTTCGTTCCCGGAACACCACGCGGATCCTGCTATCGCCCGTGTGCCACAACGTGACGGGCAACAATTGGATCTCGATACGCCCGTGCTCGGCGACAAACGAGGGCAGGCGCGTGTTGGCGTGTTCGCTCAGAACGTGTGCTGCGTATTTGAGGCTCGTTCGAACCCGCAACCATGCAGCGCTCTCGACACCGCCAAAGTGATTCTCGGGTTCGGGGGCGCCTTCGCTGACGAAATGTTCGAGCCATGAGTCGGGCGAGTGCCCCTCGACTGGGTGACCAGTAGCTGTCTCAGCCTGATGGATCACTGGGAAGTAATCGAGGAAGTGAACGCCTTCGCCGACGTTCTCTGGCAACGCAAACAACTTGTCGTGTATCTGAGGCAACGCGTTTTCGATGACGCCTGTCAGTAAGTGTGGTTCGATTTCGAAACGAAGAACAGCTGGGAAAATCGATCTCAGCGCGGCTTCGTGGATTCCATCGGTGACCACTCCTACGAATGCCGAACCCGTTGCTACGAGCTCTCGGGCAGTTTCGGCCAAGACGTCTGCGTGACCGCTCTCGTCGTTCGCGATTCGGGTCGCTGCAGCAATGGATTCTTCGGAGCAGGAATCAGTCCTGATGACAAGGTGAGTGTTTGAAAAGAAGGCGAAGTAGTCGCGGCTCGACGCGACTGACGCTGCGAACAATCGTCGGTCTGCGTCAGTGCCCGCCCCGACCTGTTCTGCGAGCGACGATGCTATGAATGCGATGGCGTCGCCCCGCGACGAACCATCAAGAACGCCGCCGAACTCAATTGTTGTAGCCCCTTCCTCGCCGGCGGTCAAGTTGGCCTTCAGGTCGCGATCGATATCGTTTTCGACGTGACCGGGCACGTCGGCGTTGTCGAGGGTGAACCAGACGTAGCCCTCCACATAGGTTTGGCCCGGTCCGTCGGCGGAATCGAAACGCAGTGCGTCTCGCCTGGTCAGTATTTCTTCGACCCACTCCAACACCGTGGTCTTGCCCGACGAATTCGCGCCGAACAGTACGGTGAGTGGTCGGACGTCGAGCTCTTGATCGAAGAGTCTTCCCGAATCGAATTCGAACTTTCGAAGTTGCACTGGTGCATCACTCTTTCTGGATCGTTCGCGATGAACTGTGTGACGATCAGGCGAGACGCTTCTGAAGGCGCTGCAAAAGGTCGCGTTCCGTTTCAGTCATCTTGACGGCCTTCTTTTCTCTCGTCGCGGCGCGGAGTTGTTCAGTGAGTTGGCGGTTGAGCGCATCGAGAACATCGAGAACTTGTGTGAGCAATCCATCGGCGATGACGCGCTCGCTGCACCCGCGAAGCAAGAGAATCGTCATAGCGAGTTTCGCGACCTCGGATTCAGTTACCGAATCGATCAGACCTTCGCTGCCCGCAACCTTGCCGAGCAAGCCCCCGCTCGCGGCGGAAAATGCTCCGACAATGATGGTGCCGCCGACCATTCCCATCCCGCCCGAGGCCAACGAACCGAATCCAAGCGCCGCGAGCCCGGCCGATGTCGCCGCAGCCCCGCTGAGCCCCATCGCGCCGCCGACGGCTGCGCCGAGGTGTGGCGCCAAGATGGCGGTTCCGAGCGCGGCACCGATTGACGCGCCGACCACGCTGCGAATCACCTGAGTTTTGCGGTCGACAATTGCACTTGCGGCATTGCGTCCGGCTTCTTCGACGTCATCGATGACAGTTCTCGTCGTATTGACCTCATCGACCAACTCACGCATGGCGAGTCTTCGCACGCGGTCATCGACTTTCATCTTCTTCAGATGATGACGTGTTTCGCTGAACGGCTGAGTAGCCGCGACTTCGACGAGAACCACGCAGCGTTTCGCCGGTGAGAATTTGGACACCGATCGCTGCAACGATTCGAGTTCTTCGAACGCGAAGGAACCATCGGCGCGGCGCGCGAGCTCCGGATGATCGTGATCGACGAGGCTGCGAAATCCCGAACGAATTACGGCCTTCTTCCCGGCCTCGGCGGGAGGTGAGGCGGCGATATCGCGATTCATGATGTGTAGATAACAGCCAGCCAGCGCAAGCTGTTCGACTGCGGTGAGCCGGATGTCGTCGTTTTCATATTTCATTGAGTCTCCGACAGCTGGGTACACAATGAGAGGACGGAAGCGCGAGAGCGAGGAGTATTTTGGCAGGCGCTCCAGCGCGGCGTCTGCATTGGCTGAGACCTAGGCGCATCAGATAGCTGCTTCATGAATGCGCCTAGCCAATGCCGAGAACTTTGCCGCATTGCCCCGGCGAGTGAGGTTCTGCGCGACTGCGATCGACCAATGGCTGAGCAGTGCTTCTGCGTTCGCGGTGACGCGATAGGCCGCCGAAAGCATCGCGGTGCGCCCGGGCGTAATCTCCTCGCGCCACCCGATCATTTCTCTCGCGATGTCGAGACTAGGCGCCTCCCTGTGCAGTTTGCACTCGACGAGCGCGTATGCAGCATGGTGAGACGGCAATGGCGGATTGAGAAAGTATCGCTGCAGTACGCAAATGTCAGCGTTATGCGTTGTCCCGGAGACTCCGCGCACCCGAACCTGATGTTCCATCTGATGACCCCACCAAAGAAAACGCGGATGAACATATCGGAGAAAGCCTTCATCGCTTGGCGACCCCGGTGCAGTTCGAAACCGGATGGCTGCCCCATTCAGTAGCCGGGCGTAGGGCCGGTTTGGTGCAGTTGTGGCGGCCCATCCGTGGTGTGCGCAAAGACGGCTCCCGACCATCACGAAGACATACGCCTCGAAGACATCGCAAGCGCGCTTCAGCCCGCCGCTCGGCGGGTGCAACGCGAATGGCTCAAGCGCAGTTCGCAGTCGGCGAAGTAGTTCGACGTCGGTGATCGGTGGCGGCACCTAGGTCTCCTCCAGCAATCCGAACCTCGCGGCAGTCATATCCAACAGGCGGCGCAGGGCTTTGGCATTACTCGCGTCGATGGTTGCTGCTTCTGCTGCGATGCGCCAACGCGTGTCATTCGCAAACACGCTTTCGTTTGAGAGAGGCGACTCGAAATAGGCAATTGTTTCCGATTCATCCGAGTTGGTTTGCTGCGCGATTGATCGCAGCAAGCCCTTGCTCGCCAGCGCTGGGATAACGAGGTAGCTGTCAAGGAGATCGAGCAGTGCGCGGATGCGCAGCTTCGCTGCGGCCGTTTCGGGGTCGGCGAGAGGGACTTGGTCTTGCGCTCCAGGCGAGGCGCCTTCGACACCGTCGTCGTCGGTGATCGCGTCAACCATGTCAGCAGCGCGCAAGGCAAGTGCACCAAACCCGAGTTCCGTGACGAGAGACTCGAGGGAAGACAGAAACTCGATTTCGCCTGTCACCGTTGCGTCCCATTCCTTGGCCAAGCCGTGATTCGCTGATAGTTCATAGCGCTCCGAGGGTTCGGCCTTCGGCCCACGAGGCTCCGAAATCGGGGTCCGACGACCGGGGCCGATGTTGCGGAGCGAGCTCGCTAATCTCGACGATCGTCGGCAGTTCGACGGCCCATCCTGTGCATATTGCAGTGCGTGTGGGAAGCGTCGGAAGGTCGCTCATCAGCGAAGAGAGTGAGTCGGGAACTAACCGCCGCAGATACTCCTGGTCTCGATCGTTGACTATTCGATGGATCAGATACGTGTTGCATTGCGAAAGGACTGTCTCTGAAACCTCACCGGGTCGTTGTGATGAGATCACGAGCGAAAGCCCGAACTTCCGCCCCTCGCGCGCAACCGTTTCGAATCGTTCGCGACATAGTCGCGCCGCTCCGGGCGCGCTGTCGTCGCCAACTTGAGTGATCGATCCGCGTCGTATCAGCGAATGCGCCTCGTCCAGGACCATGATTGTGGGAACCATCCTGTGCCCATCAAGGACGTTGCGCTGCAACGACTTCAACATTGCCCTCGTGATCGCGCCAGCGATGACCCAGAGAGCGTGATTCGGGAGCATGCTGAGATCGATGATTGTGAGCCGCCCCTGCCCGCTAGACCCGAACAGGTTCTGGAAGCAGGTGTCCGGGGCCTCCGGACCGTCTTTGATGCAGCACCCATCCAGATACGGATCGCGGACCGCCGTCCGCAGCCTTTCGATCATGGGGGCGGTCCATTTGAGAAACTCCGCACCACGAGACGCTGCGATGATCGGCAGTAGTTCGATTAGTGCTGTGATCTCGAATGGCTTGGTATCGACACGGTGCTCGGTTGAGCCGTGAAGCGCGATGCCAAAGTGCGCGAACATTGCGCCAAGTGCATCGATGAGTCCGTCGGCCTCTTGGGAATTGAGCGACTTGTAGCCCCACTCATAGTCCGGGTTTTTGCTCTTGTATTTCGGAAGTATTTGGTCTGCCGTCGTCACCACAGCGTTGACGGAATGCCCGTCAATGTCAGCGCCTGGGAGATCTCGACACTGATCGATACCCGACCGGATTATTCCCAAAGCCGTTCCGACTTCTATCCCGGTCGTTTGGAGCATGCGTTCTCGGTGAAGCTGGTAGTAGGCGCCAGCCGTTTGTGTGAGCGCGACATTAGTGGGTATCTCGCCGAACTGGTGAACGAGCGAGAGTGCGTGCCGGAGCAGCGGCGCCTGCGTCCCCGGGCTTGCGGACGCGAAGGAAAGCCATTCCTCGTCGTCCCACATCCAAGCCGGGACCCTCAATTGTTCTTGCGTTTCGTCTGGAGACGCAGACAGTCGTTTGACTTCGATTCCGAGCTCTTCGAAATCGTCGAAGCAATGCCCATATTCGTTGTTGAGATCGAAGAGAATCGCGCGGAAACCAACACCATTCGCATCGCCAGCAGTGGCAAGCAAAGCGGCTTCGCGCAGGAGGTGAGCGGTGGTGCACGACTTGCCGCTGCCCGTGTTGCCGAGCACAGCGAGGTGTCGACCAAACAATCGATCGGGGCTGACGATCACTGGACCGCCGCCGGCAAGCAACGCGCTGCCCAAGCGAATTCCCGTCGGTTCACCTGATGGCGCAGCATGTTGAGGGACCAACGCCCGGAGCTGACTCTTCGTAGGAAGGCGAACCGGATCGCCAACCGTCGGCAGCGAAAGCGCACCGCGGACGAGGGAGTAGCCGCCGGTGGTCGGGTCGGAGCGCAGCACGCCGAGCGGGAGCACATGAAGGCGTCTTCTCGGCGCCGGGAGCGACAGCCGATCAGGGCCTGCATCGTTCGAGATGGACGCCGTGTCGATACCCAACCAAGTGATCATTGCAAGCATTGCACCTGCCTCAGCCGGGATAGCGACGAATCCGTTGACGCGCGGGAATCGCTGTAGCTGGCCAGCGTTCATCGATATGCCGTGCGGCGCATCGTCGAAGAGCGAGATGTCAATCCGCGAAGGACCCACAGAATCCACAATGCCGACCGTCGCGCTGTCGCGTTCGAAGTGGTCAGCGATACCGAACGCTGCAGTCATGAATCCGTCTCGTCATCTTCGCCGCTCGACCCGTGCGAGATGGAATGCGGTGTAGCGGATACGCGCGTTTGGACAGCGTTGGCGATTCGGCGGCGCAAAGCCTCGTTCGCTGGGCGCGGGAGGAAACGGCTGACGAGTTGGGATAGGTCCCCAAGCTCGGGCCCCAGCATGAGGCTGACCTGGCCGCGGTGTTTGTTTGCCTCAACGAATCGCTGCACCCTCCCACCTGGATCGCCCCATGCAAAGACGTGAACGTGAGTCGACGGGATCGTGAGCATGTCCTTAATCACGCGATTGATGTGATCGTCGCCGAAGCTGTAGCCATAAACAAATAGCGTGCTATTCGGGCGACACAGCGCCGCGGCAAAATCTCTGAAGAGATCAGCGTATGGATACGAGGAGGTCTCGTAGTCCTTCGCTGCGCTTGGGTAAATGAGGAACGGCGTGTCTTTCGGGGTTTCACCAAATGGTGTTGCAGTCCGTCGAGCGGTATTGAGTTGTTCGTCCCACAACCAGTCGAGCGATCCGTGGAGTTTCGTCAACCTGAGTACACCGTCGAGGTGCCGCGGTTCACGCACGGAGCCAGGCGGTGCGTAGTGATAGTCGACCTCGAGACGTGAACTGCGAAAAATCGGTTCGAGCGATCCGACGAAACGATCGATGATCCTGAGGCCCGATGCTTCGCATCCCCATTCGATCAAGCGGTCGTAGTTCGTGGTGAAGAGATGCAGTCGATCGCGGGTGGGTGATCGGCCAGCGAACGCAAGCAGAAAGCCGCTCAAGATTGCGAATGGATCACGTCCCGCATCGT
>JANYBW010000063.1 GCA_025360585.1 Actinomycetes bacterium | reverse complement strand
GCCGCTCGGCATCGAAGGCATCGAAGGCGCGGGAGCACTCGCCCCACCTGCGGTCACTGAGGCAAAGGCGGCAAACAATCGCATCGAATCGGTGTGGCCGTCCGGGCACGTGGCTGGAGCGCTGGAATCGCGCATCGGCCGATCGAGCTCGAAGACGGTGGCGCATTGACGGCAGCGGTAGTCGTATCTAGGCACGGCGCCAGTCTACAAAGCTCGCGCCCGAATCCCCACGGTCCGGCGCCGTCCCCGTCCCCGTCCCCGTCCTCGTCCCACAACGACTTCATGCTTTTACCCGGCCCCAGCAACGACTTTCGTAAAAATTCTCAGCCGTGGCCCACCCGCAAGGCCATCGAAACCTTGGTGAATTGCCGCGCTTTTTGTGCCGGACGTCGGTAGCATCCGACAGGTCGAGAGTTTGTGTGAGGAGAATGCCGATGAGCGGGCTTGCAATAATTGCCACCGTTCCTACCATCGCGTGGTTCGGCATCGCGGCGATGGCCGTCCTGATGATCGCCGCAGCAGCCCGCCTTGGGCTATTCGATCGAGTCGGCGCAGCGCTCGCTGGCGACAATAAACAGACCCGCGAAGGCTTGGCCCGCACCGGTACAGCGGAAGGCTCGGCCAGGGTCGCGAGTTTAGCCAGCATGCTCACCGACGCAGATGAAGTTCGGCTCATCCGCTGGACTCCCGCCCGCACCAACGAAGGAGTGCGTATCGCGCTCGGCGCATCACCAAAGGCCTGGTACCTGTGGCTGCCAGTTCCCATGGTCCTGATGCGTGTTCCTGATGGTTTCGTAAGCCAGATGAATCACCGCGATCGTGGCACCGGCGTTGTGCAACTCGTGTGCGAAATGCGGGCCTGCGATGAGGTAGTCACGGCGACCGACGGTGAAACTGTCGAAGAAGCTGAGGATTCTTTGGAGCTTGCACAGTCGTTACTGCACGGCTTAGTCATTGTTGATCCCGTGGCCAAGCAACAGCCCGCACCCGCGGCTGCAACAGCCGCAGATGAGGTACCGGCCGACCGCAAGGTGACGGTCAGCCTCGCGAGTTAGAGGGCGCGCCAAAAGGCGACGGATTCTGGCTGATCTCGACGAAGCGCGGCGCCGCCCGCGGCCCGATCGGCCCCGGAGCGCAGCGACGTGAGCGGGAAACCGGAGCGCAGCGATGTGCGCGCGAAACAGGATTCTTACATCGGATTACCTTTCGCCTATCGGCGCGCGTTCTTAGTGTCCTCAGGCACTCGCCGCCAAACTTTTTTGTTGAGCCAGTGAAGTTTGGCGCACCAGTTCGCCGATGAATGACCATGGGTAAGGGTTGGGACTGAGTTCTTCGGAGCAGGTCATGTTCGGTCGCAAATTGCTGAAGTCCGCGGTCGTGACGACGATTACCGCCGCCACGTTGCTCGCCCCGCTCGCGGGTGACGCCTTCGCGAAAGACGGTGGTCGGCGCGAACGGCCCCGCACCAAAATCGCCAAAGTGCAAAAGGAATGCAGTCGCGAAGCTGCTCGCGTTCAGCATCATTTCACCGAACTCGCCAACGCGATCACGAACAGCGCCCACCTCACCTCGGCGCACAAAACGACTTTAAACACTGGAGTTTCTGCCGACTCTGCGGCCGTCACGGACGCGAAAGCTGCGCTCGACGCCTCAACGACCCTTGATGCCGCCCGCAGGGCGTGTCGCGATTTGAAAACGCTATCGAGAGCGTTGCGGTTCGATGTTGCCAAAGCGCGCCTCACGAGCAAAGCCGATCGGGTTGATGCTGGCATAAACGCGATTCAAGCGTTGCTCGATCAAGCAACCGTGATGGTGGATCAACTCGAAGCCAACGGCCAAGACGTCAGCACCTACCGCGCCATGATTGCCGAAGCCCAAGCAACTCTCGACGGGATCGAAAGCGACGCGTCGGGCATGGGTGACGCGATCGCCGCGCTCATGATGGCCGAAGGGGTCAGTGCGACGATTGAAGCAGACGCCGCGACATTGCACGATGCAGTCGACGGCCTGACCGCACTCGCCCAAGCAATCGAAGCCGCATCCGGCGGCGCACTTACTCCGCCCGGCGACGGTGGGGCCAGTAACTAGCGCACCACCCGCGCAAACGGCGCCCGACTCGGCTTGCCAGAAATTCTGGTGGGCGCGCAGTTGCGGATTCCGCACGAAAAGCTCCGGGAAAGGCGAAATGGGCTAGGTCGGGACCGGGCCGACGGTGGCCACGGCGAGCGCTACTAGCCGGTCGTCGTTGCCAGCGTCGCGGACTTCGATCTCCACCAACGTTCCGTCAGGTCGAGTGCCCAGCACTCGACCTGATGCGCGAACAGGGCCCGTCTTGGCGGGCGCTAAGAAGTGCAGCGCCACATCGTTGGTGCGTACATCCCGGCGCGTTCCGCCGAGCGACCGACACACCGCAGTCGTCGCGGCATGATCGACAAGCGCGCTCGTCACGCCGCCGTGCATGATGCCCCACGGATTGCGGAGATCATCGACAAGTTGGAGTTCTACGCCAATTTCGGTTGGCGTGATGCCCAACCAATCGTTGAAATGCACCGTCGACGCACTCGCATGCAGATCGATACGCGCGGGGCGGTTCCAGGTCGGCACGCCGCCTGCGGGGATGAGTACCGCGGAAGTCAGCGTGCCCGCGGCGACAAATTCACCGGCGCTATCAACGGCATTCACCGCTGTAATCACTGAGTTTTTTCCCTTGCGCAAGACCGTGCTCGTCAGGATCAACGGAGCTTCCACTCGCACCGCCACGGAACGAATCATCATGTTGGTCGTAACGACCCAACCGTCGGGAAGTGCGCCCAGGCCTCCGGCGAAACCTCCGATGCAATCGGCCATCGTAAAGAGGGCACCCGCGTTAATACAACCATGTTCGTCGACGACCGACGCCGGTACCAACGATTCGCCGCGAAGCGATACTGGGCCGTCCGCAACTGTGGCTTCAATCATCGTGAGGCCCATGAACCGGCCTACGCCACGGCCTTCACCATCGGGTGCGTCGAGATTCACCAGCGCACCCCCACGCAGTTCGCAACGGTGTTGCGCCGTTGCGCGCCCGTATCGTGCACCTCAATCGAAACCGCACCCCGTTGGGAGTCGCGGTGGGTAATCGCTGGTGTGGCGCGAATCGGGCCCTGTTTCGCAAGCGCGAGATACGTGAGGTAGAGATCGACAGTTTCGAAGCCATCACCCAGTGCGTGCACTGTGGCCGCGTCAATCAGTGAGGCCAAAATGCCGCCTTGCACTCCACCCAATGAATTCAGGATGTAATCGTGCACCGGCACTTCCACAACGCCGTCGGCGAGATACCTAAAACTGCAGGCCCCGTAGGCCGGTTCCGTGAAACCGTTGGTGCTGCCGACGAACGCACGGCGTGGCTGATCATCGCCCTGTACCGCCTCCAACGTTGGGTTCTGTTCGCGTCGTTGTAGCACCGAAAAGGTTGCTGTAGCGATCGCGATCGGATCGTGAATATTCGCATCACTGTGCACCTCCGCTTCGAGCACAACCGTGGTGCGCCCGGCCCGCCGCACCCGCGCCACCGCGGCGAACTCGTCGCCCTCTAATGGTCGAGCAACATGCATGGTGAGATCCGCGGTCGCGATCCATCCGGGCGCCGCAGTTACCGCTGCGAGGCCTCCACAGATCGCGTCGACCATCGTGGCCAACAAACCTGTGTGGAGCCGACCGTTTGGATTGCACATCATGTCGGTGGTTGTGAGCCAGGCGCGATTGATGGTGCGGCCCGGCTGCACTTCAAACGCGAGGTCGCGCAATACATGATGCGCCGGCGGATACACCGATGCCGCGTCGATGGTTGCCATGGTGAATTACGCGTTCGGGAGGTGCAACATACGTGCGGCGTTTCCCCGCACGATCTTGTTCACGACGGGCTGCGAAAGCCCTGCGAACATTTCTCCAGCGAGCGCTTTGGTGTCGGGCCAAGTCGAATCGGTGTGCGGATAATCAGTTTCGAACGTGACGTTGTTTTCGCCAATCACGTCGAGGCTCGCCAACCCGTGACGATCTTTGAAAAAACAGCAGTAAATGTTGGAGTAGTAGTACGTGCTCGGTGGTTCGGGAACGAGATCTTTCACCCCGGCCCAGGCGCGATGGTCGCGCCAGACATCGTCGGCCCGTTCCAAGATGTACGGGATCCAGCCCATCTGGCCTTCGGAGTACGCGAGCGTCAATTTCGGGAACTGTACGAGCTTGCCCGAAAACATCCAATCGCTCATCGAAGCCATCGCGTTGTTGAAGCTCAAACTCGCAGCGACGGCGTTCGGTGCATCGGCTGATGTTGCTGGCATCCGCGACGACGAACCGATATGCATGTTGATCACGGTTTCGGTTTCTTCGCATGCCGCAAAGAACGGATCCCAAAACCCGCTGTGAATGCTGGGCAATCCAAGATGGGCTGGGATTTCACTGAAACAAACGGCTTGGCAACCCCGAGCCGCGTTCCGACGTACTTCCGCCGCCGCGAGCTCAGCATCCCACAGCGGGATCAACGCCAACGGGATGAGACGACCATCGGAATCGCCACACCATTCTTCGATCATCCAATCGTTGTAGGCCTGCACGCACGCGAGGCCTAGATCTTTGTCTTTGCCTTCACTGAACGTTTGGCCACAAAAGCGTGGGAACGTGGGGAAGCACAAGCTGGCCTCAACCCAGTTCATTTCCATATCGGCGATACGCGCTTTGGGTTCGTAGCAACCAGGGCGCATTTCGTCGTAGGTGATCGGCAGCATGCCCATGAGGTCGCGCTCAAAACCAACCGCGGCCACGTGGCGCTTGTTGATGTACACGAGATCTTCGTAGATCCAACAGTCGGCTTTGGGGCCATCGTCGGTGAAGGTCTGTTCGTAGGTTCCGCCGCCGATATGTTTCATCGAGCCGATTCCGCGCCGCTCCACCTTTGGGCCCGCAGCTTTGAATTTCTCGGGAAGCCACCTCTGCCAGAGATGCGCGGGCTCCACAACGTGGTCATCGACACTGATGATCTTGGGGATCTCAATTGCCGTCGCATTTGGGGCGGTTTCGGGCACCGTGGCAGTCATCGAACTAGCTCCAACATCAAATCTGACGGGTCGTCAGATTGTATTCGTTTCGATGAGCATGATCGGATCTGGAACACTGGGCAGAGCGGACAAAAAGGAAATATCATTCTCTGTGTGAACGCTGGAGCAGTACCAAACCCGACTCCGCCCGCCGATGACACCACCCACGACGCTGCCAGTGGCACTGAAGCCGATTTCCTCGCGAACTACGACCCCCACAAATGGCCGGTTATCGGGGTCACTGCCGATGTTGTGCTCCTCACCGTTCGCAACGGCAACTTGTGCGTGCTCCTCGTTGAACGCGCCAATCATCCCCATCAAGGCCAATGGGCGTTGCCCGGCGGTTTTGTTGACATTGCTGAAGATCTCGATGCCGCGGCGCAACGCGAGCTGGCCGAAGAAACCGGTGTGGCGATCGAGGCCAACTGGCTTGAACAACTCAAGAGCTACGGCACGCCAGGGCGCGACCCGCGTATGCGAATGGTGACCGTCTCGTATTTGGCCTTTACGAACGTGACGCAAGAACCCGTCGCGGCCGATGACGCCCGCAATGCTCGTTTCTTCAACCTCGACGAACTGGCGCTGCCGAATCTCGGAATCCACGGATCAACTGCCTTGGCGTTCGATCACGCCGAGATCATCAGTGACGGCGTGGAGCGTGCGCGAGCGAAACTCGAGTACACAACTCTTGCCGCGGCCTTTGTCGATGAACCGTTCACGCTGGCCGATCTGCGCGGGGTCTACGAATCGGTCTGGGATATCGATCTACACGAAGCGAATTTCCGTCGGAAAGTGATTGGTACCGCGGGCTTCGTGGAAGCGACCGGGCTCACCGCGAAAACCGACGGCCGCCCCGCAAAACTCTATCGCCGAGGCGAAGCCGTACGCCTCCACCCACCCATCTTGCGCCCAACTGATTGAAGCTTGCCTCCGGAAACAGGTCGAGACGTTGGGCTGATCAGCTTGCTCTTTGTCGGCAACGCTACCGTGGATAATGATGGTGCAGTTTGCTGATGATCCGCGCACGGAACTTGATCGCAAAGCGGTTCAATTGAAGTGGGTCGCGATGGTCGAGACGGTCAGTTATTGCATCGCGCTGTCGTGCATGTTCATCGTGAAAATCGATGGACTCACCAAGATCACTTGGTGGTTTCACGGTTGGTTTACCGTTGCGTTGATCGTGATGGTCGTGTGGATTTTTCCATCGATCAACTGGCGTTGGTATTGGGTGCCGCTATCGCTCGCCCCAGTGATCGGCGGGATCTTGTTGTTCGAAAAGATCCGCCGCGACGGAGCGCCGCCGCGAACGAGACCGTTGTTCGAACGGGTCGCGAACGTTCGCAACCCGCGTAGCAGCTAGTTGGCTTTCGGCGGCTTCTTCGTCTTTGCCAGCCGGCCGCGGTCGTTCATGTTGAGCACGACTTTGCGGAGCCGAACCGATTTTGGTGTGACCTCCACGCATTCGTCATCGGCAATGAATTCCAGCGCTTGTTCGAGATTCATCGCTCGCGGTGGAGTGAGCCGTTCGAGATCATCGGAGCCCGCGGCACGAACGTTCGTGAGCTTCTTTTCTTTCGTGGGGTTGACATCCATGTCGTCGCGGCGCGCGTTTTCGCCGATGATCATGCCTTCATAGACCTCAACGCCCGGGCCCATGAACAGTGCCCCACGTTCTTGCAAGTTCATCAACGTGTAGCTCGTGGTGACACCCGTACGGTCTGCGACCAAACTGCCGTTTGCGCGCGTTCGAATTTCGCCGAACCACGGAGACCAACCATCGAAGACGTGATGGAGAATGCCGGTGCCGCGAGTTTCGGTGAGGAACTCGGTACGGAATCCGATCAAACCGCGGGCGGGTACCAGATATTCGAGGCGAATCCATCCGGTGCCGTGATTCACCATTTGTTCCATACGGCCTTTGCGTAACGCGAGAAGCTGCGTCACCACGCCGAGGAAATCCTCGGGAACATCGATGCTCACCCGCTCAACCGGCTCGTTCACTTTGCCGTTGATTTCGCGGGTTACCACCTGCGGTTTTCCAACCGTGAGTTCGAAACCTTCGCGGCGCATCATCTCAACGAGAATCGCCAACTGCAATTCGCCTCGACCCTGCACTTCCCATTGATCAGGGCGCTCAGGGTTCGAAAGCACCCGCAAACTCACGTTACCAATGAGCTCTTGATCGAGGCGGGCCTTCACCAAACGGGCGGTGAGCTTCTTGCCATCCTTGCCAGCAATCGGCGATGTGTTGATACCGATCGTCATCGCGAGGCTTGGTTCATCGACGGTGATGACCGGCAGGGCTTTGGGATCATTGAGATCCGCGAGTGTTTCACCAATCGTGATCTCGGGGATACCAGCAATGGCGATGATTTCGCCGGGGCCGGCTTCGGCCGCATCGACGCGATCAAGCGCTTCGGTCACGAAGAGTTCGCTGATCTTGGCCCGTTCGATCGTGCCATCGTGGCGACACCACGAAACCGTCTCACCTTTTTTGATCGTACCGTTTTGCACACGGCACAACGCGAGGCGGCCAACGTACGGCGAAGCGTCGAGGTTCGTGACCAACGCCTGTAACGGATGATCAATTTCGTAGGTCGGGGCAGGAACGTGTTGCAACAACAACTCGAACAACGGCGTGAGATTCTCGCTCGGCTCATCGAGATTCATCGTCGCGATGCCCGCGCGCGCGTTGCAATAGATGATCGGGAATTCGATCTGATGTTCATCGGCATCGAGATCGAGGAAGAGGTCGTAGGTTTCGTCGACCACCTCTTTGATACGAGCATCTGGGCGATCGATCTTGTTGATGACCAAGATCACTGGGAGCCGCAGTTCCAGCGCTTTACGCAACACGAAGCGGGTTTGCGGCAACGGACCCTCACTGGCATCGACCAGCAACAAGACCGCGTCCACCATCGTCAGCGCACGCTCGACTTCGCCACCGAAATCGGCGTGGCCGGGTGTGTCGACAATATTGATTTTGATATCGCCCCACCGGACCGCGGTGTTCTTCGCGAGAATCGTAATGCCCTTTTCGCGCTCCAAATCCATGGAATCCATGACCCGTTCGGCCACTTCCTGGTGCTCACGGAACGCTCCGGCCTGCCACAACATTTTGTCGACGAGGGTGGTCTTACCGTGATCGACGTGGGCGACGATCGCAACGTTGCGAATATCGTCTCGTGAAGCGCGCGCGGACATACAGGCCTTTCAAAGGGGTAAACCTCCAGGTTACCGGCGCTATCGACTCCCCGACCTACCGGCCTCCTCCCGATATTTCAACCCGCAGTGATCGGAGAAGCCCAGTAGCGAGGGACGAGCGAAATGAATTCGCAGATCACTCGCCGCCCGAACGCAGCACAGGCAATGTAATCGCTTGCCAGACTCGTTCGGGGGTGCACGGCATGTCGATGTGGCGCACTCCTAGGTGCGCGAGCGCGTCGATTACGGCGTTTTGGACGGCCGGAGTAGCACCAATCGTGCCGGCTTCGCCGATTCCCTTCGCACCCAACGGGTTGAGTGGCGACGGTGTTTCTTGCACGACTCGTTCAAAACTGGGAAATTCTGCCGCGGACGGAAACAGGTAATCGAGGAAATTCGAGGTGAGTGGATTGCCATTCTCGTCGTACTGAAAGTGTTCAAACAGCGCTTGGCCGACTCCGGATGCAATTCCGCCGTGAACCTGGCCGTCGAACAACATTGGATTCACGATCGTGCCCGCGTCGTCGCAGGCGATGTGACGCACGAGTTGTACACCGCCAGTTTCAGTATCGACCTCGACGACTGCGATGTGGGTCCCAAACGGAAACGAACCCGCGGTCTCTTCAAAATCTTGCGCGGCGCGCAAGATTCCACCATCGAGTTGTGTACTCGCGGCCAAGGCGAGATCAGCCCATGAACGGCTGAGCGCTGGCGTGCCGTTCACATGAAACACACCGCGGTCGATATCGAGCACGAGGTCATCGGGGTTCGCTTCCAACATCGATGCCGCGAGGCGTTTCGCTTCTTCGACCAACGCGTCGCTCGAGCGCCACACCGCGCTCCCACCAGCTTGCAATGAACGTGATCCACCGGTGCCGTTGCCACGCGGCACTACATCAGTATCACCGTGGCGCACTTCGATCTTTTCGAACGGAATTCCGGTGCGGTCCGCGGCGATCATCGCGAACGCGGTGTAGTGGCCTTGGCCGTGCGGGCTCGTGCCGGTATGCACAATTGCCCCACCATCATTGGTGATTTCGATCGAGCTGTATTCGCCTGAGCCATCGCCGTTGGTGATCTCGACGTAACTCGAAAGCCCGATCCCCAACAACTTGGTGGCGCCCCGTTCGCGCCGTTGCTGTTGTTCTTCGCGCAGTTCCTCGTAGCCCGCGGCCGCCAACGCTTTATCGAGCGCGCCTTCGTAATCGCCACTGTCGTAGGTGGCTTTGGTTTTCGTGGTGTAGGGAAACGCGTCAGGGGCAATGAAGTTGCGGCGGCGCACCTCTGCTCCATCGAGCGCGATCTCCGCCGAAAAACGATCAACCATTCGTTCGATCGCTGCCGTTGCTTCAGGCCGGCCAGCACCGCGATACGCGCCAATCGGAGTGGTATTCGTGAGCGTTGCGATCACTTCGCAATCCACTCGATCAATTGCGTACACACCACTCGCCATCAGCCGTGTGAGGTACGGCAGGAACACGCCGTCGTGAGGGTACGCACCAACATCTTGAATAATTTTGATGCGATAGGCCTCGATCGTGCCGTCGCGTTTTCCACCCAGCTCGCAATACTGCACTTGCGCGCGCCCATGAAAAAGGCCCTGCATTGATTGGGTTCTTGTTTCGGCCCAACGCATCGGACGATCGTGTTTGCGCGCGAACCATCCGAGCATCGCTTCTTCGGGATAGTCGCCACTTTTTCCACCAAAACCACCACCGACGTCGGGAGTGACGACATGGATTTCCTCATGCGTCAGCCCGTATATCTTGGCAAGGCTGTTACGCGTTCCGTGCACACCTTGGGTACACGCCCACTGTTCCAGGCGTCCGTTTTCCCACCACGCGGCCGCAGCACGCGGCTCCATCGGAGCGACTGCCACGCGTTGATTCTCAATGCGTTCGCGCACCACCACTTCACAACCATCAAAGAACTCATCGCCGCTGCGAAACTTGGCGTGAACGGCGACGTTTGTTTCCGCTTCGGGAAACAGCAAGGGAGCGCCCTGCGTGAGCGCGACTTCCATATCGACGATCACCGGCAAGTTTTCGTACTCAACGATCACTGCTTCGGCGGCATCCACCGCTTGCGTTTTGGTTTCAGCAATGACGGCTCCGACGAGTTCGCCGACAAACCGAACCGTGTCGATAGCCATCAGAGGCTGCACGAATGCTGCTGGAACTCGCGGGTTACTGCTGCGTTTCGGCCCAAGTTCAATATCAGCGCCGAGATGCACGCCGATGACTCCGGGCATCCTTACTGCTTCACTCGTGTCGATCGAAACAATCGTGGCGTGCGCGACCGTCGAGTACACGTACACCACGTGCGCCGCGCCCGGCAACGCCAAATTGTCGATATAGCGATCGCCGCCCGTTAAGAAACGAGGATCTTCAGCAGCGCGCAGGACTCGGGTTCCAAGAATGCTCATCGGGCCCGATATTAACGGGGGGCACAGCTCCCGCCTTCATGACCGGTCCCAGACCGTTTTCATGAAACCGCAGGCTCGGCGAACGACTTTCGTCAAAACTGGGCGAGCCCGTGCTGCAACCTGCGGCCGGAACGCATGCCCCCGAGGCTTGCACCGATGGCAAAACCACCGTTAACGCAAGGCACCACCGCGCCTGCAACAATGCAGCCATGAAACTTGGAGAAATCTCGAACCCCGGCGCGATGTCGTTCGGCAAGCCACTCGACGGCATCACGATCCTTGCAGTCGAACAAATGCAGGCGTTGCCTTTCGGCACGATGTTGTTGGCTCGCCTCGGCGCGACCGTGGTCAAAGTCGAGCATCCACGCGACGGCGAGTCGGGGCGAGGCGCGATGCCGTTCATGACCGACACCGACGGCCGTCGTTCCGGCGCGACGTTTCTTCGCAACGCACTCAACAAACAAAGCGTGGGCATCGATCTGAAACAACCTGAGGGAATCGCGCTCGTCAAGCAACTGGCACCGCACTTCGACATTTTTTGCGAGAATTTCAAAGGCGGAACGACCAAGCGGCTCGGGATTTCCTACGACGACATCGCCGCGATTCATCCTGAAGTTATTTATCTTTCGGTATCAGGGTTCGGCAACACGGTCGCGTCCCAGTACGACTCGTGGCCGGCGTACGCGCCCATCGTCGAGGCGATGAGTGGCTTGTACGCGTACAAGCAAGTTGACGACAACCCACCGCTCGTTGGTCCAGCCGGAGCGCTCGGCGATATCTCTGCTGCGCTGTTCGCAACCATCGGAGTACTTGCCGCATTGCGGCACCGCGACACCACCGGCCACGGCCAGTACGTGGATATCGCGATGTACGACTCCATGGTTGCCATGGCAGATCTCGTGGTGAATTTCCACTCGATGGGGCTCAAGGGAAACCGGCCGGCAGCGCTCATCATGGACGGCTTTCGAGCCAGCGACGGTTGGTTCATCGTTCAAGTTGGTCGTGAACACCAATTCGAACGCCTGGCGAACACCCTCGGCCAGCCCGGTTGGATCACCGATCCAAAATTCGCGACACGCGAAGGTTGGCGCGCCCATCTCGACGACACGATTCGCCCGGCCGTCAATGCCTGGGCGGCCGACAAGACGCGTCTTGAGGCGTGCAACATTCTGGGCCGCGCCGGCATCGCTGCGGGCCCGATGCACACCGCCGACGACATCATTAGTGATCCTCATATAGCGGCTCGGGCAATGTTGGTCGAGATCCCGCGCACCGATGATGTCGATGAGCCAGTGCTCGTTCCTGGCAATCCCGTGAAGATGTCGAGGGTCGCCCAAGGTCCTGAGACGTATCCGCCGACGGTCGGCCAACACACCGTGAGTGTCCTGCGCGATGTGTTGCACCTCGAAGATGATGTGCTCGCAAAGCTGCGCGCCGACGGCGTCATCAACTAGAACCACACCATGACGACAAGTGCCACGCAACGCCGCACCTTGAATCTGCTCGACCCCGATTGGTATCGCAGCAATCCTCACGATGATTTCAGCTGGATGCGCGCGAATGAGCCGGTCTACCGCGACGAATCGAGTGGGCTTTGGGGCATTGCGCGGCACGCGGACGTGCTCGATGTTGAACGACGATCACAGGCGTTTTCGAGCAGCGGCACGTATCGCGCCGAGCCGGAGCCAATGGAAGTCAACATGATTGCCCAAGACGATCCGCGCCATCAGCAACAACGGCGCCTCGTCTCGAACCGTTTCACGCCCCGAGCGGTCAAAGCGAACCACGAGCAGTATCTCCGCGAGACCATCGCGGAGCTCCTCGACGCCGTCGCGGCAACGAGCGCGATGGAAGTGGTCCACGATCTCGCGGCGCAGCTGCCGTCGCGACTCACCGCGAAACTGCTCGGATATCCAGAAGAAAAATGGGCCGATATCCAACGTTGGTCCGAGCGACTCATGCGTATCGATATGCGGTACCGCGACGAAGATCAGGCGCGCGAGTTCTTTGAAGCCAATTTTGAATTCGCCACCGCGTTTACTGAGGTCTTCACGGAACGCAAGGGTTGCCCCATGGACGACCTCGCGTCGGTTTGGGTCAACGGCACGATCGATGGCGAGCCGCTTCCCATGGAGGCCTGGTACCACGAAACCGGATTGTTCATCTCTGGCGGCGCCGAAACGACCCGCACGGTAATTTCTCATGGTTTACGGGCCTTTTGCGACCATCAAAACCAGTGGGAGCTCCTTGCCGAGAATCCTGAATTGGTCGCGGGCGCAGTCGAAGAAATGCTGCGCTGGGTCACTCCTCTCAACAATTTTTTTCGAACGGCAACATCCAACACGACGGTCGGCGGCCAAGCAATCGCGGCCGGAGACCGAGTTATCTTGTTGTATCCATCCGCGAACCGCGACGAAGCGGTCTTCAACGATCCGTTCACCTTCGATGTACAACGCCATCCAAATCCCCACCTAGCGTTCGGCAATGGCACCCACTTCTGCGTCGGCGCGAACCTGGCGCGCCTCGAACTCACAATTTTGTTTCAAGAACTCACGCAACGCTTCACGAATCTGCGCGCGGTCAGCGAGCCTGACGTCGAGTCCAACATCTTCGCCCGCGCGGTGCGCAGCTTCAACCTCGCCTTCGATAACCGCTAGTTCGAGGTATCGCGCGTGGGTCGACGCACCCACCATCGGAAGTCCAAACCGAGGAGCAAGCGGCCGGCTCGGTCGGCCTGGCAGGCGTCGATTGCATCTGAACCTGGCCGCCTACGAACAACTTAGAGGGCGCGCCGAACGGTAGACATGGCCCTACCAACACCCGAGCTCACCAAGTAGCGGAGT
Source organism: Actinomycetes bacterium (assembly GCA_025360585.1). GTDB lineage: Bacteria > Actinomycetota > Acidimicrobiia > IMCC26256 > PALSA-610 > F1-120-MAGs023. The sequence goes on along the minus strand of JANYBW010000063.1, from coordinate 41,114 downwards.
TCAAGATCACGGCCGTGGCCATTTGTACGCCGGAGGCCCGGAGCGCGAGGCTGCAGCCGTGACTACCACGGCAACGAACTCGTTTACTGACCAGCGTTATCTGATCATCTCGGCCGATGGGCATTGCGGTGCCGAGATACCGGGTTACAAGCCCTATCTCGAAGCGAAGTACCACGACGAGTTCGAAGGCTGGGCCGCGAAGTTCGTGAATCCATTCATGGATCTCACCACCGACACCGCGGATCGTAATTGGGATAGCGACCGTCGAGTGCGAGAGCTCGAAGCCGACGGTGTCGTTGCCGAGGTGTTGTTTCCCAATACGGTTCCGCCGTTTTTTCCGTCGGGCAATCTTCTGGCGGGATTGCCGAGCCCGGATCAGTATGACTATCGCTGGGCCGGTTTGCGTGCCCACAACCGCTGGCTCGCCGACTTTTGCGCGGAAACACCAGGCCGTCGCGCCGGGCTCGCCCAAGTATTGCTGCACGACATCGATGCCGCCGTCGCGGAGATCTATTGGGCGCAGAGCGCCGGTCTCAAAGGCATTCTGCTGCCGGGCATCGCACCGGGGAGCGAGCTCGAAGGCATCTATTCACAGCGTTACGAACCCATCTGGGCCGCGTGCGAAGACACTGATTTCACGATCACCCAACACGGCGGCACCGGCCTTCCTGATTTCGGCGTCGGCCCGGAAGCGAAAGCGATTCTGCTCATCGAACTGCCGATCTATTCACATCGGGCGCTATGGCACCTCATGTTTTCGGGCATTTTTGATCGCCACCCCAGCCTGCGTTACGTGATGACCGAACAAGGAACCGGCTGGATTCCCGGAGCGCTGCGCAGCCTCGATTGGTTTCAACGGCGTATGCGCATTGAGTCTGCCGCGGAGTTTCAATTCGGTGGCGAAGTCGCCACCAAGATGCAATACACACCGAGTGAATATTTTGCGCGCAACTGTTACGTCGGCGCCAGTTTCATTCGTCCGATCGAAGCCACGTTGCGACACGAAGTTGGCGTAGATCGAATCATGTGGGGCAGCGATTTCCCCCATAGCGAAGGCAGTTTTCCGTACACCACCGAAGCATTGCGCGCGTCGCTCAGCAGCGCGACGGAGACTGAGATGCGAATGATGCTCAGCGACACTGCAGCCGAGGTCTACGGCTTCGATCGTGCCGCGTTGCAGACCATCGCGGATCGAGTCGGGCCGACGCCAGCCGAGGTCAGCATCGCGTTTCCACCAAGCGAATACCCTGCCGATTCAACGTGCAACGCGTTCGACCCCGACGCCGTCGTGCGCAGCTGGTGATCGTCGCTTGATCATCGAGCTGCGTCTCGCCACCAAAGATCTCGACGGCCCCACCATCGCCGAGATCTACCTCAAGAGCTTCCACACAACATTGCCGTCGATCACGCTCGCCCACAGCGACGATGAATGCCGCCAACATTTCTCCACCACGGTCATCGACGACTACGAAACTTGGTCGGTCGTCGTCGATGACGAAATCGTGGGATTTTTGGCATTGAGTTCTGGCCACATCGACCATCTCTACCTTCACCCTGATTGGACGGGAAACGGTATTGGTCAACGCTGCATTGAACTCGCGAAACATCGTCGGCCCGAAGGCATTGAGCTGTGGGCGTTTGCGATCAACGAAGGCGCGCGCCGTTTCTATGAACGACACGGCTTCGTGGCGAAGTACTTCGGTGATGGTCGCGATAACGAAGAAGGCGAACCCGATGTGCTCTACGCGTGGGCGCCGGAGCGCTATCGGGCCGAGCCCTGATTTCCAGATCCCGCATTTCCCGAACGACCAAATCCAAATCGCTTCGGAGCGGATGCACTCGATCCGGAGCTGTTTGCGGGTTTGCCGCCGCTCGCACCGCCTCGTCGAGCTCCTGCACCGCGCGAGCTGCCACCCGAGTTCTTCGCTTCCGCGATTCTGGCTTCGGCTGCTCGACGCCCGGCACCGGAACGGCCACGAGGACCGCCGCCACCACCACTGGGACGCGGTGTACTCGAACTGCCGTTACCAGCCCAGCGACCATCGCTTTGCGAACTGGCACGCGAATCTGATCGCGAATCGCCCCTGAATTCCCCTCGTGAATCATTGCGTGAATCATTGCGCGATTCGTTGCGTGAATCGCTTCGAGCGCCGCCGCGAGACTCACCGCGTTGGCCATCTCGGGAAGCTGAGCGCGGGCCCCGCGACTCGGATTCCGATCGACCCCGAGGATCGCCGCCCCCTGATCCGCCCGAACGACCTTGGCTACCGCCGCGACCGCCGCCACCGCCACCGCCACCGGATTTCTTGCCGCCCTGCTTGCCACCGGAGTACGCGCCCGTGCCCACCCGGCCACTGTCTTGTGGCGACAACAAGCCCAATTCGCGCTGCAATTTCAGACCTTCTTTGCGTTGCGCACGATCGAGCAAAGAAAGCACCACACCGGTTTTGCCGGCGCGCCCGGTGCGACCCGAGCGGTGAATGTAGGTCTTGGTATCAACCGGCGGATCGAAGTGAATCACACACGCAACTTCGTTCACGTGAATGCCACGAGCGGCAACGTCTGTGGCGATCAACGCCTCCACTTTGTACGCCTTAAATCCCGCGAGCGCACGATCACGTTTGGCTTGCGACAACCCGCCGTGAATCGGCGCGGAATCGATGCCGTGCAACTTCAGTTGTTTGGCCACCTTTTCGGCACCGTGACGCGTGCGGGTAAACACGATCGTTGGGCCGTGTTCGCGAATCGCCTTCGCGGTGCGCTCCGGGCGTTCATCGAGTTCGCAGTCTTCGAAGTGGTGGGCAACATCGCCTTCTTCGTCGACGCCTTCAACTTCGTGGGTCACCGGATCGGTTTGATAGTTACGCGTGAGCAGCGCAACATCGCCGTCGAGCGTCGCGGAGAACAGCACCGTTTGGCGTTTCGCTGAGGTCTCATCGAGAATTTTGCGCACCTCGGGAAGAAATCCCATATCGGCCATACGGTCGGCTTCATCGATGACAACAATCTCAACGTTGTCGAGGCGGACTGCGTCTTGGTTGATCAGATCGCGCAAACGACCGGGGCAGGCAACGAGAATCTCGACGCCGTTGCGCAGCGCTTTGCGTTGAGGTTCGTAGCCCACACCACCGTAAATGGTGAAGACGCGTTTGTTGCGAGCTTGGGCCATCGGCGCAAGCTCTTTTTGGATCTGGGCTGCGAGTTCGCGGGTTGGGGCGAGCACTAGTGCACGCGGGCGGCGGGGCTTCGCAGCCTCAACCCGAACCACGAGCGGGATTCCAAACGCGAGGGTCTTTCCCGAGCCAGTTGGGGCTTTTCCGCAGACGTCGCGGCCTGCAAGGGCATCGGCGATCGTGGCCGCTTGGACGGGGAACGGCTCGGTGATTCCATGTTTAGCGAGCGCGGTGACAATGTCGGCAGGCACGCCGAGTTCAGCAAAAGTAGACAAGATGATTTCTCCTGGACGCGCGAAAATCACACGACCGGTTGTGTTGCATTTCGGACTAGCGCTTCTTCTCGAGCGCCGTCAAACGAAACACGGAAATCGAGGCGGGAGCAAGCAACGACTCCCTAATAAAAGCGTGAACACACCGACCAAAATCGCGGTGGTACCAGGAGTATACCACAGCAGCAACACTCCCAACGCACGCACCTCCACGGCGCAATGGATCAGCGCAGGTTGTAGTCGTCTTTCCACCACGTTGCGGCGCGTAGATCAGCTTCAGTGGTTTCCCAGCTGAGATCCTGTCCGAAGCTCTCCGGGGTAGGCCCAATCGCGGCAGCGATCGGCGCAAGCACATCAAGGTCGAAGCCGTAACAGTTCGCGGCGGTGAGCCCAAGCATCGCCCGCGCGTCGTCGACGGGAATGCCGCCAAAATCGGAGCGCAAACGCGGCACCGTGTTTGGCCATGTCCCTTCGGGGTGCGGATAGTCGGTGCCCCACATCACGCAGTCGATGCCTATCGAGTGCCGACGGCGAATTTCTTCTTTCGACATCGTCGAGGCGCCGATGAAAATGTTCGTGCCGAAATATTCCGACGGCATCTTTGAGATGATGCCCTTCATCATGGCGGCCATCTTCTTGGTGGTGTGACCGCCACCGAAATATTGATCCCACTTCCATTTCATGTCCATCACCCAGTAGCCCGCGCCTTCGGTGACGACGAACTTCAATCCGGGAAACCGTTCAAACGCGCCGCTGAAGAGCAGGTGCGCGATCGGACGGTGAGTCCACCACACCACCTCGGCGAGGTAGATACCAATGTGATCGCCGTACTCCTCGCGCGGTGCTTCACCGGAATGCACGTGGACGGGCATCTGAGCGGCTTGGCACGCGGCCCAAACCGGGTCGTAACTCGCATTGTTGTACGGCGTACGGTCCCGCCACATCGTAGGGATCATGATGCCGCGAATTCCTGGTTGTTGCGCAAGCCACTCGATTTCGCGAACCGACTCGTCTACTCCATGACAGATCGGCACAAGGCCAATTCCGGCTCGTCGATGCGGGCTATTCGCGCAGAGTTCAGCCAAAAACCGGTTGTGTGCGTGCGCGCCAGCAAACGCCAAACGCGGATCGGTGATTTCACCGGCAGAAAGCCCGGCCCCAAACGGCGGCGACGCGTTCCCCGTGATGGCGTCTGCGTCCGCAAAGATCACTTCGGCACTCACACCGTCGGCATCAAGTTCTTTGTCGCGTTGCTCGACATCAAAGGCACCGCGCAAACCCTCGGCGTGGTCGCCTTCCCAGTGCATGATGTAGTCGTAATTCATCTTGAGGTCTTGGGCGCGTTTCGCCGACCGTTCCTCTAAGAAGACTTCAAACTCGGGCATCACCGCAGGATCGAGATAGGGCCGGTATTCCTCACATGTGAGGCCAGCATGACCGTCGGCCGAAATGATCGTGTACGGGTCGTTCGTAGCCATCAGTCTTTTGCGCCCTTGCCCAACACCGACAGATCGTCATACCGCTGATGCATGTAGGGCAAGAGATCCGCAGCGGGCACTCGCGCTTTGGTCACGCCAACTTGGGTTGAGGCCCGTTCCGTCCAATTGATGTCGATCATGCGGCGAATCACTAAATCGGCGACGGGATCCAGCGGAGAATCTTTGAGTACCACCACGCCGTCGACGCCTTCAAAAGTCCTAGCTTTTTCGGTCTTTTCGCCGTAGACGAGAAAGCCATCATCTTCCAGACCATCGCCAGATGCGGCCGGCAGAAATTTGAACCAGAAGTCGCGCTTAGCGAGTTCGTACGGCTCACGAACTTCGTTCACGCGACCAGTGATCTCGATGAGCGGAAAGCCCATCCGTTCGATCGTGCCGCTCACCGTGTCGCCGTCGCGGGTAGCGCGCACATCAGCGATTTTTTTGGGTTCGCCGTAATTTTCGCGGCCGCCCACAACGGACTGCTCCGTAGTCATGGGCATGAAAATCGGGTACTCGCCCACTTCGTCTCCATGACGAGCGCGTACTCCAAGCCAACCCGCGCCGAATGCCGGACCGATCGGCATTTGTACGGTCGTGATGGTGCACCGCACGAAGGGCTCGCCCGCGATGGGCGCAAGCGGCGGCGGCAGAATCGCCGCGATTACTTCGGGATCCGTTTCCCAAGTTGCAGTGAGCGCGGTCGACCAAATCTCGGCTCGCGTCGCTTCCATTTCACGATTACGCCGCGCCTCAACTGGACGCGGACCATAACGAACAACACCCATCGGGTACCTCCGAGCAGTAGGAATCCCCTACTGTCGCACGCGCGGCGGCTTCGTGCAAAAACCGGGGGTTATCGAGCTCCGACGAGGTGCTGTAGCACGTGCTCGGTCAGATAAACCGCACGGTCAACATCCAGCTCCAGCAGCAGTGCTCCATCAAACTTGTACACGGAGGTCACGAGTCGCCGCGTATTCTCGTCGACGGTCGACGGCGTACTTTCACGCTGTCGTTCATCGACTTCGAGCACCTCACCAATTGCGTCGACCAGCAAGCTCACCGGGCCAGAACTTGTCTGCACAACGACGTTGGTGGACTCAGCGGGCTCGCCATCTTCGCTCGCTGCCCGACCCGGTAAATTGAAACGGCTGCGAAGATCGACTGCGGTCAAGATTTGACCACGCAAGTTCATGAGCCCACCGACGACAGATGGGGCAAGCGGCACGAGCGTCGTGGGTTGATGACCGATCACCTCTTGGATACGGGATACATCCACGCCAAACAGATAGGGCCCCACACGCATCGTGCAAAGTTGTCGTGGTTCAGACATAGGAAGCCTCCATCTCAGCGGAAGTACTCGTCGGGTTTCCGTCGGGAATACCCAACGCGGCGACGATGTCGACGACATCAGTAACTACGCCTTGCACAACGGCACTGCCGAGTACTCCTCGCGATCCGTGCTCACCGCCTGATTCAAAATCAAAGCGTTCGCTCACAATGTCAACAATTCGTTGCACAATGACACCGACTCGTTGCGAACCAATCGTGCAGACCACAACGGGAACGGTTTCGCCGCGATCGCAGGATCCGGCTCCGGTGAGAGTGCCTAAATCGGCCAGCGACAAAATCTCGCCGCGATACTGCACAACTTCTCGGCCCTGGGCGTGTTCAATACTGGCCGAAGGAATCTCCTCCAACCGATCGACGGCAAGCAACGAAATCGCGACCCGGCGACCGAACGCCACTTCACTCACGATGTAACGGTCGCGACGGATGTCGAGACTCAAGAGAGCATCCCCATCGCTGGCTACAGCATCCTCCTCGAACGACACGGAGCCGCGGCTTGCAACGCCCGCGACATCAAGAATGAGCGCAACTCTGCCGTCACCCATGATGGTGCAACCCGAAAACACCCGGATCGCTTCGATTTGCGCGGAAAGTGGTTTCACCACAATTTCTTCGGTGTCGTTGACCGTATCGACGACGAGTCCAAACTCGCGATCGTCAGTTTTCAACACGACAATCGTTGCTGTTTCTCGTTGGGAGGCTTCGAAGCCGAGTTCGGATCGAAGGTCGAGCAACGGGAGCAGCCGACCACGGAGTCGGTACACCGCCGCACCGTTGATGTCTTCAATGCTCTGAGCCAGGGCAGTCGTGTTCAAGCCCACGAGCTCGACGAGGCTTACCTGCGGTATGGCGAATTTCTCACCCGCACACGTGATGATCAACGCTGGAACAATCGCGAGCGTGAGCGGGATCCGGATTCGTAACGTCGAGCCGACACCCATCTCGCTGTGCAGATCGATCGTCCCGCCGATGCGTTCGATGTTCGTCTTGACAACATCCATGCCCACGCCGCGACCGGAAATATTGGAGACTGCTTCCGCGGTCGAAAATCCTGGGAGAAAAACCAAGTTCGTAGCGTCGCGCTCAGACATCGTTGCCGCAGTCGCGACGTCGATGAGCCCCTTTTCGATCGCCTTAGCTTTCACTCGCCCGACGTCGATGCCGCCACCGTCATCAATAATTTCAATGACAACCTGGCCGCCTTCGTGAGAGGCACGCAGCAACACGACACCCTCGACGGGTTTGCCGCGTTCAGCGCGAACCTCAGGCGATTCAATGCCGTGATCGATTGAGTTGCGGATGACGTGGGTCAGCGGATCTTTGATCGCTTCAATAATCGTCTTATCGAGTTCGGTATCTTTACCGTCCATGTCGACGCGTACTTGTTTGCCGCACGCCGCGGCGACATCGCGCGCGACCCGCGGAAACTTGGACCACACGGTCCCAATCGGTTGCATGCGGGTCTTCATCACACCGTTTTGGAGCTCGGACGTGATTGTGTTGAGCCGTTGGGTCGTCGTGTAGAGCAACGGATCTGCGGCTTCGCTGACCGTGGCGACCTGGAGCAGCTGATTCCGGGCCAGCACCAATTCACCGACCAACGTCATGAGCTTGTCCAGTACCGCAACATCGACCCTGAGGGTTGCGTCCGCCGCGGATGCCTTGCCCACCTGCTGGCTTTCAACCGCAGCATGTACGGCTTCGGCCGTCACGTTGCCAGCCTCGGTCAGAATCTCGCCAATTCTTCGCGGATCGCCCGCTTCTTGTTTGATCAGGCCAATCGCAACATCGACCTGGGACACAACACCCTGTTCGACCAACAATTCACCGACCCGCATTCCAACCGGGGACGCTTCATATTCGGGCACCGGAATGAAGGGCACCGGAATGAAAGGCACCGCCAAGACTTCCGGCATCGCAGGCTCAGCAGCGACCGGCGATACGGCTTCATCAACACTTTGAGCTTCACCGGATTCCGCCCGAATCACGAGCAGCTCCAGTGTCACAATCAAGTCTGCGTAGGTTTCCGTGCCTTCATGTTGGGTCGCTTCGATGTTCACCAGTATCGAACGCACCGCGTCGGTGAGCGCCATCAACGCATCCGCGATTGGCCGATCAACTTGCATAACGCCATCGCGCAACAGACTCAAAAGGTTTTCGCCAACGTGCGCAACGGATTCCAAAATCGAGAGCCCCAAAAACCCACACGTGCCCTTGACCGTATGGATGGTGCGGAAAATACTCTTCAGTACTTCCAGATCGTTCGGATCGTGCTCAAGCGCGACGAGATCCTGATCCAGTTGATCGAGATTTTCGAAGCTTTCAATGAGGAACTCCGTGAGAAGTTCGTCCATGCCATCATCCACTTATGACCTGCCTGCATCGATGGGACTACTCCGTCTCATCGGCAGGTCTCGGCGTGGATCAAGCGATCGCAATTGCCCCAAAATCGCAGCGATTGCCCGATTCAGACATAACTACTGTGCTGACTCATACATTCCTTGTGGAATTCGGAGAGGCAAGGGCGTCGAGTACAAGGACGCAGGACGCTGGCATCGGCGTTCATGACCGGTGCATTACCAACTGAACTTCTGTCAGTGCACTAGTGCTGTTGGTGTGTCCGCCAAGCCGCGAACAATCCAGCGTAACGACCGCCGGCAGCAACCAAATCGGCGTGCGTACCGATTTCGGCAAGACCACCAGCGTCGATCACCGCAACTCGATCCGCACGCTCAGCAGTCGACAAGCGGTGCGCAACGACCACGACCGTTCGGCCGTGCATCAACGACTCAAGTGCGGCCTCGACCGCCTGTTCGGTACCAGGATCCAGGTTCGAGGTCGCTTCATCAAGCACCAGAATCGCGGGGTCGGCTAGCGCTGCGCGCGCAAGCGAAACCAATTGTCGTTCGCCAGCCGAAAGGCGCGTTCCCCCTTCGCTCACTTCGCTATCAAGCCCACCTTCGAACGCCGAGAAACGATCCCAAAGACCCAAAGCTCGCACGGCATTATCGACGGCAGCATCATCGGCCCCGACCCGCCCGATACGAACGTTGTCGCGCAACGTTCCCGCAAAGAGATAACCCTCTTGCGGCACGACACACATCGTGCGCCGCAACGAATCCATCGTCGCGTCGCGCAAGTCGACGCCACCAATGAGGATAGCCCCCGACGTTGGATCATAAAAACGAGCGAACAGTTTTGCAAGGGTCGATTTCCCAGCACCAGTCGGCCCAACGAGCGCAAGGCGTTCGCCCGGCGCAACCACAAGCGATACCCGATTCAGGACAAGATCCATCCCGGTCCCGTACGAAAACGCAACGTCCTCGGCAACGATTCCGAGGCCAGCGCTTGGCAGATCAAATGCTCCTGGACGATCAACGATCATGGGTTTCGTATCGAGTAATCCAAACACTTTGTCGAGTGCGGCGCCCGCGGATTGCACCGTGTTGTAAAACTGCGACAGTTGTTGGATGGGTTCAAACAGATTGTTCAGGTACAACACAAACGCGGAAACCACACCCACCGTCACCAAGTGTCGATGCACCAAGTACCCACCGAAGCCGAGAATGATCGCGGTACCCGCGACATTCGAGAACTCAACCGCGGGAAAGTACTTCGCCGAAATTTTCACCGTGGTGAGGTTCGATTCAAACTGTGCTTCGTTGGTGTTTTCAAAACGTTTAGTGAACTGGTCTTCACGAGCGAACGCTTGCACAACCCGAATGCCTTCGAGGCTCTCTTGCAAGGTGCTCATATTCGCTGAAATGCGATCACGCACTTCGCGATACGCATCATTGGAAACTCTGCGAAACCATTTCGAGGACCAATACACGGGTGGCACAATCAACAGCACAGCCAAGGACAACTGCCACGACAACAACGTGATCACAACGACCGCACCTACGAACAGCAAGACGTTTTGCACGAGCAGCACGAGGCCTTGCGAGATGAGTTCCTGGAGCGCATCAATATCGCTTGTCATGCGTGCGACCAGTTTGCCGGTTTGTTCGCGTTCGAAAAAGCCCATCGACAACGACATCAAGTGTTTGAAGACGGTGCCGCGCAAGGTGCGCAAAAAGGATTCGCCGATGCGAGCAATCAGCAGCGTGACCGCACGCCCGAGGAACAGACCGAGGACTGCGAGCACTAGGTACATGACCGCGGCGCGGGTCACGACATCAAAACGGTGCGCCCGACTCGCCGCGGTATTCCGCAGCCCTTCATCGATGCCCCACCGCACCAACGACGGGCCGGCAAGTAAGGCCGCGACTTGCGCGATGAGCAAGATCGATGAGAGGACAATCTTGGCTCGGTACGGACGCAGATAGCCCGCCAATCGACGCAGCAGTCGTTGGGCATCACTGCGGCCCAATTCCGCGTCGGGTACGAGGTCGGCCCAGTGGCCTTGGCCTCTCACGAGGCACCTGCGATCGGCGAACCGGCAACCGGCGGACGCACGCCTGCGGGATGGACCCCAGTCGTGACGTCGGATTGCCCATCGGATTGCCCATCGGATTGCCCGTCGGATTCCGCGCGGGCTAACACTTCTCGATATTGCGCCGACGTTTCGAGCAAACCTTCGTGAGTACCGTCGGCGGCGATTTTGCCGTCGGCGAGCAGTACGACGCGATCGGCCAACGCGATCGTGGCTGGGCGGTGCGCAATGATGATCGTTGTCCGGCCTTGCATCACCTCAGCGAGCGCGGCGCGAATTTCGTGTTCTTTGCTGGGGTCTACCGACGAGGTCGCATCGTCGAGAATCAGTACCCGAGGATCGGCCAATACTGCACGAGCGATCGCGATGCGTTGTCGTTGCCCACCCGACAACGTGTATCCATGTTGACCCAACAATGTGTCGTAACCACTGGGCAGCGCAGTGACGAAATCATGCGCACCCGCAAGCCGAGCGGCTCGTTCAATTGCTTCCGTCGGAGCGTGCGGATCTGCGAACGCGATGTTGTCGCGCACAGACTGGCTGAACAAAAACGTGTCCTCGAACACCAGCCCAACCGCGCGCCGAAGATCATGCAGACGAAGCTCGCGAACATCCACGCCGTCGAGCACCACTGATCCAGAATCGACGTCGTAGAAACGCGGTATCAATCGGGCCACGGTGCTCTTACCCGAAGCAGTCGCGCCCACAATCGCGATTGCTTCACCACCACGAATGGTCAGTGTGAGCTCATCGAGCACCGTACGACCATGGCCATAGCCGAACGTCACCGCGTTGAACACGACTTGCCCGGCACCGTCCGGTAAAGATCGCGCGTGGACGCTGCTGAATATCTCCGGATCCGTAGCCAGAACGTCGTCGATACGAGCCGCGGCTGCGATCGCTCGAGGGATTTGCCCGAGCAGCATCCCCAGCATGCGCAGCGGCCAGATCAGCATCAACACGTACGTATTTGCCGCAACAATTTCGCCGACGCTGAGGTGTCCGCGGATGACTTCGTGCCCGCCGTACCAAAGAATCCCAACGAGTCCGATCGTCGGCAAAAGATCGATAAGCGGCAGGAACCAGGCTCGAAGCTTGGCGGCCGCGATCGAGCGTTCGAACACGCCGCCCGCTTCCTTTTCGACCCGTTCAATCTGGCGAGATTCGGCACCGAAGCCCTTCACCACGCGAATGCCCGTAACCGTCTCTTCGACAACCGCAGAGTATTGCGCCAATTCGTTTTGCAGCGCGGTGCCGATCGGAAACATCTTGTGTGAAAACTGCGTCGCTGCGATCTGCAACAACGGCAACGCGACAAGCGCGAACAGCGCGAGCCCGGGCGACGAAAGCACTAAAACGATAATGACCGAAATCATCATGAGCGTGCTGGCGATCGTGAGCGGGATCAACAACACAACGTTGTTGACTTGGGCAATATCGGAGTTCGCGTTGGCCATCAGCTGGCCGGTTTGGGCTTCGTCGTGGTAAGCAAAATGCAGCCGCTGAAGGTGCGCGACCAACTTCATGCGCAAATCCGTTTCAACCCGCAATGCCAATCGAAACGCCGCGTAGCGCCGTAAACCCGTGAATAACGCCTGAAAAAGGCCCGCGACTACCAAAATCGCGACCCACATCGCTAATTGGTTGCCGTACTTTTTCGTATCCACTCCGCGGTCAATTGCTTGGCCAGTGAGCTTCGGAATCGCAACCCGGGCCAACGTCCAGAGCAATCCGGCACCGATCCCGGCCCACGACCACACTCGATGCGGTCGGATGGCAGCGCGCATGACCCGCCACCCAATACGGCGACGTTCACGATCATCACCCTGCATAAGTGCCGAAGCTACTTGCCCGTGGGAGCAGGCTTCCGAGGGAATAACTCGTTGACCATTTCCACGATCACATCCGGGTCTGGCTCGCCGAGCACAATCGCAACTTGCAGGCCACGTTCCCGCAAGGCAGCCGCGGTCGTGCCAAGCGCCACCGCATCGGTGCCGCAGAGAACAACCGCCGCTTCAGCGGTAGCCAACACCTCGGAACGCTTCGTCACTTTGGCCATTGCCAAGAGACGGTACCGTGCCTCGCAATGCCAGGATCGATTCGCCCGCTGCTCACCGCGCGGTTGATCCGCGGGTACGCCGACGGGTTCGCAAGCGTGTTGCTCGGTTTGTACCTTGACCGTTTGGGATTCAGTGCGCTGCAAATTGGCGCGATTGTCACGGGAACGCTCATCGGCTCCGCGGCCCTCACCTTGTACGCCGGTTTGCGTTGGCACCGTCATCCCGCTCGCACCGTTTTGTTGAGTTCCTGCGGCCTGATGGCCCTCACCGGAACTGGCTTCACCCTCGTGGACCGCTTTTGGCCACTCCTCGCGATTGCCGTCGTCGGTACTCTCAATCCTTCGGGCGGCGATGTCTCGCTGTTTTTGCCGACGGAACAAGCGGTGCTCGCGGACCTGACCACGGCCGAGGAACGCACGAAACGCTTCGCGGTCTACAACCTCAGCGGGGGAATGGGAGCGGCCGCGGGGGCCCTGAGCGCGGCGCTGCCGAAATATCTCGCCGAACGGTCCCATCACGACATCGCCACGTTTCAACGGTCCGCCTTTTTGATCTACGTCCTCGCGGCCATCGGCGCTGGACTCGCCTATCGCGGCCTCCCGCGTATCGAACGACCTACGAACAATCGAGCGCCGCTACACAAATCCAAAAAGATTGTGATGCGACTCTCAGGTTTGTTCAGCCTCGATGCCGCAGGTGGCGGTTTCGTCGTGCAGGCCTTGCTGGTGATCTACCTCACCCACCGGTTCCACTACGACGACAAAGTTGTCGCCGGCGTCCTCGCAACCACGGGTTTCTTGAGCGCCTACTCACAGCTCATCTCGGCCAAACTCGCGGCGCGCTTTGGGCTGGTGCGAACGATGGTCTTCACCCACCTTCCCGCCAATATGTTTCTCATTGGGGCCGGGATCATCAATATTGGCTGGCTGGCCATCACGTTTTTGGTCATCCGATCGTTGGTTTCGGCCATGGATGTTCCCGCGCGTCAAGCCCTCGTGATGGCCGTTGTGGAACCCGACGAGCGAGCAGCTGCGGCCAGTGTTACCAACGTTCCCCGAAGCCTTGCCTCCGCGGCCACCCCGCTGCTCGCTGGATATCTACTGAAACACACCACGTTCGGCTGGCCGCTCATTCTCGGCGGCACGATGAAGGCAATCTACGACCTGTTGTTACTCAGAGAATCTCTCGATCACGAGCTCCGCTAACCGCTTTTTTGGTCGGGACGGACCGTTTTGCCGAAGGCTGAGCTAGTTCAGAGCTCGTTCGGTTGCGCAGATCGCAACACGTCGAGGATTTCGTCACCGACAAGTTCACTGCGTTCCAACAGCGCATCGCGCAACGCTGCGACCAAGGGGCGGTTGGCATCGAGCAGGACACGAACCTCCTCCTTCGCGCCATCGAGAATACGTTCGACAGTACGGCGGGAATCGTCATCAGCCAAGACCTTGCCAACGATGCCGCTCGAAAACATCCCAGTTTCAATGGCTTCAAAGCTCACCAACGAGCCGGCCATACCGAACGATCCGACCATCTTGCAGGCGATCGAAGTCGCGTGCGCAAGATCGCCCGAGGGCCCCGTGCCGCTTTCGCCGAAGTACAGCTCCTCGGCAGTCATGCCGCCCATCGCAATGTGGATAAATGCCATGAGTTCTGAGCGGGTCATCGTCCAGCGCTCTTCCATATCGGAATGGGCCAACAAGCCAAGCGAACCGCGCCGCTTAATGATCGACAACACCTCGAGTTTGCGAGTATCGCCGCCCATTAAATAGGCAACGACCGCGTGCCCGGCTTCGTGGGTTGCGATCGTGACCTTTTCGTGTTGCGTATATTCCACCGGCTGTTTCAAACCAATTTCTTCGGTGAGTTTGGCTTGATTCACGTCGTTCCACGACATTGCGCCGCGACCATCGCGCAACGCCCACACCAACGATTCGTCGAGAAGGTGCTCCAGCATCACCGGCGTGTACTCGATCGTCATCGCCGCGAGTTGTTCGCGCCGCTCTTCGCGATCGAGTTCGGGGTCGTGCATCTTTTTGTCGAGGTAGTAATCGATAATTTCACGACGGCCAGAACGGCCCGGTTTATCGAAGTGAATTGAACGATCAAACCGGCCAGGACGCAACAGTGCGGGATCGAGATCATCGGCACGGTTCGTGGCGCCGATGATCAAAATGTTCGGAACTTCCGAAGGCTTCCGTTGTAGCGCAAGTTTTTCCGGCAGGAATTTATTGATTGAGTTCATCACCGAACTTTGCATCCGCTCACCGCGCGTTGGTTCATCAAACGATTGCAGCTGCACCAGCAGTTCGTTCACAACGCCGGAGATTCCTTCGGCCATGTTGCCTGAACGATCGGCGCGCATGCCGACGAGTTGCCCCATGCCCTCCGCGACGCGGTGTGAGACTGATCGACTCACACCGGAGCGGGCTCCGGCAATCGCATCGATTTCCTCAATGAAACCAATAGCGCCGCCTTCTTCGCGAGCAATTTTGCGAAGCTCTTTGAAATAGGAACGGATCTTGCGACTCGTCTGGCCGTAGAACATTGCTTGGAACGACGTTGCCGAAACGAACAGGAACGGCACCCCAGCTTCACGCGCCATGGCTTTCGCCATGTACGTCTTGCCGGTTCCTGGAGGCCCCTCGAACAACATTGCTTTGCGGGGATTCCCACCCATTTGTTCGCGAAACGTGCGGTACGCAAGGAACAAATTAAGGGTGTGCATCACTTCGTCTTTAATGAGACCAAGGCCAACAACGTCGTCGAAGCCCGTATTGATTTCTGATGCCTGGTAGCGAATGTGCGGTGATTTACCCGCGGTGAGCATCGGCACGATGAGAATCACACCGAACAGCCCAACCAATACGATGCCGGGCGTCAGCTCTTGGAGCCGTGCCGTGTAGCGAAATTCAAACGGCAACAGCGAGTATCCCGCGAGCACGCGCCACCAGAGATAGCCCATGAGACCGAGCAGCGGGCACATGAACTTTGAGAGTTTGCGTTGTCGAGTCGCTTCTCGATAACGAGCAACGTCGAGTCCGTCGCGCACATTTCGAACGACATCGTTTGTGCGACCACCCAACGAACCTGAATCGATCCGTGGAGCTAGCGCGGCATCGGGAGCTACATCCGCCACAAGAATCCCCTTCCTGGCGTAACGACTTTGTGGCGTTCAACGTAACAACGACCAAACTGCAAAGAAACTGGAGATATCGCGGGTGTAACCCATTTCACGCTCGGGTAGCCTGGCCGTCGATGGGCGATACACGCAGCAACGGGCCCAAGGGGCTCGACGAACGCCAGCTCCGGTTCGAACGCGCCGTGGGGTCCATCTTGTTGCTGAGTGGCTACGTCTGGGGTCGGGATCTTGTGACTGCACTGGTTGCGATCTCGGTGACGGCAACAATGGTCGCTCAATGGGATATCCGACCATTGGGCCTTGCCTTTGAACTGTTGATTCAACCCCGGCTGCGCAAACTCGGCACCCATATGCCAATGACTGCGGTTCGAACCGATGATTTGATGCTCTCGATCGCGCTCTTGATCGCCACGATTGTGATGTTCATCGGGTTCACGACCATTGCTCGTTTCCTGGCATTGTTGATCGCAGGAGCAATGACACTTGAAGCCGCGGCTGGCTTTTGGCTCAGCGAGCCGCTCTGGCACCTGCTGCGCTCACGGCGTTCATAACGCCGGCAACGACTGCCGCGACGGCCCAGACCAACCACTGGTCTCGTCCCGTCGACCCGGTTGCGAGTACAGCCATCGCCACCAGGGCCAGGTTGCGAGCGACGGTCAATCCGTCGGTGGGTCGGCTCATAGCCGCGTTTCCAAAACACGCACACGGCGCTCGATTGCCGCTGTGCAGTTGCACGATCACAAATACGGTGAATGCAGTCAACAGCGTGCAGGCAACGAACGCCGACCAGGCAGTGTGGCGCTCCATCACGAGACCAAACGCGGTGAAGCCTTCGATTATGGCGAGGCTGCGATCCATATTCTCGGGGAGACCCGATGCGCGCAGCGCGGCGCGAGTGGCGGTTCGGTCGCGAAATTTCGCCACCGCGGAGACGCCAAACACACCAGCAAGGACCCCGCGTGAGATCAGCGCGATGGCGATACCGAAGCTCACACTGAATATCGGCCGTATCCGCCACGGAAATACATCAGTGGAGCGCCGTCGCGGTACCCCAGCTCCACGACCCGCCCGACCACGATGACGTGATCCCCGCCGTCGTATTCACTCTCGATTTCACAATCGATATAGGCCAACGCGTCATTTAAAACGGGCGCACCGGTAATGGCAGGCGCATACCCCACACCGTCGTAGCGTTCGGCTGCGCTTTTCATCGCGAAAGTCCGGCAAAGCTCTTCGCCAGATTCGGCGAGGATGTTGACGCAGTAGTGCTTCGCGACCTGGATCTTCGGCCACGTGCTCGATGATTTCGCGGCACAAAACAGCACGAGCGCGGGCTCGAGCGACAACGAGGTAAACGAATTGCACGCCATGCCGATCGGCTCGCCATCAACCATCGCCGTCACCACAGTTACACCGGTCCCAAAATGGCCCATCACGGTTCGCATCGTGGCGCCGTCGGGCGCCAACCCACGCTGGAGGTCGCTCATCATTGGACCCCTATCGACTCGTCACACATTGTTCAAGCCCCGATCGTCAGCACAGTTCCTTCGGCTGCGGCAATGATACGGGGGCCGTTCACGCGAGCGCTCAATTCTTGGGTCGAACGCAGCATTTCGTCAATCTTGTCGTCGCTGTGACTCGGACAGTGATGAAACAGCGCGAGCGTCCTCGCACGCGCGCTTTGCGCGACCAGCAGCGCGTACTCATTAGTGCAGTGACCCCACGCACGTTTTGCTTCGAATTCATCGACGGTGTGTTGGGCGTCATGGATCACGAGATCCGCACCATCGCAGAGCTCCAACACATCGGGAGGCACAAAGTCGTCGCAATCGGGTGCGCCACAGCCTTGGCCGTGGTCGGAGATATAGACCACGATCGCGCCGTTCCATTCGACGCGATAACCAAGCGTCGCGCCGACGTGACGAACGCTGCGAGCGCGGATCTTCGCGTTGCCGGCGGGAAAGTCGTCGTCGACGATTCCGTGCCAGCGGATATCGCCCGCGAGTTGTTCATGCGTGATCGGAAAGTATGGCGGTTGCATCATCCCTGAAAACACCACGCCGAGTTCAGCGTCGGCTTGTGTCGGACCGTAAATATCGACGAGTGAATCTGGGTGTTGCAGCGGTGTAAAAAACGGCAGCCCCTGAACATGATCCCAGTGCAGGTGAGTCAACAACATGGTCGCACGGTAAGGATGGGCAGCGCCGCCGAGCGCCTCGCCGTAAGGGCGCAGACCAGTGCCGAGATCAAAAACAATCGGCGCCTCACCGTCGACTTCGAGCACGACACACGAGGAGTTCCCGCCGTAACGGGCGTATTGGTGTCCAGCGCACGGGGTAGAGCCCCGTACGCCCCAAAATGTCACGCGGATCCCCCCGGAGCCAGTCATAGCCCCGACACTACCGACCGATCGACGATTTACAAAGCAACCCAGCCCCAACTGCGCCCCCCGTCACCCAAGAAGGGAGCGTCCCGCCAGGGCGCCGCCGCGGAGCAAGGCGAGTCGACCGACCAATCCAACAGGGAGCGTCCCGCCAGGGCGCCGCCGCGGAGCAAGGCGGTGGCGGCAGCAGCCCAGGAGCGAAGAATGAGCAACATGGGGGCGGAGCCACTCGCAGCGCCAGGCGAAGCAGGCGCAAAAGACACGCGCAATCAATAGGGCCGTTGGCGGGCTGGTGCTGAGGCCTTTTTCCAGACCATGACGCGGCGCCGGAAGTAACAGACTTCTTCGCCCCGTTGGTTGTAGCCGAAGGTCTCAACAGTCACGATGCCGCGGTCGGGTTTGGAGGACGATTCTTTTTTGTCGAGGACTCGGGTCTCGGAATAGATCGTATCGCCGTGGAAAGTAGGTTTTTTGTGTTGCAAGGTCTCGATTTCGAGGTTCGCGATTGCTTGGCCGCTCACATCGGGGACGCTTTGGCCGAGCACGATCGAATACACGAGGTTGCCCACGACGACGTTTTTTTTGAACGGCGACGATTGTTCGGCGAACCACTCGTCGGTGTGCAGCGGGTGGTGATTCATCGTCATCATGCAAAACAGGTGGTCTTCGGCTTCGGTGATGGTTTTGCCGGGCCAGTGGCGGTAGACGTCGTCGATTTCGAAGTCTTCGAAGCAGCGGCCAAAGGGGCGTTCGTGAATCGTCATAATCGCGATTGTGCCCGCGACGAGCATAAACGGGGGAATCGAGCCCGCCGGAGCACCGGGCTGTCGCAACGACTACGACCGCGACAGGAGGCCCCGAGCTATCACGAGGCGCTGGATCTCGTTGGTGCCTTCGCCGATGATCATCAGTGGAGCGTCACGGAAATATCGTTCTACGGGCAATTCGGTGGTGTAGCCGACTCCCCCGTGGATGCGCATCGCGTCCGTGGCGTTTTCGAAGGCTGCTTCGCTAGCGAACAGCTTTGCCATCCCAGCTTCGACATCCGCGCGCTCGCCGGCTTGTCGCTTCTCTGCCGCGCTGAGCGTGAGCAGCCGGGCGGCTTCGAGGCGGGTCGCCATATCGGCGAGTTTGATCTGGATCGATTGGTGTTCTGCGATTGGCTTACCCATCGTGTGGCGCTGCTTCGCGTACGCCAAGGCTGCGTCAAACGACGCTCGAGCGACCCCTACCGCTCGTGCTGCGATGTTGATCCGGCCAATTTCTAACGCCGAAAGGAAGTAGCCCAATCCGCGGCCAGCGTCGCCAATCAGTGCGTCGGCGGGAATGCGATGATCGGTGTAGATCATCTCGACCGTCTCGACCCCTTTGTACCCGAGTTTGCCGACGTTTTTTGATACTTCGATGCCGCCCGAACGAGATCCCGTAACCTTTTCGACCATAAAACAGGAGATGCCCTCTTCGGTGCGGGCGGCAAGGGCCACCAGGCCCGCGCGCTCACCGTTCGTGACCCACATTTTGGTCCCGTTCACGACGTATTCGTCGCCGTCGAGGGCGGCTTTGCAGGAGATGTTGCGGGTATCGGTGCCGGCGTCGGCTTCCGAAAGCGACAAACAACCGCGCGGTTCGCCGAGCGCGAGCCCCGGTAGCCAACGCTGCTTTTGCGCGTCTGTGCCTTGCATCTCGATGATGATCGCCGCGATCGTGTGCGTGTTCACGACACCCGACAATGACATCCATCCGTATGCGAGCTCTTCAATGATGCCGATATAGGTCAGCAAATCCAGACCCAAGCCGCCGTATTCCTGCGGAATCATGACCCCGAATAGCCCGAGGCCCTTCATTTGTTCCACGATCGCTTCTGGGTACGTGTCAGCGCGCTCAAGCTCAGAAGCAACCGGAATGACTTCCTTGGCTACAAACTTGCGCACCGTCTCGATGACTTCGGCGCGCACCTCAGGATCAGTTGGCGTGAACATGGCTTGGAGTCTCGCACAGGATTCGTTCGAAGCCTCCAACTACGGTGCGCAGCGATGGATCACATGACTGCGATGAGCTTCCGCCACGACCGTAAAGGTCTCAAGGCCAAACGCATTGACCGCACTGTTTGGGCTCGGGTGTTCGTCTTTTTGCAACCGTATCGGCGTGCCGTCATCGGTTTCGTCATTGCGGTCATCGCGGGGTCAATCGCGGGCGTATTGCCGCCGTTGTTGTTCAAATCGCTGCTGGACAACGCGATCCCGCATTCGAACCGTTCATTGGTCACTACATTGGCGGTCGGAGCCGTCATTCTCGCAATTGCGAACGCAGCGTTATCGCTGTTGCAGCGCTGGCTCTCGGCTCGTATCGGCGAAGGGTTGATCCACGATCTTCGAGTTGCGTTGTTTGATCATGTACAAAGTTTGCCGGTCGCATTTTTTACCCGTACCCAAACTGGATCGTTGCAGTCACGGTTGAACAACGATGTCATCGGTGCGCAGCAAGCCGTGACGAATACCCTGGGGACGGTTGTTTCGAATGTCATTACCTTGGTGGTCACATTGACGGTGATGGTTGCCTTTGAGTGGCGCCTCACAATCTTGACCCTCATCGTGCTCCCCGCATTCATCTACCCCGCCCGAAGAATCGGCCCGCCGTTGCAGCGCATCACGCGCCAACAGATGACGCTCAACGCAGAGATGAACACGATGACCGCTGAACGGTTCAACGTGTCGGGAGCGTTACTCGTGAAACTATTCGGGCACCGCGACCGCGAACGCGCAGCTTTTTCGAGCCGAGCGGCAGGTGTTCGAGACAGCGGCGTGAAGTCCGCGATGTACTCACGCGTCCTTTTCGTCGTGCTTGGGCTGGTGGCCGCGGTTGGAACCGCGGTGGTCTATTGGGTCGGCGGTCGCCTCGCAATTAACAAGACGATTAGCACCGGCACGGTCGGTGCATTCTTTTTGTACGTGAACCAGATTTACCAACCGCTCGCGCAACTTACGAATACACGCGTCGATGTTTTGACCGCGATGGTGAGTTTTGAACGAGTCTTCGAGGTACTGAACTTTCCTGCCTCGATCGCCGATCGCGAGGATGCTGCCGTCTTGCAATCACCCACTGGACGCATCGAGTTCTCACATGTTCGTTTCCGTCACCCTCCCGCATCGGAGATTTCCATTGCCTCACTCGAAGGAACCGGGAACCCTGATCAAGGCCCCAGCGATTGGATCCTGAACGACCTTTCGTTCACGGTCGAAGCCGGACAGACGTACGCGCTCGTCGGGCCAAGTGGCGCGGGCAAAACCACGATCGCCATGTTGATTGCCCGTATCCACGAAGCAACTGAAGGCGCAGTGTTCATCGATGGTGTTGACGTTCGCAGCGTGACCCAAGAGTCCTTGCACGACACGATCGGATTTGTGGCCCAAGACCCGCATTTGTTTCACGAATCCATCCGCTCAAATTTGCTGTACGCAAAACCAGACGCCTCCGATGCGGAACTTTGGTCCGCACTCGAAGCAGCACGCATCGACGACCTCGTCAAGTCGCTGCCCGAGGGATTGGCCACCATCGTCGGCGAACGCGGACATCGCATGTCGGGTGGAGAGAAGCAACGCCTCGCGATCGCACGCGTGCTACTCAAAGATCCGACGGTGATCATCCTTGATGAAGCAACCGCACACTTAGATTCCGAATCCGAAGCCGCGATCCAGCGCGCTCTCGAAACTGTGCTCACGAACCGCACCGCGATCGTGATCGCGCACCGGCTCTCGACCGTCGTCGATGCTGACCAGATTCTGGTGATCGATCACGGCCAGATCGTGGAACAGGGGCGCCACCGCGAGCTCCTCGAGCTTGATGGAATGTACGCCGAGCTCACTCGAACGCAGCTCGGCGGGAGCCTGCTCTAACCGGGCCGGACCGCTCTGCGGCTACAGCAACCGGACGACTTCACAACCGCTGACTGACCGGGCTGACCGTCGCCAACTACGATCCCGCAGCGAATGAGCGACCAAATTCCACCAACTCGTCGCGCCCGCGAAACGGCTCGCGTATGGCACGTTCGCCGTAACGCGCTCATCGCGGTAAGCGTCGTCATTGTGCTCGGAGCCGGAGCGGCGACCGCATACACGCTACATACCAACGCTGACGCCAAGACTCCCGCGACATCGCCGTCGACGACTCCAGGACAAACCACGACCATCCACACCAAGCCGAAGCAGCCGCAATCGATCATCGATGTCATCAAGCAGCACAATCCTCCGCGCCCACTGAGCCACGACACTCCGTTGCGCGTGTGGGTCGGCGGCGACTCCCTTTCTGGAGAACTCGGGCCGTCGCTCGGAAATGCGCTCTCGCCTTCGGGCATCGTCAAAGTCACCGTGGATTTTCGCGTTGGGTCAGGATTGCATGATCACGGTCTGCGCAATTGGCCCCAGCGAGCTCCACTACAAATGTCGCAGAACAACCCAGACGTGGCGATCTTCATGATCGGAGCCAACGACACCGGCGTCGTCACTTCAAACGCCGACACCTGGACTCCGGAATACCGCCGCCGCGTCAGCGAGATGATGGACCTTCTCGGTGGCCCGCAGCACCGCACCGTGTATTGGGTTGGCCCTCCCCCGATGCGACCCAACGGTTTCGAACGCGGTGCACGGGCGCTGAGTGAGCTGATGGCCGATGAAGCAACCCATCACCAAAACGTTGTGTTTATCGATGCATACACGATGTTCGCCGATGCAGATCTCCACTACACCAACCGTATCGATATGCCGGCGCTGCATAAAACCAACGTGTGGGTGCGCATTGGCGATGGCGTTCACTTCAACAACGACGGTGCCGATTGGCTCGCGTTTCAAGTGGCGCAGCTCCTCGATACGCAGTGGTCCATTACCAAACAATCCGGCGGCAAACCGATCAGCGTGACGATCGAACAAAACGGTGGCAGCATCCCTGGGTATACCAACCACACCTATCCGCGATATTCCACGACAACCACGAGCTATCACGGGACCAGCACAAGCAGCTCGACCGCGTCGACGTCGAGCACGACAGTAGGTTCGGGCACGACAACCATAACGAACCACGCCTCCACTACGAGCGCGGCCAAAGCCACCACGACCGTGAGCCACGTGTCGACCACGACGACACAAACCACGGGCCCATAACGCCAAGGCACCGAATACATCGCTACACGACCACAGTCTCTAATCTTTGCGGCCATGGCCGAAACTTTTGATGCTCCTTCCGCGCTGCTTGCCGCTCGCCAAGCCGTTGATGCTGCGACCCCCATCATCGAACGAGCTGCACAACGCCTCGCCACACTGGCCGAAGATGGCGGGCGCATTTCGGTCGACAAGCTTGATCAGCATCAGGTGTTGGCGTATGAGCTTGCCCACGGCGCCGCGGCCGTTGAAGGTTCCAAGGTGATGTTGGGATACGCCGAACACGGAAGCGTCGAAGCCCAGCTTTCGTGCGCGTACATTGCGGATGCCCTCTGGGACCTCGGGACTCGTCTGCTCGGTCGCAGCGACGTTTGGGGTTCGTCGATCGCAGATCTCGCCACCGCAATGGCGTTCGTCGAGCGCTATCGATCGCCCGCGTTTCTCGAATCGCTCGGCGACGTGGTTGCAACGTCCGGCACCGGCCCGAATCATCTCGATGACGAGTTTGAACTCGTTGCCGAAACGTTCCGTCGCCTCGGTGACGACAAAGTTCGCCCTCACGCGGAGCACGTTCACCGCACGAACGCGGATGTTCCCGAGTCGATCCTTGAAGCCCTCGCCGAGATCGGCGGATTCGGATTGTCCGTACCGGAGGAATACGACGGGTTCGCGACCGGCGGCGAAAGCGATTACATGGGG
Organism: Actinomycetes bacterium; assembly: GCA_025360585.1. GTDB lineage: Bacteria > Actinomycetota > Acidimicrobiia > IMCC26256 > PALSA-610 > F1-120-MAGs023. The sequence goes on along the minus strand of JANYBW010000063.1, from coordinate 16,975 downwards.
ATGGTTGTTTCGACCGAGGAACTATCGCGCGCCTCGCTCGGTATCGGTGGTTCGCTGATTACGCGCCCCGAAATCCTGACCCGCGCGGTGGTAGCTGGCGGTACCGAAGCGCAAAAACAACAATGGTTACCGCGGATTGCGAGCGGCGAACTCCTCGCAGGCATCATGGTGACCGAACCGGATTTCGGCTCGGACGTTGCCAGCGTAAACGTTGCGGCTACTCGTGTCGATGGCGGCTACGTCATCAACGGAGTCAAGACCTGGTGTACCTTCGCGGGCCGCGCCACGATTTTGTTGGTGCTCGCACGCACGAACCCGGACCGCTCAATCGGGCATCGCGGGTTATCGTGTTTTCTGGTTGAAAAACCGCAAGCCACCGGCCACCACTTCGAATTCTCTCAAGAAAACGGGGGTAAATTGGAAGGTCGAGCGATCGACACGATCGGCTACCGCGGCATGCACAGCTACGAAGTCGCGTTCGATAACTGGTTCGTTCCCGCCGAAAATCTGATCGGCGAAGAAAGCGGTCTCGGCAAAGGCTTCTATTTGCAGATGGCCGGCTTCGAAAACGGCCGCTTGCAGACCGCGGCTCGCGCGGTTGGGCTCATGCAAGCTGCCTTCGAAGCCGGGCTGGCTTACGCGCAAGATCGCAACGTCTTCGGCACTCCCGTTTTCGACTACCAGCTTTCCAAAGCAAAACTCGCGCGCATGGCCGCGCTCATTCAGGCTGGCCGACAATTCTCCTACGCGGTAGCGAAGATGATGGCCAATGGTGAAGGCACACTGGAAGCATCCATGGTGAAGGCTTACGTATGTCGGGCCGCGGAATGGGTGACGCGCGAGGCAATGCAGCTTCACGGCGGCATGGGCTACGCAGAAGAATTCCCAGTGTCGCGTTATTTCGTGGACGCACGCGTGCTTTCGATTTTTGAAGGCGCGGACGAAACGTTGTGTTTGCGGGTCATCGCGCGCCGGCTCGCGGAGAACGCGCTCGCTTCGCGTTAGTGCCGATGCGCTAAAACCGATGCGCTAGAACGCGAGCGTGGCGCTGCCACCCGGCATCGTCACCGATTGCGATTTTGTGTTGGATGAAAACACCGTGGAAACGTTGTACGTTCCGGCCAAAACCAAGACATTCACAATGCCCTTGGCATCGGTCGTTCCGGCACTAACGGCGTACCCATCGTTTGCAGTCATTGACACTGCCGACCCCGCGATCGGCGTGCCTTTGTCGGTAACCGAAATCGCAAGGTTCGTGAGTGCAAAATCGACGGTGCTCGTCGCGCTCGTCACCACAACACCGGTAAGCGCTGCGGTTTGGCCGCGGAAGTCGGCGCGGAATTGATACGTACTACTGGGTAGCATCACAATCGAAACCACACCGTTCGCGTCGGTATTGCCATCACCAACCCAATAGCCATCGTTACCGAGATGCGCTACGGCGGCCGCGGGTTGAGTGCCCACGACACCAGTGAGGCGCACCAATACTGTCGTCAACGCGAAGTTCACAGCACTCGTCGCACCGGCGATCGTCACGTTCGATTGCGAGTTGGATTGCCCGAGAAAATCAGCACGGAAGGAGTAGCCCGTTCCCCCGAGGAGAAAAAAGGTCGATACGCCACTGCTATTCGTTGCTGGGTCCCCAACCCAATAGCCGTCGTTACCCAAATGTGCGATCGACGCCGAACCGATACTGCCTCCACTACCCGTGAGGTTCACTGAAACCGTCGTCAACACAAAATCGACCGTGGTCGTGGGCGCGACGATCGTGATTGCCGATTGCGTCGAGGTCTGGCCCAGATAGTCGGCCCGAACGCTGTAGTTCGATGCCGGAAAAAGGTAAAAGGTGGCCGTCGCGCTACTCGATGTGTTGCCGTCGCCGACCCAATAGCCGTCGTTACCCAAATGCGCAATCGAAGCGGCGGCCAACCCACCAGAACCGCCCGTTAATCGCACAGTTGCCGACGCCAACGGGAAGTCGACATTGCGATTTCCCGCAACCACGATGTTCGTCATCGTGTTGGTCTGGCCCAGAAAATCGGCCCGAAACGAGTAGCTGCCGGGGAGCACCTTTAGGGTCAGGGCGCCGGTCGAATCAGTGTTGCCGTCGCCGACCCAATAGCCGTCGTTACCCAAATGCGCAATCGAAGCGGACGCCAGAGCTCCAGTCGCGCCGGTCAGCCGCACGGTCACGTCCGCGACACCAAACGTCGCGATATCACCGGAGTTCATTGCTGTCGGGCCAAAGGAATTATTTTGGCCGCGGTAGTCAACCCGCAAGGAGTATGTACCCGCCGGGCTATTCGCGGTGCTCAGACCGTTCGCAGCAGTTACCGCCATACCAACCCAATAGCCCTGCGTCGCCAACATATACGCCGGGCTTCCGCCCGGGAGGCCGTTGTTTGCGGTATCGACCAGTTTTAACGAGATACCCGCGGGGCCCCCACCAGCGCTCGACGCTCCCAACGTTGTCGTCGTCGCAACGGCGGTCGTCGTGGTGGCACCTCCGAGCGTCGTCGCAACAGCAGGCGCGCACACACCAACATTGAGAATCGTGTAACTCGTAGCTACGGCGCCCGCACCCGCTCCTGCGGGGTAGTTCAGCTGAATGTCGTGCAGGTCCGAGATCTTGTCGAGCAGGTTGTGGGCGACGAGATCGGTTTCGAGCCCGTAGCCTCCGAATTCGGCCTTGTTCGCCTCTTCGGCTGTTGACATGACGCGGACATCAGTGGAACAAGCAGCGTTTTGACCACGGTCGTTGATGCCACCCACCGAAAACACGACAACGCTCGAAACAATCCCGAGCACGCTGATCACGACGAGAAGCTCGGCAAGCGTAAAACCGAATTGAGTTCGGGGCCGGGGGGTCCGAACGCGGGGCAGTCGACGAGACGTCACCCCAGTTAGATCGACAACTGCGAGCGATCAATGAGCGCTCACGAGATGACGGCGACTACTCCGCGGAACGCACCAAACCGTTACGAACACCGCGGGCATGCAGTTTGATCGCGACTTTGCGTGAAGCTTCGTCAATCATTTCGTCGCCGAACATGACGGCACCTTTGCGATCGCCTTGCGTCGTGGCCGCTTCGTAGGCTTCCAAGATGTCGCAGCAACGATCGAATTGTTCTTGCGAAACACCAAAGACCTCATTGAGGATCGTGACCTGATCGGGGTGCAACGCCCACTTGCCGTCGTAGCCAAGAATTTGCGCGCGTTTGCAGAATTCGCGGAATCCCTCAGGGTCGCGGACCTTCACGTACGGGCCGTCGATCACTTGGAGGCCATTGGCACGCCCGGCCATCAAGATCTTCACAAAGACATAGTGGAAGTAGTCGCCGGGATAATCCGGGATGTGCAATCCGCCCGACAGCGACGGCATTTCCATCGACGCGCTCATGTCGACGGGGCCAAGAATGATCGTTTCGATTCGCGGTGATGCTGCACAAATCTCTTCGACATTGATAATGCCGCGTGCAGTTTCGATCTGGGCTTCGATGCCGATATGGCCTTTGGGCAACCCGGCGCGTTCTTCAACCTGGGTGAGCAGTAAGTCCATGGCTACAACTTCGGCCGCACTCTGGACTTTCGGCAACATGATCTCGTCGAGCCGTTCGCCGGCGTTGCCGACAACCTCGATCACGTCGAAGGCAGTCCATTTCGTATCCCACGCGTTGACGCGCACGCACAGCACGCGATCATCCCATGGAAGGTTGCGAATCGCATCGACGACCTTGGGCCGGCTGGCTTCTTTTTCAAGTGGCGAAACGGCATCTTCGAGGTCGAGAAAGGTCATATCGGCGGGGATATTCGGCCCTTTGGCCAACATCTTTTCGCTCGATCCAGGAACCGAGAGACACGACCGACGAGGAAGACTGCGACTGCGTTCTGACATGCCCGAAAGGGTACAGATGCGCCCCCAACCCAGCCCAACCCAGCCAGACCCAACCCCAACCCCCTGTGTCCCATTGGTGTTCCACCGGTGGAACACCAATGGGACACAGGTAACTTGTGGGGATGGGTCTGGATGTCGCACACAATGCTTTGGTTGAGGTTGCCGATGGCGTGTTTGTGTGGCTACAGCCGGGTGGGGAATCGGGCGTGAGTAATGCGGGTGCGGTCATCGACGACGACGGCATCACCGTGATCGATACCATGATGGTCCGTTCACAGTGGGAGCCGTTTGCCCTCGCAGTCCACAAACTCGGAATGCCAATTCGGCGTTTGGTGCTCACGCACGCGCATATCGATCATGTCGGTGGGACACGCGCGTTCCCAAACGCCGCGGTCTACGGATCCCAACAAACCAGCGATTTGCTGGATTACACCGAGATGCCGATCGATTCCTACAAGACATTCATGTCCGCTTTTGCTGACCAATTCGACGAAATTGCCGAGCTCGGTTGTCGGCCCGTGACGCATCTCGTCACCGATGGCGCCCCGCTTACGAACCGTATCGAGCTGCTGCCTGCGACCGGTCACACCAGCGGCGATGTCATGGTCCTGATCGAAGACGCCGACGTGTTGTTCGCCGGCGACTTGTGCTTTTTCGGGGTGACGCCGCTCGCGTTTCAGGGCGATCCGGCAACCTGGGCCGCGACCCTGGATGTGATTGGCGATTTCGCGGAAATGATCGTGCCCGGCCACGGCCCCATCGGCCGTGCCCAAGACTGCGCGTTGCTCGCGCAGTACTTGCGCCACTGTGTGGACGGCGTCATTCCGAATGGACCCTGGGATAGCTGGATCGAACGCGTTGAGCGCGACCCAATCAATATCGAACGATCAGCCTTACTCAAAGCGGGCCGTGACGAAATGCCACCGTCGATGCTCAAGGCCATCGGGTTTGGTTAACAGCATCGCAAGCAACAGCATCGCAAGTAGCAGCATCGCGGGCGGTACGCCGCTCGGCGCTATCGTTTTCGCCATGGCGCAGAATCCCAATCCGTCGCTCGAGCTCACGAGCTTGGCGGGTGTAACCCACACGCTCGACGACTGGGCAACAACCTTTAACCTGGCAATCATCTTGTTGCCATCGCGCGCCGAAGCTGCCGCTTTTGTGCCTGTCATCAAACGGATTTACGCCACGTTCGGCGATTCCGACGTGCGCACTACCGTTTGGGTGCCATCAACCGCGGCAATCACGCGGCGCATTTTGGGCAACATCGCCGACGATTACCTCACGTTCTGCGACCCCGATGGAGCGCTTTCGTCCAGCCTCAGTTTGGACCGCGCCCCGGCGTTTGTGCACCTCCGCCAGGACACCACACTGGTCGCTGCGGCCCAGGGTTGGAGCCCGACAGCATGGCAAAAGGTCGCCGACGGTATCGCCAAACACGTACATTGGAGCTCGCCGGTTGTGACCGGCGCGGGCACGCCAGCGCCATCACCAGGATGGGCAATTTAAGCACAATTGTGCCATTGCAAGACCCAGTTTAAACCCCTGGTCAGAGGGTTTTTTGTGAGTCGACCGAGCGCCAACTCACAAACGCTGCTACGGTCTCGACTGTACGAATGTTGCGATACCTCCAATGTTCATACGCTTTTCTTATGACTCGACGTTCGACGGATTCCGTTCGCAACGCCCTCCGGGTGCCTTTCTTTGGTGCCGGTCGGTCGAGCCTGGTGGAAGCTTCGGCTCTCCCGGCCGCCCCCAGCGCGTCCGCACATATTCGCGACGGTTCAGCCGATATTGCTGCTGTCTGTAGGCGAGCTCAGTCCGCTCGCTGCACGCCAACAAAGGCTTCGTTTTCATGATTCGACGTTCGACGGAATCCGTTCGTAACGCTGCAACCCGTGACACTCCAACCGGTAGCGATTCAACGCCTAGCAATGGAACCAGGCGCGCGTTTCGCCCGTTCAATGCCCACTTCATTGCTGCTTCGGCGCTGCTGGCTTGTATCGGTGGTGCAGCCCTCATCCCTGGCAGCGCGTCCGCCGACACGATCGCGAGCAAGCGAGCCAAGGCCGCCAGCATCGTTTCGCAGATGCAAAAAAACGGCGACCAGATCTCATTGCTAGATGAGCAATACAACGCAGCGCTCTACAAAGTCGCGCAACTCCGCAAAGAGATCGCCGTTGCGGCTCAGGATGCCGTCGCCGCGAACGGCAAAGTTGCCGCGGTGCAACGCACCCTCGCGCTGCGGGCGGCATCGATGTACCGCAATGCAGGCACCGATCCAGTTGCCACATCGGCGGGGACAATTCAACAAGACGGCGCCACCTCCGTGTACGCGCAATCGACCGCCGCAAAAGATCGCGCCATGATCGATTCGTTCCGCCAAGCCCGCGATGCTGCGAAAGCGATTGAGTCCCGGAAACAACACGCTGAGCACGATGCCCAGCAGCAAGCCGCTGCTGCTTCGAAGGCTCGCAACACGCTGGCGGCGACAAACCGCGTTCAAGCACAACTGCTGGCCCAGACGCAAGGCGAACTCAAAGACCTGATCCTTGCCGAACAAAAGCGCCAGGACGCAATTGCGGAAGCGAAGGCAGTAAAACTTCAGCGCGATGCTGAAGCCGCGGCTCGTCGTCTCGCCCAACAGCAACAGCAAAACAACGGCAACAACACTCCCGGCACAACCCCTCGGGCCGGCGGCAACTCGGGTGGTTCCAATGGCGGTAGCACCACGCCGCCACCCAGCCACATCGTGGCCCCGAATCCGAACGCCCAGCTCGCCGTGAATTACGCGATGGCCCAAATGGGCAAGCCGTACCGATTCGCAGCGTCTGGCCCGGATTACTTCGACTGCTCCGGCCTGACTTTGATGGCATGGGCCCAAGCCGGAGTGAGCATGGCGCATTTCGCGGCGACGCAGTACACCAGTTTCCCGCACGTCGCGATTTCACAGCTTCAGCCGGGCGATTTGGTGTTCTATGGCAGCCCGATTCATCACGTCGGCATGTTCATCGGCGGCGGCATGATGGTCGACGCTCCCCATACCGGCGCATGGGTACGAACCGCGTCGATTTACCGCCCGGACTACGTCGGGGCTTCCCGTCCGTAAATCAAATTCCGTCTCCGCATGACTGCGCCCGAAACCAATGCAACCCCGGCGCAGATAAGCGGTGATCGGAGAAGCTCAGGAGCGAGGGACGAGCAAGATGAGTTCGCAGATCACTCGCCGCGCCGGGCGGAGCAGGCGCAGATTGCCGGTGACGGAATGCAGGCGCCAACAATACGTTTAACTGAGTTTTCGCACGGTGCGGGTTGTGCATGCAAGCTTTCACCTGCCGATCTGCGCACGGTCATCGGGTTAGTCAAGGGCTTCGAGCCATCGACGGATCCGAACTTGTTGGTTGGTTTCGATACCTCCGACGACGCTGCTGTGTATCGGCTTCGCGATGATCTCGCGATTGTCGTCACCACCGATTTTTTCACGCCGATCGTGGATGACCCCTTTGATTGGGGCCGGATCGCGGCCACGAATGCGCTCTCCGATGTGTACGCAATGGGTGGCCAACCATTGCTGGCGTTGAACCTTGTCGGTTGGCCGCGCGAGACATTGGGTTTTGATCTGCTCGCGCAAGTGCTCGACGGTGGCGCAGCCGTCGCCAAGGCCGCAGGATGCTTAATTGTGGGCGGCCATTCCATCGATGATGCCGAGCCGAAATACGGGCTCGCGGTCGTTGGCACTGTGCATCCCGATCAGCTCCTCACGAACTCGGGAGCAAAGCCCGGCGACGTGTTGGTACTCACGAAACCGATCGGCTTAGGTGTCTTATCAACCGCGCTCAAGCGCGGTGCGGCGACTCCGGATCAGACTGCCGTCGCGGTTGAGGTCATGACCACGCTGAACGCGACAGCACGCGATGCTGCGGTTGAGGTTGGGGTCAACGCTGCGACCGACGTGACCGGCTTTGGCCTCCTTGGACATCTGCGTGAACTCTGCGCGGGTTCCGCCGTTCACGCGACGATTTCGCGCGCCGCGGTACCAGTCATTGATGGCGTGGTGGAGCTCATCGAAGCCGGGATGGTGGCGGGAGGTACGCAACGCAATCATGCGTTCGTGAGCGACTCGGTCGACTGGGGATCGTTGGCACTCAACGATCAGTATCTCTTGGCGGATGCACAAACCTCCGGTGGTCTGCTGCTGTCGGTTGACGCGGTTAAGGCCGACTCGTTGGTCGCGGCACTAGAAGCCCGGGGCACCCTGGCCAGCGCGATCATCGGCAAGGTGAGTGCGCAGCCCACGGGATCCGCCCCCCTCATCACTTGCACCCCCTAGCCAGACCCCCTAGCCAGACCCCCCTAGCCAGCCTTTCCCGGAGCTTTTCGTGCGGTATCCGCAATGCTACGCCCACCAAAATTCAAGAGGTTTCGGCGCGAGAGCTCGCCGACGAAGCCGGAGGGAGCCTCCCGCCAGAACGGCGCAGCGCAGCGGAGCGAGCCGAGCGGAGCAAGCCGAGCCGAGCCGAGCCGAGCCGAGCCGAGCAATATAACCAGCGGAGGCAATAGTCACGCGGGAGTAAAGCCAGCCCAGAGGCGACGAGGGAGCAAATGGGTGGCGTACTCCTCGCAGGGCCGGGTGAAGTAGGCCCAAAAATTAGGGGATGACGATCATTCCGAGTTCGGCTTCAAGTTGGGTGCGAGGTTTGGCGCCGAGGACTGAGCGTTCGAGTTTGCCGTTGCGGAAGAGCCCGATCATTGGGATGCTTTGTACGCCGTATTCTTGGGCGAGTTGGGGTTCTTCGTCGATGTTGACTTTGACGAATTTGTAGGAGCCTTTGCGCATCCGCGACATCTGGTCGATTATGGGCGCGACCTGCCGGCAGGGTCCGCACCAGGGTGCCCAAAAGTCGACGATTACGGGGATGTCAGCCATCATGACTTCAGGTCCCCACTCGGCGGTCGTGACTGACGCTACGGCTTCGATTGGGTCTTCGGGCACGATTTCGTTGGGGAGTTCGCCACTCACCACTTGATCGATCCACGCGACCGTGTCGCGGAGACTGTCGAGGGTGACGTTGTGTTGCATGGCGTATTCGCGCCATACCAACGGTACGCGCTTTTGTTGCAAGCGACGCGCGTTGGCGCGTACGCTTTTGATCGCGATCATTGGGTCTTGGTTGCCGTGTTGCATGAGCACAGGAACGGTACCCACGGCATTCGGGTCGAGATCCAACAGCTCAAAATCCGGAATCGCGGGGCTCATCGCAACCACGCCGAGCGGACGCGCGCGTTCGCTGCGTCGTAGCCCGAGCGCGAGTACGAGCCCGGCGCCTTGTGAAAATCCGGCGACGATCGATTGGGAACGTTCGAAACCGAGGGCATCGCATTGTTCGTCGAGGAGATCATCGAGGGCATCCAGTGATGCGTTGAATCCGGCGGTGATCTCTTCGGGCTCACTGAACTGGTACCACGCGAATCCGGGTGATCCGGGCGCGTTGTGCGGGCCGCGCGGCAAGACCGTGGCGAGCCGTTCGTGTTGATCGAGGTAGGGCAAGAGACCACCAAGGTCGCGCTCATCCGCGCCGTAGCCGTGGACGAGGAGCAAGAGCCGTTCGGCGGTTGAGCTTTTGATGATGTTGGTGATCAATGCCATGGGGCCAGAGGCTATCGACGTTGCTACCTTTGGCTCCATGCAGCTTGGAATCAACCTCGGATATCAGGATTGGGGCAAGGGTCTTGCCAACGCGGTGAAGGTCGCTCAGCACGCGGATCGCCTCGGGTACAGCTCAGCGTGGACGGCCGAGGCGTACGGCACCGATGCCGTCACTCCCCTCACCTGGTTGATGGCGCATACTGAGAATCTAAAATTTGGCCCTGCCATCATGCAGATGCCGGCGCGCACACCGGCGATGACGGCGATGACGGCCGCGACGCTCGACGCAATGAGTGGCGGACGTTTCCTGCTCGGCTTGGGCGCGTCCGGTCCGCAGGTGGCTGAGGGTTGGCATGGCCAGGCGTACGGCAAGCCGTTGATGCGAACGCGCGAATACGTGAGCATCGTCCGCGAAATTTTGAAGCGCGAAAAGCCGCTCGAACACCACGGTGAGCATTACGACATTCCGTATAGCGCCAGTGACGCTACGGGGCTGGGCAAGGCGTTGAAGTTGATTGTGCACCCGTTGCGAAATGAGATCCCGATCTATCTTGCGGCGATCGGCCCGAAGAATGTTTCGCTCGCGGCGGAGGTGGGCGATGGTTGGTTGCCGATCTTCTTTTCGCCGTATCGGTACCAGGAGGCCTTCGGTGGCGCAGTCGCCGAAGGGTTAGCGAAGTCCGAGAATCCCGAGAAGCCGTTCGATATCGCTCCGACTGTTTCGGTGATTGTGGGCGACGACGTTGATGCGCTCGCGAATTACGTACGGCCGATGATCGCGTTGTACGTCGGCGGGATGGGGGCGCGCGGCAAGAATTTCTACAACGATCTTGCCGTCCGGTATGGCTTCGAAGCCGAAGCGAAGCTGATCCAGGATTTGTACCTCGACGGCAAAAAACAAGAAGCGGCCGCGGCAGTGCCCTTAGAAATGATCGATGAGGTTGCGCTCATTGGTCCGAGGGAACGCATCGCGGATCGCCTTGATGCGTGGAAAGCCAGCGGGGTCGGCACGATGATCATTGGCGCGGCCCAACCCGACGCGCTTGAATTAATGGCCGAACTCGCGCTGTAGCGAACGCGAATAGCTCTCGTAGACAATTCAGCCTACGTTTCCTGCGCTATTTCGCAGACGATACGGTTGCGTAGGCTTGCGTGAACGCGTTTTCGATCAGCTTCATACTGGCAGCGTCCGGCACGTACTGGTGATTTCGTGCGGTCGCATCAAACGCGAGAGTGAGCGGCACGAGATCGACGAGCGTGATCCCGCGAGTATCGATTGCGCGTTTCGCGGCTGCGTTGTACTGCGCGGCCTCGGCGATCTCATCGGGCAAGTTTCCTAGCAGAATCGTCTTCGCACCTGACGCTTTCACGGTGTCCACGACGATCGCGAGCGCCGCGGCGTACTGCGCGGCAGGAACCTTCTCTTCAATATCGCCAGTGCCAAGAAATATCGCGACGACCTGTGGGTGCAAACTCGAAAGCTCCGGCAGTGACCTCGAAACGGCTTCGTCGGTCGTCATATATTGCGACGACAAGTTGAAAAAGGTTACGGAGCGCGGCAAAGCGTTACGGAACCAGCGTTGCGCCCAACTCGTGGAGACGGTAGATGAGCCGACAAACGATGTCGACGCGACATCACCGATGACGACTGCATTAAATACCTGATTCGGTTGTACCACCTCCGGGACAGGACCGGTGCGTGCGACCGAGTCGCTGCACGCAGTCGTCATCGTGCCAGCGAGCGCAAACAACACAATTGCGATAATGACCCTAAACCATTGAGGTTTTTTCATTGATCCCCCATTGCCTGGCGGGCTGGTAGGCGAGCTGCGAGCTGCGCCGGCAACATTCCCGCGATCAATGCGAGCAACGCCGCGCCGAGCACACCGCCGAGGGCTACGACGAGAGGAAATCCAACCGCAACCCCAACGAACCCTTGCGACCGCAGATAGTTGTTCACGACTGCCGCCAAGATGGATGCGATCCCCCAACCGGTGATGGTCCCGATGCCACCGCCGAGCGCGCCGAGTGCGCCGGCTTCGAGTAGGAACACTCTGCGCACATCGCGATCACGTGCGCCGATTGCTTTCAAGACCCCTATTTCGCGCCGTCGTTCGCGCACTGCGGCGAACATCGCGTTCGAGATACCGAGCGCCGCGATGATGAGACCGATGAGGCCGATACCGCCGAGCACGATTTCGACAACATGCACGTAGCGTTGAATGTTGGCGATGAGTTGTTCGGGCGCGCTCGTGGCGTACCCGACATCGTTGATACGGCGCCGCACCGCGGGTACATGCTGCAACGAATCGGCAACGACAAAGAGCGCGACGTAGGGGCTCACCGGCGCGACCGAGACTTGTGGATCAGCCGCGCTGGTCGCACCCGATGCAGTCGGGCGCGACCAGGTACTCGCGGCAACCACCGCTTGTTGCGATCCGAGAATCTGCACATGGTTATCAATGTCTTGAGCGACTACTCCTACGACGAGCGCGCGCACCCAACGTCCGCGAGTAAACGGGCCCCGGTTTGAAACCACCTGGCGGCCTGATGCATATTCGATTTCGGTTCCGATCACGTACTGGCTCTGGGTTGAATCCAAGCCGAGCCCATCGAGATACGCGGGAGTGACCGCTACTTCATTCATAGCTGCTGGCAACGGCAACCGCCCCTTCAGCACAGTCACGGGGAGATCATTGATCTTGCGCAAATCGGCACCCACAATGCCGTCGAGAAACGATTTAGGGGCCTGCACCTTGGGCTTCGCGAGGATGGCAGTGGGCGAACTCGCAATCACCGCAGGCGACGGCGGCACGACAAGAATCGACTGTTCACGAATGCTCAACACCGACCGTACGCCCGGCAATGAGCGGATTCTGCGCAGCGCAGCATCGTCGATTGCTTTCGGCGCGCCGAGCCGCCTCGGGTTATCAGAATCGAGCGTTCCGGCGAGAGGCGCGGCCGCGTCCACGCGGATCCCCGATAGCGGCCCGCCTTTGCTCACTTGATCCAGCACTCGGCTGCGGGCCACATCGCCAGCGATCAGCAACGAAGACAACAATGCTGAAGCCAGAGCGACCGCCAACACCGTCAAGATTGCGCGGCTGAGGCGGCGCCGGATCGATGTCGTCGCGATCAGAATCGCATCACGCCAAGTCATGGTCGCGGCTCACCGACTGCGGCGAGCCCGAACTCGCGATCGCACTGACGGGCAATTGATGGATTGTGCGTCACCATCACGACCGCACAATCGAGTTCAGCAGGAAGGCCCGCAAGTAGCTCGAGCACTCGGGCACTTGAGCCTTCATCGAGGTTCCCTGTGGGTTCGTCGGCGAGCACGACTCGAGGCTCGTTGGCGAGCGCGCGCGCAATCGCTACGCGTTGTGATTCGCCACCCGACAGTGCCGCGGGCCGATGATCGATCCGAGCGGTTAAGCCAACCAATTCCAAAAGCTCTCGGGCGCGAGCCCGACGAGTTCGTCGAGCAACACCAGCCAGGCTGAGCGCCAGCTCGACATTTTCCGCCGCGCTCAGCGTGGGGAGTAATCCGTAATCTTGAAACACGAAGCCAACCGTGTTGCGGCGATATTCGGCGAGGGCATCACTCGACAATGTCCGCAGCTCGCGTCCCGCAACCTCGAGTGACCCTTGTTGCACCCGATCGAGCCCACCGATCAACGACAACAACGTGGTTTTGCCTGCCCCTGACGGCCCGGTAATCGCAACCGTCTCGCCGAAACGCACTGCAAAATCGAGTCCGTCGATGACGACCAACGAACCTTCGGCAACGGTGTAGGCGTGCGACAACCCGCTTACCGCAATCGCGGTGTGCGGGTCATTTTGTGGGGCGGCAGTCGAGGGATAGATGGCAGTCATGAACGGTTCGGACGCCAGCGGCGATCCATGTGTCGCGTTAAGTCGCCGACGCGATCGGGATGAATGATCCGCTCCGCGAAACGCCAGGCGCCGTCGATACATTCGAAACGATCTGAGTATTGACCGGCGATGATCGGTTGCAGCGCAAAGTCCGTGTCGCTCTGCAATACGGTGAAGTAGCTGCGGCTCACCGCGGTGCGTTCGGCATCATCGATACGGATGGTGATATTTGAGATGCAGTGCATGGTGTGCGGGGTGCCGTCTTCGTACATGATCACGCCGGCGTAATTCTGGCGGGCTTGTTCGACGCCATGCATCCGTTCGGGTCGAGTCGACGCGCCGAGCTCCGCGTGTTCGAAGAGTTGCGCGACACCGTCGAGATCGCCTGCGTCGATACGGAAGCAGTATTCGTGAATGAGTGCTTTGATCGCTTCGTAGTCGTCGGCCGAGGCCACCGGGATCTCCTCAAAATTATCTACGTATTGGCAGCCGCGGGCTCGCGACCGTTAGGTTTCGCTCATGGTCACTTTGCAGCAGCAACGCATCCTTATCACGGGCGCTACCGGTCAGGTCGGCGGGCCAGTCGCACGCCAGCTTGCCACGCATAACACGGTTGTGGCCATCGCGAGGTTTGGCGATGCTGCGGCAAAAGCGGATCTGGTTGCGAACGGCATTACGTGCGTGCCGGTTGATTTCGAAACCGGCGACTACTCCGCGCTCGAAGACGACTTCGACTACGTCTTGCATTTCGCGGTGGCCAAGACCAACGACTTCGATCGCGATCTCGCCGCGAACGCAGAATCATTGGGCTTTTTGATGCAACGGTGCGCGGCGGCGCGTGCGTTTCTACATTGCTCTTCGACCGCGGTGTACGAACCCGACGGACACAGGCGTTTTGTCGAGACCGATCCGTTGGGCGACAACCACCGGGCGTTTGGTTTCATGCCAACCTACAGCATCAGCAAAATCGCAGCTGAATCCATGGCCCGTTTCGGCGCCCGGGCGTACGGCCTGCCCACGACGATCGCTCGTCTTTCGGTGCCGTACGGCGACACGTTTGGCTGGCCCTTGTTTCAATTGGCGATGATGCGTGCGGGCCATCCTGTGCCGATCCACATCGACGGCCCCAGCGAGTACAACCCGATCCACATCGACGACATCGTTGCCCAAATTCCTGCACTCCTCAAAGCCGCGTCGGTCCCGGCGACAATCGTGAACTGGGCGGGCGACGATGTGGTGAGCATCGAAGACTGGTGCCAGCTCATCGCCGAACACCACAACCTCGAAGCCATATTCGCGCCGACGACGGCGACGATCGCGAGCGTCGCCTGCGATACGACGAAACGAGCATCGATCACCGGCCCCTGCACCGTGAATTGGAAAGACGGCATGCAACGCCTCGCCGCGGTCAACTGAGCACTGATTATTCACTGGCCGACGCGCCGACATAATCACGCCGCTCGATTGTCGGATCGTGGCGAGGTCAGACTTTACGCGTTACCTCGAGGCCTTCGAAAGTTCCTCCGGCTCGCCACTTTTCGAGAATATCGATGTATTCAAACGGACGGCCCAAGTAGGCAGCGGCTCGTGCCGAACGCAGATCGCCGCCGCCTTCGTTGTTCAGATAACCCGGCGTGCACTTTTCGTTGTAACGGCCGAGGTGCATCAAATTCGTGAGGATCACCTTGAACCACTCACGTTCGGCTTCAACCGTCGGTTCGATTGTTTCGATGCCTTGCGCCTCGCAACTCGCAATCACCAGCGCAACGTGGCGGGCAGTCGCGCTGATCGGATGCAAAAAGTTCAACGCTTGGCCTCCTTGCACCGTGCTGATCATCAACAAATTGGGGAAGCCACGCGTGTGGACGCCATACATCGTGGACGGCCCGTCGGTCCAGGCCTCGCTCAGCGCCACGCCACCTCGCCCGATCGGATCGAAACCCAACCGATGGGTGTAATCCGACATCACCTCAAAGCCCGACGCGTAGACGAGGCAATCGATCGGGTACTCCACATCGTCGACCACAACCCCACTCGCGGTGATGCGATCGACACCGCGACCATCGGTATCGACAAGCGTGACATTGGGGCGATTAAACGATGGCAGGTATTCGTCGTGAAAACACAAGCGTTTACAGAGTTGGTTGTAATAGGGCTTTAATGATTCGGCTGTCGCAGGATCTTTAACGATGCTCGCGATGCGCGTGCGCACTCGCTCCATGTTTTCGAAATCGATGCGCTCGAGTTCGGCTTCGTGTTGCGCGTTGGTTGCAGGAGCGCGCGTATCGATGAACAGCATCTCGCCCCAACCGTCTTGAATCAAATCAACTTCGGGTTGATCGCCGATCACGAGCGCGGTGAAATTGTCGATGCGAACTTGTTGCCATCCCGGTTGCAGCGATGTAACCCATTGCGGGTCGGTCGGCTTGTTGTTGCGCACACCCACGCTCGACGGCGTGCGCTGAAACACGAACAGTTCCTTGGCCGCTTCCGCGAGTTTTGGAATCGCTTGAATCGCAGTGGCGCCGGTTCCGATAATGCCGACTCGTTTGTCGAACAGTTTGTCCATCGGTTCACTCGGGCTGCCGCCGGTGTAGGCGTAGTCCCAACGGCTGGTATGGAAGCGATGCCCTGCGAACGTTTCGATATTTTCGATCCCGGGCAGCTTCGCTTTGTGGAGCACGCCGCCCGCTACGACCATGAACCGCGCGGCCAGCCGGTCGCCGCGGGTCGTGGTGATATCCCAGCGTTGCGTTTCGGCGCTCCAGGTTGCCGCAACAACTTCGGTTTGAAACATCGCACCGCGATACAGATCGAATGTGCGGGCTAGCAACTGGCAATACGCAAAGATCTCCGGTGCTTTCGCGTATTTTTCCGTTGGGATGTAGCCAGTTTCTTCAAGCATCGGCAGGTACGAGTACGACTCAACATCGCAGGCCGCACCCGGATAGCGATTCCAATACCATGTACCACCGAAATCGCCAGCCTTGTCGATGATCCGAATGCTGTCGACACCCTCTTTGCGCAAGTTCGCCCCCGCGAGCATCCCTGCGAATCCCCCGCCGACGATCACAACTTCAACGTCTTCGACAATTGCGTCGCGCGTGAAACCCGGTTCCGCATACGGGTCGGCATCGATGTCGTTAAACACCGCGCTCAGCTCCAGATACTGGTCCATGCCGTCGGCACGAAGGCGCTTTTCTCGTTCGACGCGATACCTCTGCCGCAAGGCTTCAGCCGCGACTTCATCTACGACTTGGGCATCCTTGGCCATACTGAATTGCACTCCTTGAGCATCACATCGGAACGCGTTGAGCCTACGGGAACCCCATCGTCGGGGCTCCAATCCGCCACGGCCGGTCCGTGACATTATTGACCAGCGACTATGGCCATCGGTCTACATCGGTGATGGACGATGCATTCGATCGACCCGCTGCGGCATGGGTCAACGATTTTGGCGCGCATCCACCTAACGAGCGCGCCGCTTCACGCGAACGGCAGGCCCTGCAGCCACGGCTCGATCGCGGCGAGCCCAGCTGCTTCGGTGAAAAACCATT
>JANYBW010000030.1 GCA_025360585.1 Actinomycetes bacterium | reverse complement strand
GTTAGGGCGGCGCAGCGGAGCAAGCCGAGTCGACTGACCAATGCAAGGAGGGAGCGTCCCGTTAGGGCGGCGCAGCGGAGCAAGCCGAGTCGACTGACCAATGCAACAGGCTTGAGTTTACTTGAGTTGGTGATCGCGTTGTCGGTGTTTGCGATCATCATGTTGGGATTGGTCGCGACGTTGGCGACGGGGTTGACGATGACTCGTAACAATCGGAATCGTTCGATTGCGGCGAATTTGGCGAGTCAGGAGATGGATATTGTTCGCGAGGCGTTGTTTACGTCGTTGTCGTCGGTTACTTCGACGCAGTTGGTTGGTGGGGTGCCGTATACGGTGCATCGGGAGTTGACGTGGGTTGCGGCGAGCGCGACCAATGGTCCATGTGATGGGAGTAATGGTTCACCGCAGGTGTTGCGGGTGCATGTGTGGGTGGATTGGCCGAGTCGTCAGGGGACGGCGACGGTGAAGGCCGATACGGTTTTGACTCCGCCGGTGGGTGCTTACGATCCGAATACGGGGCATATTGCGGTAAAGGTGTTGGATCGCAATGCGGATCCGCAGGATAATGTGATGGTGTTGTTGACGGGGCCGTCGGCCCGTAGCGCGCCGACGAATAGTGATGGTTGTGCGTTTTTCGCGTTTTTGCCGTCGGGTGCGTATGCGGTAGCACTGAATACGAGTCAGTTTGTGGATCGGCAGGGGTTTCAGAATCCGTCGCAGAACGTGAATGTGACGGTGGGCCAGATCTCGTCGACGCAGTTTGATTATGACCGGCGTGCGAAGTTGCAGCTTGATTTGACGGCGTCGGCGGGTGGGGTCGTGGCGGCGGATACGCCGGTGACATTGGCGAATACGATCTTGTTGCCGTCGGGGACGCGCACGTATGCAGGGGTGGCGTTGTCGCGAACGATTTCGAATCTGTTTCCTGCCGCGGATGGTTATGACGCATGGACAGGTGCGTGTGCGGATGCCGATCCGGAGGGGCTGGACGCATTGGGCAATGCGCTGTATCCAGGTGCGCAGCGGTCCGGCCAGTTCGAGACGACTTCGGGGAACACGACAGACGGAACGTTGCCATTGAATGGGTTGATGGTGCATGTGGTGAACGGCGCGGGTGTGGTGCAGTCGAATCAGACGGTGAAGATTGTGCATACTTCGGATAGCCGTTGCGCCACGGGGGAGACGCATAGTTACGCGTCGACGGATTCCAATGGCGATGTGAAGATCGAAGTGCCGTTTGGTACCTGGGTGATTCAGGTGCAAGGTCGCAGCGCGGTAAGTGCCTGGCCAAACGCAACTGTCAGCCCGCTCGACGTGCTGCCGCGCGCAACAACCACAGTGACTGTCCAATGATTTCGCGGAGCAAGCCGAGTCGACTGACCAATTCAAGGAGGGAGCGTCCCGTTAGGGCGGCGCAGCGGAGCAAGCCGAGTCGACTGACCAATCCAACAATAGGGCGGAATCAACAGGCCTTTTCCACTATTGAAGTGGTGGTGACTGTTGCGATTTTGGGGTTGGTGATGACGACGGTGTTCCAGGGGTTTTCTTCGTCGCAGACAGCGTTGGAGAATACGAGTAGTCGGTTGCGGAATCTTGATGAGGCTCGGGTGTTGATGGCGGCGACGAGCAAGGATTTGCGGACGGCGGTGCGGTTGCAGTCGGGAACGTCGCCGTTTTTGGTTGCGAATGGTTTGACGGCGACTTTTTTTGCAAATCTCGATACGACTTCGGCGCCGAAGAAGGTGCATATCTATGTGGATGTGACGTCGCAGTTGGTGGAGGAGGTTTGGAATGCGGATGTGGGTTCGGTGGCTCCGAACTACACGTTCTCGGGGGCGCCGCATGTGCGGTTTGTGGGGCGCTATGTGGCGAATACGAATGCTGCGCCAATTTTTCAGTATTTGGACGTGAATGGTGGCGCGTTGAATGCTACGCCGTTGAATGCCGCGGATTTGTTGGCGGTACGTGCGGTGAAGATTGTTTTGCAGGTGAAGCGGGCGACGAATGCTCCGATTGCCACGACGACGTTGGTGAATCGGGTGCGGTTGCCGAATCTTGACTACAACGCGGTCGCGGGGTGATGGTGATGTTTCGTTTCGTGGGTCGTCGCGTACGGGGGCGTGGTCGGCTGGAAAGGGGCGGGTTTGAACGTTGCCGGGATGAACGCGGTTTTGCGTTGATCACGGTGATGTTGGCGACGACGGTGTTGACGTTGTTGGCGACGGCGATCGTGGCGTACGGCGTCGGTTCGCAGAGCATTTCGCGTCATGATCAGGATTGGAATGGTGCGTTGGCTGCGGCCGAGGCTGGGGTGGATGATTATCTGTTTCGGTTGAATGAAAACAGTAGTTATTGGCAGTACAGCTCGGCGTCGCCGCCATCTCCGTCGAACATTGCGTTGACGGGTTGGGCGACGGTTGCTGGCGGTACGACGGATTCGCAGTTTCATTACAAGCCGGACATCTCGACGATAGCGACGGATGGCAGGGTGCGGCTGACTTCGACGGGCCGCGTGAATGGTGTGATGCGCACGATTTCGGTGACGGTGCGCCATCGCAGCTTCTTGGACTATCTGTATTTCACTGATTACGAGACGTTTGATCCGGCGTTGTATTCGGGGACGCCGTTCACTCCGGCGCAGGCGCAGAACATCTGTTCGAAGTATTTTTATGGTGGTTTCGGGAATCAGCGCGACATCAATAATCGAATTGATTTTGCGGGTGACAGTGATACGAATGGCAGCTATTGCAGCGATATTACGTTCATTAGCGCGGACACGTTGAATGGTCCGATGCATACGAATGATGCATTTTTGTTGTGCGGAACTCCGCATTTTCTTGGCGATGCGAGTACATCGTGGACGGGTGCTTCGGGCAAGTTGTTTCGCGATGGTTGCCCGACGAGTGTGCCGGTGTTCGCGAATCCGAGCGACCCGAAAAATCTGGCAACGCTCACGATGCCGCCGAGTAACAGCGCGTTGAAATCTGAGGTTGGTGCCAACAAACATGGGTGTCTTTACACTGGGCCGACGCGTGTTCGTTTGAATTCCAACGGGACGATGACGGTGAATAGTCCGTTTTCGAAATCGACGAATGGCGATAGTGGAGCGTGTCCTAAGAATGGAACGGGACCGCTACCAGTAGGCGGCGTGATCTACGTGCAGAATGTGCCATCGACATCGAGTGACGCGAACTATACGAACGGATGCCCGTATAACGTGAGCGGGCGCACCCATCCACTCGGGATGCCGATCGCCAATGATCAAACCACGTACGGGTGCCGCAATGGTGATGTGTTTCTTGAAGGTACCTTGAAGGGCCAGCTGACGGTGGCGGCGGAAAACAATGTCGTGGTGACCTGGCACGTGCAGTATCAAGGCGGGTTGAGCGGCACGGATTTGTTGGGTCTGGTCGCGAACAATTTTGTGGAGATTTATCATCCGGTGAACTGTGCGAGCGGTACTGCAGCGGCGTGCAATCTGAATGCGAATTTTCCGAACGAAACCGCGCGCAACGCGATTTTTTCGAACGTGAATCTGCAGGCGGCGAATTTGTCGGTGAATCATTCCGTGCGGGTGCAGATGTGGGATCGCGGGGCACCGCTTGGTGCGCTGCATGTGCGAGGAATCCTGGCGCAACGCTATCGTGGCCCTGTGGGTACGAACTCGGGCGGTGCGATCGTCAGCGGATTCTCAAAGGATTACGTGTACGACCAACGACTGAAGTATTTGTCGCCGCCGAAGTTTCTGGATCCGGTTGCGTCGCAGTGGGGCGTGAATACCTGGGCTGAAGTTGATACGCCGGTTGGCCTCCCGGGATAAGGCTCGGATCTGGTTGTTCGTGGCGCTCACGATGGTGCTGATTGCGGGGGCAATCGGCACGGCGTCGGCGTTTCGTTCGACGGCGCAAGAACTCTCCCGAACGCGCCACTTGACCGCTGCGTCCACGACGCGGCTTCGAGATTTGGATCAACGTCGGCACGCTGTCGATGCTCGATTGCATGTGGCACAGCGATTGGTCGCGGCGTCATTTTCGGAGCTGCATGCCGCGACGGCAGCTCGCCAAGTATCGCAGGCGCGATTAGTCGCGGCTCGAGGTTCACTCGCGAAGTCGTATCGCTCGGCGTTGGTGAGTCTCCAAGATGAGCGCGCTCGCTCCAACGAATTGCTGACCTTGCAGTTCTGTGTGGATGGTATGACGAACGCGTTGAATCGGGCGGGAGTCGGCGATGTGGCTGGGGCGCAACGAACGCTGCGGGGTCTCCAAGTTCGTTGCGCGGTTGTCGGGGTATCGGCGTGAGCTGGCGCCGTTGGAGTGTTGCCATTGTCGCAGCGTTGGTGTGCGCCGGGAGCGGTGGCATCACTACCTTGCGTTGGCGCGATGCACAAAGTGAGTTGCATGCCGCGCACACTCGCCTGGCTGCGTCGGTAGCGCTTGAGGGAGTTCGGGATCGCGAGCATCGAGCTGTGACGGCTCGCGTTGTGGCGAGCGAGGGCGACGCAGCCAGGAACGGATCGGGGCGCGACGGCGAACGCAACACGACCGCGGCAACGAATACAGCTCGACGGCGCGTAACTCGCTCGACGTTGCGGTTGCGTGCGGTGCTCAAACAGTCGCGGGTCGTGCGGGCGGTGCTCGCGTCGGTTCGAGTGCCGGTCGCACAGTGCTTGGCGGCGGAACGCGTGGCGACGGCGTTGTTGAATCGCAATGATTCCGAGGGTGCGCTCGCGGCGCTGAACGCTGGCAACGCTGCTTGTTCCTACGCGTTGTCGGCGGCTCACGGCGCTCGTTACCCCTACGACTTTCCGGATCCGTTTGTGCTGGCCACCAAAGATGGTTTTGTCGGCTATTCCACGAACGGAAATGGCGGACGTATCCAAGTCGTGCGTTCGACTGACGGTGTTGTTTGGACTGCCGTCGGTGATGGCTTGAGTGCGTTGCCTGTGTGGGCAGCGCCGGGGTACACCTGGGCGCCATCGGTGTTGGATATTTCGTCTGCGCCCGCGAGCGGAAATACGTCCGCGATCGTGAAGCGTTATGTGCTGTTTTACACGGTGCACGAAGCTGCAACGGGCGCGCAATGCATTTCGTCGGCCGTTGCGAGCGATCCCGGCGGGCCATTTATCGACGACAGTGCGGAACCGTTGGTCTGCGATCGTCTCGATGGGGGATCAATCGACCCGGAGCCGTTCACTGATATTGACGGCAAGGTGTGGCTGCACTGGAAACGCGAGCGAGCGTACCGACCTGCCGCGATCGTCGCGCAGGAGTTGGCTCCCGATCGCCGTTCGTTGATTGGCCCGCAAACCGACATCTTGATCGCTGACCGAACGTGGGACCACGGGGTGGTTGAGTCGCCGTCTATGGTTCGTTTGGGTAAACAATATTGGTTGTTGATTTCGGGTGGTGTGTGGAACGGGCGCACCTATGCGCAAGGAGCTGCACCTTGCGCGGGGCCGGCTGGGCCGTGTCAATCGCCATCGGCACCGTTGCTGACGACGAGCGGCAGCACAGTCTCGCCGGGTGGTGGCGCTGTCGTGCAACAGCCAGACGGGTCCGTGTGGCTCGCCTACCACGCGTATACCGATCCCTTCGTGGGCTGGCCCTCGAATCGCACTTTGCGAGCTGCCCGGATCGATGTCGTCGCTGGAGCGTTGATACTGACCCCGGAATAGCGAAGCGGAATCCATCCCGCTTGCACGGGCCAGCGGAAGTAGCCTCGAAGGCCCATGGCCAGTGATCGCGAGGTATTTCGAGCTCCCAAAGGCACGCGCGATGTGTTGCCTCCGGATTCGGCACGTTGGCTCGAAATCATTGGCGCGTTCAGCGATCGCGCCGCTCGTTTTGGTTACGGATTGGTGATGACTCCGATCTTTGAGCACTACGAAGTGTTTGCTCGGGTTGGTGCCAGTACCGATGTTGTGAAGAAGGAGATGTACGACTTCTTCGATAAGGGCAACCGGCGGCTTGCATTGCGACCCGAAGGCACTGCTGGCACCGTTCGAGCGTTTGCTGAGCATCGCCCGATGGCGCCGTGGAAGGTTTGGTATTGCGCTGCGAACTTTCGTTACGAACGTCCGCAAGAAGGGCGATACCGTCAGCACTGGCAGCTCGGCGCGGAAGCCATCGGCAGCGATGATCCGCAGATCGATATCGAAATGATTGATTTCCTCGCCGGATTTTATCGAGAGCTTGGGCTCACCCAGGTGCAGCTCATGGTGAACTCAATGGGCGATGCTGAGAGCCGTGCTCGTTACGTCGACGTGTTGCTTTCGTACTGGCGCGAACACGCCGAGACGCTTGGCGATGAGATGGCTCGAGCGGAACAAAACCCGTTGCGGATTCTCGATTCAAAACGGCCGGATTGGCAAACAGTCATAGCGGACGCACCGAAGCTCAGCGAGTATCTGAGTGATGAGAGCGCGGCGCAATTCGATGCGGTGCAGTGCGGCCTCACTGCTATCGATATCCCGTTTACGATCGAGCCGCGTTTGGTGCGCGGCTTCGATTACTACACGGCAACCGTGTTCGAATTTCAAGGTGCCGCGCTCGGCGGTGCACAAAACGCGCTCGGCGGCGGTGGCCGATACGACAAGTTGAGTGAAGAAATGGGCGGACCGCCCGCGGCCGCGATCGGTTTCGGTAGTGGTATCGAACGGCTACTGCTCGCATGTGATGCGGAGTCGGTTGTGCCAGTACCCGAAAGTCGCGTTGATGTGTTTGTGATCGACACCATGGATGGCTCCGACGCTGGAGTTGTGCTGCACGAACTCCGCGGCAATGGCCTGCGGGCTGATCGTTCGTACGGTTCAAAAAACGTTAAAAAGCAATGGTCTGCGGCAAGCGCTGCTGGCGCGCGTTTCGGCGTGATGCTCGCTCCCCGAGAAGCCGAAGCTGGTGTGGTTGCGGTGAAGGATCTTCGCAACGGCGAACAAGTTGAAGTCGCTCGGATCGATATCGCTCAATGGCTTGCGAGTCGTTGTAGCTAACGCAGGAATGCAACATTTTTCTCACTGTGTCCACGTATTTGCGATAAAGGAATATTGAAATGATGCGCACCCACCGGCCCGGCGAATTACGTGCCGATCACATTGGCAACCGCGCGACGATTTGTGGCTGGGTCGCGAATCGTCGCGATCACGGTGGTGTGGCATTTTTAGATATCCGCGACGCGACTGGTTTGTTGCAGATCGTGGTGGATCCAGCTAAGGCGGGGCTTGAAGGAATCAAACAGGTTCGTTCCGAGTGGGTATTGCAAATCGAAGGCGAGATCACAGCCCGCCCCGACGGGACCGTGAACGACACGATGCCGACTGGCGCCGTCGAGTTGGTCGTTGATTCGCTCACCGTGCTGAGTGAATCGGAACCGCCGCCATTTCCGCTCGATGAACGCGTCGACGTCGACGAGACACTGCGTTTGCGCCACCGCTATTTGGATCTGCGCCGGACGCCGATGCAGAAGAACTTGCGCACGCGAGCGCTCGTGAACAAAGCAATGCGCGCCGCAATGGATGATCAAGATTTCGTCGAGATCGAAACTCCCATGTTGATCGCCTCGACTCCCGAAGGCGCGCGGGATTTCGTGGTGCCGAGCCGTCTGCATCCAGGGACGTTCTACGCGTTGCCGCAAAGCCCGCAGTTGTTTAAACAACTTTTGATGGTCGGTGGCTTCGATCGTTACTACCAAATCGCGCGGTGCTTGCGCGACGAAGATCTGCGCGCGGATCGGCAGTTCGAGTTCATGCAACTCGATATTGAAATGACGTTCGCGACGCAAAACGACGTCCAGGATGCTGTAGGCAAAGCCGTGATCGCGGCCGCGGAAGCCGTGCGCCCAGGTGAGGGACCGACGGAAGTCCCGCGCATGACGTGGCACGAAGCAATGGAACGTTTTGGTTCGGATAAACCCGATATCCGCTTTGGTATGGAACTCACCGATCTCGCCGCGGTGTTCGCCACCACGGAATTCCGCGCGTTTGCTGGGGCCGCCGCGGTAAAAGGCGTCTGTGTCGATGGCCAAGGCGAAGCATCTCGCAATGTCGTTGATGGGCTCGTTGAACGCGCCAAACAACTCGGCGCGGCTGGGCTCGTTTGGATGCGCGTGCGCGACGTCGATGGCGTCGCGACCTTGGAATCCCCGGTCGTTAAATTCCTTTCGCCCGATGAACAAGCTGGTGTCCTGCAAACCTTGGGCGCAACGGTCGGAGATCTCGTGCTGATCGCGGCCGGTGATTGGCATACGACAGTAGGCGTGCTCGGCCAACTTCGGCTCGATCTTGGGCGACCACCGGTCAACGTTGGCGGTTTGCATTTCGTGTGGGTCGTCGATTTCCCACTGTTCGACGGCGTGACCGACCAAGGCAAGCCCATCTCGGCCCATCACCCGTTCACAATGCCTCACGAAGAAGATATCGACAAGCTGGAATCGGATCCATTATCGGTACGTTCTCAGGCCTACGACCTTGTGCTGAACGGATGGGAGCTTGGCTCCGGCAGTGTGCGTATCCATCGCCGCGACGTGCAAGCCCGCATCTTTGCGCTCCTGGGAATTAGCGAAGCAGAACAGCAACAAAAGTTTGGCTTTTTGCTCGATGCCTTTCGATTCGGCCCACCGCCCCACGCCGGCTTTGCCGTTGGCATCGACCGCATCGTTGCGATCATGTCGGGTGAGGAAAACATTCGCGAAGTCATCGCATTCCCGAAAACCCAATCCGGCGCGGACCCAATGACGAACGCGCCAAGCGCGATCGAAGAAGTGCAACTGCGCGAACTTGGATTGCAGGTTCGCAAAGCCCCAACTAAATCATGATGCCATCGGTGCATGGCGCGCGTTTGCGTTCGCGACCGAGTGGGTCGGCGCAACGTCTCACCACATTCGACTTCCATGAACAGCACGATTCCGTGTGGGCGCACTATCGCGGGGGAATGATCGCGCAGGGCGAGTTCATGGGGAAACGCATTACCGACGACACCATCATCGGATCGTTCGTGCAGCGCGGTGTGGATGGCGACATTCGGGCTGGACAGCAATCCCTCGCCGTCGACGTCGTTGAGGGACGGCGCTCCCTCGCACCCAATGGCTCGCCGGGGATGCAAATCGGCGAGCTTCCCGACGGAGATGTGTGGTCTCTGCGCGAATACGGGCTCGCGGGCAGACTCATGTTCATCTGCACGGGCAATTTCTACCGAAGCCGTTTCGCGGAACACCGCTTCGAACAACTGGGAGCGGAAATCGGGCTCGACTGGACTGCGAAATCGCGTGGAATGCGGGGCTGGGATACCGGAGCGCGCGGCCGGATGTCGCCGCATTCAGTCGAGTATCTCGGGGAACTTGGGGTCGCAGTACCGTTTGAGCTGCGGTCGCCGATGCTCGCCACCCCGACTGATATTGAGGCAGCCACCCGGATTATTGCCCTCGACGAGATCGACCATCGGCCCCTCGTGGAGCAGTATTTGCCCAAATTCGCCGATCGCATCGAGTATTGGCACATCCCTGATGTGGATCGCGTTGATCCGTCCGACGCGTTACCTGCGATCGAAGCTCAGGTCCAGGCTCTGATCGCCGAGTTGGCCCTTAAGGCCAATAACGTTTCATGAGGGGCAGAGGAATCACCATGATTGAATCGAGCGTTGCATTGGAACACGACATTCGGCCGTGGGGCGAGTACTTCGTCCTCGCGGATGAACCAACATTCAAAGTAAAACGGATTGTTGTGAACCCCGGCCAGCGTCTGAGCCTGCAACTGCACCACAAGCGTTCGGAGCACTGGTTCGCGGTGCAAGGCGGCGGCACCGTCACTCTCGGCGAAACCGAAGTGCACTTCACCGCGGGGTCAGCCGTGGATATCCCAATGGGTACTGCCCATCGGGTGGAAAATGACGGCACAGAACCTTTGGTGTTCGTAGAGGTTCAACACGGCACCTACTTCGGTGAAGACGACATCGTGCGGCTCTCCGACGATTACGGCCGATAAGTAATTGGTTGGTCGGACGAACGCTGCACCTCGGGCTCGGGTGGCCAAGCGTTAGCGTGACGTAATGGACCTGTTTAGTGTTGCGGTTGAGGAGCGCCTTGCTACGAAGGCTCCACTGGCAGCACGGTTGCGGCCTCGCAAACTCGATGAGATCGTCGGGCAACGTCATCTGCTCGGTGCGGGAAAACCCTTGCGAGTGTTGATCGAAAGTGATCGGTTGTCCTCAGTCATCGTGTGGGGGCCTGCGGGCACCGGGAAAACCAGCATCGCTCGGTTGGTTGCTGGCGCGACGAGTAAGGCGTTTGAGACCTTGTCTGCGGTGAACGCAGGAGTGAAAGACGTTCGCGAGGTCGTGGATCGGGCTCGGGAACGGTTGGGCCAGCGTGGCCAAGGCACGATCCTGTTCCTTGATGAAGTCCACCGGTTTAATAAAACTCAACAAGATGCATTGCTGCCCCATGTCGAAGACGGCCTGCTCGTATTGATCGGTGCAACTACCGAAAACCCCTACTTTTCATTGACGGGCCCGCTGCTATCTCGCTCGACGCTCTTTCGAGTTGAGGAACTCAAGCCCAGCGACCTTGTTGAGCTCATCGAACGGGCGTTGGCCGACACGACCCGCGGTCTGGGCGCTGAGCCGGCCACGATCGAAGCGGATGCACTCGAACATCTCGCGAGCCGCGCTGAAGGCGATGCGCGACATGCATTGACGTGTCTCGAACTCGCGCACGCGCTGGCATTCGAACGTTCGAATGCGCAAGGCGACGCCGCGAATATTTCACTCGCCGATGCGGAAGCGGCAATCGCGATGCGAGCGGTGCGGTACGGCAATGATGAGCACTACGACATTGTGAGTGCGTTTATTAAATCGATGCGCGGCAGCGACCCGGATGCCGCAGTGTTTTGGTTGGCCCGCATGCTCGAAGCTGGCGAGGACGCTCGATTCATTGCGCGCCGCATTGTGATCTTTGCCAGCGAAGACATTGGTTTAGCGAACTCCAATGCGTTGTCCGTGGCGACTGCCGCCGCGCAAGCAGTCGAATTCGTTGGGCTTCCTGAGGCTCGGATCAACCTTGCGCATGCTGTCACCTATCTCGCGTTGGCGCCTAAGTCCAATACTGCCTATGCCGCGTTGAATCGGGCTTCGGAGGCGATCCGTTCCACTGCCTTGGGATCCGTTCCGATGCACTTGCGCGATGGCAGCTACAAAGGTGCGCAATCTCTCGGCCATGGCGTCGGGTACCAATATCCTCATGATGCTCCTGATGGCTGGCTGCCGCAGCAATATTTGCCCGATGAATTCGTAGGACAGCGTTTCTATGAACCAGCTAGGCGTGGCGCGGAAGATGCGCTCGTGCAACAATGGCGATCCCGACGCTCCGAAGTCGCGATCGACACCGATCAGGAAGGCTCTCCGTGAATGCCAGTGACGTGATTGCAATCATCATGGCCGTCTTGGTGACGATGCTCGCGGGCGCAGTCGTTGCCACGCTGCTGTCGTTGCGTTCAACCCTCAAGACGTTGCATTCCTCAGTGGAGGCTTTGCGCAACGAGACGCTGCCGCTCGTCGATGAGCTCCGAGCCGCGGTGGACACGACGGTGCACAACGTTGATCGAGTTGATCGGTTAATCACCGCGGCCGAAGGCATCGAAGCGCACGTGGATTCCGCTTCGCGGCTTGCGTACCGTACGATCGCGAGTCCGGTCGTCAAGACGATGGCCTTTGGATCTGGAGTCAAACGTAGTGCGCAACGGTTGCGGCGCCGATCCAAGCACCGATCCGAAATCGAAACGGCCCGCGATGCGAAACGTAGAAATCGTGACCGTCGTGCGTCCTAGTCGTGCGTCCTAGTGGTGCGGTGCACCACTAGCGATTGCATCGAACACACCCGCCAGGAGCCTCAATGTTTAAACGTGCACGCTGGACCACCATGGGCTATCTCGCGGGCCTGGGCACGAGCTACGCAGTCGCGAAAAAGGTGAAGCAAGAGGCGCGGCGACTCGCCCCGCCCGAAGTGGCGCGCCGGAGTGCCGATCGAGTGCGCGATGCCGTCAGCGAGGGTCGCAGTGCGATGAAATCCAAAGAATCCGAATTGCGCAGCCTGTATGACCCAAAGCCCGTTCGGGCTGTGCGCAATCACTCAAAGAGCTGAGAGCGCCGCCCGGTAACATTGCCGCCCTATGCCCGAAACGCCCAGGACCGCAGACGAACTTCGACGCGCGTGGCACGAATTTTGGGCTGCTCGTGCGCACACGGAAGTGGAATCGGCCAGCACGATTCCGATCGATGCCTCGTTGCTGTTCACAGTCGCGGGCATGGTGCCGTTCAAGTCCTATTTCGTCGGCGAAGAAACCCCGCCTTACTCGCGGGCTTCGTCGATTCAGCGCTGTGTCCGAGCGGGCGGCAAGCACAACGACCTCGACGATATTGGACGCACCAATCGTCACTTTTCCTTCTTCGAAATGATGGGCAATTTCAGCTTCGGCGATTACTTCAAACGCGAAGCGATCACCTGGGCCTGGGAGTTTTTCACCGACGTTTTGCAGTTTCCCGCGGACCGGTTGTGGGTTACCGTGCACGTCTCCGACGACGAAGCCGCCGCGATATGGCACGACGAAGTAGGCGTGTCCGCCGACCGTATTCAGCGGCTCGACGAAGATAACTTTTGGAAGATGGGCGACACTGGCCCGTGCGGCCCGAGTAGTGAAATCTTTTGGGATCTCGGACCCGAACACGGTGTGGACGGTGGGCCGGCAACCGGTTCCGATCGTTACGTTGAGGTTTGGAACCTCGTGTTCATGCAGTTCGACCAACTCCCCGATGGTACGAAAGTTCCGTTGCCGAAGCCGTCGATCGATACCGGTGCGGGGCTGGAACGAAACCTGTTGGTGTTGCAAGGCAAAGAATCGGTGTGGGAACTCGATATTTTTGCCCCGCTGATCGCGGCAGCCGAGCACGTGACCGGCGTGAAATACGGAACGTCTGAAGAACACGATGTGTATCTCCGCGTGCTCGCCGATCACGCCCGAACGATGACCTTCGTGGTGAGCGACGGTGTGATGCCGAGCAACCAGGAGCGCGGCTATGTGTTACGGCGGATCATTCGGCGCGCGGTGCGCCACGCCTATCAACTCGGCGCACGCGATCTCGTGACGCCCGCGCTTGTCGCAGCGGTATGCGCGGTCATGGGGGAGTCGTATCCCAAGCTGCTCGCAGATCAGGCGTTGGTCACCAAGATCATCAGCCGTGAAGAAGAATCGTTTCGCGGCACACTTGCCCGCGGTACCGAGATGCTCGATGAGCTCTTGAGCCAAGGCGATATTTCTGGCGAAGACGCCTTCTTTTTGCACGACACGCTCGGATTCCCGGTGGATCTCACCAAAGAAATCGCCGCGGAACAAGGCCGTTCGGTCGACGTTGCTGGCTACGAAGCGCGCATGACGGAACAACGCGAGCGAGCTCGAGAAGCAGCCAAAGAAGCCGGCGGCAAAGCAAACGCGCCGATCGATTTGTATCGGGAGATCCTTGGCGGCTCCGGGCTCACGACCTTTACAGGGCGCGACGAATACAGCACTGCGCACGCGACTGTCGTCGCGATGATCTCCAAGGGCGAACGCGTGGCGCGCGTTGGCATGGGCACACACGTCGACGTTGTGCTGGATCGCTCGCCGTTTTACGCGGAAAGCGGTGGGCAAGTTGGTGATGCGGGCACGCTGACGGTCGCGAACACTTTGATTTCAGTCACCGATACCCAGGTTGGGCTTCCGGGCCTGTTTATCCATCGATGCATCGTGGATTCAGGAGAACTACGAGAAGGCGATTCAGTCATTGCGGCAATCGATGGCGTGCGCCGCGATCGCATCCGGCGCAATCACACCGCGACCCACCTGCTGCATTGGGCCTTGCGCGAAACGTTGGGCGACCATGTGAAGCAGGCGGGCTCCCACGTGAGTGCGGAACGGCTTCGGTTTGATTTCAGTCACTTCGACTCAGTGAGCGCGGATGAATTGCTGCGCATTGAAGCGATGGCGAATGCACAAGTGATTTCGGGAATCGCGGTCACGCACGACGAGATGAGCAAATCCGAAGCGGTCGAGCGGGGAGCAATAGCGTTCTTTGGCGACAAGTACGGCGATGTCGTTCGGGTGCTCGAAGCAGGGCCATCAACCGAATTTTGCGGCGGCACCCACGTCGACAACCTTGGTTTTATTGGTCCGATCAAAATCCTCAGTGAAGGTTCGATTGGATCGAATGTGCGACGCATCGAAGCCGTGACTGGCGACGTTGCGCTTTCGCGTATCGCCGACGAAGAGTCGCGCCTTCGGCGGGTCAGTACGCAACTCAAAGCTTCGCCCGCGGAGCTTGAGGACAAAGTTGGGCGGCTGCTTGCCCAAGTCAAGGATCTCGAAACAGAACTCGCAGGTCTGCGTTCGAAGGCTGCGCAATCGGTTGCGACCGAACTTGCGGCGCAGGGAGTCGGTGGCGTGCTGGTGCTACGCCACGACGGCGGCACCCCCGACGATCTCCGACAAATGGCCCAAGCGACCCTGAAGGCAATGCCCGAAGGTCGCGGTGTCGTTGCACTGCTTGGTAAGAGTAGCGACGGCGCCAAAGGCGCGATCGCGGTTGCGGTGAGCAAGGATCTGGTTGCCAAAGGTGCGTCCGCGGCGGAAATCGCTGCACCGGGCGCGAAGGCTCTCGGTGGCGGGACAGCCAAGAGTCCGGAACTCGTTGTTGGCGGAGGGCCGAACGTCGCCGCGCTGGATGAAGCGCAACGTCTTGTTGCTGAAGCTGCGGCGCACTGGAAACAATGACCGGAGCGACCCACGGGCGGGTACTGGGAATCGATCTGGGGAGCCGACGCGTCGGCCTCGCTTTATCCGATCCGTCGCGCACTATCGCGTCTCCGTTGCAGGTACTCCAACGATCGACATCCTTGGCACAGGATCACCGGGCGCTCGCGGGAATCATTGCGGAATGGGAAGTGAACGCAGTGGTTGTTGGCCTGCCGCTTTCGCTCAACGGCAAAGACGGACCTGCAGCTCGCGCCGCTCGAGCTGAGGTTGACACCATGCGCAGCGCGTTTGGTGATGAAATTGCCGTGATGCTCTACGACGAACGGCTGACGACGATTTCCGCACAACGCAGCCTCAACGAGGCTGGCGTTCGTGGTCGAGCCCAGGAAATGATGGTGGACAAAGTCGCGGCGGCCGTCATGCTGCAAGCCTTCCTGGACGGGCAGTCATTCAAGGGCGTTTCCGGTGAGCGATAGCGGAGCCCCGTTCGATTTTGAGGCGTTAGGTGCCGAACCAACTGCGGCTCCCGCCAGGGATTCCGTCGGCGATCATGCCCGCGATTCAGAGTCGCCAGCGTTCTACGGGCGCCGGAGCGATGATCACCCGGTCGACGAAGACGGCAACCCGATGATTGCTTCGAATGCGATTCGCAAAGAGCGACGGCGTTTGCGTGCACTCACTCGCTTAGTGGCCGTGTTGATGATTCCTGCGGTGGGTTTGTTCGCGTTGAATCGTTGGTATCAACAACAGACCAATCACACTGCAACGGGCGGACGCAAAGTGTTGCTCACCGTGAAGCCGGGATGGGGCAACGGCGACATTGCTGACGCGCTTGAGCATGCGCACGTGATCGGCCACGCTTGGGTAATGAACGTCTACATCCGTTTGCATGCTCAACCAGACGTGCAAGCCGGCGACTACACGTTGCAAACGGGAATGGGCATCAAGCCTGCGCTGGCAGTCCTGCATCAAGGTCCCCAAGCGACCAAGCTCACGCTGCGGATCCTTCCCGGACTCTGGCTTCCCGAAGTCGCACAACAAGTCGCCAAGCAGCTCAACCTCGACGCGACGAAATTCCGCGACCTTGTCATCACTGGTGCCGTTCGTTCAAAGTACCAACCTCCAGAGCAACAGACCACCGAAGGCCTGTTGTATCCCGATACCTACTTCTTTGCTAGAGACGTCAAGGAAATTGATGTTGTTCGCCGTATGGTGCAACGTTTCGACGAAGTCGCGGACAGCCTCGACGCTGACCGTTTCGCTGCGAAACTCAATCGCCGCAGCTACGACGTCATCAAGACCGCGGCCATCGTGCAGCTGGAAGTACGGCGCGACGTGGAACGGCGTCTGGTTGCTTCAGTGATCTACAACCGGCTCAACGTCGATATGAAGTTACAGATTGACGCAATGGTCATGTATGCCATCGGGGAGCGAAAACCTGAGACCAACGACGCTGATCGCTCCACCGATTCACCCTTCAACAGCTATCGCTACAAAGGTCTCGGCGATAATCCAATCGCGACCTTGAGTCGCGACAGCTTGTACGCCGCGTTGCATCCCGCCCGCACGAACTACGTGTACTACGTGCTCGTGGATCCCAAAACTGGCCGGCAAGCATTTTCCGCGACGTACGAAGAATTTCTTCGTAACGTCGAAATCGGTCGACGAAACAAGGCCTTCGGTTGAGCTGGGCGCCGGTCGGCTCAACCCGCGTTGCCGCGGTTATCGGCAACCCAATCGGGCATTCGCTTTCGCCGGCGCTGCACAACGCTGCGTTTCGCGACGCGGACCTTGATTGGGTCTACGTAGCATTTTCGGTTGCCGCGGGAAGCGCCGCGAGCGCGCTCGAAGCGATGGTCACCCTCAACCTGGGTGGATTGTCGGTGACGATGCCGCACAAGCGCGATGTCGCGGCGCGGTGTAGCCAGCGGTCCGCCGACGCGCAAACGTTGCAGAGCGTCAACTGTGTGGTGCCGTTGGCCGGCGGTCAATTGTTGGGCGAATCCACCGACGGTGAAGGGTTTGTACGATCCCTGCGCGACGCCGACGTTGATGTGAAAGGCCGTTCAGTGGTGTTGCTCGGCGCCGGTGGTGCGGCCAGCGCAGTCGCGCTGGCATTGGCGCGTCATGGAGCACAGGTCGCCGTACACGCTCGCAAGGCAGAAGCGGCCGCTTCGATCGCCGCATTGCACGCATCGATTGCGCCGTTCGGCTGGGAGGCTCGCGAAGCTTCGGTCTCGGACGCAGAAATTATTGTGAACTGCACGCCGCTTGGAATGTTGGGTGACACGAACTCTCCGATCGCGTTGGCGAGCATTCGCACGGGTCAGGTCGTCTGCGATTTGGTGTATACGCCAATCGTTACGCCGCTCTTGTGTGCGGCGAGCGAACGCGGGGCGCAGACCGTCGATGGACTTGGCATGCTCATTCATCAAGCGGCACTCGCATTCGAACTCTGGACGGGCGTCGTGCCCGACACCGAAGTCATGCGGGCCGCTGCGCTTGTCGAGCTGGCTCGTCGGGCACCATGAAGTCCAACGGTCGGTGCTGATTCAACTTAAGAGCCCGATTGTGCCGATAGATCGCACAGGAGGTCCGCGATCGTGTCGCTACAGGGAACGTTCGATGTTGTCACGCTCACTGACTTGCTCAGAATGCTGTCGGCCGGATCGAAAACTGGTGAGCTGCTGATCGAAGCCGGTGGATTCGCGGGCCGATTGGAGCTCGAGGTTGGCACATTGTGCAACGCCGAAAGTACCGACGCGCGGGGCACGGCCAACACGCTCGATGAACTTCGACGCCGTTGCATCGATGTCTGCTTCGCGATCGCTCGTCAAGCGACGGGCAGTTTCCGCTTCATCGGTAGCGAAACTGCGGGAACACCATCCGCGCTCCAACTGCCGATTGAACCGCTCCTCGAAGCCCTGGAACAGCTCACTAGTGAATGGAGTTCAATCTGCGCCGTGGTTCCGTCGACCGACTTGCGGCCGCGGCTCGCGGCGGCCTTGCCGACCGCAGACATCGTGATTTCTGCTGACGACTGGGCCATGCTTGCTCGCCTCGACGGGCACGCGTCGATCTCGGAGCTTCGGGATCCGGCGAGAGAATCGCTCGTCGACGTGTGTCGATCGCTCGCGGATCTGGTGCGCCGCGGCGCCGTCGTACTTCACGAGTCGCCGACCCTCGCCGCGCAACCCGATGATGATGATCATGTTGATGATTTTGGCGACGCCGGATTCAGTTCGGGATCTGCTCCGGAGTATGGAACAAATCAAGACGAGCGAGATCAACGCGAAGAACGAGACCTGGCGCACCACGCGGCTCCCGGGTATTTCGGCCCCAAAATCAATCCGGTCGCTCCCTACGGGCCTGGGGTCGATGCGCCCGAGGCAAGTCCCGTTGCCGTTGCCGTTGCCGTTGCGGGCAGGGCGGCTGGGCCGATCACGGAGCCGGACTCCGGTGGTGTCGACCACGATGGCCCGGGCCCGGCTAGTACTGCGCCTAATGGTGTCGGCCCGACAGGCGACCAAGACGCTGTTCATCACCGTGATGCCGATCACCACGATGCCGATCCCCGTGATCGGGGCGCGATCCTTCGCCTATTTTCCGGGCTCCGCGAAGCCTGATCGCACTCCAGACCGTTCCCGGCCCTGCCGATAACGCGAGCGACACGAGGAGGCCACCCTGTCCGAGGCATTGTCGCTCGGAGCACTATTGCTTCGCGAAGGTCTCCTCAGCGAGGCCGATCTCGACGCGGCACTACGCGAACAGGACAGTTCGGGGAAACCGCTTGGTCGCATCCTGATCGAAAACGGCACCGTCAACGAAGCCGATGTCGTGCGGACCCTCGCGCAACAAGTCGGGATTGATTTCGTCGATCTCTCTGACTACGCGATGGATCACGGTGTCGTCGCGCTCATTTCCGAAACGGTGGCGCGTCGGTATCAAGCGCTCCCGATCGGCTGGGACGACGGCCAACTCATCATCGCGATGGCCGATCCATCCAACGTATTTGCGCTCGACGACATCCGAGCGCTCACCGGCCAAGAACTCAAATCCGTCGTTGCGACCCCATCGCAAATCGGCGAACTCATCGAACGATTCTTCCGGATCGATACCGAAGTCGATTCGGTTGCGCAGCTGGCCTTCGATGAAGTCGACGACACTGACGAAGCGCTCGCAAGCCTGCACGAAGTCGTCGAAGACGCGCCGATTGTCAAATTCGTCAACCTGCTCATCACCCAAGCGGTCGGCGACCGCGCGAGTGATATTCACGTTGAGCCCACCGAGCATGATCTCAGAATCCGCTTCCGCATTGACGGTGTGCTGCACGAGGTAATGCATGCGCCCCGCCAAATTCAAAACGGAGTGATTTCGCGCATCAAGCTCATGGCGGACATCAATATCGCAGAACGGCGGGTGCCTCAAGACGGCCGGATCTCCATGAAGGTCGGAGGCCGGGGGATCGATCTACGCGTCGCGACACTGCCAACCGTCTACGGCGAAAAGATCGTTCTGCGTATCCTCGATAAAGGCAACGCACTCCTGCGCCTCGAAGAACTCGGGTTCCTTCCCGAGACGCTCGAACGGTTCTCTTCGGCGTACCGCAAACCCTACGGGACCATTCTCGTGACCGGCCCGACGGGTTCGGGAAAATCGACGACGCTCTACGCAACGCTCAACATTCTCAACCAACCGGATCGCAACATCATTACCGTCGAAGACCCAGTGGAATATCGTCTTGCGGGCATCAACCAAGTGCAGATTCATCCCAAAGCTGGCCTTACGTTCGCGGGTGCGTTGCGAGCCATCTTGCGTTCGGACCCCGACATTGTCCTCGTCGGCGAGATCCGCGACCGCGAAACATCAATCATCGCAATCGAAGCCGCACTCACTGGCCACCTTGTGCTCTCCACCCTGCACACCAACGACGCCGCGTCCACACCGATGCGCCTTGTAGAAATGGGGGTCGAACCATTTCTGGTGACCTCAGCGCTGGACTGTGTCGTCGCACAACGACTCGCGCGCAAACTTTGCGAGAAGTGCAAAGAGCAATACCAGCCCAGCGAATCTGAACTGATTAGCGCCGGATGGAACCTCGAGGCACTCACTGGCGATGCCTGGCCCATCCTGCACCGAGCGATCGGCTGCGGAGTCTG
Organism: Actinomycetes bacterium; assembly: GCA_025360585.1. Lineage (GTDB taxonomy): Bacteria > Actinomycetota > Acidimicrobiia > IMCC26256 > PALSA-610 > F1-120-MAGs023. The sequence goes on along the minus strand of JANYBW010000030.1, from coordinate 99,685 downwards.
CGGCCGGACGGGCTATCGCGGCCGCTTCGGCATCCACGAAGTACTGCTCATGACCGAAGAAATCGAACGCGCCGTCATCGAACACCGCTCCAGCGACGACATTGCAAAAATCGCAACCATGCAATCAATGCTCACACTCCGCGAAGACGGCCTGCGTAAAGTCGGGCTCGGCCAAACCAGTCTCGAAGAAATCTTCCGCGTCGTCGCTTGACAATTCAAGAAATCATTGGGTGTTTGTCGATGGACTTGGTGGGCTGCGTGAGCCTCGGAAATATCGCTACGGGTACAAGGAGTGTTGCTACGTGTTGGCACAACAAGCCCGCCGCTTCGGTGAAACGCTCGTCGATCGACATGTACTCAGCCGTTCGGCGCTCGAAGAAGTGCTTACTGAAGCCGCGGCGCTCGGCAAGCCGCTTCCTTCGGTGCTGTTGTCCAAAGGCATCGTCGCGACCAAGGATCTCACCGCTGCGCTCGCCATCAGTCTCGGCGTTCGATTCATCGACTTTCACGAAACATCCGTGCAGCCTGATGCCGCGGCATTGCTGCCCGCCGAGATCGCACACCAACATTGCGCGCTCGCAATCGAATGCATCGGTGCGCAACTCGTCGTCGCGTTCGCCGAGCCTGGCGACGACGAAGCCGTAGCAGCAGTCGCTCGCGCCACGGGCTACGAAATCACGGCTGCGGTCGCTGATCGGTCGGAATTGACCCGCGCGATCACCACGATCTACGGCCCGGATCCATTTGAGATTGCGGGTTCGCCCGAGCTTGGCCTCGCGAATGGTCCCGACGATATTCATGTCAACGAGCTCCTTGAGCGAGTGATTCAAATGCGCGGTTCGGATCTCCATCTCAGTGCGGGTACGCATCCTGTGATCCGCGTGCACGGCGAACTCCTGCCGCAAACTGATATGCCACAGCTCAACGGCAGCCAGATTCGCCAGATGGTGTATTCGATCATTTCGCAAAAGCAACGCGAGAAGTTTGAGACTGAACTCGAACTCGATACGAGCTACACCCTGCCTGGGCGTTCGCGATTTCGGCTCAACGTATTCCTGCAACGCGACTCCGTTGGCGCAGTGATGCGAGCGATTCCCTATGAGATTGTTGACTTCGACACCTTGGGCGTGCCTGCTGCCGTCCGCCAGTTCGCGCACTTGCCGCGTGGTCTTGTTCTTGTGACTGGCCCGACTGGGAGCGGCAAAAGCACAACGTTGGCAAGCCTTGTCGATATTGTGAATCGTGAGAAAGCCGTCCATATCATGACGGTCGAAGATCCGATTGAGTTCTTGCACCAACACAAACGCGCGCTCGTGAATCAACGCGAAGTTGGCGAAGACACACAGTCGTTTGCGAAAGCACTCAAACACGTGTTGCGTCAAGACCCCGACGTGATTTTGGTAGGGGAGATGCGCGATCTGGAAACAATCTCGACTGCGCTCACCGCAGCCGAGACCGGCCATCTGGTGTTCGCAACCTTGCATACTCAAGACGCTCCGCAATCGATCGATCGGGTGATCGACGTTTTTCCCGCGCATCAACAACAGCAAATTCGCGTGCAGCTTGCCGCGAGTTTGCAGGGGATTATTACGCAGCAACTCGTGCCTACTCGCGACGGTGCGGGGCGCAGCGTGGTCTGCGAAGTGCTGGTCGCTACGCCGGCGATTCGCAATCTCATTCGTGAAGGCAAAGTGCATCAGATCTACTCGATGATGCAATCAGGTGGAAAGTACGGGATGGTCACGATGGATATGTCGCTCGCTCAGCTCGTAAAAGCAGGGCGAATCTCGATGGAGACCGCCGCGGATCGTTGCGCCAACGAAGACGACCTCCGGCGATTGATCGCGGGGTAGCCAGCAGTCCGTCCCCCTCCCCCCCCCACCCCCCCGCGATCGTCCATTGTACGGATAAGCACAAAAACCGTGCTTATCCGTACAACGAACGGGGTTGGCATGGACGGAGCGCGGCGATATTTGGATCAAACATCGAGAGGTGCAACATGAGCTCTACTACTTACGCCTACAAGGTTCGAGAACGCAGTGGGAAACTCGTTGAGGGTTCGCTAGAAGCGGACAACGAGCAGCTCCTCGTCGCGAAACTGCGGTCGATGGGCTACACGCCGATCGATATCACCGCGCAAAAGTCCGAGACGTTGTCCAAAGACGTCAAGATTCCTGGTTTGTCGCGTAGCAAGACGAAACTCAAAGACGTCGCGGTGTTTTCGCGGCAGTTCGCGACGATGATCAACTCTGGCTTGTCGTTGCTTCGGGCGCTCTACATCTTGGGTGACCAAACCGAAAACAAGATGCTCGCAGCAGTGATCACGCAAGTGCGCATGGACGTTGAAAAGGGTTCGAGCCTTTCCGTTGCGCTCGGCAAGCATCCCAAAACGTTTAACCGCCTTTACGTCTCGATGGTCAAAGCCGGCGAGGTGGGCGGCGCGCTCGACGGTGTACTCCAACGACTCGCGGAAACGATCGAAAAGCAAGTTGAGTTGCGGCGCAAGGTGCGTTCAGCTATGACGTACCCCGTCGTTGTTGGTGTTTTGGTGATGGGCATCGTCTCGGCGATGCTGCTGTTCATAATCCCAATGTTTAAAGACCTGTACAAACAGTTGGGGGGCACGCTCCCGGCGCCTACGCAGATTCTGATCGATATCTCGTCGTTCATGCGCGGGTTTTGGTATCTCGTGTTCGGTGCCGAAATCGGCGCGGTCGTTGGGTTTAGAAAGTGGATCGCATCCGAAGCCGGCCGCAAACAGTGGGACGCGATCAAACTCAAAGCGCCAATTTTCGGAGCGTTGGTCCGCAAATCCGCGCTGGCGCGCTTCTCGCGAACGTTGGCTGCACTCATTCGTTCTGGAGTCCCGATTCTCGAATCGCTCGACATCGTCGCCGACACTTCTGGGAATCACGTGGTGGCGACAGCCGTGCGCGATGCACAAACCGCGGTGAAACAAGGCGAGCCGCTCGCGCAACGATTGGAACAACACCCCGTATTTCCCGCGATGGTCACGCAAATGATGGCCGTCGGCGAAGAGACTGGCGCGGTCGACGAGATGCTCGACAAAATCGCGGACTTCTACGACCAAGAAGTAGAAGCCGCGGTTGCCGCGCTCACATCACTCATCGAACCGCTACTCATCGTTGTCATGGGCGCAGCAGTAGGCGGCATGGTCATCAGCTTGTATTTGCCAATGTTCAACATCATAAAACTTATCAAATAATTATACATTCTGACCTTGTCTGTTACAGTCTCAACGCATTGCGTGTCGCAAAATTTGTCTCAACCAAACCGGGTCGGAGCGGCCGCGCGTCGTTGATGCTTAGATGGCACGCAGCCGGCGTGCGATGGGCATGCCCATGTTGCCGGCACCAATCAAGCCGATGTGAAGTCCGGTGCGATGAAGCCCAGTGCGATGAAGCCCGGTGCACACCGGATCGTTCGCAGCTTTGGTGCTGTTGCCATTGTGCTTGCACGACAGTATTGCCCGAATTGGGTGCCCATGTTGTCTGTGGGCAACTGAGTCGACTAAGTAGTTGGCATGACTTCAACGAATCCACCGACGGAACGCTTCGCGGTTCCGTTTGATCCCGATCGTTCATTGGCGTCGCTGTCGCGTTCCGAACTTGCGGTGCTCGGCCGTGAATGGCTGATGCATGGGCACCTTCAAGATCGGGTCGGGATGCCGATGGCGCACACCGGACGCCCGCGTGAAGAAATGGAAGCGATCGCGATCGATGAGTGGATGGCCGCGAGCCCGGTCTATTCGCGCCGAGTTCAACGTGCGTTGGGGTTTATCGGCGACGGTGTGGACACGATTTTCAAAAACATTCAGCTCGATGTTGGTGCGCCGCATCAGTTCATGGACTTTCGCTTGACAGTGCACGATCACGACAACGGTGAGTTTTTCCTCGCGCACTGTGGCGCATTGATGGACGTTGAACCGATGGGGCAGGAGTACACGAAGGGCATGTGCCACACGATTGAAGACCCAACGTTCGACGCCACCGCAGTCGCTACGAATCCGCGCGCACAGATTCGCCCGATCCACCGCCCGCCGCGTGTGCCCTCAGATCGCAATCCGCATTGCCACTGGACTGTGAAGATCGATGAATCGCATCCGGAGGTGTTTGCGCATCCGTTTGTTGCGTTGGTCGAGCAATCGCGGATCGCCGATATCGCGATCGACGCAACTGATACGTTCGATGAACCTGGAGGCTGGGCTGATTACTCCGGCCCTTTCGACCCGGACTTTCAGCTCGAAGACCTCTCGCACGGAGCGCTATCGATTGCGTTGCAAGAAGTCGCGGTGCAAAGCCACCTTTTATTGCGAGGTTTTTGCCTAGCGGTCGCGGACCGAGCGGGCGTTGATGCTGCTATCGAGATGGTGTCGAACATCGTTGTCGGGCTCGGTGGAACCACGGCCGAACGATTGACCCGTGCGTTCGATTTCGGAACTGGCGCCTCGGGCTTGGCGACCATGTTGCAAATCCATCCGCTGTTCTGGCCGCGCACCTACGTGCAGCCGCTGATCGAACTCGATGGCGAATCAGTACGTTTCGCGTTGCGCAGCGACTCGGTAATCTTCAACGAGGCCGATGATTTCACGTTCCTCGCCTCGATGCCCGGTTCCAGCGATCGCGCAGTGCTCGCGATAGCGCAAGGCTTCGATCGTCGTGCAGTGGTCGAGTCAGTCGAGACACGCGAGGGTGAGCGTTGTGCCTTCAAAATCTCGATCGACGAATCGGCAACCCCGGCCGTCCCCCAAAGCGAAGTGTCGCTCGCAAAAATCAGCACCGGCGCAGTTTTTGAATTCCAACAGCGCCGCCCTCTGCGGAATTAACGACAACAGTCGTTGCGTTTCCGGTTACCGACTTCATCGCGAGGAGTAATTACAAATGGAACCAATCAAGATCGGCTGGTTGGGTGCATGTCTCGACGGCCCCGGTGGCGGCTACGACAAGATCCACCGCATGGCGTTCGATGAGGCAACGCAGGCGGGTCTGTTGGACCGCCCGTATGAGTTCGTGCTGCATGGCGAAAACGGCTTGCCGAACGGTTCGGCGAAAAATGCTACGGATGGTTTCAAATGTCTTGTCGATGAAGGCTGTATCGGCGTGGCCGGTGCCTACAGTTCCGACAATGCGATTACGGTTGCGCCCCTCGCGAATGAGCTCCAAATACCGTTGATTTCGTGGGCCGGCACCGAACGATTGCAAGGCGACTATTGCTTCCGGCTCGGCAACGGCGATTGTGGTGGAGACGCCGCGCTCGTGGTTGCATGGCTCGTCAAACACGGCCACCTGCGTATTGCTGTGCTGAGCGAGATTTCACCCAACGGTGAGGAGTACTTCCGCTATTTCCGCACCGAGTGTCGCCGCAGGGGGGTCTCGATCGCCGCGGTGGAATCGGTCAGCCAAAGCCCGGACAACCTTGCTGCGAACCTCGACAATCTGCGCCAAGTCAACGCCGACGCGTTGGTCTACATGGGTTACGGAATGTTGGCCGCGAAGGGCCTGCTGCGGCGCGCACTGGATGATCTCGCGTGGGATCCGCCGCGCATCATGAGCACGGCATTCATGTGGTACTTGATGGGCTTCGACAAGTTCGAGGGGTGGGTTGGTATTGATCAGTTCGATCCATCGAACAAGCTGGCGCAACAATTCCACGAGCGCTATGTGGCGCGTCACAACGCATCGCCGCCGATGTGGCCAAACGCAATCCCGGTGCTCGCATACGACACGGCACGCGTCCTGACTGAAGGCCTTTTCCGTGCCCCGATCTTGAGCGGACCGGGTTTGAAGACGGGGCTGGAGTCGATTCGATTCATGCCCAGCGCTACGGGCGGTGCGCACACTCATATCGCGTGTGCGCCCTATGAACACGGCATGTTTCGGGGCGATTGGCTTTTGTACGGCCGGGTCGCGAACGGCAAACTGGAATTTGAGGGTCTCTTCGAACCGTGGGAGTAGGTGTCGGTTCGATCCGGTCACGCCCTGACCACAGCGTGATGCGTATCCACCGCCTCACGCTGCGTGACCCATAGTGTTTGGGTATTAGTCGCCGACGTATTGGAGTTGTCGTGGGATCATCCGGGAAACGTCATACAGATGGTGCCGTGCGTTGGCATTTGGCGAAGCGGGTATCGACCGGATTGGCACTGATTGCAATCGTCTCCGGAACTGGAGCAGCGGCCAGCCAATCCGTGCATCACGCGAAAGGCATCACGATCGGTGTCTCGGCAGGCTCGACTGGCCATCTTCGCGGCAACCATCGTGCAGTGTCGATTCCGGTAACGATCTGGTGCGATACCGCGTCGGTGGGTGAGATTGACGCAATCATTGAACAGTCGAGCACTCATAGCAAAGTCGTTCGGAATCTCGCGATGAGCTGCGATCCTCAACGGCAACGGGTCGTGTTGATTTTTGAAGGTAACCACCGTTTCAATACCGGAACCGTCTCGCTGCGATTCGATGTGTCGGCGGGTTTCGGCGAACAGTTCACAAACAAACACTTCGGGCCATTGTCAATCAAAGTCTGAAGTCGAAAACCTGAGGAAAACTCCGAGAAGTTTTCAAATACCACTCCAGGTGACCTTCGTGTGGTCCGACACTCTGAGTGACGGTCACTCATCCGATTGATTGTCGCTCAGATGGGTTCCCCAAGGATGGGCGAACTCGACATCATGGAGGAGACGCGCATTCATGCGTATTAACCAAAACATTGCGGCGTTTAACGCCTACCGCAACCTTTCCGCAACCAACGTGGGACTCGGTAAGAGCTTGGAAAAGCTTTCGTCGGGTTACCGAATCAACCGTGCCGCCGATGACGCCGCCGGGTTGGTCATTAGCCAAAACCTGCGTGCGCAGGTCGGTGGTTTGAAAGTCGCGACTCGTAACGCCCAAGACGGTGTGAGTGTCGTACAAACCGCTGAAGGTGCGCTCAACGAAGTGCACTCAATGCTGAACCGCATGCGTGACCTTTCAGTGCAGGCCGCGAACACCGGTTCAACTGACGCGACCGCAGCTGGTGCCGCCCAATCCGAAGTCGATGCGTTGGCTTCGGAAATCACCCGGGTCTCACAACAGACCAAGTTCGGTAGCAACACGTTGCTCGATGGTGCCTTCACCAAAGAGTTCCAGATCGGCGCAAACGCCGGCGAAAAAATCACGGTCAGCCTCGGCACCTCACTGAACGCATCCGCGCTCGGCGTTTCCGGCCTCGGCCTGGCTTCGGGCGCTTCGGCCTCCGACGCGATCACCGCGATCGATGCTGCGATCCAGACCGTCTCCACGACCCGTGCATCGCTCGGTGCGTTCCAGAACCGGTTCGAATCAGTCATCAACAACTTGCAGGTCGCTACGGAAAACCTTTCCGCTTCGGAAAGCCGCATCCGCGACACCGACATGGCATCAGAAATGGTGAACTTCACCAAACACCAAATCCTGCTACAAGCCGGCACTGCGATGCTCGCCCAAGCGAACCAGATTCCCCAGAGCGTCCTGAAGCTCATCCAGTAATTTTGCTTGTTGCATTGCCTGCGCTGCGCTTCGGCGGCGAGTGTCGAGCCACCGCGGGTGAACAGCCGTTCGGCTCAACAAGCCAGCATTGATAGAGCAGTCATTCGGCTCATCAAGTGAACGACCAATTAGCCGATCAGGACGTACGAGATTTTCGTACGTCCTGATCGCGTCTTGGGAAGGTTGATTGCGTGGTTTCCATCTCAGGCCTGGCATCAGGCCTCGATACCCAAAGCATTATCGCGCAGCTCGTGGCCATCGAGCAGCAAAAAATCGCGGTGGTACAACGACGCGGCGCGCACCAAGACGATGCGCTTTCCAGCTGGGCCACCATCAAATCAACATTGAATACGCTCAACAGTGCAGCATCAACGATGCTGACCAGCAACGATTGGCAGACCCTCGCAGCGACGTCGAGCGACGACACCACTGCCGGAGTGAGCGCCGGTAGCGGCACCATGACGGGATCGCTCAGTTTTACGGTTGGATCACTTGCGCAAGCCGGCGTGGTTCGCTCGGCATCGACGATCACGAGCCTTTCATCGCGCGTCACCACCGATGCGTCAATTCTGGTTGCTTCGGGAGGTTCCAAGCTGGGATTCTCATCGTTGGCGTCCAATGACACTGTGAGCCTCGGAGCCCACACAATCGTGGTGATGCAAAGCTCGGCCGCCGCACATAAGGCTGGCTCGGGTGCGTTGGCGCCCTCGACCGTTGTTGACAATTCCAACAACGCGTTGCAGATCGAAGTCAACGGCAACACTTACAACCTCACCTTGGCCAACGGCACCTACGATGCGCAACAGCTCGCGGCAGCCGTGCAAACCTCCGCGAACAATTCTGGTGCTCCGTTCGCAGCAACAATTGACACTAACGGTGCACTCAGCCTTGCAACCACCGCGGAAGGCGCGGCGGCGACGCTCCGAGTGACCGGCGGCACCGCGCTCGCGGCGCTCAATCTGACCACCGATGCTGCAGTGCTCACCGGAACCAACGGGCAGCTCACCGTCGACGGCGGCGCTACGCAAATCTTTGGCGCGACTTCTGCGCTTGGCGCGGGCGGGACCATTTCGCTCGCGGCGGGAAGCGGCGTGATCACTACGGCACTTTCTGGCGGACTCCGAGTTGGTTCACTGACCGCGACGAATGTCTCGACTGGTGACGGATCATTGCAATCGGTCGTGAACGCGATTAACGGGGCAAAAGGTGGAGTTACCGCCGCCGCGATTCAAGTTGGCACGAGCGCGTACCGTCTGCAAATCGGCGCTTCAACGACAGGCGCGGGCAGCGACCCCAATATCGCGGCCAGCGAATTTGATTCAGCCGCGATTGGCGGATTGACCGTCTTGTCGCAAGCTGCCGATGCAATGATCACCATTGGTTCGGGCGCTGGCGCGTACAACATCACGAGCGCCACAAACACGATGACCAACGTGCTGCCGGGTGTGAGCGTGACGTTGAAAAAGGCCAACGGTACAACCCCCGTGACCGTAACGGTTGGGCGCAACGGTGACGCGCTCGCAGCAAAAGTACAGGCGCTGGTAGACGCGGCGAACACCACCAAGAAAGAAATTGATCGCGCGACGTTTTACGATCCGGCAACTAAAAAAGCCAATCCGCTCGTAGGCGACAACACCGCACAGCGTTTGCAGGCCGCAGTGAACTCGGCCATAACCAGCTTGGTCGCGGGGGCGAACCCAGCGACTCCGGGCCAGCTTGGTCTCAGTACCGATCGCTCCGGAAACTTCACGTTCGACAAAACGAAATTCATGACCGCGTTTACGAACGATCCCGACGGCGTCGCGAAAGTCTTTGGCCAATTCGGGACCTCAACGAACGGTTCGATGTCCTTTGTGGCAGCCACCGCGAAATCCGCACCTGGCACGTACGCGGTGAACGTAACTTCGCCAGCCGCGCAAGCAACGACAACGAGCACCGGAGTTCCCACACTCGGCACAACGGTACGGGTGCGAATTGGTACAAAGATTGCGGCGTATACAGTGCAATCAGGCGACACTGCCTCCAACGTTGCGACCGGGCTGAATGCATCGCTCGCCGCGCAAAGCCTTTCGGTCGTGGCCTCGATCAACGGCGGCAACATTCAGATCGCCACCGCGAACTACGGTTCGCATACAAACCTCGACGTGGCCTGGGACGGCGTCACGTACGCGACTCATACTGGTACTGACATCGCGGGCACGATCAACGGCGTTGCCGCGACTGGCAATGGCCAGGTACTCACGGCTCCGAGTACCGACCGGCTCCTCGCGGGTATGAGCGTGCAGGTTCAGGGCACCGCGACAGGAGCGGTCGGCACGATCACTTACTCGCCGGGATCCGCGGCCCGAATCGGCCGTGCGGTCGGACAAGCAACCGACTCAATTTCGGGATACATCACGACGACCGAGTCATCAATCAAGGACAACAAAAAGCTCATCAGCGATCAAATAGATCGCATGACCCAACGAGCGAACGCCTACGCCGCGCGTTTGAAACGAACGTACGCGACTCTCGAGACGACACTTTCCAATCTCAAGAACCTGAGCGGTTCCCTCGCCAGCCAACTCACGAACTTGTAGTGACCCTTACCCACACGATGCACGGACGCACCTCTACGATCAAGGATGAATCTCTATGACCTACGGCAGTTCCAAGAACCCGTATATCAGCGACACAGTTTCCACTGCGTCGCCGCAACGGCTCTTAGTAATGTTGTACGACCGTTTGGTACTCGATCTCAGCCGCGCAGAACTCGCGATTACGAGTCACGATCACAACGGAGCCCATGGCGCGCTGGTCCACGCACAAGACATCGTGATTGAGTTGCGGGCGACCCTCGATCTCGAAATCTGGCCGCAAGGTCAACAACTCGGCATGATCTACGACTACGTCTTGGATCTCATGGTCGATGCCAATCTTCGCAAAGACGCGGCACCGGTATCGGAATGCAAGATGCTGATCGAGCCGATTCACGACGCATGGCGTTCGATCGCAGGTATAGGAAACCAGAATGCCGCTTGATGCAAGCAAGCGATCACTCACAAATTGGGATGAAGTGATCGACGCATTGAAGCGCGATGTGCTGCAACGCGATCTGCATTTGAACGCCTTGGCATCGTCGCGCCTGACCGCTACTAGCCCAGAGGTCATCGATATCGCTGAGGTTAGGGCTCCGCGCGCTTGGACGGTGCCCACAAATCTGCCCACACTTGCCGGCGCACAACGGCACCGGGCTGCCCAGCTCCTCACAGCGCTTGAACATCAAGCAATCCGTATCGCCGAAGAACTCGATGCGCTCCAACTCGAACTCGACCGCGTGACGCAGTCAGCAACCGTACGATCATCACGCTCGGTGACCGCCGCAACGAACGGAAGCTTCGAAGCGCTCGCTTGATCTCACAATCGGCGCCGACGCGCCGATCAGCAATCACCATGAGTGCTACACGTTCACCAGTTGCCAACATCCGCTCCCGGGGCGCGTCACTCATCGCGACATTTGGTGCAGCCGTCGAAGCGCTCGACAACAATGATCCAACGCTCGCCGCACGATTACTTGACCAGCTCCTCGCCAAAGTTCCCAACAATCCCGATGTTCGCTGTCTGCGCGGTATCGCGGCCAACCGCACCGGAGACTACGTAGCCGCAATTCGGCACCTCGGCGTCGGGACGCGTCTGGCCGGGCCTATTAATTCCGAAACGCGCGATGCATACAACGAGTATGCGTTAGCGCTGCGTTCGAATGGCGATTTTGAACAAGCCGAAGCACTCTTGCGCAGTCTCGTAGCGACCGAACCAGATTTCGGCACCGCGTGGCACAACCTCGCACTCTTGCTGCAAACCAACGACCAAATCGATGAGGCCGTCGCGGCCGCGCGCCGCGGTGTCGCAACCCGACCCGACGAAGCGGGCGCACTGCTCCTGCTCGGCAAATTATTGCGCACGCAAGGCCGACTGCTCACCGCCCGTTCTGTATTGGAACGTGCCGCCGCGCTCGCGCCCGACGACGTTTCGATCGGAACCACACTTGGCAACACGTATTTCTATCTTGGTGAAATCGATGCGGCGCTCGGATGCTTTCGCCGGGCATCGGAAACGTTTCCCGACGAACCAGTCTTTCATTCGAACTACGCGACCATGCTCACACACTGCCGGCGCTACGACGAAGCACGAGTGGAACACGACCGAGCGTTTTCCCTCGCGCCTCATAACGCGGACATCGTTGTACGCCGCGCAGCGTTCCTGCTCAACACCGCTGATCTCGCCACGGGCTGGACGGCCTACAACGCGCGGTTGAAGGCCAACCCGAAATCGTTACAATGGGCCGGTTCGCCAACGTGGGACGGCGAATCCCTCGCGGGACGCACCGTTTGTGTGTATCGCGAACAAGGTATCGGCGACGAGATCATGTTCGCTTCGGTCTACGCCGAACTCTGTGCCCTTGCTCACGACGTGATTATTGAGTGCGATCCACGCATGCACACGCTCTTGCAACGCTCGTTTCCAGAGGCCGACGTACGAATACAGACTGACGCGGGCGCTGCGGCACTCAACGATCCCGATGCGCCTTTGCCGTTGCATCCCGACGCCGACGTTGTGGTTGCGGCGGGTAGCACGCTCCAGTTTCTGCGGGGCTCGGTTGACGCGTTCCCATCGTCGCAGCGGTACTTAGACGCCGATCCCGAACTGGTTTCGCAGTGGCGTGCCCGCCTTGCACTCGATGCGGGTCCCGGGCCGTTGGTTGGCATCTCGTGGCGCAGTATGGTCCGCACCGCTGAGCGCCGCCTCGAATACACACGCCTCGACGAATGGGGTCCCATTCTCTCCCAGGCTGCGGTCGACGGACTCCAGTTCGTGTTGTTGCAATACGACGAATGCGAACGCGAAGTGACCGACGCGCAACGACGATTTGGTATCCGCATTCATCGCTGGCGTGATCTCGATCTGATGAACGACTTCGAAAACATCGCCGCGCTGAGCTGCACGCTCGATGCCGTCATCGCACCGCGTAACGCCGTCGCAATGCTCTCCGGCGCGCTGGGCGTTGAGACACTGGCACTTGGCAATGTCGGCGATTGGGCCGAGTGCGGCACCACGCAACTTCCCTGGTTCCGCCGGCTCGAATGCATCAACCGCGCGGTCGATGGCGATTGGGCACCCGTAATCGCAGAAACGGCAGCTCGCGTTCGGCGCTTGGTGTCTGGACAATCGGTTTTGAATGACAACGCACAACGAAAGGCAACGGTGTGAAGCCCACCAATTTGAACCTCGCTGGCAAAACAATCTTGCTCACCGGTGGCACCGGCAGCTTCGGTCACGCGTTCGTGGAACGCGTCTCCCAAGAGTGGCCCGATGCGACGATTCGGGTGTATTCCCGGGATGAATTGAAGCAGTCCGAGATGCGCGCTCGATTCGGTGAACGCAATGTGCGTTACCTCATTGGTGATGTTCGCGACCGTCCTCGGATGTCGCGCGCGGCCCAAGGCTGTGATGTGATTGTGCACGCGGCAGCGATGAAACAAGTACCCGCGTGCGAATACAACCCGTTCGAGGCCGTGCGCACAAACGTACTGGGCGCTCAACACGTAGTTGATTCCGCAATCGACGCGCGCGTTCCTAAAGTGGTTGCGTTGTCCACCGACAAGGCAGTCAATCCCGCGAACCTCTACGGCGCCACGAAGCTTTGCGCGGAGAAGATTTTTGTGCAGGGCAACGCGTACGCGGCGCAATCGGAAACTCGTTTTGCTTGCGTTCGCTACGGAAACGTGGTGGGGTCGCGCGGTTCAGTAGTTCCATTGTTTCGCGAACAGATCGCAACCAGCGGACGCCTCACGATCACCGATGATCGTATGACACGATTTTGGATCACTCTGCCCCAGGCAGTCGATCTTGTGCTCTTCGCGCTGGAAAACATGGAAGGCGGCGAAACGTATATCCCGAAGATTCCTTCCATGCGCGTCGCTGATCTCGCCGAAGCCATGGCGCCGGGCTTGCCGCGCGACATCATCGGCATTCGCCCCGGCGAGAAGCTCCACGAACAAATGCTCACTGCCGATGAATCGCGTCACTCGATCGACGCAGGCTCCGTGTACGTCGTTCATCCGGAACACGCCTGGTGGACGGATGCCGCGCCCAAAAACGACGGCGCAACGCTGCCCGAGGGTTTTGAGTATTCAAGCCATACGAACGACTGGTGGATTTCCGCCGAAGAACTGCGCGCGTTGTTGCAGTTCGCGCCAGAAGCTCATACCCGCAAGGCGGCGTAGCCATGATTCCGTACGGGCGACAATCCATTGATGAAGACGACATTGCCGCAGTGGTCGAGGTGTTGCGCGGCGACTGGCTGACCCAAGGGCCGGCGGTGAGTGAATTCGAAGCTGCGATCGCAACTCGGGTCGAAGCACGTTTTGCCGTCGCGTTCGCGAACGGCACCGCGGCGCTCCATGGCGCCATGGCCGCCGGGGGCATTGGCACGCAGCATCGGGTCTTGACATCACCGTTGTCATTTGTCGCCTCTGCGAACAGCGCGCGCTATGTCGGAGCCTCCGTCGGCTTTGTCGATATTGATCCCGAAACGTGGAACCTCGATCCTCGCCAAGTCGGTCCCTGCGACGCGCTCGTTGCGGTGCACTACGCCGGCCTTCCCGTTGACTTATCCGCATTGGCATTTCGGCCGCGGGTTGTCATTGAAGACGCGTGCCACGCGTTGGGCGCGCGCACACCCGATGGCCCGGTTGGCAACTGCGCCCACTCCGACATGACCGTCTTTTCGTTTCATCCCGTCAAATCCATTACGTGTGGTGAAGGTGGGGTCGTCACAACGAACTCCGCCGAACTCGCAGCTGCATTGCGAACGTTTCGGAATCACGGCATGGTCGCGAAGCCCCAATACGGCGGTTGGTACTACGAAGTTGCGTCACTCGGTTTCAACTACCGCCTCACCGATCTGCAGGCCGCGTTGGGTCGATCGCAACTCGAAAAGCTTTCCACCTTCGTCGCGATGCGCAACGCGCTCGCGGATCGTTACCGTCGCGCCTTTCGCGAACGTGAAGCTGGCGGATTGGTGTTGGCGCCCAGCCCTGGGTTGGGAGTGAAGCACGCCTATCACCTGTTCCCAGTTTTGGTGAGCGATCGTCGGCGGGTTTACGAATCGTTGCGCGCGCAAGATATTGGAGTCCAGGTCCATTACGTGCCGATCTACCGCCACCCGATTTATGCCGATACCGGCGTAAGCCCGCTCGATTTTCCGATTACTGAACACGTGTATTCCGGCTTGCTTTCGTTGCCGTTGCATCCCACGCTCGCGCGAAGCGAGCAGGATTTCGTGATCGATGCAGTCATCGAAGCAGTCCACGGCACGAACTCGAGCTCAGCATCACACGATCACGGAAACGACGCCGCGCACGCCGCGTAACCAGCGCAATCCGGCTTCCGTTTTCTCAATCGCTGTGGGTCAAGGCATCGCTACGACAATTCTCGGCGCTCGATCGTGAAGCATTGCACGGGTCGGCCGTCGCGAATTTCTTCGCGAAATGAGACCGGGATTGCTGATCGCCAGAACGTTGTGGCCACTTCGTTTTCTGCGAGCTGACGAACTTCCCAATCGCCGGGAAATAGCTCGAACACTGTGCGAGCAGCATCGGTGCCAACGCGGCTGCGCCGATACTTTCGCAACACGAAAAATTCGGCCATGTCGTGGCGCGCGCCGGATCGCACCAACGCAAAGCCTGCCAACGCATCGTCGGCGCGGATGAAAAACGGATGCCGTTCCGGCTCAGTCCAATAGTTGTCGAGGTATCGGTATCCGAACACTCCGTGCGCGTCAACATCCCAGCCCATGTATTCGGAGTAGTCGTACACATAGAACTCGATGAGCCGCTGAAGCACCGCTTTGTCGGCATAGGCCACCGCTTCCACTCGCACCCGCATAGCACACAGTACTCCGGTCGATTCGGCGCGACGCGCGCCATCAAACGGTCGGCCCAGGCGCGAATTCATTCCAAATATTTCCTCAATTTGATTTGCAATACGAACGTTTGTTCGTATATGATTAGTCAATGATTCCGGGCGGTATTGCCGAACTAGATGCAGCGATCAGTGCGCTCGCGGCTGAAGTAGTCGTCGGCGTGGATCAACGCGATTCGCTCCTAGAGTTGCAACGGTCACAGGCCCGGCTCGATGCAGAGATCGCGCGACGGCTGGATGCATTTCGGATGTCGCACGGATGGACTGATGATGGGGCACGCTCGCCCGCGGCGTGGTTGAGTTCGCGTACCCACGGCAATCGTGCACACCTGACCGCGGCGATCCGTACCGCGAAGCTCGTTGCCGATCTCGAAACGACCCGCGCCGCGTGGGAGTGCGGCGAGATCAGTACGGAACACGCGACTGTGATCGCCTCGATCCGCAAACGCGCGAACGCCGACACACATTTCTTGGAGTATGAACCCGTATTACTCGCGGTCGCAAATACCCACACCGCGATCGAGACGCTTGGGATCGCGAAAGCTTGGCTCGATGCGCTCAATGATCATCTCGACCGCGAAGCCCCGGTCAATGAACAGGGTGACAGCCCGCAACGAGCGCGACCGTCGGTGACGTTCGCACGAATTCTTGATGGTGTCGGGGTCTTGAACGGGACCCTCGATACCGAATCAGCAGAGATCATCGAAAAGGCCCTGAACATTGTGTATCGGGCTGGGCATCGCAAATCCGATCCGCGTACTCCAGCCCAGCAACGCGCCGATGCGCTCGCGGCGATCTGTTCGCGCTACCTCGCCGGTCTATCGGCGAGTGGGAACCGTCCACACCTGATGATCGTCACCGATACCGAAACAATTGCGGGCGACGCGTACGGGCGTTGCCAAACCGCCAACGGTATCCCGATCCATCCCGACATGGCTCGCCGGTACGCATGCAACGCGGATATCAACGAGATCCAAATACATGACGGAATCCCCCTCGCCATGGGTCGCACTACCCGCACCTTCACATCACACCAATACCGGGCGATGGTCGCGCGCGACGGTGGCTGCCGCGGACCAGGATGCGATGCGCCCCCAGACCAATGCGAAGCCCATCACATGCATCCATGGGCCGCGAAGCATGGCAACACAGATCTCGATGTCGGATTCTTGTTATGCACTGGCTACTGCCATAGGCAAGTCCATGAAGGCGGCTGGCGCATCACCCGACGCCGCATGAATCCTCGATCGCTTCGCCGCACGCGGGACTGTCGGGACTGTCAGCAATGCAGCGGCGCTAGGCGGTGTCGATTTTGGCCTGTCGTCGATATTGTTCTTCGACTGACTCCAACGTAGTTACTGCGGTGGAGTTACATACGAGTTGGGATGCCGTGGGCCGCTAGATAGTGCTTGGCTTCCATTGGAGTTTGTTCGGTGAAATGAAACATGCTCGCCGCTGCGACTGCGTCGGCACGTGCAATTTTGACGGCGTCGACCATGTGATCGAACGTTCCGGCCCCGCCACTTGCGATCACTGGAATCGATACTGCGTCGCGGACTGCTGTGATGGTTTCGAGGTCGTAGCCGTTCATAACACCATCGTGATCGGCGCTTTGTAGCAGGATCTCGCCCGCGCCATTCGCGCACAGGTGGGCCGCCCAATGCGCCGGTTCGAGACCAGTATCGACCGTGGCGTTATGCGACCAAACCGTCGGTGAGCCTTGCCGGCTGCGGCGCGTATCGACCACGGCCACCATGCACTGCACGCCGAACCGATCGGCCGCGCTACGCAACAACTCCGGCCTCGAAAACAACGCACTGTTGACCGCGACCTTGTCTGCGCCGACACTCAACAAAGCGCCAATGTCTTCGGTAGTCGTCACCCCACCGCCAACGGTCAGCGGCATGAAACACCGATCTGCGAGTTCATCGATCAGCGCAAGATCCGGCCCGCGCGATTCTGCAGTTGCAGAAATGTCGAAAAAGCACAACTCATCGACGTTGCGGAGGTTGTAGACCTGCACGGCTTGCATCGGAGAGCCGACCACCCGAGCGCCGTCGAAGCGCACGCCCTTTACGAGCGTGAAATCGCAGTACAGCAACGTAGGGATCACGCGCAGTTTCAACACGGCGTTACCAAAGCTCCACGAAATTTCGGAGCAATTTCAAGCCGTATTGCTGGCTCTTTTCGGGATGAAACTGCGTACCGACAATGTGTTCGTTGCCAATCACCGTAGTAATCGTTCCGCAGTACGGAGTCGTCGCGATCACGGCAGCGGTTTCGCACACCGCGTGGAAACTGTGCACAAAATAGAAGTCCGCGCCGTCGGGGATCCCGGACAGCAGCGGCGAGTCCACGGCAGCGTGTACTTCGTTCCAGCCCACGTGGGGAACGCGCTCGCCGCTAGTTGGACGCAAGCGCACCACCGAGCCGCCGATGAGATCCAGCCCCGCAGTCGGCTCAACTTCGTCACTCGACGACAACAGCAGTTGCATGCCCAAACAGATACCCAGAATCGGAACATCGTGTTGGACAACGTTGGCGCGAATCGCATCGGCAAGCCCGGCAGCATTTAACGCACGCATTGCGTCCGGATACGCACCGACGCCGGGAAGGATGATTTTGTCCGCGACGTCGAGATCCGAGGCAACGTTGGTGATATCGGCCTTCACACCACATTCATCAAGCGCCCGAGCAATCGAATCGACGTTGCATAAGCCAGTATCGACGATCGCGACGCGTTGCATATTGAGGCCAACCAGCTCAGGTACTTCAGGCCGCGTTGTCGTCGTTGATCTTGGCGAGGTTCCCGCGCCCATCACGAACCAGCTCACCGCTTCGCGTCGCCTGGAACAGCGCGCGGTTCGTGAACCGATCACAGACCACTTCGAATTCGGCGACGGTCATTCCGATTGACGCGAGCAGAGAATCCAACGCTTCGCCAAGGTACGTATGAGGGAATTTGCCGTCGTGTTGCTTCACCAACGTCATAGCGTCGCGACGCGACAATCGACCGCGCCGGACATGCATGCACGCGTGATCCGTGGCCCGGCCAAAACCGAACTTCAAGAATTTAAAGTAGTCGTGGATGCCGTGAAAGAGGTTGTCGAGATTTTCGTAGTCGAGGAGCGCGCCTTCGACGGTCTTGCCGTAGCTCTCGAAGCCGTGCGCTTGCGCGAGCAACGCGTTCGAGTAGCCGTCCCAAGGCAGATAGTGCCCGAGAAAGATGCCAGTGACTCCAACGTTGGCCAGCTCTTCATCCGTTGGGTAGGTGTACTGAATCAGGTGGCGTTGTTCAATCCCGGCCTGACCAACCAAATCCGCGACGCGCAAACCGATAAGGCCACCGAATTCTTCGAGCCAACGCCGATTCAACACGCGGTCATGCGCGGCCGACGCGGGGCCGCCGTATTCGTTTTGGGAATTCTCACCCCACACGATGAGACGCACCCCGTACTGAACCGCGACCCGCACGGGAATTGTGAAAATACTGACGTGTTCAGGCCACGAGATATCGCCAACCTGCATCAACGCGAAACGGTTCATTGTGCGGCGAATCTGTGGATTCACCGTAACTTCGACGTGGTCAACACCGAGGCGCTGCAAGTTCTGAATATTGCGCCGACCGATCGCGGAAAGATTGCACGTACTCGCAGTCACACACAACGGGTTCAGCCCGAGCTCTAACATTTTCAACACTTGATACGTGCTGTCTTTGCCTCCGCTGACGGGGATCACGCAGTCGTAGTTCGTTCCATCGTGCGAACGAAACTCTTCCACCACTTCAATGAGCTCAGCCCGTCGAGCGTCCCAATCGATCGTTGGCCGTTGCGCGAAGTGGCGGCACGCGCTGCATACCCCTTCAGCATCGAAGAGGATGTCGGGGCGGGTCGCGGGCATCACGCATTGCGCGCAGTATTGAATGGTCCGCGCGGGCGCGGCGGGCGTGCCGGGCGAAGCGGTTGAACGCGTGGGTAACGTCTGCGTCATAGGTACTCATCGGCGGTTTGGGGCCGCCCATGACCGTTACGCGGCGCGGGTCACGAGGTTGAGGTGGGGCTGGTTCGCGAGCTTCGTCGGATCGATCGTCGGAACAAACCCAACGCTGCGAAACGCACGCAGACTCGCTTCGTTTTCGCGATGAATGATCGCAGCAAGGGTCACCACTTGGCAATCGGCTTGCACATCCTCCAGCGTTGCCGTAAGCAAGTCTCGCCCGTATCCACGGCCCCGTTGGTCAGGTGCCACGGCCACGCTGACCGTGCCGACACCACCGTGCACATCCACTCGCACAAACCCAACCGGTCGGCCATCGACTTCACCGATCCGCAACCGATGCCCAGGGTTTTCAAGCACCGAAGCGAACCATTGATCGTGTTCCGCCGTTTCGATCGCTCGGCCGTTTCCGCTCCAGCGAACGGCATCGGGATCGTTGCGCCATTGCAACAACAAGGAGGAATCTGCCTCCGTTGCCGCTCGCAACCGCAACTCGTCCGCGCCAGGTTGTGCGACGGTCCTGCCAATCTTGGCAAGGATTTCCGTCCAGGAAGCATCGCGACCCACTGAGGAGACGATCTGGCGCACATGCTCAAGATCTTCGGGCGTATCGACGGTCCAACGTTCCTGACCGGCGTCGAGATCCGACCTGAGGTTCGCGAGCACATAGTGCTCAGGACGGCGATAGAGAAATGGGGTCACGTGTTCGCGTTCAGCGGGATCGACGGCAAGAAATGCCGCGGTGCGCAATGCTGTCGAGTCGCACACTTCAATATCCAGGCCTTTGGGAAACGACCGCGGCAAAACATTGCTTGTGTACTGCGCACCCCGTTCGTGATGTAACGCGATCGCGGCATTCACAATCGCGGGATCGGTCAGCGGACAATCCGCAGTGAGGCGCACGATCGTTTCGCACGGGTACTGATCGAGAGCCACGATGAAGCGACTCAGAACGTCCTGTTCGCTCCCCCGCACCACTCCTATTCCACACGAGCGAGCGATCATTTCGATCGGATCGTCGCGTTCCAAGGCGCTCGTAGCGACCACGAGATGGTCAGCCTGCACACCGCGCAATCGCAGCAGCATGAACTCCAACATGGAGACTCCGCCGAGGTCTTGCAATACTTTGCCCGGTAGCCGAGAAGATCCCGTGCGAGCTTGCACGACACATAGCACTGATCGTTTGGGTTTCGGCTTCGGCATCTTGGCGCCTTTGCTCATGCGTGTGCGCCCGAGCCGATCGCGATCGGCGCACGCCCAACGGGCGAGTGCACCAGAGCCGCGATTGCCTGCGCTACACGGCTTGCACCGCGGCCGTCGATGAGTTGTGGGCCGCGTAGGGCCAGCGAATTTCGGGCTGACGAGTCGCCGACCAACGCAATTGCGCCGAGAGCGGCACTCCCAACATCACAATGCATCGCGGCGCCGGCGGCGATCACACTCGAAATGTTGCTGCGCTGATTGGCTGCGGTTTCGACAACAATCGTCGGACGCCCAAGCGCGAGCGACTCCAGCAACGTCACGCCTCCGGCCGTCACTACGACGTCCGCGGTGCTCAGTGCATCCTCAATGCCTCTCGAACCATCGATCCTCACAACACCAGAGGGCGTCGCCGTATCGCCCCACGGCCCGAGGACCAACTGTGTGAGCAGCCGTGGTGCTGCCGCTGCAATTTCACTAGCGATGCGTTGTCCGATGCCCGCCGAATCGCTGGCGCCCATCGTGACGAGCACCCGCAATCGGCCATCGCCAATCGTGCGTTCACGAGCAGGTGCCGCCAGATTCACCAACGAGTAGGCCGCGCCCGCCAAGACGTCGCGGGCGTTTCGATAGGAACTGCCCGAAGCTCCCGGAGCCGGAAGCACAACCAGATCTACGGCGAGATCGCGACCAAGATCATCGATCGCGACCACAACATCCGGCACAAATCGACTGCGATCATCGGCACGAACGCGATACGAATCCACAATGATGACGGGTGCGGCAACGACGCCTCGTGTGGACGCGACGATCGCGCTTTCAAAGCCATATTCGCGCAGCGCGGACGCGATCGCTTCGCATCGGCGGCGATGTCCGAGCCCAACCGCAGGGCCCTCATCGCACACAAGAATCACCGGCATCATTTCAAAACATGTCCCACACTAAAATGTCGTCGTATTCGATGTCGCGTTGCGCGACCCGACCAACGACTGCTTCCATCAACTTCGGCGCGATCCCGAAACCGGGCCGTTTCACGCACAACATGGCTTCGGTAACTACCGTCCCTGCCGCGATCGGTGCAGCGGCAACGATTGAGCGACGGGCTTTGGTATACATCTCCACCGACTCTTGCGGGCTCGGACCGCGTTTCACGCCGTCGCCGAGCGCAGCTTCGACGTCGCGTATATACGCGATCATGTCGGCGAGCTCCTTCGGTTCGATCGCGAATGGATGATCGGGGCCGATCATCGTGCGATCGAGGGTGAAGTGCTTTTCGATCAGGGTGGCTCCAACCGCGATCGCGGCCGCAGCGATGTGAACCCCGCGCGTGTGATCGGAGAGCCCGACCGGGACTCCAAAGGCCGCGGCCATCGCCGGGATCGACCGCAGGTTCATCACCCCGGCCGGTGCAGGATAGAGCGACGCGCACTGAAGCAACGCGAGTTCGGCGGCCCCGGCCTCACGAGCAACGAGCAAGGCCTCATCGATCTCACCCATCGTGCACATGCCGGTGGAAAAGATCATCGGCCGGCCCTTCGACGCAGCGTAACGAATCAGGCCGAGGTCCACAATTTCAAACGACGCGATCTTGAAGGCGGCAACATTGATCGCATCGAGTTCATCGACCGCCGCGTAGTCAAACGGTGACGACAAAAATTCAATCCCAACATCGCGCGCGTGCGCGGCAAGCAGGGGCTGCCAATCGCGCGGCAACGCAATTGCTTCCAACAATTCGTGCGCGGGCTTCGCGCCCAGATCACCCAGGTAATCAAAACGCGGAGTTTTGGTGGAATACAGTGTGGTTCCGGAATAGGTCTGGAACTTCACCGCGTCCGCTCCGGCATCGGCAGCAGTATCGATCAAGCGCCGCGCAACGTCGAAATCACGATTGTGGTTCGCGCCAGCTTCCGCGATCACATAGGCCGGATACGACGCACCAACGCGCTTCGGCCCAATCGTGATCTCAGCTGGTGATGCCACGGAATCAGCCTTCGGCCGGTACCGACAGCAAAATGTCGGCAACTTCATGATCGGATTGCGAACGCGCGAACGCGGCCAATTCAGCGCGCGCCCCAGGCCGCAACGCGCGATTGAATTCTTCAGCAGTCAATGCATCCGCACTGGGCAGCTGCAACCCAGCCACCACCACAGCAAACGCTTCGGGCAAGTGCCCGTGGCCCACCAACGCGTCGGCGATAAGTAACGACCGCAACGTCGACGTACACGCGGCGACCACGAACGAATCCGCCATGAAGGCCGCAGTGGTAAAGCAATCGCTCAGGAGTTCCGCCAACAATTCATCACCGATTTGGGGTACTGCAGCTTCGAGCGCAGTCCGAGCGCGCGATTCATCAAGCAGGACGGCGACACACGCGGCCCGCACCCGATCAACTGGCGGCACCTGCACCATCTCGGCCCGTTCAAGTAACGGCGACCGTTCGGTGACGCCAGCATCCAGCAAGCGATGGCACCACACCAAACCGCGTTCAGGATCGAGCCGCCACGCAAATAGCGTCACGGCTGCGAGCACGCGAACATCACCGGGCACCCGTTTCCACAATCCTTCGGCGATCCCATCAAGCCCTTCGGCCGGAGCGCCCGCGATCCAGCCGAATACGTCGAGCACTCGCGCCGGAGCAAGCGAATCAAGATACGAACGCGGATCAATCAAATTGTCCGCGACCAATACCGCGACCGTCTCCCAAAGTTCTTGGGTATCGGAAAGCCCGCGCAATGAACGGCGCAGTTCGCTTTCAGCTTCACCGACATAGCCCGCCATAACGAGCGCGCGCACTCGGGCCGCGTACATCCCGGCGACCGAACACCGAAACCATCGATCCTGCGGCGCAATCAGCGGCCCGGCGCGGCCAAGAATTTCGAGGGCGCCGGTCGAGTCGCCGAGTTGCACACACGCGGCAGCTTCGAGCATGTCGCCCAACGACGACTGCCGCGACGACGATCGAACGATCGCCGCAAAATCGGCAACTTCCCACGGGCGCGCGAACCCAAGCAACAGGCCCGCAACGTGCGCGGCCGCGCTCGCTTTGATATCAGGATCAGTCGTCGCGTCTATTGCGACCTCAAACCAATCGAGCGCTTCATCTTCGCGATGCGCCGAGAGCAATGCTCGGGCTCGATCAAATTCTTCACAACCACTTGGGTCCGCAAGCGCATCAGCGGGCGAAGCAGAGGGCGAAGCAGAGGGCGAATCGGCGGGTTGGTTAGGAACGTCAGTACTCACCTCGTCTCATCGGCTACGAACCGAGGACTTGAGGATGGCGTGAGACGAACGGCTCAGTTTGTCCGGTTTACTCAACTCCAACGTTGGCCTTCCGATGAGCCACTCACAGCCGCAATCGCGGAGTCGTTGAGCACGGATCGCTCAGCGCGGCTAGCCACGGACGGTGGAGCTCAGGAGGCTCCCCGTGCACACATCTAGGCCTACACGATGAGCGACCTCGCCATCGGCGCGATCAACGCGGCCCTCGATGGGCTGACCGCTCGCCAACGTATCTCTGCGCAAAACATTGCCAACGCCGACACGCCCGGATACATCGGAGCGCGAGTCGATTTTGAATCCTCGCTGCGCAAGGCAATGGGCAACCGCGACCTCTCGCAGTTCAACGTTGCCACCAGCGCATCGACGGATCCCATCAATCCCACTACGGGCAACAACGTTTCGGTTGACGAAGAAAACGTCTCGCTTGTGGACACGGGATTGCGGATCCAGCTCATGACCGAAGCCATGAACAATCAGTTCCATGTGCTCAAAACCTCGATGCAGAACACGCAATGAGCCTCTTTCCGGTTTTCCAAACAACGGGCTCGGGCCTACACGCGAACCGTGTGTGGATGGATGCCGTCGCGGACAACATCGCGAATATGAACACCGTCGGTTCTTTCGACCAACCTGCGTTCCAAGCCCGTTACGTGCAAGTACAGGCTGTGCGCGGCGACGGCAACGACCCGGCCGGTGTGGGTGGCGGTGTGCAAGTGACTGGCGCGGCGCTCGGCGACGCGACTGGGCAACTTCGCTATGACCCAACCAATCCACTCGCCGACAAAGCCACCGGCATGGTGCGGTATCCCGACATTGATCTCAGCGACCAAATGACGCAACTCATTCAGGCGCAACGTTCGTATCAGCTCAACCTGACGGTCATCGATCGCGCTCGCGAGTCGTACCAACAGGCAATTGGAATCTCGGCCAAATAATTATGGGTGCTATCAGTTCCATTCTCGGTCTACTGCCCGGTGCCGCACAAGCCGCGGGCGCCGGCGCCGGCGCGACCAGTGCAGTTGGTGGTGCGGGTGCTGCTGGTGCAACCGGTAACGCCGCAGCTGCGGGCCAAGCGAACGGACAGTTCGGCAACTCCATGGCGAGCGCGCTCGATGGTTTGAACGCGTCCCAGAACAACGCCAGCGACCTTGCGGTAAAAGCCGCAACTGGTGATCTCACCGACGTCCACAACTACACGATCGCAGCCGCAGAAGCGAACCTCGCGACCGAGTTCACCGTGCAGATGCGTAACCGCGTTGTCGAAACATTCAATGAAATCATGAGGATGCAGATCTAATGCCGATCGTCGATGTCGACAAACTGAAAAGCGGCGGCCAGAAATTCGTTTCGGGTTTTACCGCCGGCCAAAAGATGATGAGCATTCTCGGTATTGCCGGGCTGGCCATCGCGACCATGATGTTCACGAAGTGGTCGGCCACTACGGACTACGCGCCCGTCTTTTCGAACCTCAGTTCCAAAGACGCCAGCGACGTGACCAAAGCACTCGACGGCATGAAGATTCCCTACAAACTTTCCGGCGGTGGAACCACCATCGAAGTACCCCAAGCCGATCTGTACAAAGCGCGGATCGATCTTTCGGCCAAGGGTCTGCCGACCAACGGCGACGGCCTGGCCAGTATCAATAGTGGTGGTATCACCCAAAGCAAATTCCAACAAGACGTCAACTATCAAAACGCGATTCAAAAAGAACTCGCCAACACGATCATGGCGATCAACGGCGTGCGCCACGCAACGGTGATTCTGGCGCTGCCGAGCGACGACCCGTTTGTGGGCGATACCCAAAAGACCACAACCGCATCCGTGCAGGTTGATACCGGCAACGTGCAGTTGCCGATGGAACAAGTACAAACGATCGTGCACCTCGTGGCTTCGGGCGTGAAGAACCTCGCACCAAACGGCATCACCGTCACCGATGCGAATGGCACGTTGCTCTACTCCGCTGATCAATCGGCCGCGATGACGAGCGCGCAGAGTCTCTCGCGCAAGATGCAATACGAAAACCAGATCAAAACCAAGATCGATCAGCTGCTGCGACCGGTGCTGGGCGCCGGCAACTACGCGGTGAGCCCCAACGCGACTTTTGACCCGAGCAACAGCAAATCAGTCACCGAATCCTTCAAGCCGGTGCTCGACGCCAAGGGCAACGTGATTTCTTCTGGGGTTTCCGACCAAGGTTCCAAGTTGACGGAAAAGTCAGCCGGGAGCGCAGCGAACCTTGGCGGTGCAACCGGGGGCACGGGGCCGACCACCAATAAGAATTTCGAAGACCACACCAAGACGGATACGCCGCTTGTCGACAAAACCCGTACCGAAAAGACCAACGGTGGCGACATACTGACCGCGCTCACAATCGCGGTCGTCGCGGATCCGAGCGTCGTCAAGCCTGCGGAACTTCCCGGCTTGAATACATTGATATCCAATGCCGTCGGCATTTTGCCCAATACCCCTGGCTTCAACACCGCAGTGCAGCTCCACACCATGGATAAGACCACGCAGAAGCTCGCGCAAGATAACGCAAAAGCTGCCGCGACGCCCAAGACGGCTGCAGCTCCGCTCGACATCATGGGTATCGCTCGCTACGCAGTCACGTTCTTGATTGTTGCGCTGGTCTTGTTCCTTGCCTGGCGCTCAGTGAAAAAAGCACAAGCCGCAATGGGGCCGCAACGAGTTGCGCTCGATCTCACGGCCCTCGAAGCTGGCCAAGCCCAGCAGTACGCCCATGAATTACAACTCGCAGCAGTTGGCTCAGGCTCCGGAAGCAGCACCGGCGGCGGAATGCACGAACTCGCCGGATCACCGAAAGCAATCGAATCGAGCCGATCCTTGGTGGAGCTTGAAGTTACTGAACTCATCGAACGCCAACCCGAAGAAGTAGCACAGACCCTTCGCAGCTGGCTCGCGGATCGGCGCACCTAAGCCATGGCAGCAAACGAAGGTGGATTCACGGGCACGCAAAAGGCCGCCATTTTGTTGATGCAAGTCGGCAAGGAACGCGCGGCAGTGATACTGCGCACCATGCGCGAATCCGAAATCGCCGAGATCATGGCGGAAGTGGCGCGTCTGCACCATTTGGAACCCAAAGAAATCGAAGAAGTCCTCTCGGAGTTCCGCGACACCTACGTCGCGCGATCGCACATCGCCCACGGTGGCTACCAAACCGCACGCGAGCTTCTTGAGGCGAGTCTCGGCCTGGAAAAGGCTGAAGAGATTCTTGAGAATCTCGGAGTCACGCTCATGGCCGCACCGTTTGAATTTCTTCGCCGCGCGGATTCGCGCCAAGTGTTGTCGTATCTCCAAGACGAACACCCGCAGACCATCGCACTGGTACTCGCGCACATGAACGCCGCGAATGCTGCCTTGGTGATGTCTGCGCTCACCGAAGATCTACAACGCGATGTCGCGGAACGCATCGCCAAGATGGATCGCACCTCGCCGGATGTAATCGAACACGTGGAAGCGATTCTCGAACGCAAACTCTCGACCGTCATTCAACAAGCTGATTTTTCAACCGCCGGAGGGCTGCAAAGCCTCGTCGACATTTTGAACAACGCCGATCGCGGCACGGAACGTCTCATCTTGGAGGGCCTCGATCAAACGGATCCGCAACTCGCTGACGATGTACGCAGCCGCATGTTCGTATTCGAAGACATCGTCACCCTCGACGACCGCTCGGTGCAGCTCGTGTTGCGTTCGGTGGATGCCAAAGAGCTCAGTGTTGCGCTCAAAGGTGTGGCCGAAGAGGTGCGCGACAAGATCCTCAAGAACATGTCGGAACGTGCCGCTGCGAACCTCGCGGACGAGATCAAGCTGTTGGGTCCAATCAAGCTCAAGACCGTCGAAGAAGCCCAAGCCTCGGTTGTGCGCGTGATTCGAACGCTCGAAGAATCCGGCCAAATCGTAATGAGCCGCGGCTCCGACGAGCTGGTGGTCTGATTTCATGACGACTGCCGTTCGACGGGTGCAAGTTCTGCGCGGTTTCGAAGCGCGCGACGCCGATATTGGTGTCGTGCGATCCCAAGGCGCGCGCCATCTCGTTGTCGATCCGGAGCTACTACAAGGCGCCACCGACGACGGCTATCGCGTCGGCTATCAAGCCGGATTTGATTCGGCCCTTGAAGACGCCGCGGCGGCGATCGAATCACGCGAGCGCCGCCGCAGCGAAGAACTCGCTTCGGTGCTCGATCAACTTGCAAATACGGCGTCGTTCATCGAATCCGATCACGCGGACATCATCGCCGCGATGCAACACCAAGTGATCGCACTCGCGATCGATATCGCCGAAACGTTGATTGGCCACGAACTCGCGACCGGTTCCGATGTCGGGAGGGCCGCGCTCGATCGAGCGTTACAACTCGCGCCAAAATCTGGCCCCGTCACCGCGCAACTCCACGCGGATGACTACGCAACGTTAGAGAACTCCGGCGAGATCAATGGTTACGCGGATCGGGGCATCACGATCACGGTCGGGACGGAATTGAGCCCAGGCGATTGCATCGTTGATGTCGAAGCGACACGTATCGACGCGCGAATTGCGCCGGCATTGCAACGAGTGCGCGAGGTGTTGTACTCATGACCCTCGCGACGCTGGAGGAACTGCGCTCCGCCGCGAAGCCCGCCGTGTACGGGCGCGTCGGCCGTATTGTTGGGCTCGAAATCGAAGTTCATGGCATCAACGCGCCGATTGGTGCATCGATACAAATACCGAGCACCCAGGGAATGGTCGACGCCGAAGTCGTAGCGGTTCGTAACGACACGCTCGTGTGTTTGCCGTACGGCGAACTGCGCGGGGTTGAAGTCGGCACGCTGTGTGGGCGCGGCGCTCGCGAGCCTTCGATTCCCGTTGGCCCCAGATTGCTCGGCCGGGTACTCGATGGGCTTGGAAATCCGATCGATGGGCTCGGCCCTATCGAAGCGGTCGAGCGAGTCACCGTAGATGGCCAAGCTCCGCATCCTTTGCACCGCCCGACGATTCGCCAACAACTCGATCTTGGTGTGCGCGCCGTCGATACGCTCATTCCGGTTGGTCGCGGCCAACGCGTAGGAATTTTCTCCGGATCGGGTGTGGGTAAATCTTCGCTGCTCTCCATGTTCGCGCGCGGCACGAACGCGACCGTCACAGTCCTCGCGCTCATCGGTGAGCGCGGCCGTGAAGTTCGCGAGTTCATCGAAAACGATCTTGGACCTGAAGGCTTGGAACGTTCCGTCGTCGTGGTGAGCACGAGCGACGAACCCGCGCTCGTACGGCTACGCGCCGCGTTCACCGCAACGCGCATCGCGGAATGGTTT
The DNA here is from genome assembly GCA_025360585.1 of Actinomycetes bacterium. GTDB lineage: Bacteria > Actinomycetota > Acidimicrobiia > IMCC26256 > PALSA-610 > F1-120-MAGs023. The sequence continues at coordinate 70,417 of JANYBW010000030.1, read as the reverse complement.
CGCGATCAAGGCCACGATGTTCTCTTGCTCATGGACAGCCTCACCCGGTTTGCCATGGCCCAACGCGAGGTGGGTTTAGCCGCGGGCGAGCCGCCCGCAACCCGCGGCTACCCACCGAGCGTGTTCGGCATGTTGCCCAAACTGCTCGAACGCGCCGGCACCGATACGCGGGGGTCGATCACCGGCCTCTACACGGTGCTGATTGAAGGCGACGATCTGATGGATCCCATCGGAGACGCCGCCCGTTCCATTCTCGATGGCCACATGGTGCTTTCACGATCACTCGCAACCGCTGGGCATTTCCCGAGTATCGATGTACTCGAATCAATCTCGCGGGTCGCCCCCGCGATTACCGAAAGTAATCAACGCGCCGCGGCTTCTACCGTTCGCCGTTTGCTTGCGGCCTACCGCGATGCCCGCGACCTCATTGAAATCGGCGCGTACGTACCGGGGACGAACCCCGACGTGGACCGCGCAATATCCCTCAAGGAATCCATGGATGGCTTCCTCCGCCAGGATCTGCACGAACTGACACCCGCATCGGACGCGTGGTCTCAGCTCGCCGCACTGGTGGAGTGGCCTGCATGAAGAAATTCCGATTCCGTCTCGATACGGTCCAACGAGTTCGCCAAATCCAACACGACGTCGCGCGCGGCGATCTCATGTCGGCGAATCACCAACTCGCACTTGCCGCACAACTCGTAGCGGCGCGCGCGATCAAAGCCTCAACCATCGATGCCCCAACCGCGGCGATGACGAGCGAACAATTCGCACAACACCGTTTCGCCATCGACTCCGCGTTTGACGCCATTCGGTGGGCGCAGCGCGACGAAGCCACCGCAACCGAGGTAGTCGCCGAACGCCGTACCGAATGGGTATCGACCCATACCCGGCTCCGGGCCGTCGAGCGGTTGCACGACCGTGCCCGCGCGGAGTACCGCGATGAATACCGCCGCGAAGCGGACCGCGACTCCGACGAAATCACTACTACTCGATTCCGCGAACGGAGCTTGCCGCGATGAATCTTCCTATCTCTTTGGCCACGCCCATGACAGCACCCGCACCAGCCAGCGGAAGCACAAACGCGGGAGCATCGGGCGCAGGCAGCGACCTCATCGCGCAACTCTTCGCGTCGCTACTGAGCGCGATCACGCCGAGCACCGCACCAGCTGCGGATACCGGTTCGAGTGCCGAACCCGCGCACGCAGGCGAGGGCACCCACGCGAAAACAGAGGACCCGACGAACGCACTCGCGGCGCAACAATCATTCGAAATATTCATGGCCTACGGCTTCAGTGCGCAGCCGCTTGTCTTGCCAGTCGCGACCACACCAAGCGTTGCCGATGCACAATCCCAGACACCACCGATGACCACCGAAGTGATTGCGGCAACCGATTCGCCGGCAATCACCGCCACCGCCGCGCCAACCGGAACGGCGATCGCGCACAGCAACGCGACACCGGCAACGTTCGCAGCGCCCACTCCAATTGCTCCGAACGTGAGCGGCGAAGCAAACGCGCACCTCGAGGCGAGTGCAGCAACCGCCCCGACGCCAACCGCGGCACCGCCCGCGCCATCGTCGCCAGCTGCGATCAGTGAGCAACGCACCGCGGTTGATGTCGCCCAAAACGCAGACCCCACTTCCACCACCAATCGCCCGGCGACACCGGCTGCAGCTTCGAAGACCAAACCTAAGGCGGCGGCGACAGTCCTCAACCCGTCGTCGGCCCTCAGCGCCGAGATCACCACCCGGCCCCGCACATCGGGCAACGAACCCCTCAACGCTCAAAACGCGCTCGCCACCAACGTGGAAGCACTCGCCAACGCCGCGGTTGCAACGTCGGCATCCACCAGCAAGGGCCGCGCTCCGCTCGCCAACACCGCACGTATTGGATCCACGGACGGCGCGGCTCAGGCCGCAGCCATCCTCAACGCGAACGCGGCGAATCAAACGAAACCCACGACCATTTCAACTCCTGCGCTGTCGACGACCGTTGAGGTTGCACCTACTCCGCCCGCGGTCAATCAGGTCGTGCAAGCGATTGAGCCGATGCGTCACCGTGCTGATGGCAGCTACCACGTCAAGATAGAGCTCAACCCGCACAACCTCGGCCGAGTTGAGCTCACAATGGAACTCCGAGACGGCGTGCTCGCAGTACACATCAATGCGGATCACAGCGCCACCCAACGCATGTTGCACGAACACATCGATGTGTTGCGCGAGCTACTTGCCGAACGCGGAGTGGCCACCGGCTCCGTCGACGTTGGTGATCACAATGCCTCGCGCCAAGCCGCATCGCAACGCGATCTCGCGGCCCAACGCGAATCACAACGCCAAACCACCTCGGGTCGGGATCGCGACAGCGCGAGCAACATCGCGGCCACCACCGATAGCTCGGCGCTCATTCCGCAACGCGCCACTACCTACCGAACTTCCGATCCTCGCCTCGACGTTCACGCATAGGACTCACACAATGCCTTCGATCAGCCCAACCACGGTCAGCCCCACCACGGTCAGCCCAACCGCAACGAACGCAAATGCTGTCGCGTCTGCGGCAACGGCGCCCACCACGAACTCAAACAACGCGAATCAATTCGGCAAGGACACGTTTTTGAAGCTGCTCGTTGCGCAATTGAAATACCAAAACCCGATGTCTCCCGCCGACGGCACGCAGTTCCTCGCCCAAACCGCGCAGTTCACCATGGTCGAAAAGCTCGATGAAATCAGCAAGTTGGTGAAGAACAACGCGGCGGCGAACGAAGTTCTCGAAGCCGGATCGATGATCGGCAAGAACGTCACCGTCGCAACCAAGAACGGCGCTTCGAGTGTCACCACCGTGGATCACATCGGCGGCAACCTCTCCAATGACGCGCCCGTCGGCACCAAAGTTCCCGTCGACACCACGCTGTATACGAATAAGGGCACCAAAGTACCGATGACGTTGGAGTTCACCAAGCTCGCGGACGGCGCCGACGGATCGCACCACTGGGCCGCACGATCCATGCTGAACAAAACCCAAATCGGCGGCGTACAAACCGTCGACTTCGACAAGTACGGCGAACGTACCTCGCCCGACATCAAACTGACCGCCGCGAACCTCGACACGATCCCCGGATCGAAAGGTCTCTGGGATCAGGCCGGAATCCGCATCGACCTTGGCGCTCCCGGCGACGGTCAACGGCTCCGAGCTACAGCCGGTGGATCAACGCTCAGCGACATCGGCCAAAACGGCACCGACGGCACGAGCATCAAAGGTGTCGTCACCGGGACTCGCTTCACAATCGATGGCCCATTGCTTTCGATCGGCGGCAAGGAATACTCGCTCTCCGACGTCACGGAGGTTCACGCGACCAGTTAAGCGGTCACCGTCAACCTCGCACCGTTTCCAGATTCTGCAATCCATTCACGCACTCCCCACAATTCTCAAGCACACCCTTTGAAAGGACCAACCCATGCTTCGCTCAATGTTTGCCGGCGTTTCCGGTCTTCGTAGCCACCAAGTCATGATGGACGTCGTTGGCAACAACATCGCCAATGTCAACACCGTCGGATACAAATCCAGTAGCGCGACGTTCTCCGACGTGCTCTCCCAAACCGTGCGCGGTGCGGGGCTCGCCTCGCTCGGCACCCAGGGTGGATCCAACGAGGCGCAAGTTGGTCTTGGTGTGCGCCTCCAAGCAATTCAGATGAGTTTCTCGCAAGGCGCTACGCAGCTCACCGGCCGTTCCACCGACTTTGCCATCCAAGGCGACGGCCTCTTCGTCGTCAATGTTGGTGGCACCCAAGCGTTCTCACGCGCCGGATCATTCTCGCTCGACTCCCTCGGCCAACTCGTGACCCCTGAGGGTGGGCTCGTGCAAGGCTGGCAAGCCACCAACGGAGTCGTCAACACGAACGCGAGTATCTCCGGAATGCGTATCCCAGTCGGTCAGACAATTCCAGCCGACACCACCAACTCGATTCAAATCGGTGGGAACTTGCCATCAAATGCGGCTGACGGCGTCACGGCCGTACCCGCTGCGGTGATCTCATCGTCGATCAACGTGTTCAACTCGCTGGGCACGTCGATTCCGTTGCGCGTCGACTACACCAAGGTTCCGAACACGGCTGGAAACGTTGACTGGAACGTCAAAGTCTACGATCCCGATGGTAACCAAATCGCCGGACCGATGACACTTCAGTTCTCCCAATCCAACGGCGAAATCGCAGTCCCCGCGACGCGCACCCTGAATCTCAGCGCAGCACAACTTTCGACCATTCAGGTCGGTGGCGCTTCGCCCTCCGGGACTTTCGACGCAACCGGTATCGATCTCAACCTGGGTACCGCAACCGGCGCTGATCGCCTCACCGGTGCCTCCGGTACGAACAGTGTCAGCGCGTTGAGTCAAGACGGCGCGCCCATCGGAACCCTCGTGAGCTTCGGCGTTTCGCAAGAAGGCCTCGTGAGCGGCGTGTTCAACAACGGCAAGAATCAACAGCTCGGCCAGATCGCGCTCGCAACGTTCGCGAACCCTGGCGGTCTCGAAAAGGCCGGTGGCTCGCTGTACCACTCGACGGTCAACTCCGGCAATGCCATCATCGGCACCGCCGGAACCGGAGGCCGCGGCACCATGAGTGGTGGCACCGTCGAGATGAGCAATGTCGATCTCGCCGCCGAATTCACCAACCTCATCGTCGCCCAACGCGGGTTCCAAGCCAACTCCCGCATCATCACCGCCAGCGACGAAGTACTCCAAGACCTAGTGAACATGAAGCACTAATACATTGCGGCTGGTTGAACTGGTCGGTCGATTCGGCTTGTTCCACGGCGCCGCCCTTAGGGGACGCTCCCTCATCGCCCGCCGCGGCGAGGAGTACGCCCACACTTTGGTTTACACAACGAGGAGGCGTCTCGAGTTTTCGGGGCGCTTCCTTGCTTGTTGGCGAGATGCCTTTATCTCGGGCTCGTTACGCCGATACATCATTTGAACGAATGGTCGAGCAGCTTCATACGGACGGCGACCATTACATCCAAGGACGGATACGACATGATCACAGTGACACGCCTCAACGGCGGTGCCTTTGCCCTCAACCCCGATCTCATCGAGCGCGTCGAGGCGACACCCGATACCGTCATTGTTCTCGTTGATAGCACTCGCTACGTAGTGCGCGAACGCGTCGAAGAAATCACCTACCGCGTTCGCGAAGCCAAAGCCGCGATCATTGCGCTTTCGCACTCACTCGATCACGCCGCTCAGCTCAGTGAGCAAGGCGCGCCGCCAACACATCCTTCAAATCCCGCGCCAGTGTTGCGCGTCGTCACGGACAACGGAGACAAGTAATGGCGAAAAAACCCAAAGAAGCCGCCGCCGAGGGCGAAGAAGACGGCAAGAAGAAAAAGCCAATCAAACTAATACTTATTGTCGTTGTGTTGGCCGTCGTCGGCGTGAAGATGTTCGTGCTGAAAGACCCTGTTCAGACGCCGGCACAACTTGCCGCGGCCGTCAAGGTCAAAGAACAAGCGCTCTACGACCAGTGCGCGATCGCCAACGATCTGCCCACCACCGGCGATATCGTGATCGGCGGCGCAAAAGACGCGACCACCGAAACCACCACTGCTCACGCCAAAAAAGCCGGGGCGAAAGAAGCTGGCAAGGAACTCACCAAGGTCAAAGAAACCACGACAACGGGCGCGGCCGAGAAAGCAACGGTGGCTCCAGTCAAGCCACCCGAGGGACCGATTCTTCCTGCCGATCAATCAGTCATGGTGAACCTACAAGATGGCAACTTTCTCAAACTAGGAATCGCGGTTGTGCTGCCTGCGGGCGCCGTCGCCAAAGTCGCCAAAGAAGAGGGGCTCGTCGCCAAAGCCACTGCGTTGGCGTTGCAAGCCGTCGCCCGCCACAATGTCGAAGATCTCTATTCGCCCGATACTCGCGACAAGATCCAAAAAGAACTCTCGTTCGAGACCTGTCAAGAGACCGAGGCAAAGATCATGTCGATCTTGTTCATCGAGTTCACCTTCCAAAAGGTCTAAACCCCGCCGCACCATATCGGCCGAAGGGACGGCCCAAATCACAGCTGCATAGTTCGTTTGGCCTATTCCTCAACTGTGCAGCCTCATCGCCGATGAGTGACTGTGGCTGCCAAAGCGAAACTCGGAAAAGGGATCCCACTCCCATTTGATTTCCGGCGACCCAGCAAGTTCAGTCGCGATCACGTCCGCGCATTTCAGATCGTCCACGAGACGTTCGCGAGACAACTCTCCACCGTCTTCGCAACCACCTTGCGCGCTATCGGCCAGGTGACACTGAGTTCCGTCGAGCAGCTCACGTACGACGAATACGTACGCTCCTTGCCGAACCCGTCGTACCTCGCGATTCTTTCGCTGAACCCGCTTCCTGGCGCGGCAGTCATGCAGTTTCCGTTGCCGATCGCGTTCACCGCCGTCGACCGTTTGCTGGGTGGAAGCGGTGAAGCACTGAGCCCAAAACGGCCGCTCACTGAGATCGAATCGAACCTGATGCGGTCACTGGTCGAACGTGCCCTACGGGAGCTCGAATACGCTTACGAAACGCTCGTGCGGATCGAAGCCGAAATTCTCTCGCAGGAATTCAATCCGCAGTTCGCACAAATCGCAGCACCGAGCGACATGGTCCTTGCGATCTCGTTCGAGACCCGTATCGGCGACAAACGCGGAACCTCTTCGCTGTGCATTCCGTACAACACGATGCAACCAGTGCTTGAGACGCTCGCGAGCCAACAGCTCTTTGCCGATCACTCAACCAAAGACCCGCAGCAATGGACTGATTCGATCGTCGACATCATGAACGATGTTCCCGTTGAACTTTCAGTCGTGTTCGAAACCGTCTCGTTGCTTGCCCAAGACGTACTCGACCTCCAAGTCGGTGACATCGTGCCACTCGAACATCCCGTCGAGATGCCGGTGACCGTCATGGTCGATGGTGTGGCGTGTTATCAGGCCGTAACTGGCCGCCGCGGCAAACGCCTCGCTTGCTTAATCGTTGACAACTACTCCGAGAGGATGCGATGAGCATCATCACAGAACTCACCGCGACCAATGCGGTCGCTATGGCCGTCGCGACTGCGCTTGAACAAGCGATGGGTGGCGATGTCATCCTGGGCGTGGGCCGCCCGAAGACTGCGACGCCGGCCGCCGAACATCTCCCCAGTGGCAACGTCCGCGTCGCGCAATTGGAATCGCTCACGGGCTACGCCGGAGGCTTCTATCTGGTCGTCGCAGAGTCGCTCGGAGTGCAGCTCGAACGGCTCGCGCCTGATGAAGCAATGCTTACCGCGCTCGCGCCAGTCATCAGCGCGGCAACGACTTCCTTGGCCAATTCCGCCGCCGCGGACATGACCTTCGACTCCCCCGAAGAAATCACCGTCGGCGACCTTGCCGCCAACGCACCGGCCGACCATGAGTTCGTGATCTATTCGATGATCGAAGGCTCCGAACGCATCGCGGCATTCATCATCGAAATTGGCGCAGAAATTTCACTCGACGGTTCAGCTCCGAGTGCTGCCCCGACTGGTACCTCAGTAGCGCAACACGCGCCCGCCGCGTCGGCGTCTGCTTCGCGAACGCAAGGCCGAGTGCCTGCGACTCCCGACAACGTCACGCGCCACGAGTTCGAGCAACTCAACGACGCGATGATCAACCTGGTCGAGCCCCGCTCACTTGCGCTACTTCACGACGTTGAGATGGGCGTCACCGCGGAGCTGGGCCGCAAGCGAATGACTGTTCGTGATCTCTTGGCCCTGACCCCTGGTGTCGTCATCGAACTCGATCGCGCGGCAGGTAGCCCGGTAGATGTGCTCGTGAACGGCACGCTCATTGCCCGCGGTGAAGTTGTCGTCATCGACGAAGAATTCGGAATTCGGATCGCGGAAATCGTCGCGGGCGCCGAAGCGGTCGCGTAATTCCATGCTTGATGCGTCCGTGCTCACTTTGCTGGTGCGCCTGGTGGTTTCACTGGGAATCGTGCTCGGCTTGATGTTTCTTGCTGCAGGTTTCATGCGCAAGCGCGGAATCGTTCTCGGCAACGGCGGCCTCGCCAAGAGCCAAGCCAATCGATCGGCTGCTCCGCAACTCGAAATTCTTGCCCGCAAGGGCCTCGGTCGCAACGCGCAACTTGCAGTGGTTCACGCGGCCGGAAAAACGCTTGTACTCGGCATCACCGAACACCAAATCACGATGCTTTCCGAAGCCGAATTCCACCACGATCTCAACGATGTCTACGTGACTAATGCTGACGGCATCGCAATCGATTCACTCGAAGCCCAACGGACGGCGCTTCTTGGTTCCCCTACTCAGGGGCAATTCCCGACATGGAAGACGTTCATGGAGAACGTGCGCGAGAAAACCACTCGCAAGTAACGCACGCCCATGGACTGTCCGGCCGGAAAGGTCGCCATGTCCTCTACACCAAGAACCGTTCCTACCCGCCGCGTGCGATTCGCGCTGTGCACCTTGGCGCTGTTGATCGGCACTGTCTGCGCATCCGCACTGGCGGTATCCGTTACCGCGGTTCCTGCCTATGCCGCGGGTGCTGCGGGAGCCGGCGTTACGACTCCCACGACAATCGGCAACAAGGCAACCATTTCGATTGATGTTCCGAATCTGGACGGTTCGAAGAACACCAAAGACAACGCAAAAAAGAAGCCTGGCCAGAGCGTCCTTATCATCTTGTTGATGACGGTGCTAGCCGTCGCACCAGCCCTGCTCATGATGATGACGAGCTTCACGCGCATCGTGATCGTTCTCTCACTGACGCGTAACGCGCTGGGAGTGCAATCCATCCCCCCAAATCAAGTCGTGGTTGGGCTGAGCCTGTTTCTCTCGCTGTTCGTGATGGGCCCGACGCTTACCACGGTGAACGAGACTGGGTTGCAGCCACTGCTCAAGGGCGACAAGACCTTTGATCAGGCGTGGAAATCAACACAAGTTCCGCTGAAGTCGTTCATGTTGCGCCAAACCCGCGCCGGCGAACTCAACTTGTTCCTCAAAGCGAGCCACGCCAAGATTCCCAACAAACGCGAAGACGTGCAGCTCACCGCTCTGATCCCTGCGTTCGTACTTTCGGAGATAAAGACCGCATTCATTATTGGCTTCGTGATCTTTGTCCCATTTTTGATCATCGACATGGTGGTGTCGTCGACCCTGATGTCCATGGGCATGTTCATGCTGCCACCCGTGTTGGTTTCGCTTCCCTTCAAGCTCTTGCTCTTCGTCATGGTCGACGGTTGGGGGCTCATCATCAAATCACTCATCACCAGTTTCCATTAGCTGAGGTACCTATGAACGACTCATCCGTTATCGAAATCGCCACCCAATCAATCATCTTGGCCACGAAACTGGCCGGGCCGATTCTCATCGTTTCGTTGCTGATTGGTTTAGGGATCGGCATGATTCAATCCGCGACGCAGATCCAAGAACAGACGCTGGCGTTCGTACCCAAACTTGCAGGGATCGCGATAGTCATCGTGCTGGCTGGCAACTGGATGCTCTCGCAGGTGATCGATTTCACCCACAACCTGTTCGACATGGTTCCGAACCTGATTCGATAGCCCTCCCCTTTTATCCCTTCGATTGATGCCGCCTGCCCAATGAAGATCGCCGTTGATGTTGCAACCCTCGCAGGGTTTGCACTCGCGCTCATTCGAGCGTCGGTGTTCTTTTTGATCGCGCCGCCGTTCAATAACAAATCAATTCCGGTAACAGTCAAGGCTGGCCTCGCCGCCGCGCTTGCGTTGAGCGTGGGGCCGCAGTTGAAAGAGAATCCGAGCCTCGAAGTAGGGCCGTTCGCGGCGGCGATGCTCACCCAAGCACTCGTCGGGCTGGCGATGGGGCTCACCATGGTGATGCTCATGGCCGCAATTCAAAGTGCTGGCGCGTTGATCGACGTATTCGCAGGGTTCTCCATCTCGACGTTGTACGACCCGTTCGCCGACACCACCACCTCACTGTTCGGCCGGTTCTACCAACTGCTCGCAACGACGATGTTGTTCGCATCGAACGGCCACCTACTGATCGCTCGCGGATTCTTCGAATCCTTTCGACTCATACCAGCCGATGCGTATCAGCCCAACGTGATCGCCAAAGTACTGACCTTGAACCTCGCACAGCTATTTGTTGCGGCACTCGAGATCGCTGGGCCGGTTGTTGCTTGTTTGTTTCTCTCTGAGCTTTCCATGGGTTTGGTTTCGCGCGCTGCGCCTTCGCTCAATGTGTTTTCGTTAGCATTTCCCGTACGTATTGGTGTCACGATGCTCGTAGTAGCCCTGGCAATTCCGTTGCTTTCTCCCGCGGTCTCCAACTTGGTGAACATGGGCGTGCGATCGTTTCTCGGCGGATAAGGCAGCGCAACGATGGCCGGAGGTGACAAATCTCAAAAAACCGAAAAGCCCACTGCGAAACGCAAGCGCGAAGCGCGCGAGAAGGGCCAGGTCGCAAAGACTCCTGATCTCGTCACGTGGGTGAGTGTGCTCACCACCACCGTGCTGCTACAAGCGTCGGTCCAACAAGGCATTCGCACCCTGCCGCGACTTCTCGCAAAAATGGCGACCATCATCGCGGCACCGAGCCAGGAACGCGCCATGAGTTTCGCGGGAGAAGCGCTTATCGTAGGCGCGCTCGTGGCGGCACCGATCGTGCTGGGACTGCTGTTGGTTTCGATCGTCGTGAACCTCGGCCAGGTTGGGCTGAAGCCGGCATGGAAGAAATTGAAGCCCGATTTCAAACACCTTTCGCTCATGAAAGGGCTTAAGCGCATCGTGAGCCCACAGGCATGGTGGGAGCTCACCAAGGCGCTCGTGAAGGTCGTCCTGTTGGGGTTGATCGCCTTCCCGACGGTGAGCCACCTTATGGTCACGCTCGCTCGGCCCGGCGTGACGACCACGACCGTTGTGACCCTCACCACCGGCACCGCGATGACCTTGATGCGCAACATCGCGGGTATCGGCCTGGTGATTGCAGCCGTCGATTACATCGTGGCGAAACGAAGAATCAACAAGGATCTCATGATGACCAAACAAGAGATCCAAGACGAATACAAACAACAAGAAGGTGATCCGAAAGTTCGCCAAGCAATTCGCTCCCGCCAACAAGCCGTTGGCCGCAACCGAATGCTGCGCATGGTTGGCCAAGCCGACGTTGTAGTTGTGAACCCGACCCACTTCGCCGTCGCACTGCGATACGACGCGGTGAAGGGCGCACCGGAAGTTCTAGCGAAGGGCGCTGATCATCTCGCGTTACGGATTCGTCTGGAAGCCACCAAAGCTGGCGTACCAATCGTGCACGAACCCACGACGGCCCGCGCGCTCTACAAAGTCTGCGAGGTTGGCCAGCTCATCCCGATCGAAATGTACGAGGCAGTTGCGCACCTACTGGCGTTCATCTTCTCGCTGCGGGCGCTCGGCCGGGCCGAGGGCTACCACGAATTCGGCCGCGAACTCGTCGACGCATAACTGGTCACCACCACAAGCCCGCCACGGCATTACATAGGGACCACAACCGCGCTGGTCACCACCACAAGCCCGCCACGGCATTACATAGGGACCACAACCGCGCTGGTCACCACCACAAGCCCGCCACGGCGTTACACAGGGACCATGAGCTATACGGGCGTGCCCATCGTCGCCGACGTGATCGACGAACGATTCGATATACGCGGCGGCTTCTTCCTCCAACGCTGCGGCGAGCATCCCTCGCGCCCCATCACGACAGATCGCGTCCAGCGACAACCGATCGTCCGTGCACACTTCGGTATCAGCTACTACATTCAACATGGCGTTCCTTCCTCGCCAGCGCGTCAACGCTGGCAAACACTTCTACGGTCAAGTAGGAAGGTACGCCGCGCCCAAAAACAACACCGTCATCCACAACTTCTGGCTATAAATCCTCCTACACCCTCGGTTAGCGGAACGTTTGATTACGCTGGAAAAGAACATGTTGAGTTCGCATCCGTCACGGGGAACCAGATTCTCGTGAGTATCTTCGTTCCAGACCAAACCTGTGGTTCGATGAATCTCTTCAAAGTAACAATCGGCTAACGATCGGCGGCGCTCGACAGCACCCAAAGATGCATCGACGATGCCAGCGACGTTCGGACCATCCGATTTAGCAAAGGCAAAAACTTACAAACCTCGTCGGGCGATGCACCGAGCAATCTTCAATAGCTACAGCGTGAAACCCCATACTCTTCATTGCGCTACGGCGGAGGTCGAAGCACAATGAAGACACGCACACCACAGGAATTCTATGCACGCCAACGAACCCATCACTCTCAGAAGATCTAGGCATTTCCTGTTGATTTTGTTGGTCGCGGCGACCGTTCGAGTCTCGTATGTGATGGTAGTTAAAGCCGGCCCGTGTGTGCTGAAGATCAAAAGCGTTGTCGTTGGCGTTTACCACAGCGAATGCACCGGTGAGAATGACCAAGTGAATTACAACACAACGGCAAACGTGTTAGCCCGGGGCGGCGGTTTCGCCGGGCCGGCTCCGAGTCATCTCCCATTAGCCGAGCATCCTCCAATGACCACAGTTGTACTCGGTGGAGTGTCATTCGCTTTCGATCACCTTCCGCTGTCGTGGGTTGCAGACGAGACGCGATTCCCGCTCGGCACAATCGAACGCACGCATGTGCGCGAACATCGGATGTTCCTAGCGCTACTCGGCACCGTCAATGTTGGGCTGATCACACTGATCGTTTTTCGATCTCGGGGCCTAAGAACTGCGCTGATCGCAGGATGGATCAGCGCGACGTATCCGTTTCTTTGGGTGAACGATGGGGTGATCATGAGCGAGACAATCGCGATCTTCCTCGTGTCGTTGATCGCGCTGGCCCTCCTCAGCAAAGGGCACGGGGCGTCCAAACATTCGCGTTGGATGGTAGGTGTCTTATGTGGATTCTTGGCGCTGACCAGGGCGGAACTTGCTTTGATTGCACCATTAACCGTTGTCGCCAGCGTCTGGTCATCCGACGCGTCCCGGCGGCGGTTGATGACGATGGTTCGCAATGCGATGCCGATCGTTTTAGGAATGGCTATCGTCGTGACACCGTGGATCGTGTATAACAACGCGCGTTTTGAACGGCGCGTCACGCTCTCAACGAACGATGGAATTACATTCGCTGGATCGTACTGCCAGCCGTCGTTTCACGGAACGTTGACAGGGCTTTGGATCCCTTCGCCGCCCTGCTTATTTACAAGTGACCAGTTGGCTGCACTCGGGCCAGTTGACGCGTCGGTGATCTCTGGATTTTACAAACGCAAAGGCCTCGATTATCTCAAGGCGAACGCTTCACAACTTCCGCGCGTCGCGCTGACCCGAGTTGCACGACTTTGGAATTTGTATCGCCCGCTCGACATGATCGGCTACAACCAGGGCGAGAGTCGGGAACGGTGGGTCACTTCGAGCGGCCTCATCATGTACTTCGTGCTCATGCCATTCGCGGGTCTCGGATTGGCGCGGTTATTGCGACGCAATCGCCGATTCGCCTTTATTGTCATGCAACCAGCCGCCGCCGTGACGCTCGCCGCCATGGCACTGTACGCACAAACGAGATTGCGCGCTCCCGCCGAAACCACATTGATCATCCTCGCAGCCGTAGGCGCCGACGCGCTCGCAGAGCGGGCCCGTAGCTCGCGGGCCACCACATTCGAATCCTGAAGCATTCCCTAAACCTCCCCGATAACGCAAGCCTCAGGTCGCGCGGCTATGGGCCGATCAGACCATGCGTTTGTTGGATGAGACGCGTCCGGTAGCCAAGGACGGCCCGGTTCCTTAGAAGGTTCCGTGCACTCTTCACGACTAGGTCAAATCGCAATCCCGGCGGCAATCGTCGGCATTGTCGCGATGATGGTCGTGCCGCTACCCACCGTCTTGCTCGATCTGTTACTCGTCGTCAACATTGCCCTCGCAACGCTCGCGCTGCTCTCCAGCATGTTCACCACTCGAGTCCTCGACTTTTCCATCTTCCCATCCTTTTTGTTGATCGCCACGCTGTTTCGCCTCGCGCTCAACGTTTCGGTAACCCGACTCGTCTTGCTCAACGGCTTTGCCGGAAAAGTGATCGAGAGCTTCGGCCACTTCGTGGTTGGTGGCTCGGTCGTTGTCGGCTTGGTCATCTTTTTGATCCTGATTGTGATTCAGTTCATCGTGATCACCAACGGTGCTGGGCGCGTCGCTGAAGTCGCCGCCCGTTTCACCTTGGATGCCATGCCCGGTAAGCAGATGGCGATCGACGCCGATCTCAATGCCGGCACCATCGATGAGTTTGAAGCCAAACGGCGACGCAAAGAAATCGCCGATGAAGCCGACTTCTACGGTGCGATGGACGGTGCTTCGAAGTTCGTCAAGGGTGACGCAATCGCGGCCATCGTGATCGTGTTGATCAATCTGGTCGGCGGGTTCGTCGTTGGCATTGTGCAGAAGCACATGTCGTTCAATGACGCGATCAACCACTACTCGCTGTTGACCGTTGGTGACGGCCTCGTTGCGCAAATCCCTGCATTGCTCATCAGCCTTTCGAGCGGTTTGATCGTGACTCGCGCTTCTACCGAAGCGGACCTGGGCTCGGACTTGTTGCATCAGCTCACGCGCCACAAACGCACGATGCAAATCACCGGTGGGTCCATCACGATTCTCGCACTGGTTCCTGGCTTACCCAAACCGCCGTTTCTGTTGATCGGCGGCCTGCTGTTGTTCTTCGCGAGCCGCCTCCCATCCGATGCCGACCGCGATGCAGCAGAGGCCGCAGAAGCCGCGGCCCGCCGCACCGAAGAAGCACCTCGCGGCGATACTCCCGAGCAAATCGCCAATGAAATGAGGGTTGAACCCCTCGAACTGGAAATCGCCTACGACCTGATCGACCTCGTCGACACTGCCCGCGGCGGTGATCTACTCGATCGTGTACGCAGCCTTCGACGCAAACTCGCGATGGAACTCGGCGTGGTAATTCCACTCGTTCGCACGCGCGACAATCTTGATCTTCCCGCCAACACCTATGCGATTCGCGTGCACGGCGTTGAGGTCGCCCGTGGCGAAGCGCCTCCTGGCCATGTCTTGGTACTCGGCGAAGAGAACACGCACGGTGGCTTGCCTGGGATGATCACCAAGGAACCCGTATTTGGATTGCCGGCAATTTGGGTTCCCGAAGCATTCCGCCATCAAGCCGAAGTCATGTCGGCGACGGTCGTTGATCGCCCGTCGGTGGTAACCACGCACCTTGCCGAAGTTGTCCGCCGCAACGCAGCAAGATTGTTGTCGCGCCAGGACGTCAAGACCCTCGTTGATATCGTCAAGCAGTCCGATCCGGTAGTCGTCGACGAAATCAATTCCGCCGGAGTCACCCACGGTGAAATCCAGCGGGTTTTACAGTCGTTACTCGAAGAAGGCGTTGCGATTCGCGATCTCGTTCCGATCTTTGAAGTCATTTCAGAACGGTCGAGGATCACGAAAGATACTGAAATCATTAGCGAAGCTGTACGCCTCGGTCTCGGGCCAGCGATCTCCTCTATGTACGCAACCGATGGTCGCCTCCCAATCCTGACGTTGGAACCGAGCATCGAACACGCGCTAGCCGACACCGTGCGGCCCGGCGATCACGGAACGTTCCTCGCAATCGATCCCGCGTTTGGCGAGCAACTCGCACTCTCAGTGGCCCGCGAGGCAGAGGCCGCCGAAGCTCGGGGTATTGAACCGGTATTCGTCTGCGCGGCTCAGCTGCGCGCCCCGATGCGCAAACTCCTGCGAGTCGCGGCTCCTCGTCTTGCAGTGTTGTCCTATTCCGAGTTGGGAACCCAACTCGAACTCGACCCGATAGGGGTGGTGAACGTTGTCCAGCCAGCTGCGGTTTGAAGGTAACGATCTTGAGGATCTGTTGGAACGAGTCCGTTCCGAAGTCGGCGAGGATGCACGCATCGTCGCCGCGAACAAGCTTCGCAAGGGAGGCGTGGGTGGCTTCTTCGCACGCGAGCTCTTCGAAGTAATTGTGGAACCTCCCGTCGTCGATTTCGACGAAGCGCAACTGCGGCCAGCTGCACGACTCGGCCGGAATCGTCGAGCGTCCGCGACTGAGCCATCGATCACCATGGCCACTCGCAACGATGAGCACCACGCGCTGCGACCGAATCAATCGGTACTCGATCTCGTCGACGAAGTTGAACTCCATGAACAACGTGAACAAATTCGATACGAACAACGCGAGCACACGCGCCATCAACCGCGCGACCAAGTTCAGGCCCAACGAGCCGCGGTCGAACCGCCATCAGTTTCGACGCAGACAGAACGGTTCGCACAGATCCTGCAACGGCTGGCGGTGAGCAACGACGGCCCCAACCCCGCGGCCGCGGCTGCACCTCAACCACCAGTTCGCATCGCCGGCTTCGACGACATCAGCATCATCGATGATGACGACGACGACATTCGCGAACCGATCGACACGACGATGTACCGCCGGAGCGCCGCGGCCCCGAAGCCGCAATCGCAATCACAACCAATGGCCACACCAATCACGGAGCCTTCGCTGCCGAAGTACGCGCCAAAAGCAACGCTCAGTCCTGATCGCCACGACCGCTACGAGCGCGAAATCGCCGCAGCAGTCGCTCCATCAACGTTCATGGATAGCGATGATCTCATCGAACGTCCCGAACGCGTACTCGTCAAGCTCGGCGTGCCCGCACGTTTTGTTCCGCGCGGGGTCAGCGGCACCGCAATGCGGGCTTCTTTGGTTGAATCACTCGAACGGTTGCCCGAATGCGAACCGCTTCCCGAATCGCGCGGCGTCACCGTCGCCATCGTTGGGATCGGCGCGCGTCCAGTGGCGTTGGCACGCATTTTGGCAGCGGAACAGGGCATCGACCCCGACACTGTTGTCATTGCCACCGAACGCGAACTCGGCAACGGCGTACCGCCATGGTTGCAAATCACCGATGGCGTTTCAGCACAGGAACGGCGACGCAGCTGGCGTCGACGCGATCACGTTTCGTTCGTTGCCGTTTCGGTGCCATCCATCACCGCCGCAACCGAGTGGACCAACGAAATGCTCGATCACCTCGAACCAACTCAGGTCTGGGCCGTGGCCAGCGCCGGCTGGAAAGCCGATGACGTGCACGCATGGGCACAACGTCTTGGCGGCTTCGACGTACTCGCGGTCGAGCGGCTCGACGAGACGGTCAGCCCAGCCTCGTTACTCGAAATCGGAATACCGGTGTCTCGCATTGAAGGTGAACCCGCGAACGCAATGCGCTGGGCCGACGTTCTGCTTGACCGGGTAGTCGTGCAATGAGCGAAATGCCCACGCGCCGTGGGATCGATCCTCAGTTGCTCTACGGCCTGAGTTTATTGGGTGGTTTGGCATTGGCATGGCCGTCTCTGGCCTCAGCGATGAAGGGCAACACCGACATAATCGCCGCGGGCATACGGCTGTTGCTTTCGATTGCATTCGTCTGGACCGGCGGGTATCTCATCACCACCATGCTGTCGGGTTACGCCCGAACGGTAGATCAAGCGGCCTCAGCTACGGCCGCCGAAGGTGGCTCGGATCGACGCGCCATTACTTCGGCAGATGGCCCGCTCGCCGTGCGGTCGGAACCAATCGCGCCACAACCTAACGAGCTCGACGTTACGACGATGTCGCTTCCGAGCGCCGGGGACTAACGACAGGGGGGGGTTAACCGACAAGGATTGCGAGCGTTCCCGCGCCGTACTCTTCTACGTTGACTTCGTAGTCGCGTCGGGCCAGGGGCTTCTCCAACAACGCTGCAGTACCCGAAGGCAATTCGCCCGGGAGCGGGTGCGCCTTTTCCCATCGCAAATGCGTGCAATCATCGTGGTTGAACAACCTTGCCATGATGTTCACGATCTCGGCGAGATTGTCAAGGTTCGCGCCTTCAATTTTCCATTTCTGCACCGCGGCTTCGACTTCGGCCGCCGGCACGAGCGTGAGCGCGG
The DNA here is from genome assembly GCA_025360585.1 of Actinomycetes bacterium. Lineage (GTDB taxonomy): Bacteria > Actinomycetota > Acidimicrobiia > IMCC26256 > PALSA-610 > F1-120-MAGs023. The sequence goes on along the minus strand of JANYBW010000030.1, from coordinate 52,460 downwards.
CTCCCAACGCGTTCGATAGTCGCAAGTCGGTAATACACGCTGCAACAATGTTTCCCTCGTCGTTGACATAATCGCTCACCACTGCGGGCGTGTCTCGCTCCAACACCATCGTTGTGGTCGCAGTTACGGTGACATCCCGGCCGAGCAGATCGCCAATTATCTGCTGAATCGCATCGGGTTTCGGAAAGGCGTAGTTGCAAGGCATGACGTTCCTCGTTCGAGCTCAGGTGACCCGCAGCAGCATCGCGTTGAAATCTTCTGCGGTGAATGGTTTGACAATCACGAACATTGCGCCGGCATCGAGAGCCTGGTCCTTGATGTGGCCTTGGCTTTCCGAGGTCACGAACCCAAACCGCACGCCGCAGCCCTCGGCCCGAAGCGCTTGAAGGAGCTCGATGCCGTTCATCTCGGGCATGTTCCAATCCGAGAGCACGAGATCCGGCTCGGACGCTCGAACGGCAGCCAGTGCTTCAACTCCGCTCGCGGCCTCGCTGATCTCCAGGCCCGCGAATCCACTTTGGTCGAGATGACGCCGCACAATCATGCGCATGGCTTTGCTGTCGTCCACTACCAGAATTTTCATAACCATTTCCTTTACCAGCAGGTTGAGTTACGCCGTGCGCCCAAACAGCGTCGTGCGAATTGTCCAGAGTTCACACCGATAGAACGTGTCCGAAACGAGGGCCCCTCCGGGGATTGACCACCGAAGATCACTGCCTTCGAGCACCGTCGGCAAGCTCAGCGACGAATCACCCGGAAGCATGCCCTTGACGTTTCCGCCGACCATGTTCGCCATCTCTCCGAGCGCGTCCGCGACCTCCGCGTCGCCGATCTCAGTCTCTTCAAATCCAAACATGGTTGCTGCAAGGCGAATCGCGAACGGTACGGGGATCTGCACCATGACCGCCGCATCCCATCCACCCGTGATCGTGACCGAGCCAATGAGGTACCGCAGTGTTGGATCCGCAGGTTCGACTTCAGTTGCAGCCAATTCGAATCCAAGCATCGATGTCCAGACGCTCTCATTCACTTCATGAAGGTCGATGTCAGTTAACAGCATCGTTCGCGATTCCTCGTTCGTTCAAGCGACGGACACGAGCCGACGCATGACAAGGAATCGACATCCGCACTGCGACCTTGAGCGCGATTACCGGCGGCCGATGCTCTGGTCTTCGCACCCTTGCGCATTCACACCCGGCACATTCACACCCGGCACATTCACACCCGGCACATTCACACCCGGCACATTCACACCCGGCACATTCACACCCGGCACATTCACACCCGGCACATTCACACCTTGCGCAAGCAGCCCGAGCGGTCACTCGGGATCCGTGCGAATTTGTCCGAGACGCCCACCATGGATTCCGCTGAACCCAAAAATACAAAGCCATCCGGCGCAAGCTGTTGCTCAAGACGGTTCACGATCTCGCGTTTGGTTTCGACATCGAAATAGATCAAGACGTTGCGGCACAAAATGAGGTCCATCTTGCCAACCAATGACCACTGCCGAATCAGATTCAGTGGCTGAAAATCGACGCGTTGTCGTAGTTCCGATTTGATTTGCCAGCCCATTCCCGAACGTTCGAAGTATTTCACGAGCCATGGCGCGGGGAGGCCACGGTTAGCTTCGATTTGTGAGTACCGACCACTTCTTGCAGTTGCCAGAGCTTCAGTTGAAAGGTCCGTGGCCACGATTTTGACGTTCCAACTCCGCAACTCAGGAAAGTGCGTATCGAGCAACATCGCGACCGTGTACGGCTCCTGGCCAGTCGAGCAGGCCGCGGACCAAATACGTAAAGAACGGGTCGTGCCACGGCGTTCGATGAGCTCGGGCATCACCAACTCCCGCAGCGTGTCAAACGGCCGGATATCGCGCAGAAACGAAGTCTCGTTCGTCGTCATCGCGTCAATAATTTTGGCTTCGATCGCGGCGTTCCGGCCCGACCGCAACTCACGTATCACCTCGCTCACACCGGCGAGGCCACACGACCGAGCAAGCGTGGTCAAACGCGCATCGACGAGATATTCCTTGCCTGAATCCAAAACGATAGCGGACTGTTTGTATACGAAGGCCCGCACCAAATCGAAGTCGGTCGCCGTGATGGTCATCAGACAACTCGACGTGTCGATGACGCAGCCGTAACAGCTTCGAAGCGTTGCGTATTCGCTCCGCCAGGAGGGCTGTGTAATGCAACTCTCGAAGCAATCGCGTCCGCCAGATCGAACAGCGCGAAAAATTGTTCAGCAGTACCATCATCGAACACAGCACCAGGCATCCCCCACACCACACTGGTCGCTTCGTCTTGGGCTATCACCCGCCCGCCCGCCTCATGAATGAGGCGAGCACCTGCGGCACCATCATGTCCCATCCCTGTCATCACAACTCCAAGGGTGCAGGCTCCCCAGACATTGACGGCCTCGCGAAAGAGTTCGTCTGCGGCTGGCCGACATGAGTTTTGTTGCGGCCCCTGATGCAGCGCAATTTGAACTTCGTCGCCGACCCGCTTCGGAATCATGTGGTAATCCCCCGGTGCAATCACGACCATTCCAGACTCGACTGGCAGGCCTGCTGCACCCTCGACAACTTTCAACGGGCTCAGGGAATCGAGCCGTTGCGCCAGCTGCGCAGTAAACAAAGGGGGCATATGTTGAACAATGAGTATCGGCACGCGAATGTCGGCCGGAAGGGCAGGGATCAATGTTTGTAGGGCCTTTGGGCCACCCGTCGATACGGCAATAACCACAGCCTTGGACCGCGTCGCGATGGCTCGCGATACCCGCCGAGTGGCGAGCACGCTCGCGGGTGGAGCCGTTCTCGGCGCAACGCAGCGCTGCGCTTTGCCGCTCAGCGCGAGGATTCGTGGCACCAATTGCGAACGCACTTCTTCCATCGACGCATTGACACTGCCCACGTTGGCCGGCTTGGTCACGTAGTCGCTAGCGCCGAGCGACAACGCTTCCATCGTTGCTTTCGCGCCCCGTCCCGTCAGCGTTGAGAACATGATCACCGGTGTGTCGCGATCGATTTTGCGCAGCTCGCGCAAGGTCTCAATGCCGTCCATCACAGGCATCTCGATATCCATCACGACGAGATCAGGTTTGTACTGCGCAATGCGTTGCAACCCGATTGAACCGTTGCTTGCGGTTCCCACGATCTCGATGTCTGGGTGGGAACCCAACACGTCGCTGAGAATGCGGCGAATGACGACTGAATCATCGATCAGCAGGACGCGAATGGCTTCCGTTACTGATCGAGTTTCGGTCATGATGCGGCTTTGACCAGCTCGAGCTTTTCGAGCAATACCTCTTTATTAAACGGCTTCATCAAGTACTCATCTGCACCGGCAGCCAGAGCTTGTTCAATGCGTTCAATCGCGGTTTCGGTCGTAATCATCATGATGACCACATTGTTGAACAGCGGAACGGAACGTACGGCGGTCACAAATTCAAGGCCGTTCATTTCCGGCATGTTCCAATCAACGAGCATCAATCCCGGCCGAGCGCCTTTACGGAGCACGTCGAGCCCCACGACACCGTTCTCGGCTTCATCGACATGGTCGTAGCCGCATTCCAGCAACAACCGCTTGAGGATGGTCCGCATCGCCTTCGAGTCATCGACGACAATCGCTCGCATTCTGCAACCTCTAGCCATACAGCGGCGTCATCTCCACGCGATTGCCTAGAGAAGTACGACCGGTCCTGACCTCCCCATCGGAAATTGCAGATCAAAAATAAGACATTTCTGGAGTACGTGACTCTTTTCGATGAGCCCGTCGATGAGCCCGTCGATGAGTCGGGTCGATGAGTCGGGTCCGCTGTGGCTTCATCCTCGAGGATGAAGTTCCCATCGGATATTTCAGCCAAGCACCGTGCTGCCGAGTCACACCGTATGGTGATGACGAGTCCCGCGCGTTCGACGCGCGACGGAGCCAGTTGGCTTCCCCACGTGACGTTGGCGTTGCGAGCCGAAGACCTCAAGGTCGATTTCGCGTGGCCAGCTACCAGGGGCCGACGCCTGCACCGGTGGTTGACTGGCGCCGATCTCCCACCGCGCGACGCGGTGAAATTTTGGGATGCCGCGAATGTTCGTTCTATGGCGAGCGACCTCGGCACGCACGCCGCGGCGCTCGACTGCGGCGCCTACAACTCGCCGGTACCGCTCATGCTCGGGGCTATGGGTTTTACAACGGTGCACAGCATCGATCTGAATCCGCACATGACCGCGATGCCCCTGACAAAGTCGGTAGTTCCATCGTGTCAGAACATCGTGGCAACGGCGTACGCCGACAACACGTTTGATCTCATCACGTGCTGTTCGACAATTGAACACGGTGTTGATTGGAGCGAATTCCTAGCGGAGTGCGCTCGTCTGTTGCGTCCGGCCGGTCGCCTGTACATATCGACGGATCTCGTAGCCGATGACGCGCCTGAAAATGATGGCGCGGCGTTCGGGCTCCCATGGTGGCCCTTGCGGCCGCTCGATCTCGCGACGCGTGTACAGCTGTTCGCTGAACACGGATTTGTGGTGCCGGATCTGCCGGCTTTCACCATGCCCAAACGACTCCCAATCGAGTTTCTGGGACAAGACCTCGGATTCATTGCGTTTGAAACCCAATTACGAGCAGCGATATGACAACACGCGTCGCGCTGGTTACCGCACACTTTCCACCGCGGCTTTCGGGTCACGGTGATTTCACCGCGCGTTTAGCGTCCTCCTTGGTCGCACAAGGGATGCACGTCGATGTGGTGGTGTTGGGTCAGGACGCGGTTCAGCAGTTGCCCGATGCCGCGGTGCACGAAGCACCTTTTCCCAAATCACCGCGATCGCTTGCAAACGCGGTGAAGGCCATTGCGGCGCTGAAACCCGATGTCGTGTGCCTGCAATTCGAGGCCAACGCCTTTGGGCTCAAAGCCTTTCCGCACCTTCTGCCCATCGCGCTGCGAGCCCGCGGCTTGTACGTTGCGATGACGTATCACGAATTGTGGGCGCCTTCGCGTTTTGGGCGCCTCGCGAAAACCGCGTTGCTCAACGGTCCGAATCGCGTCATCGTATTCAGTCGTTGGCATGCAGAGGGAGTTGATCGATTCCGCAAACTGGGAGCACCAGCGGAACCGATCGCGGTATCAACCAACATTGCGGCACCGGTCGGCGATCCTCGCCTGCTCCGAGCCCGCTATGGCCTCGAACAGACTACGGTCATTACCTTTTTTGGCTTTGTGATCACCGCACATTGCGTGGAGGAACTGGTGACTGCCGTAGCGAAGCTACGCGCCGAAGGTCGCGACGTTGTGTTGTCGGTCATCGGCCGTTTCGATCCGCGGATCGACGGTTACCACCAGCAGCTTGTGCGCCAAGCCGATGAACTCGGCATCCGTGACGCAATCACTTGGCATGGACGCGTGGAATCTGACGCGGATGTCGCTCGGCTCCTTGCCCTTACGGACATTGGCGTACTTCCGTACGACACCGGTGTCGGCGAGAACAACGGGGCGTTCGCCGCGTTCGCGCAATACGGCGTAGCGACAGTCACAACGAGCGGGGATCGCTCGAGGTATATGCAAGAAGAACGCGTTGCGAGTTTCGTGAATCCGGATGCGCCTTCGATCGCAGCCGCGGTTGGCGAACTACTCGACGATCCGCAAGAGCGCGCAGCGCTCGGAGCGCGTGCACGGGCATGGAGTGAACGGCGGTCTTGGGATGCCGTCGCCGCGGGCTACAAGGTCGTGTTGGAACGCGGCCCACGACAGGAGATCACGTGATTCGCAAAGGCTGTATCGGACTTCCCAGCGCCTCGCTGCCGCCCCTCGGAATCGCGGGAGTGGCAGTCTGGCCGATTACCGGAGCCAGCGGCATTGGCCGCGCATTGGTTTCGCCAATCCGCCGCCAAATCAGCTGGTATGTGTCGCTACGACGCATGCCCCACGTGGATTCACTCGTGGCGTGCAAGCCTCCAAAGTGGGCGCTGAGCAAGCTCGGAAATAGCTGCAACACTCTGATCGTGTCGCCCGATGCACAGGCGTCGTTGAAGGCCCTCGCCCGCCAGGGCTAAGCACCTACGCGGCGCGAGTGATATCGAGCGCTGGCACGGCAGCCGATTCGCCTTCACCAATGGCAGGTTGGCTCGCAGCCAATCGCGCTTTGCGGCGCAGGAACGGTTGCTCAATCCACCGATAGGACGCAACGGCAAGCAGGTACGAACCGGCCAACTCCATTGGCACCAGATACCGCACCGGAAGTTTCACGCCGCGCAACTGGGCGAGTTCGTACACCGGAAAGTGCCAGACGTAGAGACCGTAAGAAATTTTTCCCAAGTGCCGCAGCGGCGCGGCGCTCAGCAGCCGATTGAACCGAGTATCCGGGAACGCGACAATCGCAATCACGGCCGCCGTACTGAGCACCGCGACGAGAGTCAAGCCGTACGGGTAGAGCCAACCATCGCCGGTGACCGCGAACGCCATCGCCACAGCAACGCAACCCAAACCAGCCGGCGCGATCCATTTGCAGAACCGCGGCAATCGTTTCGAGGAGTACATCCACGCGACGGCGCCAAATGCGCCAATCAACAACTCCGAAGCGCGAGTATCGAGTGGGTAATAAACCCTATCAATACTAGGGTTTTGGTGCCAAAGCCAGGCCGTCCACGTAGCACCAGCGCCGATCGCGACGCCGAGCTTCGTCATGATCGTGCGCGCCGACTGCTTGCGAAGCATCCACCACACCAACAGTGGTGGCCACAACATGTAGAATTGTTCTTCAATTGCGAGCGACCACGTGTGCTGAAATAGGCCGAGCGAACGACCCGTGATTGTGGCTGCCCAGTTCGTGGTGTACGTGAGCGCGAAAGGCAATCCGAACCAGGTTGACTCTGTGAGTTTGGCATCGCCGAAGCGCGCAACGACCAGCGCGAACACCAGCAAACCAAGAAGTGCGGGCGCGAGCCGATAGGCGCGCCTTGCGTAAAACTTCCGTAGGGACACCGCGCCATGAATGAGCTGTTCTTCAATCAACAGCGACGTGATCAAAAATCCCGAGAGCGCAAAGAAGATATCCACCCCGAGAAATCCACCGCCCGTATGGGGCAGGTGCAAGTGATAGATCAGCACCGCGACGACCGCAAACGCGCGCAACCCATCGAGAGCCTTGTGATACCCCAGCCGCCGATCGTCGCCCGCGAATGGACCCGCGAACGGACCCGCGATTGGACCCGCGATTGGACCGGCGTTTGCCCCAGCGATTGCACCAGCGATTGCACCAGCGTTTGCCGGCGGTTGATCGGCCGCTCCGTAGCGCGCTTGTGCCTGTGCAGTGCGGTTTGAAACCGACGACAGCACGACCTGAATATCGTGGAGCACATCCCGATTCCACAGCGCGACCACACCCACGAGCGCAGTGAGCGCGATACCCACGTGTGCCGCGAGCGACTGCATCCCCGGAGGTCGCGACACCAACGAGTCGAAGCCAGTGGCAGCTCCAACCGCAACCACCGCGCCCGCCACAAAAGGAGCGCTCGTTCGTAGCACCCGAACGCCCAGCTCCCGAGACGCTTTCCACCACAACGGCGCGTATCCGAGTTGCACGACCGCGTAGAACCAACCAAAACCGACACGCCCGCCGATCGCGGTAGCAGCCAGCCCGATCGTCCAGGTCAACGCGAACCACCGAATCGACAAATACATACCGACCTTGGTTTTGCCAACCGCGTTAAAGGCATGCAAGATCGGAGCGCTCAACGCGGTCGCGACGATCGCCGGCGCGAACGCAACGAAGAACCCAGCCGCGGGTAGCCACTGACGACCGAACAATACCAACACCAGATCGCGGCGTGCGGCGGCAAGCACAACGACCATCGGCACAACCGCGGCGCAATTCAAACGAATTGCCCGCTCAACCCATAACGCTGAACGTTGCGGATCGTGTTGGATCTTCGAGAGCGCGGGCAGCAGCACGCGGTCGAGTGCCGAGACCAGCAACATCGGCGTGAGCGCAGTGCTGTAGGCCCAGCTCACGTATCCGAGCGAGGAGACACCGAGCAGTGCGCCGATTGCGATCGGCTGAAAGAGATCCGTGAGCGCGATGAGCGCGCCGCCGAGTTGCGGAGGAATTCCCAACCGTAAAAGCTTCCGTACCGCTTGAGGTTCCTGTTGCCGTTGCCGTTGTGGTGCGCGTAATTGCAGCCACAATGCCGCTGCGCATTCCTTCACCGCCACTGCACCGGCTAGGGCCAGCGCGCCAGTTCCCGCCGCGGCAAGCGCCACAACAACGGTCACGTAGCCAATGTTTTCGATGGTTTCCGCGATTGCGATCTGACCAAACTCACCACGACGTTGGAGGCGAGCCGAGGGCAACGAGCGGCTCAGCCGCGCCGTCAAGCCCAGACCACACAAAACGATGAGCATCGCAATCCGTGCATATCCAAGTGCGGTCGCGCCAGCCGCGGCGAGTGCAACCAGCGTGGCGCACACTTGCACTGCACGCGTGGTTAGGTCGCCCGCGGCAGTCCACTCCTGCACACTCGGTTCCTCAAACGGGCGCACCAACGTGATGCCGATTCCGAAATCACCGAAGAGCGATGCGGGCAGAAATACCACGGCGTTGATCACCGCGAATTCACCGAAATCGTGAGCGTGCAACAGACGTGCGAGCGCGATCGACGCGACTGCGCTCGCGACAAGCCCAAATGCTTGACGCGCGGCCAGTATCGCCGCGCCGCGCGCGGTTCGTGCACCCAAACCGACCGGGTCGGCCGCGGTCGACGCGTTCACGCCACGTTGTCCTGAATGGCCGCGCCGACGGTCATGCCTACAATCCCGCGTTGCGCCCCGGCGCCGATCAGCGGCACGACCTTGGAGCGCTTCGCACCGCGACCCTTGAACGGCGACTCGAAGTTGAAGCCCTTCAGCGAGATACCTGGGCGTGGTGCACTGTTCAGCACCGTGATCAGTTCCGGTGCAGCAAGAACATTCAGCGCCTCTTTGAGATCGGCTCGTTTCGTCCAGCCCCGCGCGGCAACCATGACTGCCATATTGAGGTGCCTTGCGACCGTGGCGGCCGCGGCCGATTGCAGGACCGGAGGAAGATCAAAGAGCACAACATCGAAACGCTGCGCCAATGCGTCGATCACTTGCACCGAGCGCGGCGACGCTACGAGATCCCATGCATCGTCGGCCGCACCTGCGGGCATCAGCCACACACCTTCGGTATTCGTTTCATGGATCGCATCATCGATTTCGGCAATACCCACAAGGGTTTCTCGTAGGCCAGGAATAAACGGCGCCGCAAAGAGATCCGATTGCTTGCGCGTGGGAATGTGCGTATCCACCACAACGACCGATCGACCAGCCTGCGCGTAGGCCCGCGCCAGCCCAGCCGTCACCGACGAAGTTCCTTCGCCACCGATCAGGCCAGTCACGCCAATCACAAACGGCCGCTGATCATGCAACAAGCACGACGCGAGCGTGCGAACGGTCGAAGCCACGGTGCGCGCACGAGCTTTGAGCCGCGCCTTGCGCCGAAACAGCGCACGCCTCGGAATCGTCCAATCGGGAATCCAAGCCAGTGGCGCCGGGGCACCCGCGAGGCGAAGATCGCCAGGCACGCGAACCCGCGGATCCCGCAACCCCGAAACGAGCGCCGCCGCCATGCCGAGCGCCAAGCCAATGAATCCTGAAGTCATCAACCGACGCATACGGCCCGGGCCGATCGGCGCGGTCGGCAGCCAAGCTTTCGAAACCACAATCGGCCCACCGGAGCGGACCGATGCATCGATACGAATTTGTTCAGCTCGCTGTTCAAACTCCACCAGCAACGACAACAGACTTTCTCGATCGGCGAGCATCTGCTGGAACGGCTGGTCGTCGGTCAGTGAGGTCGCGGTGGTTCGATCCGCCAGCGCAACTTCCGCTGCATTGCCTTGCGAGGTAACGGTGAGTTTCGACAGCACCTTGTTTTTGCGCGAGACAATCTTGAGGTTGACCTTGTTGAGCTGCTGACGCAACCGACCGACCTGTTGCGCCATGTGGTCGGAGATGCCCTTTTGTGTCGACGTTGCTAGGCCTTGACGAATCAAGATGTACTGGCGAGCAATTTCGGTTGCACCGGCACGCGCGACTTCAGGATCTGTGCTTTGCGCGGTGACAGTCATGACGTCGGCGTTGCCGGTGCCGCTGCCCCAGTAGGCACCGAGGAGCGCCATCTTCTTACCGAGCTTCTTCGCCGCCGCGGCGTACACCGGTTCGGAGTGCACCAGTTTGATCTGAGTATCGATGGCCCGTTCTGGGCTCACGGCGCGTACACCAGTGATACCAAAAATCCAGTCGGCTTGGGCCTCAACAATGAGAACCTCGGTCGAGGATTCATAGACCTTGGGTTTACGCGCGTCCATCGACGATGAGACCATCGTCACCAAGACGACGGCCACAATCACAACCCACCATCGGCGCCGGATCGCGTCGCCGTACGTTCTTACTTCGAGATCGTCAACTACTGATGAAGTCATCACCCTCGCCTCGCGCCTTCCGTAGCGGCTGCGGAACCCGTGCTTGAATCGACGGCAATCCATGCCCTCCGCGTTCTTGCACGACCGATGTTTCGGTTGCCCTTTGCGGGCTCAATGCGGACTCCCAAGTTCCTTGATCGTGAGTCAGTTCCTATCGGCCACAACATCGCGTTACACCTGCACCAAACGGGGGATTCTTGATCCCTTACTCAGCGGATTCTTGGGCATTGCACTCATGCGTTTCATGCGGCCCAAGAAGAACAAGATGACTCCCACTCGAATCGCCGTACCCACCAATGGATAGGCAAGGTTCCGTTCAAGCCCGATGAGCGGATAACAGACGTAGAACGCGAAACCAGCCATCAGCGGCGTATTCGGAGGAAACATGCGATCGATCGCGCCGTACATGAGCCCGAGGAGCAGCATCCCGAGGATGAGACCTATCGTGCCGTAGTTCAAATACAGGTCACCGGGCATCGTGATGGCCTGTGACGACGGATCCTCGCCTGGTCGCTCCGTGACGTAATGGTCCGAGAACCAATGCCCGAGGCTCAGCAACGGAAAATCGAGATGGATAAACGATGCGATACCTGGCAAAATCGAAATCGCGCATTGCCAAATGGTCTTGCCTTTCTGAAATGGCTCGCGGATCCCGGCTTTACGATGCAGGAGCACTAACGCATCGGCTCCACCGAATCGCCGAGAGAGCGCGCGTCCGGTATCGATCAACGCGTCGCTCACACTGCGATCAGTCTTTTGGCGCAAGCCACTTTCCAAGTTGTACTTGGTGAGCACCGTGATTGGATCCGGTGGCGGAAACGAAGGGTCGCCAAGATCTCCCGCGACTCGCGCACCCTGAATCGATACGAACACCGTGATGCCCACCATCACTGCAATGAACGCGCTCTTGGGACGCACCTTGCGACCGCCCGCGACCGTCCCCACGAAGTAGCACAGAAACGGAATGACTGCTTGTTCTTTGAAGCCTGAGAGGTACCCCGCAAGGGCCGCGAATGCCAACATTGTTTTGGCGCGGCGCGCGAGGCGCGGATCTTGAATCGATCGCGCCGACATTGCGCACAACATCACAAGATACGAATCCGAAACGTGTTCCGCTAGGCCCGAATGGATATGGCCCAACCCAACGACCATGCGGACGGCGAGCGCTCCGGTGCCGTAGGAAAAGATCAGCCGATCGCTTATGCGGGGAATCACAAGCCGGGACGCGCGCCATGGACGGCTGAACGCAACACCGGTCATGAACATCGCGAGCGACCCAATAATCGCGATCCACGTCCAGATGAGTTCAGCACGCGGAGCATTGCGTAACAGTGGATACAAGTTGTCGTCGTGCGGACGCAATTGGATGACGCACATGCGAACCGAGAAGTAACCGACCCACATAAACGCGAACACCACCGACACTGACATGCGCCGGCCAACCAAACGACGGATGCCCATCACCATCAATGATGTCGTGAAGAGGCCAAGCAGCGAGAGATTGAGCAGATCTTCGGATTGATGATTGACGTAGTACGCACCAATGAAGATCGCGAACATCAACGAACCAAGAGAGACCGCGCGTGGAATCTGAGGTTTCAGCCGGAATGCAGTAGTGCTCACGCAACCCACCGCCCACTGTGGCGCACGATCGCACTCGCACGTCGCGCGCGGGTCCACCCCGAAGTTGCGGCGGCTTCGCGCAACACTGCGACCGTCTGTGACGCGGTTGTATCCCACGAAAAGCGCGCGGCCTGGGCCCGTGCTGCTACACGCCAGTGTTCGGAATCGCCAATAAACATCGCTTGAATTGCCGCACCCAGCTCAGCGGCGCTGCCCGCTCGAAACAGCAACCCTCCGGCGCCGACCACTTCGGGAGTCGCTCCTGCATTCGGAGCGACAACTGGCAGGCCACTCGCCATCGCTTCCATTGCGGGCAGCCCAAAACCTTCAGCGGCCGCGGCGGTCACAAAGCATCCGGCTCGGCGATACAACGACGGCAACAGCTCATCGTCGACATACCCAACGCAGTGAATGCGGTCCGCAAGACCATGCTTCGAAGCGAACTCTGCGATGTCCTTCGCGGGAGGATGAGAGCCCACCAATACCAATTTGCACCCGGGAGTATTAGCTGCAGCAAGCGCGAAACCGTTCAGCAAAACGTCAATCGATTTCTTAGCGTCGTACCCGCCGACGTACAGAGCGGTATTGCGCGTGACACTGAACTCGGCCGCGATCGAGGTATCCCAATCGTCGTCGACTTCGGCGGACTCGTCAGCATGAAACCGTTCGCTCGCGGCTTCGAGAACAACCCGAATCCGGTCGTTGGGAATCGCCAGCACTTCGTGGAGTTCACGAGCTGAGTGCTGCGACACGGTCAATACCAGTGTCGCGTTCCACAGCGAAGCAATGTTGGAGTAGGCGAAGCGGAGCCGGTCGCGGCCCTGCGGCATCGTCACCAGATTCGCGTCCCACTCCACTGCGTCGTGCAACGTCAACACCGTCGGGCAATGGGTGATCATGGGCAAGCCGCGATTCGCGGGAGCCAGCAGAACGTCGATGCCCCAATGGCGCACGAGCCGAGGCAACACCCATTGCTCGGACGCGATTTCGCGACCACTATCGAAGCGCACGAGTTCCATGCCTTCGGGCAGCGCCGCAACGGGTTGGTCACTGAAACCGGTCATTTCGATGTCGTTACGGCGAGCGAGCGCGGCAATCAGTTCAGTGCTGTATCGAGCGAAGCCGCGAATCTCACTGCCGTCCGCGATGCACCGCACATCAACCCCGACTCGCAACGGTTTCACGCCGCACGCTCCTGAATCGAAGCGCGCCGAGCGTGACCCAACAAACTCGCGGCCGCAACGTTTGCGCGCGCGGCTGCAGGCGAGAAATAGCTGTCGTACGCGCGTCGCCCGCACCGACCAAGGAGTTCCGCGCTGCGACGGTCTTCGAACAACGATTGCACTGCGTCCGCGCACGCTTGCGCCGTCGTGCCAACCAGCACATCAATACCTGGCCGAAGCGGTGTCCCCGCGATCAGTTCCGGAGTGCACACAACCGGAATCGAACGCGCTAGCGCCTCCACCAGCTTCAACGGCAATCCACCGCGAACGCGAATCGTGATGACCGCGATGTCGATCGCGTTGTAGAAGGTCTCGACTGAATCAACGCGCCCAAGTACCGAGGCTCCAGCCTGCTCAAGCTGATTCCGATCGGCATCACTGAGGCCGGCACCGGCAATCACCACCGCGAGATCGTCGCAGGCGGCGCGCAGAAGGGGGGCGACACAATGGATCAACTCGCGCGCCGCGTCGAGGTTTGGTTCGTAGCTGTACGTCGCAAGCATCCCGATACTCCGACGTTGGCGAGCGGTTCGAAGTTCCGATGATCGTTCCAATGGACCTTCCAGCTCTGGCTCCTTCACGCAATTCGGAACCACCACCGTCGAAACATCGTGACCGCTCTTCACAACCAACTCAGCTTCGCCCAGAGACGTCACCCAGAGTTCATCGATCGCAGCGAAACCCCGCCGTTCCTGTGCTCGACACGCCTCAATGTTCACCCGCAAACTCAAATCATCCAATAATCCACGAGGATGTGAACGCCGCTGGCGATCAACAAGGTCGGAGACAACATCAGCCGCATCGCAAATCACGCGCATCCCTTGCGCGACGAAGCCAGGAGCCCAGTGCACAATTGTGTTCGGAATGATCACAACGTCGATCCGATTCGAGACGGCATATTGAATCGCGGCGGAACGCAGATGGTCGTAACGAATTGAGTACGGAGTGATTGTGGTGTCGCGGCCCAACGCGCCCACGATGACGGGCGCGACTTTGGCCGCGAACCGAGTTATACCCGTGATTGCCGTATCCGGTCGCCGACTCCCCAAACAATGCACAACGTCCGCAAGATCCGCAAGATCCGCAAGACCTACGGAGTCGACGAGCACTTCGGCACCCTCATGGGCCGCGCCTGGTCGTTCCTCAGTCGCGATCCAGGCCAAGTGGGTCTCGGACGCAAAGGATTGGACCAACCGCAAGTTCTCGGCCATGCGCAAGTGCAGCCCGGTGGTTGCAGGCAACGGCCGATCAAGCGTGAAGGTCAGGATCCGCATGGCTTATGCGGCCTCCGCGATTGCTTGTTCCAAACGCACCGCGTGCGCAACTGGCGCCCACGCAAACTGTCGCGAAAATGCAGTGTTGTCAACCGTTTTATCTTCGAGGAGCCGCAAGATTTGATCGCGACGCAGGCCTATGGCTGGCGCGGCTTGTGCGGCAGCCGTGACCAGCCGCCGCGGCAAGGAAGCTTGTCGAACGCGCCGGCCCAGTACCTCGCCGATGTCTGTTATCAACTCGGCAGTCGTCACGGCTTCGGCGCCGCCGATTTCAAAACAGCCACCGGCTTCGGATCCTCGGACCGCCCGAATTGCCGCCACGACGTCATCGACATAGATCGGCTGGACCATGGTCGCGCCGCGAGCAATCGCGGGTAACACTCCGAATTGTTTGGCACGGCGGGTGAGCTGCGAAAGATTGTGGTCGCGACCTCGGCCGTAGATCATCGTCGGTCGCAACACAACCGCCCCGCGTTCGATCGCGATCAGTTCGTTGGCGCGAGCAAGCTCTGCGCTCGGACTCGCCACGGTATTGTTGAGCTGCGCAGAAGACATGACAACCCACCGCGGACCGTCAACCCATTCGACCATCCAACGCGCATCGTCGCGACCGAGTTGCACCAACATTACGATTTGATCAAAGGGCGCGTTTCGATGCCGTGCGAACAGAGATTCAAGTTCGGCGTGTGTCGCTGTAACCGCATACACCTCAGGGCTCACGCAGCGCCCTGAGGCCACGACATCGTCTCCCGCAGCGCGTGCGACCTCGACGAACGCCGAACCCACGAACCCAGCCGCGCCCAGTACCAGGACCTTGCTCATGCGGCACGCTTTCGCTGAGTCGGGCTCGCGGCATCGGCACCCAAAGATTCCGTATAGATCACTTCAATCGCGTCGGCGTGGCGCTGAAACGACATTTCTTTTTCGGCTCGGTTGTATGCGCCCAGTGCGAGACGCGAACGCAGCAACGAATCGTCGCGCAAGCTCCGCAACGCTTCTGCGAGTGCGCCCACGGCGCCGGGCTCGACCACCAGCCCGCTCACGCCTTCTTCGTTTACCCAATCAGTACCGGTGTTGAGCCGAGTACTAATGATCGCAAGCCCGTTGGCCATTGCTTCGGCCATCGCAAGACCAAACGCTTCGGCCCGTGAAACCGACGGCAACACGAACACGTCATGGCTGGCGTACACCGCTTGTAAGCCGCGGTCGTCAATGTTGTGGAGCCACCGGACTCGGCCCGCAAGTGGCCCGGAGGAGCTCCGAGCGCGCACGAGATCTCCCAATACGCCTTCGCCCACGATCGTAAGCTGCGCGTCTGGAACCATCTCCAACGCGTCGAGCAACACATCGATGCCCTTGTAGTACACCAGGCGACCAACGAAGAGCACTCGCAGCGGTCCGGGCAAACTCGTCGCGGCAAACCGGCCTTTGGCATCGGGAGCGATGAGTTTCGGCGACACACCAAAGGGCAAGACGTCGAGCGTTCCCGCGGCGCGCGCCCCGTCGAGCTCCGGCGAAGCCGCGAGCGCATCACTTGAGACCATCACTCGCGTCGCACGGTTGATGATTGCGTTCTGCAAGGGCCGATACAGAGGAGCCAATCCCCGTTGCTTGCCGAGTTGGGCGTGGAAGGTCGCGACGTGCGGCACATCGTCACGCCGGCGTGCGATTCCCCATTCACCGATGGGATTCGGCATATGCAGGTGCACGACATCGCATTCGATCGATCGGGCAGTGCGTGCAAGCTCAGGAGACAACGGCATCGACAACGCACGCCCGAGTTCCGAGCATCGGATGATCCGAACACCGTCAGCTTGGAGATCAATTACGCGTGTTTTCACACCCGCAACGAGCACATCTACTTCATGACCCCGTTGTACAAATTCGCTCGACAAATCCGATATATACCGAGTGATTCCTGCAACCAACGGCGGATACGCGTCTTTGAATACGTGAACAATTTTCATTGTCGCTCCAGTTCTTGAAATGCCCGCTCGACGACATCAACGTGGGAGTCGGGATTGAAGCGCAAAGCCGCCGTGTGACCGTGTTTGATCAACGACCGTTCGAAGTTCGCATCGGAAAAGACGTTCTCGATCGCAGAACGAATCGCGTTCGCGTTGTTCACGGCGACGAGAATCCCCGAAGTGCCCGAAGCTACGAGTTCCCGCGCGCCACCGATCGCCGTCGCGATGACGGGCACTCCGGCAAGCTGAGCTTCCACCACGCTGCGCCCAAAACCCTCCGGATGAATTGAAGGTTGCACCACAACATCGACCGCGGCATAAATCGATTCGATTCCGGATACCGCGCCTAACAGTCGCACGTTGTTCCCACATCTCGCGCGCAACTCAGTTTCGTAGCGCTGCGAGGCCTCGCCGTACACGGCGCCACCGGCAAGCAGCAACGTTGTGTTCGCATAACGCGGGTCGCGCAGCATGGCTTCCACTGCCTCCACAACAATGTGTTGCCCTTTCGAAGGGTGGAGGTGACCGACGACCGCGACGGCCCGTTGGCCGGGCGTGAGCCCAAGCGCTTCGCGCGCGTCAGCGCGATTTGGCAACGTTTCCAACACAACCGGGTTGCCGACTACTCGAACCCGCGGATGACCGCGATAGATCTGCGACGCAGTGAATTCACTATTCGCAAGAATGAGCGAAGTCCCGCGAGCGGCACCGCGAAGAATCCGCTGTTGTAACGCCCGCGGCGCGAAGTCGCGCAACGACCACGAAGTGTTAATTCCCTGCGCGCGAATCAGCGGCGCCAGCACGTGTGTACGGAATCCGTTGGAATGCACGACATCGGCGCGAAAGTGTCGAGCTTCCGAAACGATTGCACGAGTCGCGGCCTTGGCCGCGGGCGCGACCGTGGCCGCACGAGTCACGAACTCGAGCCGACCGCCGTGGCGAGTCCCGGCTGAAAGTTGTTGCAACGCCGCCGACGTCACGACATCAGCACCCGCGGAACCGAACAAATCGATCGCATCCGAGCCCGGCTGCGTGAGTACCGCGACCGCGTGGCCGCGCGATGTCAAGCCGTTGATCAACCCTGCGAGGCTCCGTTCCGCGCCGCCGAGTTTGCGTCCCGCCGGTTCAACGCACAAGATTCTCATGCAGCAATCGCTTTGCAATACGCACGCGCGGTCACGCTGGCGTCGAGTGTTTTGCCCCATCGCTCGGCCCGTCCAGCCATTGCAGCTCGAGTATCGGGATCCACACCGAGTGCGCTGATCACATTGACCCACGCACGCAAGTCATCTGGATCCAACGCAATACAGAAGTCTTCAACCATCGCGTCTTTCGCTCCCGCAACATCGCCGACGATCATCGGCAAGCCACCAGCACCCAGCTCGTGCACTACAAGGCCAAAGCCTTCAAAGCCACCTTCCGCAATGGACTCGCGGCTCGGAAAGATCCCAATGTCCATGGTGGCGAGTAGCGCCGTGAATTCATCATCGTCGATTGCGCCAGCGAACCGCACAAAGGCTGCGCTGTTCGATTCCTGCGCGAAGCTTTGCAAGGCGTCTCGCCGCGGCCCATCACCAATGATGGTGAGCGATTCGATTACTCCCAGCCGGCCGAGTATCCCAGCAGCGCGGATCGCGGTTTCAAAATTCTTGTAACCCTCAGCCAAACGCGAAACCATGACAAGCCGTAGGCCGTTGATTTCACCGCTGCGATTCAGATTGCCAGCATTCAATCGGTCGCGTTCACCATCGCGCCACGCTGGTGGCAAGATTGGGTGCACAATTGCGGCCCGATGCGGTGCCACTCCACACGATCGCGTCGCCGCCGCGCTGCGTTCGCTAATCGTGATCACCTTAGACATTGGGCGCAAAAACAACAATGCCAATCGATGCTTTCGTCGCGTCGCAACCAGCTCCCGGCCGTAGGCGAGTCCCACAACCGGCACTTGGCACCACCACCCGAGCAGGACTGCAATCGGAGCCAAGTACGGGTGCCCACAGACAATGCGCGCGCCAGGTGCTTGGAGCCACCGGCGTGAAGCCAACGCCGCGCGCACCAATGCCTGAGTGCCGTTAACTCGAACCACGTCTACCGCGACCGGTACGCGAGCCGAAGCAGTATCTGCAGCCGTTTCGCAATTTGGCGAAGCGGCAGTGGTAATCACGCGCCAGTGGACGGATGTCTCGACGCCACCGGATTCAACTATCGAGGTAATGAGACGCGGCACACCACCTTGTTGCGGTGCGTAGTGGGGCGTTATCAACAACATGCGGCCGGTCATGCCGCGACCTCAATGCCATAATTCAGTTGATCGATAACAACCCGTTCAAGCGCCGGTACCCACAGCACGCGACCATCGCGATTCGCGGCGAGCCAACGAGACTGGGCAGTTTCGATCCACGTGCGCAGTTGTGCGCTGGCCTCGCTCAATTCGCCCTGAAGCTCGCTGAGCGCCGGCGACCAGATTTCGTGCGGAACACGGTCGGTTCGAGCCGCGGCCACCCAACCTCGCACCTCGGCGTCGAGCCGACGCAACGAAAACCCAGGTACCGCATCGGGCCCGACGAGCGCGGGCGCAGTCACTGCGGCTCGCCAAATCGTTTCTCGCGGCCACAGCGCGGTGTCGCTACAAAACATTGAATTTCCGCCGACGACGGCATCGAACCATGGCACGATCTGGTTGATCGGTCGAACCGTATTGTGATCAGCCTTGTGGATTCCTATCCATGGCCCGGCGACCATAGTGGCGGTGTCCGCTCCGTATCGCGACAGCTCGGCAGCGAGGTCCTTCAGCAACATTGGGCGACCCGGTAACCCGCGGGGATCCGCGCTGGCCGCGCCAGCCACAATCCACTCTTCGCCGATATGCGTATCGCTTCCGCCAATCAGCGCAGCACCGCAACCCGTGGAAATCGCTCGCCAATCAGCGCCAATCTCACTCGCGTAGGAGTGCAAGATGGAGCTCCGCAACGCCGCACTGTCGCGGACTCCAGCAAGAGTCATTAGGGCAACCCGCCGACCGTTCATGCGGCGGCTTCCAAGCTCTGAACAACTTCGAATGCGCGCCGACCGTAGTGATCTTCCGCGGTCTTGGTCTGGGCCATCTTCGCAATTCCGTAACGAGTAGTGGGGTCGGCCAACATCGTCACCGCGATCGATCGCAACGACTCGGGCGAATCGAACCACATGCATTCAGCGCCGTCGGTCAGCGGTGTTCCGTCAGTGCCGGGATCACATAGTTGCAATGCACCCGTGGCCGCGATTTCGCGCGTCCGCATGTTGTGCGCACCGGCGCACTGCGGATGCAACAAATTCACGCCGATCGCAGCCTGGGCGAGCAGCTCCCCTGCCTGTTGTTCGTAGATCGCGGGTTTGGCCACGACGGTTTTCGATGCTTCCCAGCCCGACCCGCAGACCGTCACAGGAAGCCCGACGAGGGCCGACAAGTATCGTTCCCGTCGCGATGACCATGATCCCAGAAACACAATTCCTTGGCGTTCGCGCTGTGGTTCCGTGAGGGGAAACCAGCGTGCGTCGTAGCCGAACGGCACAACTCGCGTCGCGACTCCCTCGGACGCGAGCCGATCCGCGATGCGCTGCGACCAAACAAACGAGAGGTCGCAGTGCGCGAGCCGCTCCCGTGCGCCGGGGTCACCGACCCGCCAGTAGGGATTGTCGGGGTAATAACACGCAACCTTCGCGCCAGCGCCGCGAACAAGGTTGATCCCGGAATCAAGTCCGCGGCCTTTGATGACCAAAACCCAATCAGGTTGATGCATTTCGACCGCGGCAAGAATGCGATCACCCGCGTGCCGGCGAGCAAGTTTTCGGCGCAGCCGAGCGGGAAAGGACCGATCGTCGATTGCTTCACTGGTCGCGCCGTACGGATCGAACACAACCAGTTCGCAATATTCAGCCAGTCCACTCTGCAACGATCCCGCAAGACCTCCAGCCGTCGTTTCGCCCGCGAGCATCAACTTCATGCGGCTCTCGATTCCAACGTGGGCGGTAGAGCAGATGGGAGAACGGAACCCGAGTGCACCAGCGGCTGAAGATTCCATTGCGCGAGCACGACAAGTGCCCATGCACGCAATCGATTTTCAAACGGCGTCGAACGCGAGCGTTCGAGCAGAACCCTTGCCTGGGACGCGTCGACCTGAGGGCCCCAAGGATCGTCGCGCGCTAGTAACGCGGCGTTGTCAGGAATCACAGCATCAAGCCATTGATCCCAGGGCATTGAAAACGTTAACTTTTTCGCAATCGCAAGATCCCGAAGGCAGTCATCTTGCCACGCATTGGCGAGCGATTGTTTTGAAGGCGGCTGTGCCGCGTGCAACACTGCGCCAACGAACGCCGCGTCCAACATCGGCACCCGAAGCTCCACGCCACAGGCCATGGAAAAGACGTCTGAGTCCCGCAACAACGTCGGCCGTAGATAGCGATCAAAGTCCAACTGGGCAAGTGTCACTCGTTCGCTCACACTCTCGCTGGTCGTGGGCAACTCCGCCGATATACCGACCAATGCCTGCACTTCAGCATGGTCGAACAACGTTCGCGATCCTGCGTGGCGTGTCGCGAGCGATGTCGCTTCGATCATCGCGCCCAGGCGCGCCGAGCTCATCCGCTGCCGTTGAGCGATCACACGCACAAGGCGTTTGCGCGCAGCGCGCGGCAGAGCTCGCAGCACAACCGATGCCGCGTCAAAGGCGGGCCGCGGTCGGTAGTAGCCGTAACCCCCCAGCACTTCGTCGCCGCCGAGGCCGGAAATCGCGACTGCGCAATCCGCGGCTTGGGAGGCGCGACTCATGAGAAAGGTATTGAAACCGTCGATCGTCGGCTGATCCATCGCCGCGGTGAACTGCGGAACCGCAGCAGCAACAACTTCAGGTGTTACCTCAATGATGCGGTGCTCGACTTCGAAGTGTCGAGCGGTAGCGACTGCCCTGCGCACTTCGTCGTGATTGGTTCCTGTAGCGAGCGTCATCGCAATAGTGGTGGCGCCGACGTCTCGCGCCGCAGCCAACAAGATCGCGGAGTCGAATCCGCCCGAGAGCCACAACGCAATGTTGCGATCCGCGACGAGGTGTTTGGCGAGCGATCCGCGCAGCGCATCGGCAGCCGAGACATCCGCGGTCACGCCGAGTTCACCAGCAACCGCAAAGCGGCTGTGGCGCAACGAGCCGTCGGCAATCGACACGATCGATCCCGCAGGGAGTTCGATCACATCTCGAATCGCACAACGGGTGATAGGCGACCCGAACTGCAAAAATTCTGCGAGCGCGACAATGTCGGCCGCATTGCGTCGATCATCGCTGAGATGCCGGGCTTCGGAACAGATCGCGACTCCACCAGATTCCCGATTGCGCCAGTACAGCGGCTTGATGCCAAAGCGGTCACGAGCAAAGGTGATTGTGGCATTGGAGTGTTCAAACACTACGAACGCGAACATGCCTTCGAAGCGCCGACATGCTTCGGAGATGCCCCATGCCCGTATCGACTGCAATACCACTTCGGTATCGCCATCGGTTTCAAATGCAACGCCCAACGCAACGAGTTCACCTCGTAGCTCGCGAAAGTTGTAAACCTCGCCGTTGTACACAACGGTGTGGTCGCCGCGCCGCATGGGTTGATCGGCTCGGGCATTTGGGTCCATGACGGCAAGCCGGCTCATCCCCAACGCGGTGTCACCAGTGGCAACGACTCCGTGAGCATCCGGCCCACGATGGTGCATGGCGCGAACCGTCGTTTGCACGAATGCTTCCGAGCCGTGACCAGTCGCGGCAACAATCCCACACACGTTCAGGCTGCTTTCGCTTGCAGATCAGAGGCTGCGATTCCGCGCCAAACATCGAGCACTACCTGTGCGGCTGCGCCAGCAATGACGTCATAGTCAAACGGTTCCGCGAGCGCGCACATCGCCCCACGAGCGAACTCCGAGCGGCCGGGCTCCGACCAGGACAACAATCGATCAGCCAGGCGCAGCGGATACAACGAGTCCCAGTTTCCGTTGTAGTCCGCGAGCATTGATTCGGGAAGTAGATCTGCCGCAGTCCCAACGCGTGAGGCCAAGACCGGCTTACCGCACGCGAGATAACAGGGAAGTTTGCCTGTCGTGCGTACCCAGCTCGAAGGGTCATTGGTCTGGGTCAACACCGTTACGTCAACCCCGTTGAGATGTTCGGCCAATTGATCCAAAGGCATTCGCCCAGCGGCAATGAGTTGATCTTCAATGTGCAGTTGCGCGGCGAGGCTCTGGAGCGCTTCGACTCCGGGACCATCGCCAATCAATACGATCCGCCAATCGCGCTGTTCCGCAGCGGCAACTGCTCGCACAACGTCCCAGCCCATGCCACCACCCAGCTTCGGGTACCAGGTGAAATTGCCCTGAACTCCAATCGTGAAACAGTCAGCAGTGCCCAGCGCTGCGCGCAACGGGGCCACATCGCGCGGATACATCACGGTTCGGTCGACACCATCGGGGATCACGTACACGGGAACGCTGACACCGTTTTGCCGCAAGAGGGTTTCGTGGTGGGCCCCGCGCACCACAAATGCATCAGCGCGCCAGTACCCCGCACGCTCGAATGCTTTGGCTGCACATCGGCTTCGCAAGGACGCACCAATAAGTTGTAGAAAATCACTCGGAGCATCTCCGGTGTCGATGATGACTTTGCAGCGCCGGGCAACACAGGCTGCCAGCACGGGTGCGGCTGCAAAATCCATGCAATAGATCACGTCGGGGCGGTCATGGCGCGCTCGTTCAATCATGGTGCGCAACGACTCGTTGCGGCTTCCATTACGAAATACGAATTGAGTTTCAAGCTCCCCAAGGCGCGCAGCAATACGGACGGCGCGCTCGCCGGCAGCTGATTCTTGAGTTCCGTTGACAAAGAAATGCACCAGCATGTGGTGTTGCCCGATCCATCGTGGCCTGTTGACACCTTGACCATCGGAGGAAGTTGCCGATGGTTGAGGTACCGGGAGGCGTACATGCGCATTGCAATGTTTTCACCATCACTACCTCGTCCATTCGGATCGGCCGATGCGCGTTGGCTGTTCGTCTGTATGAATGAGATCGGCCGACGAGGACACGAATTGGAGCTCATTTCGTGCACCGAATCGTCTGAGACCGAGATCCAAGATGCACAGCGCCTAGCGCAACTCGCCGGTTGTCGTTTACATCATGTGCCCATGCACGTCGCCGAACCTGCATTTCGGCGCCGTCTGCGAAGCTTGCGGAATCCGCACTCGGAATACGCACGGGTGGCGGGCCTACCCGAGTTGCTCGACACCATCGCGCAACGCGCCGATGTGGTGCACGTCGAGCATCTCTTTCCGAGTTGGCTCGCATTGAACCGCCGCGATACCTCGGTGTATCTCCATCATCTTGAAGCCATCGACTGGACGGGCCCGCGCACGCTGACCCGCCACGAACAACTAGAGAAGCTTCAAATCGGTCGCGCCACTCGACACCTCTTGCGCCGCCTCCCCAACATCATCGCGGCGACACCGCGCATCGCTCATGCGGCACGCGAGATCAACCCCACCGCCAGCGTCGAGGTTGCATCCGTGGCAATCGACACGACCTTGTACCCCATGCTCGAAATGGTGCAGGAGCCGGTTGTCGGGGTTGTTGGTTCCATGCACTGGTATCCGTCGCGCAGCGCCGCCGAACGTGTCTTGTTGCGGCTATGGCCACGCATTCGCGAACAGGTTCCCAACGCACGCCTCATCGTTGCTGGCTTCGGAGCAGAGCAATACCTCGGCAAACACTTCCCCTGCGAGGGTGCAGAGCTGCTCGGAACTGTCGATCGCCCCGAGGACTTCTTCGAACAAGCAAGCGTGTTGTTGTACCCACCCGAACGCGGCAGCGGTATGAAAATCAAGGCGTTGGAATCGTTCGCCTACGGCGTGCCGGTGGTGAGCAACACCGAAGGTTTCGAAGGCCTCGACGGTGAATCGGGAACGCACTACGTGCACGCAGAATCCGATGAGGCGCTCATCGCCGCAACCGTCGATCTCCTCAAAACCCCTGCGCTTCGCGAGTCGTTACGCGAAAACGCGCGAGCCTTCGTCGACGAACACTACAGCCCACGGCCTGCGGTCGATCGACTCTTTGCGGCATGGCAACGGCAACACGGGCTCGCCGCAATTCACAATATTGCCCACATTGGATCTGCTACGGCAGCGACGCAAACCCAAGGAAACGCAGCATGAATACGGTATTGATTACTGGTGGAGCTGGCTTTGTTGGCATTCCTACTGTGCAACAGTTCCTGAACTCTGGTGCCGATGTCACGGTCTTAGATTCTTTTCGAGTTGCACCGATCACGCGCCGCGAAACTCTGACGAAGCTGGGGGCACGCGTCGAAGTCGCGGATCTTCGTGATGCCGATGCCGTCAACGCAATCGTGAAGCAAGTACAGCCCACGATGGTGATTCATCTCGCGGCGATACATTTTATTCCGTACTGCATCGCGCATCCCGCGGAAGCGTTAGCGGTCAACGTACTCGGTACGCAACACGTGCTCGATGCCGTCGCCAACGCGCAGTGCGTAGAGGTATTTCAGTTCGCGTCAACCGCCGATGTGTACCGGCCCGATCTCGCAGCTCATCATGAGATGAGCATCATCGGTTCCGACAATGTATACGGCCAATCGAAGATGATCGGTGAGGAGCTTGTTGCGATCCGTCAACGACAAGGTGCATTCGAACGATCCGTGATCACTCGATTTTTCAATGTGGTTGGTCCTGGTGAAACCAACGCCCACCTCGTGCCCGACATTCTCGACTATCTCGAACTCGGCGACGCATTGCCGCTGGGTAGCACGGACACCAAACGCGATTACGTATACGTGGGCGACGTAGCGAACGCGGTCCACTCGTTAGTAACAACCGATCACGGACCTTCTGTCACGGTCAATGTGGGAACGGGTAGCTCGTATTCAGCAATCGATATCGTCGAAGCGTTGGCCACAATCACTGATCGCCCATTGCGAGTCCAAACCGATCCTGCGAAAGTTCGTCGCAGTGACCGACCGAATCTCCAAGCTGATATCACCGCGTTGCAAGCCTTGCTCCCCGGCTTCACTCCGACGCCGCTCACGGTCTCGCTGGCAGAAGCGTTAGCGCAACGATCGCTCGAATCACGCGACCTCGCGGCTTGATGCCGCGAGGTTCGTGGTATCAGCTGCTCGCAACGCAACCACGCGATCGCCAGTAGCGGCATCGACCCGGACTCGCACCAACGTCGGTGCGGCTACGTACAGCGCAACAATTGCGGCGGCAAACGCCCACGCAAACGGTGACGGAATCAACGCCAAGAGACTCAAGCTCACGGATAAGGCACAGACAAATCCCGTCGAGCGAGCGTGCGACCAACCGAGACGTACCAACTGCTGGTACACGTGCCCACGGTGTGCGGCTAGCAATGGCTCTCGGCGCGCGGCACGGCATAAAAGCGTGAATCCAGTGTCGACGAAGTACAGCCCAAGTGGCGCGATCACCACGACCGGTTCAATCCCTGCGTGCAGTCCAACCAAGGCTCCAGCTGCGAGCCAGCCGCCTAGAAAGTAGCTACCGACATCGCCGAGAAAGCCTCGGGCGTTCGGAAAGTTCCATGGGAGATACCCCAAACAACCCGCGGCGACGACCAATCCGATCGTAGAGAAGCCACTGCCCGGAGTGCGCCAACCAGCGAGGCACCAGACGGCACCCGCGATCAACCCATGGGTTCCAGAAATGCCATTGATGCCGTCCATAAAGTTCACGGCATTCACGTAGGCGACCACACCCACAATCGCGATCGCCGCGAACACGAATGTCCATGCGGCATGAGGGATCTTGACCACCGCGGCGACCGTCAAGCACGCCAGCGCTACCTGAGCCAACAGTCGGCGCTTTGGAGAAACCCCTACGAGGTCTTCCAGCAATCCGAGCCCCGCGAAGAGCAGCGCGGCGCAGGTGACGATCGCGAGATTTGCGCGGCCTTCAATAACCAACGCGGCGATGACCGAAGTACTGACGACGCTGCCGCACAGGGCAATACCCAAACCGCGCGGCGTCGGAACCTCGTGCGAGGATCGAGCGTTCGGAACATCAAAGACTCCGCGTTTACGCAACCACGCAATCACAACGGGCGAGCCAAACAACGCACCCGCAAGCGCGCTCAGACCAAAAATGACTGCGAACTTCACGCAGCGA
This sequence comes from Actinomycetes bacterium, assembly GCA_025360585.1. Lineage (GTDB taxonomy): Bacteria > Actinomycetota > Acidimicrobiia > IMCC26256 > PALSA-610 > F1-120-MAGs023. The sequence goes on along the minus strand of JANYBW010000030.1, from coordinate 25,671 downwards.
CCACGTCTCCCGCAACCGATTGTGTCGTCGCGGTTGCACACGAGTTCAGGCCCGCGGCAGGCGCCGACTCGACAGCAACGGCGAGATCCTTGATGATCGCTTCGGTCGCGCCAGCGATGAGCAGGCCGCTGATGGATTCAGGTTGAATCGGCGGTACCGAAGCGTGCGTGATCAAGGGATGGTGCGGACGCACATCAGTTTCACCGCGTCCGAGCAGGTCTTCGCTCAATTTTTCGCCGGGTCGAAGCCCAGTAAATACTATTTCTATTGATCTATTCGACATCGCAACGATTCTGCGGGCGACATCAGCAATGCGAACCGGCGCTCCCATATCGAGCACAAGTACGTCGCCGTCGCGGCCGATTGCGCCGGCTTGGACTGTGAGCTCCACTGCTTCTTCAACAGTCATGAAGTATCGCTCAACGTCGGGATGGGTCACGGTGATCGGTCCGCCGGCTCGCAACTGACGTTGGAACGTCGTGATGACCGACCCGCGCGACATCAACACGTTGCCGAAACGCACGCTCATAAACTGCATGCCAGTCTCGAGGGCCCACCAAGCGGTCAACCGTTCGGTCAGTCGTTTGCTATACCCCAAGACGCTGCACGGATCGGCAGCCTTGTCTGTGGAGATATTCACAAACCGCGTCACGCCATGCTGGCTCGCGACTTCCAGCAACGTGTTCGTCGCCCAAACATTGGTCTTGACGGCCTCGGCCGGATAACGCTCCAACAGCGGCAGATGTTTCAGCGCCGCGGCATGAAAGATCACTTCCGGTTTGCGTCGCGCGATTACTGATTCAACGGCGTCGCGATCGCGTAGATCCAACAGTTCGACGCCGTCATCTTGGAGCAACGCGCTTCCAGTGATCGAGAGTTGCACTGCGTGCAGCGCTGATTCATCGCGATCGACCAAGACCAGCTCGGCTGGTTCAAACCGCGCGATCTGGCGGCACAATTCCGAACCGATGGAGCCACCAGCACCGGTGACCATCACCCGATGGCCTCGCAAGTAATCAGCAATTTTCGCAACGTCAGTGTCGATGCGATGCCGGCCCAACAGATCCGCTTCGTTCAGTTGGCGGATGCCATCGGGCGAGTCGTCTTGGCCGTGAAAGAGATCATCGAAATCTTGCAGTACACGCACTTGCAGGTTCGCGAGAATCGCGCGGTCTACCAGGTCGCCGATGGTGCTCGCATCGGCTCGTCCAGCAGCAATGAGCAATGCATCCGCTCGGTACTTCTTCGCGGCATCAACCAGTGCTGAACGATCACCGACCACCGGAACTCCCATAATGCGGAGCTGGCGCTTATCCGGATCATCGTCGAGCAACGCGATCGGTTGACTCGCTCCACCGCTATTGCGCAGCATCATCCGAACCGCAAGCGCGGCACTTTCGCCCGCACCAAACACGATGTAGCGCGTTGCATCATGCTCGGAGGACATCGTGCGGTCGCGCCAGAGCCGCACCACGTACCGCGGCAAGATGGTAAAGAACAGCGTCGTCGCCGCGAGCGCAAGGTATCGCCGCGCGCTCACTCCACTGATTTCCGGATGCGTGACAACAAGCACTCCAACCAGCGCGATACATACCGTCACTGCGATCGCACCGAACTCTTCAAACGATCCAATCCGATGCCGGCCACGATGGATTCCCGTTGCCATACCGGCAGTGACATACAAAGCAGGAGCTAGTGAAAGCACCAACGCAGGATTGCGAGTTTCCGAAGCTATATACACCGAAACGGCGACGATCCAGAGCGCGACATCATTCGCAAGCAGTATGAACGAGCGCCCAATGATGCGGCGCTGTGCCCCTTCAACTGGTTGTAGTTCGGCCATCATTTTCCACCTCTGTGTATCGTTCTCGGTCCCCGACCCCACGCCTTAAGCCGTCGCCTCAACGGCACAGCATGGAACAATCATTACGATGAACATTGAGGTTTTCACCTCATCCGTTTAGGTGAACGCCGTAGTCTTTTACGCTGGGAAACGCACGCAAGTCGCTTCGCGATCGCACCAGATTTGGCGTGCAAGAGACGATGGGCCCGTTGCGTTGCAACGTAGCTGAGCGTTCGCATCGATGTACTGCAACCAGACGAAGTGAAAGACCGCTTTGAGTGATCTCTTTGTAGCCCCACGGTGCCGATGTAGCAGTAACGCGATACGAACGCCTAGCGAGTGGGACCGGGCGGTCTGACACAATCCCTCGAACGGGCGATACATGAAACGAACCTCGACAATCGAGCCGGCGTACAGCCTGGACGCGGCGACAACGCCTTTCACGCCGAACACGATGCGCGGGCCGAGTCATCACATTGCCGCGACAACGCTACATGATCTCGTCTTCGCCGCCGCCAAGCGTGCACCAACTGCAACCGCCGTCATTGACGCACAGGGTTCCACGACCTACGCGGAACTCTGCGATTCCGCAGAGTTGATCGCGTGCCATCTCATCGCATCAGGAGTGCAGGCGGGCGATCTTGTCGGCATTTGCATGGTCCGATCCCACAACATCATCGCAACCATCCTCGGAGTCTTACGATCGGGCGCGGCCTTCATAGCGTTGGATTTGGCGTACCCGGCCGAACGCCTCCATGCCACAATCGCAGTTTCAGGGCTAGCAACTGTCGTCGGTGACGCTTCAGGTGCTCGGGTGCTCGACTCTGCCAGCGACCTCGCGTTTATCGACATCACGAATCTCATGGGCGCACCATCTCCATCGTCGACACGGTGGGGCGCGACTATGCACGCTCCATCGAGCGTGCCGAACGGAGATCCAGCGGATCTCGCGTACGTCATCGCGACATCGGGTTCCACCGGCGCTCCAAAATGCGTAATGATCGAGCACGGTGCCGCGATCAATCTCATTGAATGGGCTCACGCATGTTTCTCATCAGAGGACTTGGCCGAGGTCTTGTGGTCGACGTCGTTGGCATTCGACCTTTCAATCTTTGAGATTTTTGCGCCGCTTGCTCTCGGCGCAACAGTGATCGTGGCCGACTCACTGTTCGATCTCGGAATCGCTGCCCACACGAATTCCGTAACACTCGTCAATACAGTGCCATCGCTACTCGGCGAACAACTCAACCAGACCACGTTGCCGCGCAGCGTTCGATCGGTGTGTCTCGCGGGCGAGACACTCACCGCCGATTTGGTCGCGCGCATCCACGCCGACGGCCCGTATTCAGTATTCAACCTCTATGGCCCATCCGAAACCACCACCTACTCCACGGCTGCCTTCATTGCGCCTGGCGCGAGCGACCCCATTCCCATTGGGCTTCCTATTTCCAATACCGAAATTCTCATCGTCGATGAACACCTAAATCCGGTCGCCGACGGCGAGGTCGGAGAGCTCCTCATCGCGGGTGCTGGCTGCGCGCGCGGATTCATCGGTGAACGATCGCTCAACGACGGCGCGTTTATAGATCTCGACGGCACCCGTTGGTTTCGCACCCGCGATGCCGCATCCGTCCGCGACGATGGCCAACTCGATTTTCTAGGCCGCGTCGATTCGCAAATCAAAGTCCGCGGCCTCCGTATCGAACCCGGCGATGTTGAAACCGCATTCCGGTCCTTCCCCGGCATCCGCGATGCCGTCGTGGTATCAGTGTGCAAACCCGCAGAATCCGTCGATGAGCTCGCTGCGATCTATGCCGCCCCGAACGACATTCCAAACCGAGACCTTCGAGCCCACCTGGCACTACGACTTCCTAGTGGGATGATCCCAACGCGGCTCGTTCGCGTCGAAGCCACTCCGCGACTCCCGAACGGCAAGGTCGATCGCGCCGCGGTGCAAGCACTCATCGCCAAGGCTCCGCCGCCGAGCTTCGCGCATTTCGAAGCATCGCAATACACCACCGCTCTACAGAATGATGTTGCGGTGTGCTGGAAAACCGTGCTCAGTCTCGCGGAAACTCCCGGCAGCGACCGCGACTTTTTTGAGCTCGGAGGCACATCGTTACTCGCGGTCCGTTTGATCGCGCACACCGAAGCTCGCTTCGGCGTGCGTTTACCGATCGGCACGCTCGTCACCCACCCAACGGTCGCCGCGTTCACATCGCGGATCGAATCCACCCGTGACGGTGCACCATTTCGAAGCGTCGAAGGCTCTCAACACTTTCGTGGCGCAGTTTCCACGCTTGCTCCGATCGTTTTCATAATGGCGTGGCCTGGTGATCTCTTTCGCCTACGTCGACTGAACGCGAAACTCAATGGTCAGCGAGACGTATTCGGCATTGCGTTGCACGGCCCCGAATCCACCATGCGCGAGACAACATCGGTGCCGGCCTTGGCTCAATCGGCATTCGATCAATTGCAGCAGCAAGGCATCATCGGCCGCGGCCTCCACCTCGCGGGCCACTCGTTCGGCGGTTTGGTTGCGAGTGAGCTCAGTCAAACACTCAAGGCAAATGGGGCGACCTCCCAATCGCTCACACTGTTCGACACGGCCGCACCGCCTCGAGCACGCTCACGCAGGATCGTCCGCAGGCTCGTTGCGGAATCGCGGCGCCGAGCAACCATGCCGATCTCGGGACGAGGTTTCGATGAGCACCTCGTTGCGCTCAATGATCACTTTGAATCAGCGACCGTTCGCTTTCGGCCTCGACCCATCGCCATCCCCACCTTGCTCGTGCGCACCGTTGAAGCCGACGGCACCGGAGCAAGCGGCTACCGCCAACCCGATCTCGGGTGGAGCCCGCACATTCGCGCACCCTTCGAAGTGGTTTCTCGGTCTGGACACTACGGAACTATCTTCGAAGACCCCCAGTTCGAGGAGATTGTGCGCAGATTCAGTGTCTTCCTCGACGCTATTGAACTATCCATCGCACCAACTTCCTAACAATGGGCGGACCTACCCTTGAATACTGATCTCACACGCGTCGTCGTTGTCGATGAACAACAAATGTTCGCGGACATCATCCAACACCTCATCGATGCCGAGCCAGATCTCGGCGTAATCGGGACAATGACGAACGACACCGACCTACCTACATTTCTTGGCGAACACCAAACCGACGTTGTGCTGCTCGACTACGACCTCAATTCCGGTGGCGCGGCAGCAATCGCGCGGCGCGTTCGCAACGAGCAACCACGAACGCAAGTTGTGATGTTGATGAACGCACCTTCGGGAGCTTCAACTCGCGAAGCGATTGCCGCTGGTTGCCTTGGAGTTGTTTCCAAGGACCGAGGCGCGGCAGACCTCCTCAACGCCATTCGCAGCGCGGCGCGCGGCCAATCAGTTGCCGCGATTTCGAATCTCGACATGATCTTTTGCGAAACGGGAGATGCGCCCGGCGACCAGGTTTCGCTCACGAATCGTCAGAGTGAAATCTTGGAGCTGATGGCGCAAGGTCTTTCGACCGATGCACTCGCAGCGAAACTCTTTGTGAGCCGCAACACCATTCGCAGCCACGTGCACCAAATTCTTACCAAACTCGAGGCCCGTTCCAAGCTCGAAGCAGTCGCGTCGGCCCGACGCCTCGGCATCATTGCGTAGGCGTCGATCGCGGGCCAGGCGTTCGCTACCAGAGTTGCACGATCGTTCGGCCGATGGATTTTCGGTCGCCCATCGCCTCGATAGCGGCTGGCAACATTTCGAACGGCACGACCTCGCCAACCACAGGGCGCAAGGCGCCTTGTTCAACCAAGTTCACGATGCTCGACGCGATGGATGATCCCAACGCGTCGGGCGCGAAATTCCAGCCCATCATCTGCTTCACGAAACTTGCGGCTTCGGGCGTTTGGTACGAGAGCAATACGCCACACAATCTGAAGTTGCCGAGCGCAACTCGGCGCGGCACGATGAACTTTTCATCCGCAACCGTCTTGTCCGAAGCGAAGCCCATCATGAGGTAACGGCCGTTGTACGCGGTGCAGTTCATTGATGCTTCCATCACTGATTCGCCGACATTGTCGAACACCACATTCACTCCGCGCCCACCAGTCGCTTCTAACACGATCGCCGCAAAGTCTTCCGTCGTGTAGTTGATCGCGACATCGGCGCCAAGCTCGCGGCACAACGCAACTTTCGCATCAGACCCGGCGGTCGCGAAGACGCGCGCGCCGAGGTGCTTCGCCAGCTGAATCGCGGCCGATCCCGATCCCCCCGCGCCGGCATGAATCAGTACGGATTCTCCGCTTTGGAGTTCGGCACGATCGATTAAGCCAAGCCAAGCCAGGTGATACGGGAAGTACAAGGCAGCTGCGTCCGGGAGTGGAATCGAATCGGGCATCGCGAACATCGATACCGCCGGGCAAATCGCGTATTGCGCGTAGCCGCCAATCGCGCCCTTCGGCATCGCCACCACTCGCGCATCAAGCCACGATTCCGTTCCCGCGCCGCATGCATCCACCACACCCATCACTTCCATGCCTGGGCTATACGGCAGATCGGGCCGCACCATCATGTTGCCACCGTTGATCCGTTCAATGTCGTTGAGATTCAACGGAATCGCTTGTACCCGTACCCGCACTTCACCAGCATCGGGTTCGGGGATTGGCACCTCATCGAGTTGCAACACTTCGGATGGGCGATCGCCGTATTTGTGCGTACGCCAGGCGCGCATCGTGGTCATCATTCCGGCTCCAATCCAAAGTGATCGATATAGGTTGCGAAAACTGCCCGTACTTGCTCAGGAATCACACCAAATTCGTGCGGTTCGTATCGATGAATCCCGTGTTTGCCGGGCGGATTATCCGCGATGAACGCGCGCATTCGATCAGCGGATAGTGCCGTCATGGGCAAGCCCAGTGCTACGTAGATTTTTTCGACCTCTCGAAATTGGTTGCCGACAAAATCCTGAAAGTACATGTCGTAGAAAATCGCGTTCGGGTATTGCGCTTGTGCGCGCACGGCGACTGCTCGCATCAACACTTTGTGTAACCGCGCGGACCAGTCCGCGGCGATCTCCACCGGATCGACCTCGTTGCTTCCCATGCTGCGCACCAAAGCAGTCAAGCTCGCATAGGAAGTCATCGACTTGACCGGATCACGATGGGTAAACACAATGCGTGCATCGGGGTAGGTCGCGAGCAAGTGATCCAGACCCCAAAGGTGCGCACCGGTTTTCAACACCCACCGATCACGCGCCACGCCACTTTGCAAATGTTGAAGCTGTTGGTGATGCATCGTGTAGACGTGTGACCAATCCGCTTCGTCATCGACCCAGTCCTGATAGGACGGCACCCGAAACTGATTGTGAAACAAGGGCGTACACATCGCTTCACCCATCATTGTCACACACTCCTGGGAGAGTTCGGCGCCCATTGGATGCATGGCTTTGAACGCAGGAATTTGAAGCTCGACTCCAGGAAACGTTGCCGCACACGCGGCGATCCGAGAATCGCTCGTGAAGGTGGATTGCAGGGGCGGCGGCGAAGGAAACATCGTTTCCCAGGTGAGTGGGACGCGCGTATCAGGATCTTGGCCCAAGATGTCGTGCAAGATCGTGGTGCCGGTACGCGGTAAACCCACTATGAATACTGGCTTTTCAATCCGTTGCGTCGCGATCTCTGGATAACGAACACGATCCGCGACGTAGTTGAGACGGTTCACGGCGTGGCTCAGCACCCGTTCCGTCGCGATGATTTCACCGATCTCGTTGAGCCGCGATTCTTGATTCACGGAGGCAATCAATCGGTTCATAGGTTCAAGAAACGGCAGCGCACCGAAGTCGTCGCGGCCATTGGCCCGGCGAATCGCTTCACCGACGAGCGCTTCGGCATCCAAGCTTCGGTACGACTCAGTCATCAGGCAGACTCCTCTTCGGTATCGATTCCCGGTGCCCGCACTACGCGTTCAGTGTGTAACGGATCGGCACACTCTTATGCCCACCGACAAAGGTGGTCTTCGCAGTCGTGGGAGTGCCCGCGAGTTCGAGTGTTTTGAATCTCGGCACGATGTGCGCGAACAACGACCGCAGCTCCATGCGCGCAAGTTGCGCACCCAAACAAAAGTGTTGACCGAACCCAAAGGCGATATGGCGATCAGCGTTCGTCCGCGCCACGTCGAAACGCAACGGGTCTTCAAACACGTTCGGGTCCATGTTCCCGGCAAGGTACGAGAGGTACAACCATTCGCCGGCTTTGATTGGGTAACCCGCGATTTCCGCGTCGACGTGCGCTGTACGCATGAAATGGCGCACCGGTGCCGTCCAGCGAATCATCTCATCGACGGCGTTTGGAATCAGTTCGGGATTGGCTTGAAGAAGGTGCAGCTGATCTGGATATTCGGCGAGCGCGCGCAAACCTCCCGACATTGCCGCCGCCGTCGTGTCGTGTCCGGCCGTCGCGACAATGACGTAGTAGCCCATCTTTTCGAGATCGGGCATCGCGACATCGTCGATGATGCCGTTCGCGATCAGGCTGGCAAGATCATCCGTCGGTGTGGTTTGGCGATCCACAGTGAGCGCGGCAAAGTAGGCATAGAAATCCATGATCACCTCCACCATCTGTTCCGGCGAAATCACGTCTCGTTGCAAATCGGGGTCTTCGGCGCCAAAGAGTTCTTGGGTCAGTTTGTTCATGCGCGCATAATCGGTTTCGGGCAAACCCAAGATTGCGAGGATCACCTGGAGCGGATAGGAGGCGGCAATGTCGCGATAGAAGTCGGCCGCACCACCGAGCGCTTCGAGTTTCGCGACGGCTTCGCGGCTGAGGTGCTCAAGGCGATCGTTCATTTTGCGGACACTGGCCGGCTTGAACCAGTCGTTGGTGAGCCGCCGATACTTGCCGTGGTCGGGAGCATCCATGTGGATCAAAGTTCGGATCTCGGCACCTTGGGCTTTGCGCATCGCAATTGCTTCGTCGGTTCCGAGCACGGGTTCGGGGCCATTGGTGAAATCATCGGGGCGCCGTTCAATGTCGAGCACCGCATCGTGGCCGATCACCGCAAGAAAGGGCTGATATCCCGGCTGTTCAATGCGATGAATCGGCCCTTGCGCGTGCAGCGCAACCGCTTCGCGCCGCCAATCGGCCAGATCGCCATAGCGATGCGGATTCGTAAACAAATCAGTCATACCCCGGACCCTAACCCCTACCCACCCCCGCTTTGGCCGAGCCGCCAAGTCGAAAGTGACGCCGAAACGCGCCCAAAACGGCGAGCGATCAGCGGCGATCGACGAAGAGTGCGTTTAGAAATGCGTTGAGATGAAGGGTGCCGTTGAGGCAGAGAAGATCGAGTCGAGCGAGGCGAGGCACTGTTCGTCTGCGCCTTCGATGAGCCCTGCTCGAGCCAAGACGGTCGCCCGTTCGGTGCCCAAGATCAAGGTTGCGAAAACCGCAACGTCGAGCACAATGTCGGGCGTCGCGCTAGTGGCTTCGGTAACCGATCCGTCAACGATCTGCGCCGTGGTATTTGCGTACCCGAACGCGTCGGTGATCATCAGTGTCACCGCACCATCACCCAACGTGCGCGCCCGCAGCAACGCAAGGGAATCCAGCGGACGCAACCAGCATCCATCAAAGTCGATGTTGGCCGTCATGGCGCGGGGATCGGTGAGCATCCACTGGATCGGATCATCGAACGGAATCTCTCGGGCGCGAATGGTGGCAATCAGATCTATCCCAAAGAGGTAACGCCAGATCCGCTCGTGTGAATGTTTGTCGGTAGAAACCAAGGAGTCGATCCACAACGTCGATTGTGGAACTCCACTGTCCCATTTTTCATCGACGTGATACTGCACGTAGCCATCCACCACGCCCGAGCCATCGCGCGAGACAACCTGCCAACCCTTCCACGGATCGCCTGGCCACGGCGAAACATTTGCGTCCGCCTCCCACTTCAGGATCGAGCGCGAAATTTCGCCGGCTCGAGTAGCTCGCATCCGATCAAACGGTTCCGTGCCCAACGCAACCAACTCGGCCGGGCTCACAAATTCAAGCCGGCCCGCCTGTGCTGCGGCGCTCGGCGAGCCGGCAACCGTCGTGCGCGATTTATCCACCGAGATACCCAACGCACGTGTCGCAACACCGAATCCGTACCGACCGTAGATCGCATGCTCGGCGGCCAACAAGATCGCCGCGGGCTGGCCCCGTTTCGCAGTTTCGGCAAGGTCATCGTGCATCATCGAGGTCAATACGCCACGGCGCCGATGCGTCGATTGCACCGTCACCCCCGTGATGGCATCCACATTCACTGAGCCGCCGCCCGGCAGGGTCAGGACGGTATCGAAGGAACGGAATGTTCCCGCGATCACCCCATCGACTTCCGCGACAGTGGTACGGCATTCGGCCGCAAACCGCTGGTTCAAGGCAATCCGCTCATCAGCTTGATCACCCGCGTGAAACGACCGCATCAACGCGCGCGTCCACTCGGCAAGATCTTCGGGAGTTTCAATTCTGCGCAGATCGATACCCATGGAATCACGCTAGCGATTGCCCGCGTCGCAGCACCCGACATTTCGGAAAAGGCACTATGAAGAGCTCCATCCGATCCGAGAACAACCCCAGCCGCGGCCGAGCAACGGTGCACTCATCGCGTGCGCGAGGAGGAACTCTCCATGATGATCGCGGTGAATATCGCAACGATCGGCGTGACGAAAACGCTGGGTCTGCTGGGTCAACGTCCGAAGCCCGAAAACATTGCTGGTTTGCGGATTCTCGAGGTGGGGCTCACGGTTCCCCTATTCGCTGCTGCCGCCGAGGTAGCTAGCTTCCAACAAGTGTCGGTTCGCGCGCAGGTGCGCGGCGTCGTCTTGCAACACAAGATCGCCGTGCGACAACACGTACGCGCGGTCCGCAATACCTAGCGCCAGATCCACGTGCTGTTCGATCAGCAACACGCCCGCACCGGTTTTATCGGCGACGGTGCGCAGTACTGGTAGCAATCGTTCCACGATGATCGGCGCGAGCCCGAGGCTCATTTCATCAACGATCAACAGTTTCGGATTCGTGGTGAGCGCGCGTCCCATCGCGAGCATCTGCTGTTCGCCACCACTCAACAACCCAGCCTTGCGACCCATCAACGGTTCGAGCGCGGGAAAATAGTGCAAGGCTTGGGCAATATCGGCAGAACCTTTCGCCGCGCCGAGCCGCAGGTTTTCGGCAACGGTGAGTTGAAAAAATAACGAACGGTCTTCGGGCACGTGCGCGAGGCCAGCACGGGCGATTTTGTGCGGGGCGCGTTTCTTGACCGTCTCGCCGAAGACACGAATGTCACCTTTGATAATCGGCAACAACCCGGAAGTGCTCAACATCGTCGTGGTTTTACCCGCACCGTTCGGGCCTAGCAACGCGACCACTTCGCCCGCGGTCACCGACAGCGTGAGATCACGTACGACCGCTACGCCTTCGTAGCCACCGTAGAAGTTTTCGATTTCCAGCAACGCGGCCATTTACCGCTCCCCCGGTTCAGCAACGCCACTGGATTCGGAGCTCGATCCGAGGTACGCAGCAATCACACGCGGATCATTCATCACAACTTCAGGCGTGCCTTCGGCAATCTTGCGGCCGAACTCAATCACGTAGAGGTAATCGCACACGCTCGTCACGAGGCCCATGTCGTGTTCGACTAACAAAATTGGGATTCCTGAATCAACAACTTGGCGGAGCCGGCCCCCGAGTTCTTGCGATTCGCTCGAGTCGAGCCCGGCAGCGGGTTCGTCCATGCAGACCATTTTGGGGCTCGCCGCGAGGGCGCGCGCGACACCGACGAGTTTGCGCTGGCCTTGGCTGATTTCGTTCGGCATCCGGTGGCGCAAGTCTGCAAGACCTAAGAGATCGAGGCCATCCAACGCGGTTCCATGATCACGCTTGCGGCCGGGCACAAAGAGATCGAATAGCACATCTTTCACCGACGACGTCTCAGCCGCGACCATCAGGTTCTCTTCGATGGTCAGATCATCGAAAAGCTCGAGAGATTGCCAGGTGCGGCACAGCCCAAGCTTGGCGCGTTTATGGGCAGGTAAATCCGTAATGCGTTTACCATCGAAGGTAATCCCACCCGTCGTGGGAACAAAGCCCGTGATGCCATCAATCGTTGTGGTTTTGCCAGCGCCGTTCGGCCCAATCAACCCGACCAGCTGCCCTGGGTGCACCTGAAGATCAAGTTCATCAACCGCGCGTAAGCCACCGAAGGTCACGCACATATCCGCGGTGGAAAGCAACGGCGCCGAAGCTTGTATGTTCAATGTCCGCCTCCCGCGTGCGCGGCCACAACCGACTCACCGGAGCGCGCCCGCTTTCGTTCCCGCAGCTTCGCGTTGAACCCACCGGCGATACCTTCGGGGTTCATAATCGCGGTAACGATCAACGCGAGGCCGCCCAACAGCAATGTGAATTCCGAAGGCACCTTGAATACCGTCTGCAAGATCGTGAAGACAATTCCACTCGGCACCAACATGCCCGCAGTGACCGCGCCGCTGATGCAGGCGATGCCGCCGAGATACGCAAACGCGAGCACCGCCAGCGAGTTCGTGTCGCCGAAGTAGAGCTGGTTCACGCTGCCAAGTCGAAACCCAACCAGTGCACCACCAAGGCCCGCAACGAAAGATGCGATCGCGAACGCCGTACGTTTCGTTGCGGCAACATCCACGCCAGCAGCTGCCGCTGCGCGTTCGTTTGATCGCGTCGCGAGCAGCCGGCGGCCAGTCCCCGACCGGCGCAGGTTCACGATCATCGAGCACAACAACACGACGACCACTAACAAGAACATGCCGAACCAAACGTTGGCACCTTTACCGCGCCCGACGGTTGCCGTCTTCAGCGGATCGAGCGGCCCAATGATTTTCACGGACGCGCCCTTAAATCCGCCGCTTACACCAGGGTTTTTGAACAGGAACTCGTTCATCGAGATCGCAAACGCGAACGTCACGATGGCAAGGTTCACGCCCCGCACACGCAGCGCCGGCAACGCAACCAGCAGCCCAATACCCATCGCGAACAAGGCCCCCACGAGCGCATTCAACGGAAACGGAATTTTCGGAATCACCGTGTGCCCATAGAGATGAATGCCATCGCCGGTGAGTTTCGAGAGGGTAAAGCCACTGATCCCCGCAAGCATCATTTGCGCCAATGAAATCTGGCCGACGTAACCGGTAATCACCACAAAGCTCAAGCTGATCACAATGCCGATCAGCGAGGTGAAGATCGCGAGCCGCCCGTTCGGCGTTGCGAAGAACATCAGCGCGACGGCGCACGCGGCTACCGCGATCGGAGCAACGACCCGCGTGCTGCGCAGGGACGGATTCGTGGCGAATGGCAACCTTCCCGAAGCGACAGCGCCGCGTGTCGGTAGTGATTTACCGCGCAGAAACAACACACCGACGATCAACAGAAACGGCAATAGCTGCGCGACACCCGGAATCGGCGCACCCGCAGCTTTCGGGTACCACGTGCGATTTTGCAAGAAGCCGATCAACGCTTGGGACGCGGCCAGCGCGAAGGCCGCTGCGGTCGTGATACCAAAGGAATTCAGACCACCCACGAGCGCCACACTGAGCGCGGGAATCACGAGCAGCGTGATCGCAACCGGATCGACCGAAGCTTGGTTACCCGCCACAAGCACGCCCAATAGCCCGGAGATGACGGTTGAAAGCACCCAGTTCGTTCCGGCAAGAAATTCTGGCGAAAACCCCAACAGCATTGCGCCTTTTTCGTTTTCGGCCGCGGCGCGAGTGGCGAGACCAAAACGAGTAAAGCGAAACAATGCCCACAACAACAACGTGATTGAGATCACCATGACGATCACAATGACTTGATCAACCGTCAAACGAATCGAAAACGGCAACGTCAACTGTTTTGGAGTGCCAACATTCAGATAGGTGGATCGTGCGGATGTGCCGTAACGCCGCACGATGACGGCTTGCAAAAACAGCAGCACTCCGACCGATGCAACCACTTTTGCGAGCGGCGGTGCATGGCGCAGCGGGCGAAAGATAAGCCCATGCAGCACGAGCCCAAACAGCACGCAAAAGACCAGCGCCATGAGCAGCGATGACACCAGCGTTAGGTGACCGCCAAAATCGATGAACGTCGGCCATCGAGGCAGCCGCAAGGTTGATTTATCGTCCAGGTGATGCGCGACGCCCTCGACAATCGCGAAGGGATTCGGCAACGGCGGAAGGAAGAGTTTTCCTTCAACGCGTAAGCCCGTGTAGACGTACGCCGTGTACATCGCGGTCGCGCCCGTCGCGAAGTTCACGACGCCCGAACCGCGGTATGTGAGCACGACCCCGAGTGCGATCGCTGCAACGAGGGCGCCCTGCGTGAGTGAAGCGCCGGTCAGAAATTTCAGACGGAGTTCAGAATCGAGCAGGATTCTGAGCAGGATCGCAATGCCGATCCCGCCCAGAAGCCGACTCTGAAATGATGCAGGCAATGTGCGACGTCGCAACGGCTTGATCTCAGGCGCGAAATCAACTTCCGCAGCTGGCGCTTCGTCGCTCACTGCCATCCGTTTACGCCTTGGCCTTCGAAGAATCGACTGCCTTGCCGTTCAATCCATCAGCAATGCTCGTCCATTTTCCGTTTTTGTACTGCTGGATACCCATCTCAGTTGCGCATACAGCTTTGAAGAGCGCCTGGGTCGCAACGATCTGGTTGCCACAGTTCAGGGCCCCCGCTTGCAACATCATCGGGCCCTTAAAGCCTTTGAGCGCAGCAAGCAACGTGTCGGTGGTGACTTTGTCATAGCCAAGCTGATTCACGAGCTTGATGACGGTCAAGAGGTTTGCGAACAACGGCCCACCAAAGCCGGTGTACTCCAGCGTTTTGGCTCCGGCAGCTTTCTCGCCGTATTGCTGGACCTTTGCAACGTACGTCTGCATACCTGACTCAAGATCCGGTGCGTAATAGTTGTAGCCGTAGCCACCGAAGTACCAGCCGTCGGGCATGATGCCTTTGTAACCGGGGTCGGCTTGTTGGATGTGGTCGGTCATTGGTGTGCCGTAACACAATCCGGTGGTCACCACGACGGGCTTGATGTTGAGCTGCTTCAAGGAGTCGTACGTCGCGATGCACTCTGGTTGCGTCGTCAAGGTAATCAACACATCAGCGGTGTCGGCGCCCGCGTTCGTGATCGCCGATTGGACCTCGGAAGCTGTGCCGCCTGGGTCTTTGACCTCTACGCCCGTTACTTTGATACCAGCTTTTGTCAACACCGGCGACAGCAGCAAACCAAACGCGCCTTTCGCGGAATCGTTATCGCCGTACATCACCGCGACCTTCTTCGGCTTCGGCGTGTACGACTCAGCTACCCATTGCGCCATACCGGTCACGACACCGACGGCACCCGTGAGCAACGACACTCCAGCATCGGTGGTGAAGTCTGCCGTCGTGAGGCCGTTGCCGATCAATACCGGCTTTTTGCCTTTGAGGCCAGCGTAGAGACCCGCTCCACCCACGAGCAGCGTTCCCGTCATCACGATCTTGATGCTCGCATCGTTGCCGAATTGGGTCGCACACTTTTGGCCGTCTTCTTCAACGGTGATCTTGCAGGGAACCAACTCGATCTTGTGACCGCCCATACCACCGAGTTCAGCATTGGCGTACTTCACCGCGGCGTTGATGCCGATGGAAGCCTCGGGGAACACGTCTTCTTGGTTCGAGTAGCCAATCTTGAACGCGTCACCGCTCGCGGTGCCCGCAGCCCCGCCCGTATAGGTAAGCGCCCATTTATTCTCGGGAGAATCCTTGCCACCACCGGTGTTCGGCGTCGACGAAGCCGTGGTATTCGTTCCACCGGTGGTCGTCGTAGCGCCGGGCTTGGTGGTCGAGCTTTCGGTACACGCGGCAGCTGTCATCGCTAACACGACGGCTCCGGCCACAACCGGACTAAATCGGATGTTCATCAAACGTGCTCCTGGGTCAACGGTGCGGGGAGCGCTACTGATTCACGGCGCGTACCCCCCGGTAACAACCTCGGAACAGTACAACACGACCGTGGCCGTGTCGATGCTGACGAACCCCCACAACTCGCCTGAAAATGCCGTCGGTTTCTCTCCGTCCACGCAACCTTTTGGAATACGCCGTACAACTCACCGCCAGACGCACCTCGACATTGCGGTCACGCTCCGTGTCTTGCTACCGTCGGTACGCGTTCGGTCAGCCAAGCATCACATTCCGATGGTCGCGCGGGCCAAGCCTCGAGGTTGGGAGACACGATGTCCACAGGTATTCGTCGAATTGGCGCGTTCATCGCGGCAGCCGCGGTCGTCACGGCCACGATCGCGGCATCGCCTTCTCCATCGCCCGCGCAACGGGCGACTTCGGCTCGACGTTCTCGCGATCGGATGCGCTACATCTTGCCGCCCGGCAACTACGGCGGGCTCCCCACCACCGCGAACTCCCTCGATCAGCTTCCGTTGTACGACGCGCTCACACCGTTGCGTGGCAATGTCACCGACTCAGATATCGAAAAATATTACCTCCCCGAGAACTTCAAACCGGTGGGCGCAACCCACGAAGAAGTCACGGGCCGCGCCGGTACGAAAATTTTGTATGACTCCTACGGAGTTCCGCACGTCAGCGGCAAGACCCGCGATGATCTTTCCTTCGGAACGGGTTGGGTCACCGCGCGCGATCGCAACCTGCTGATTCAGCTCGGCCGCGGGCCCGCCCGCGTCGCGGTTGCCGATGTGCCGGGTATCAACGCGTTTGGTTTGGTCACGTCAGCGCAGTCGTTCGTTCCCAGCGCGCAGACTGAACAACTACTCACGGATCAAATCAGTTTGATGATCGCGACCTACGGCGATAAGGGTCGCCAGGTTGTCGCCGATGCGCAAGCCGAAGCCGACGGCGCGAACGCGTATTACGCAGCGCAAGGGGTAGTGCAAGCGCCGATCACCGTCAACGATATTTTCGCAGTGGCCGCGTTTATTGGATCGATCTTCGGAGCGGGCGGGGGCGCAGAGGCATCCAACGCCACGTTCTTGTCGCGGCTCCAAAACCAGATGGGTCCGGTCGCTGGCCGCAAGGCGTGGGAAGACGCGATGTTGATGAACGACGCGGAAGCACCCACGACCACCGCGAAACGGTTCGACTATCCAGTACTCACCGGCGGGCCGGCCACCGGTTCGGTTCCGATCGACGACGGCTCCGTGATCTCGCTCGACCCGCGCAACTCCGGTGGCAGCGCGCCTCGAAAAACGCTGAAAACAAAAGCTAACTCTTCTACCATCGCCAGCGATCAACCGTTCTACCCCGCGGCCGGCCCGGTGCCGTACAAGCAAGCATCAAACTTTCTCATCGTGAACAAGGCTCGCACAACGACGAACGACAACCTCGCGGTGATGGGCCCACAGCTCGGCTACTACTACCCCGAGATTGTGCAACAAATACATTTGAGTGGTCCGGGAATCGAAGCGCAAGGCGTGACCGTTCCAGGTCTTTCGATGTATCTGCTCATCGGCCGCACCAAAAACTACGCCTGGAGCCTCACCTCCGCGAACCACGATGTTCGCGACGTGTTTGCCGAAGAACTCTGCAACCCCGATGGTAGCGCGCCGACGAGAGCGTCGGATCACTACGTGTTCAAAGGCACGTGTACGCCGTTCGTAACGTTCGATGCTGGTCTCTTGAACGGACAAGCAATTCGTTACCCAACGTCGGTGCACGGCCCGGTCATCGGCACGGCCACGTCAAACGGTCGGATCGTTGTGCTCACACGCCAACGCTCGACGTTTGGCCGCGACGGACTCAACCTTGCTGCGCTGAAGGACATGACCGAAGGCAAAGCCGATACTGCACAACACTTCTTTGATGCGGCGAATCAATTCGGTTTTACGTTCAACTGGGGTTATGTGTCGCGGACCCAAACTGCGTACTTCAGTTCCGGTCGCTTGCCCCGGCGCGCACCCGGCCTTGACCGTCGCCTCCCCACCAACGGCAACGGCAGTTACGAATGGCGCGGCTATCTCAACGAGGACCAACACCCGCACGACATCGGTGGCCCCAACAATTTGTTACTCAACTGGAACAATCAATCCGCACCCGGTTTTATGCACGGCGACGATGATCCGTTGGGTTCCGTGCACCGAGTCGAGCAGTTCAACAAGTTTCCGGCGCAGGTAACGCTCGCGAACGATGTGGGCATCATGAATCGCGCCGCGACCCAAGACAGCCGTTCATTGGTATGGCCGGTTGTGAGCAAAGTGTTGCGGGGTAGTGCAGCTCCGAACGCTCTCGACGCGAAGATCCTGGCGCTCCTCGACCGTTGGGTCGCGCGCGACGCGCCCCGACTCGACGCGGATAACAGCGGCCTCTACGACGACGCCGGGCCGACGGTAATGGACGCGCTTTGGCCCAATATCGCCGACGCGGTGATGCGCCCAGTGTTCGGCAACCTCACCAGCGATCTGAATTCGTTCCGCGGACTCGACGGGCTGAACGGTGAGTCGTATGTCGATAAAGATTTGCGTACATTGCTCGGCGAAACCGTACGCGGCAAATTCAATTTCCGGTACTGCGGCAACGGTTCCCTCGATGCGTGCCGCGCATCGTTGTGGGCGGTGGTCGATCAAGTGGGGGCAACGCTCGCCGCATCCCTCGGAACTGATCCCGGCGCATGGCGCAGCACCGCATCACGCACTGGGTTCACACCCGGCCTCATCCCCGACACGATGCGTTCCACCAACCGCCCAACCTTCCAGCAAGTCCTGGAATTCGACAGCACCGTCAACCGCCAACGCCACTAACCGCGTTTTTGATTGTGGACTACAAAGATTGCGTCCGTCTCGGAACGCGGGCGGCTCACCCACGAGGTCTGAATCAAGTTCGGATCTTCGCCACACGGTATCGAGCGCGCGCCAGGGCGGGCCTTGCCACATGGGCCCAGAGACGACGTCTTCGAAGTCGCTGACGCGTGGTTCAGCTGGAGAACACGCTTTGGAGCAGTGGGTTGGTGAAGATATTCGACGCGTCATAGCGAGCGAGCGTCGAGGCGGCTGCTTCCAGGGTGTACGGCGTGTCGGTGCTCTGGTTGTAGGAATCGCGAATCGACGTGATCAGCTCGATGTTGGTCCACGGTCCGTCGGCGGTATAGGCCCATGCCTTCGACCATTCCGGTCGCAGACGATTTGGAGTTTGTCCGCCCCAAGTCGCAACGACCCATTGCTCAAGTTCGGTATAAAACTCATTGGATCCGGGCGTTGCCGTGATTGTGCCGACGTTGAGCCAGATCACGGTATCGAGGGTTGCGTCCTGCGGGTTGACGGAGTGCGCTGCACTTAACGTAGGCGGCGGTGACGTGGGTTGTGGCAAAGCATCTTGTTTGTCGATCGTTGTGCAGCGAAGCTCAAGTGCTGCATTGATCGGGTACTTCCCAACGCCGCGATCCGCGTCGAGCATGCTGTTGACCTTCTGATAAAACGCGCTCGCAATCGTCTGCACTTCGGCGCGCGGAATTTGCAATGCCCATCCCCATAACGTCACCTTCAGCGTTGAATCCATGAGGTAGAGCTCAAGGTCTCTCGCGGTGCCATTGAGCACTACTCCCGATTGTTCCGTTTGCGCCAACGCAAATTCGAATGCTCCGAACACTGGCGTAAGCGATGGCCATTCGAAAAGTGCTGCCCTGATCGCGGCATTTTCCAGCGAATTGATTTCCATCCACGGATAGTTGTACGGCCCCGTGACTTGCGGTGCGATCGCGTTCGATTGTCGTTGGTTGCACTGAACGAACGCCTGCAAGTTGTACGGAAACCACAGCACTTCCACTCGGCCGTACTCATCGAGCAGGTTCGCGTATGTAGGTGCCGAGGGAGCTGCTGGCGATACCTCAGACCCAGTTGTCGAGCCCGCTGCCGGCGACGCAAAGAGGTCCGACGCGTTCGGAAACAAACAGTGAAGTTGCAGGTAGTAGTTAGGAACAACGTTCAACGTCACCGCCGTGAGAAACGCTCGACCGAGGTGAACCAGAAACGCGGCCGCGTCGGTATCGGCGCGTTCAAAATGTTGCACGGAATAAACTGCCTTGTCGGCTGCGTCGGTTCCACTTACCACCGCGTCGAAACCGGTGATGAGGTTGCTGAGACTGCCCATAACATCGGGCTCGCCGGTTCCTGACGGCACGAGCGTGCCGTGTCCGCCGATCGCGAGGACTCCGCCCAGGGTAATTCCGCCCGGCGCGGGCATATGGGGCAATGAATAGCCAGGCGCACTGCTAGCACCGTTGTTATCGAGCGTCTGCAGATACGCGGTCGCGTCGTTCACGGTGATGCCGGTGCCAAATGTGGCAAGCGGCGCTCGGTCGACAATCTCGAAACTCGTCGCGTTGAGTTTCGCGGTGTCGATCAACATTACTTCCGTGTTTCGTGGCGCGTTCGGTTCCATCACGATGGGCGACCAGTTGTGCCCCCGACCAACCGCGCGCACGGTGTAACCGTGTTGCGCGGCCCAGGTACACACCGCCGCGACGTCATCCGCGGAGGCAATGCGTGCGATCTGCACGCCCTCGTTATCGATGTATCCCGACCAGTCACTGAAGGTAATGGTGTCGACTGGAATGCCGCCAGGAAATCCGACGGGAGGCGTGGTCGGCACCACAACGGGTTCCGGCAATGGCGTCGTCAACAACGTTTTGCCCAGCTCTACGAGCCAGTCACGATTTGGTGTTTCGGGCACCGTGGGAGTTGTCATTGGTTCATACCTCTGTCAGGAATTGGTACGTGATCGCAAACCGCGTTGTTCGCGTACTCGTGAGTTTCCGAATCAGCGGGGCTGCAGAAACCTCAACGCCACTTTGAGATGTGCGTGCGACTGCTGTCAACTTCGCGGCAATATTGAACACCATGACAATGGCCAGGAGCGCTCCGTGCACCGTATGCTCATCACAATGATTCAAGGAATTGTTCAGCGTGGGCGAGCCATCCGATGAGCGTGACGGTCATGGCGTCGGTGTTGTTCACCGATCTCGTCGACTCGACCGCGCTTGCGGCACGGCAGGGTCCGGAACGCGCCGAGCAAACGCGCCAAACCCATTTCGGTTTGTTGCGCAGTGTGGTTGCTGAGACCAGCGGCACCGAGGTCAAAAATCTGGGCGACGGCCTCATGGTGGCGTTTGGGAGTCCGAGTCGAGCGTTGGCTTGCGCGACCGGAATGCAACAAGCATTCCAACGCCACAATGAACGCGCCCATGAGCCGTTGTGGATTCGTATAGGGCTCAGCGTTGGAGAGGCCGTCGAAGAAGACGGCGACTATTTCGGCGACCCTGTAGTCGAAGCCGCGCGTCTGTGCGCGGCCGCGAACGGTGGTCAAATCTTGACCACTGAACTCGTGCGTGCGATGGCGGGCCGCCACGCGTCGCAGACGTTCATCGATATCGGTGATCTCAACCTCAAGGGCATCCCGGAACCAGTCTCCGCGTTCGAAGTCACCTGGGCGCCCGCTGTATCGGAAGGCAGCATCGCGTTGCCGTCGTCGATCATCTCGGCAACCCGCGATGCGCTCTACGGCTTTTTCGGGCGAGTAGCAGAACTCGCGATCATCGAAACTGCCCAAAAGCGTGCCTTCAGCGAACCGCGCCTCGAGACGGTCATGGTCGGCGGCGAGGCGGGTATCGGCAAAACGACGATCATTGCCCAAACCGCAACGCACGCGCACGAAACCGGCGCGATTGTGTTGCTCGGTCACTGCGACGAAGACCTGACAGTCCCGTATCAACCATGGATACAGGCGCTTTCGCATCTGGTGCAACACCTTGGCCCAGACTGTGTTGCGAGCTTGTCCGCGGCGCATCGCAACGCGCTGTCACGTTTGATCCCCGCGCTCGGTGCGCATGCACATCGCGATGGCGTTGGTAGTGAATCAGAACGGCTAGTGCTGATTCAAGCAGTCGAGGCGTTACTCACGGCAGTTGCGGCCGATACGCCAATCGTGCTGGTGCTCGATGATCTGCACTGGGCCGATCGCGCATCGTTGCATGTACTGCGGCATCTCGTTGCGTCGGCCGAATCGATTGCCCTGTTGGTGCTCTGCACGTATCGCCACACCGATCTCAATCAAGATCATCCACTGACCGCGTTGCTCGCGGATTTCCACCGCCAGCCCGCGGTGACTCGCATCCGCCTCGCGGGTCTCGATGATGCCGAGACGGTCGACCTCGTCGCGGCGGCCGCGGGGCACGCGCTCGATAGCGACACGATCAACCTCGCGCACTCGCTGCGTCGAGAGACCGACGGAAATCCATTTTTCACCGGGGAGTTGTTGCGACACCTCGGTGAATCTGGTGTTGTGACCCAGGGTCACGATGGACGCTGGAGCGTCGACGTTGCGCTCACCGCGACCGGTTTGCCGGCGAGCGTGCGTGATGTCGTGGCGCGTCGCGTGGTTCGCCTTGGTCCCGACGCGAGCCGGATGCTTGGATTGGCCGCGGTGATTGGTCGCGACTTTGAACTCGAGGTCTTGGCCCGGGTTTGCGAGAGCAACGAAGACGACGTGCTCGATGTGTTGGAATTGGCGACGGCGGCTGCGGTTGTCTCCGAACGAAAGAACTCGCCCGGTTCGTATCGATTTTCGCACGCGCTGATTCAACGCACGTTGTACCAAGACATGGGTGGCGCACGGCGGGCACGCACTCATCACCGGGTGGCTGAGGCGCTTGAAGCAACGCGCTTCGGCGATCGCGGAGGAAGTGCCGAACTCGCGCGCCACTGGATGGCCGCGACCCGACCAACAGATGATGCCAAGGCGCTGCATTACGTGATCAGAGCTGGTGACGAGGCCCTTGCGGCGCTCGCGCCTGAGGACGCGATCTATTGGTATAAACAAGCGCTCGAACTCGGCGCGCCACAACCCGACCGCGATCCGACACTGCGTTGCAAGTTGCTGATCGGTCTCGGAACCGCGCAACATCAAGTGGGTTCGCCCGACCATCGGGCGACGCTCATCGAAGCTGTCGCGTTGGCGCGCTCATTGTCCGATACCGATCTTTTAATCGGCGCAATTCTTGCCGCGGATCGTGGCGTCGCCGGAACATCGGTCACCGATGTTGAATGGGTGCAAGCTTCGGAAGTCGCACTCGATGCGATCGGTCCTGGCGATAGCCCAGCGCGTGCGCGTTTGCTCACTGTGCTTTCACAATCCATCGACGCTCGAGAGTGGCAGCGTCGTCGAGATCTTGTCACCGAAGCGGTCGACGTGGCCCGGCGAATAAACGACGAAGTTGCATTGCAGTCCATCATCCCAGTTGCATACCAGCACTACGGACCTGAGGCGCTCGATCGCCGGCTCGCCGAGACCGCGGAAGCGCTCGAGATCGCGACGCGGCGCGGAAATCCGGTCGCAGGCTGCAACGCGCTGTTTCATCTCATCGACGCGTGCATCCAAGCCGCAGATATTGATGAAGTTGATCAGCGCATCGCGGAGCTCACCACGCTGGCGCATTCAACCGCGTTGCCGTTGCACTTGTGGCAGCTTCACATGGCGATGTCATTTCGAATACTCCTGAGCGGCGATTGCGTTCTTGCCGAAGCCGAAGCCGATATCGCTCGTGATGTGGGTACCGCAGGCGGACACGCTGAAGCGATGTTGGCCTACGGCGCTCAGCTCCTTGAGATACGTCGACACCAAGGACGGCTCGGCGAGATCGTCGACTTCCTCGCCGCGGTCGAACGCGACGATGCGGCTGCCATTGGTTTCCGGCAGCTGGTTGGCGCGATCTACGCCGAGGTTGGGCGGCTCGATGACGCGCGCGCATTTCTCGAGGTCGATCTTGCGACAGGCTTCACCGACATCGCTCGCGATCAAGCTTGGCTCACGATCGTGGGCTGTTGCGCAACAACCGCGACGGCGTTGCAAAGTGCCGAGGCTTGCGGCTTTTTATACGACTTGTTGCTGCCGTATGAGGATCGGGTCGCGGCGGTCTACACAACGACATCTGGTTCGTTAGCGCGTCATCTTGGAGGCCTCGCGGCAATGTTGGGGCGAGATGTTGAGGCAGAAGCGCACTTCACGGTGGCGCTGGCAACGAACGAAAAAATTCGCGCGCCCTATTGGATTGCGCTGACCTGTCTCGACTTTGCCGACCTGTTGTCGACGCGAAAGGCGCCCGGCGACATTGCCCGCGCCGAAGACCTCATAACCAGAGCCACACGCGTCGCCGAAGATCACGGTTACGGTGGTCTCTTGCAACGCGTCCGCACGCGTTAAGGCCGTCTCGGGCGACAACCACAGCGAATGGATTCTCCAACGAGGCACTGCGCTCGCAGTCGACCGCAATCGCTCCGGCGCTGCCTCCGTATATTGGAATGCCGCGGTGCGCTTGACCGACGATTTCGGAAAGGACTCTGCTCTTGCGTAGTTCGTTGAGAAGCCGACATGTGTTGCCGCCTCCTATGTAGATGCCGCCGATGTCGTTTGTGAATTGCCGCCGCGCGAGGTCTCTTTTGCAGCCTCTTTGATAGGCGCGCCATCGATATCAACGAACAGGACTAACGCCCGAGCACGTGGCGTCAGGTGTTGCAGCTCAGAGAGATCGGATGGATAGATGGCGCTGGTAGCGATGCTGTCGATTCCGTGCCGTGCCATTGCGCGTTGCTGTGCGCCGGAGCGTCGATGTTCAGATATAGCGAGGTTCACCACAATGCGGCGCAGGAACGCGTGAGGGTCCCGGACATCCGCGATGCCGCGCTCGAGGAGCTTCACAAATGCGTCGTGGACTAGGTCGTCTGCGGCTACACCTCTCGGCGCGACGACGTTCGCCAGCTGGCGCAGAGGCCCGTACGCGGCTCGCAACATCTCCCGCTCGTGCGACGTAATGGAAGTCATCTACATCTACTGACGAGTTCGACCTTGTTTTTGCAACAACAAATTTGGCGCGCCCTCTAAATCGCGTGGGGCACAGAGAACGTCCCGCTGCCGGCAGATTCGACGCCTAACTCGTCTCCGGTTCGAGGAATCGTCCCTGAATCGCGGGTGTGAACTGCAGCAGGCAGTACACCTTTTTTGACCTACCGGTTACAAACCGAAATGCCACCACGGCGGTCGACATCGGGACTTGTGGCGAACCACGGACGCGGCTGCGAGCCTTCCCGATGCAGTCGTTCGCATTGCGGTTCGAATCTTGAAAGTAGGCCTCGGCACCCAGTTGCCCTGCGACTTCGACCGTGTGTAACGCGCCGCATTCCCCGTTCGTGATCAGCAACCGTTTTGTGGGCTCGCCCGGCCGTATCGCGGGCCCGTCGAGCACCGCGAAGGAATCACCGAAGTTGTAACACTTGCCCGCCACGATTTCGCGCACGACATCGTTCGCGGTTTGATTCGAACCACCACTGAAGACAAAGATGCATCCGGCCACAATCCCGGCCGCCAAACAGCAAGCGATCAAGACCCGCACGACACGCCCCGTCGGAGTGTTTCCCCAACCACCCGAAGGCGAACTCGGCCCCAAGGGCGGAGGCCCCGGAACCCACACCGGCGCGGTTGCGCGATTCATCAAATCAGACGGAGCTTGGGTGTCACGCCACTCGCCAGTTTCCATCCGACAGCCTTCGGCATCTCCGACCTTCGCCTTGAACGGCCACAACCGCGACCGCCCCACGGGCTGAGGACGGTTCACGGTTTAGGATCCCGGCATTGGATGCGAATGAGGTGTTGCGAGATGAACTCGAGCGTCGCAATATTTCGAAGGTCGCGGATCTTGATGCCGCCGAGATCGTCAACCTCGCGGTTCGTTACTCGGTGTGGCTCCCGGTCGACACTTACATTCGAAGCCCTTGGCTAGCTCCGTTCGC
>JANYBW010000024.1 GCA_025360585.1 Actinomycetes bacterium | reverse complement strand
GAGTTTTGAAACGGAAAACGTAGTTGCGATCAACGACCTCAGCCATCTTCGCCGAAGACTCCGCCGAATAGAGGTGGCCGGGGTACAACACGGTTTCGCCCGGAAGCTGCGCAAGTTTTGTGTGCACCGAGTCGTACAGCTGCTCAGGGCTTCCACCCGGTAAATCAGTGCGTCCACAACCGTCGAGGAACAACGTGTCGCCACTGACGAGTCGGCCGTCGACCATGAAACATTGTGATCCTGGCGTGTGGCCCGGAGTGTGCAACAACGTCACCGGAATCGAACCGACCATCACTACATCACCGCTGGAATGCTGCACGATATCGGTTTCGCTGATGCCAGAAACCCTTTGAATTCCGAACGCCTCTTCGGCCTGGCAATGAACCTTGGCTTCCACACCGAGTTCGAGCAGCTCACGAACCCCTTCGATGCTGTGGCCCGCCATTGAGCCTCCGACGTGATCGGGGTGATAGTGGGTTGCGAGCATGGCGGTGAGGCGCATGCCATCGGTGGCCAACGTGTCGAGAATGTCCTGGGCGCCGTACGCGGGGTCGATGACTGCCGCGTCGCCCGTCTCGCGATCGCCAATCAGGTAGCAGAAGTTCACCATGGAATGCGCGAGCGAATTCTGACGGGCGAAGTCGCGCCCCGAGAGCAGCTGTTTGAAGTAAAAGCGTTCCATTCGGAGATCCTTGCACGCCGGCGCCGAGCTGTAATGCATCGAGCCGATCGACGTGTAACAATCGGGGTATGACAACGATTGCGTACCGCACCTGTCCGCTCTGCGAAGCCACGTGCGGGCTCGAGCTTCACATGGAAGGTCGCGATATCACCTTGGTGCGCGGCGATAAAGATGACGTGTTTTCAAAGGGGTTTTTGTGCCCCAAGGGAACCGCCATCAAGGAGCTTGAAACCGATCCCGATCGGGTGCGAGTGCCGCAGATTCGCGATCGTGCGAGCGATACGTGGCGGGATGCCACCTGGGATGAAGCATTTGCCTACATCGGCGACCGGCTGCCAACGATTCTCGACACCCACGGCCGCGACGCGCTCGGGATTTACATGGGCAACCCGTGCGCGCACAACCTGGCGCCGATGATCTACAACCGGGTCATGAATCAAGCGGCGCGCACGACGAATCTCTATAGCGCGTCGACCGTTGATCAGATGCCGAAGCAAGTGTCTGCTGGCCTCATGTTCGGCACGGGCCTTTCGGTGCCGGTACCCGACATTGATCACACCGACTATCTGCTGATGCTCGGCGCGAATCCGTTTGCATCGAACGGATCGTTGATGACCGCTCCCGATATGCCCGGACGGTTGCGGGCAATTCGCGCTCGCGGCGGGCGCATTGTTGTCGTCGATCCCCGCCGTTCGAAGACCGCCGAAGAATCCGATGAATGGGTCGCGTTGCGGCCGGGAACTGATGCTCAATTTCTCCTCGCGATTGTGCAGACGTTGTTCTCGGAGAACTTGGTTTCCGTCAGCGATCACATCGCTGAATTTGTTGAGGGTATTGAGATCGTCCGCGAACTCGCGCAGTATTTCGCGCCGGAAACTGTTGCGGGGGTGTGTGGAGTCGAAGCGGATGCGATCCGCCGGATTGCAAGGGAACTCGCAGCTGCACCCAGTGCAGCTGTCTACGGTCGAATCGGAACGTGCGTCCAGGAATTTGGAACGGTCGCTTCATGGGCCGTCGATGTGGTGAACGTCTTGACTGGCAACCTTGATCGGCGCGGCGGCGCGATGTTCAACCGTCCGGCAACCGGTGGCGGCAATACCGCAGGCGCGGGTGGCAAAGGTCGGGGAGTGCGGTTCGGTCGCCGTAGTTCGCGGGTACGCGGATTGCCAGAATTCTTCGGTGAGTTCCCCGTCGTTGTGCTCGCTGAAGAAATCGAGACGCCGGGCGACGGCCAAATTCGAGCGATGATTACCGTTGCCGGAAACCCGGTGTTGTCCAACCCTGATTCGTTGCGACTCGACCGTGCGCTCGCGTCGCTCGAGTTCATGGTGAGTGTCGACATTTATCGCAACGAAACGACGCGCCACGCGGATGTGATTCTTCCCGTCGAGTCGATGTTGGCCCGCGGCCACTACGACATCGCGTTGCGCTCACTCGCCGTCCGCAACATCGCGACGTATTCAGCGCCGGTCTACGATATTGAGCCCGGCCAGCATCGTGAATGGGAAACGCTCTGCCGGCTTGCGGGCATCCTGCAAGGGCTCGGGCACGAATACGACGTAGTGAGTACCGTCGATGACTTCACGATCGGCGTGCTGGTGGAAAAAGCTGCTGCTCGCGCGGGAGTAGAACCCGCAGAATTGCTCGCGCAGCTGAGTGCAAACGGACGCCGCGGCCCTGAACGCATTCTTGACCTGATGCTGCGCACTGGGCCTTACGGGCTCACGCTCGATCAGCTGATTGAGAACCCCCACGGAATCGATCTTGGCCCACTCGAACCGCGGATGCCCGAGGTATTGCGGACTGAATCCGGCCGCATTGAACTCGCGCCCGAGATGATCGTGAACGATGTGCGAGAACGGCTCATCCCGTCGCTCGATCGTGTGCACAATGGTCTCACTTTGATTGGGCGGCGTGATCTGCGATCGAATAACTCCTGGATGCACAACCTGCGTATTCTCGTGAAGGGCAAGAATCGTTGCACACTTCACGTCAATTCGAACGATGCGCGACGACTGTTGTTAACCGACGGCGGCATGGCCCGTGTCGCGTCGAAGACTGGCGAAGTGGAAATTGTGGTCGAAATCACGGACTCAATTCGCGAAGGTGTCGTCAGTATTCCGCACGGTTGGGGCCACGATTCCAATGGCGCACAGATGGCGATCGCTCGGGAACATGCGGGCGTGAACGTAAACATTCTGGCGAGTGTGAACGATTTCGACCCCTTATCCGGCAACGCCGTGTTGAGCGGAATCCCAGTAGAAGTCGCGCCCCTATAAAACCCTGTGTCCCACGCATATTCCACCGGTGGAACATGCGTGGGACACAGGGGGTTGGGGCTGGTAGGGGCTGGTAGAGGCGGGTTAACGCAGCGACTTGCTGAATTGGGCCATGCCGTAAACGAATTGGTCGCAGTTCGTGTGTTTATCGATCACCATCGCTTTGGCGTCGAGACCACCCGGAAATACCGCCGGCGTGTAGAACTCGAAACCATCGGCTTCGATCGCGTCCGCGATTTCGACGGCGCAGTCGTGCGCGGGAACCTTGTCGATTTCGAACAACGCGGCATCGTTGCCCGGCTGATCCCAAATCTCGGTGTCGATCGGCCCCGGCAAGATCAGCTTCACATCCACGCCCGTTCCTTCAAGATCGATACGCATAGCTTCACTCCAACCGGCGAGCGCGAATTTCGATGCGTTGTACGCGGCTTCGTTCGCGATGGGCATGCGTCCGCCCATGGAAGAAACATTCACGATGAGACCGTCCCGTCGCTCCAACATATGCGGCAACAACGACAACGTGAGCTGGGCGGGCGATAGAAAATTCACCCGCATCGTCTCTTCCACATCACCCATCGTGATGCGCGTGAACGGCACTCGTTTCGGAATCGCCGCGTTGTTCACGATGCACTGCACCGCGCCCCAATCTGCCAACAACGCGTTGGCCAGCGATTTGGTCGCGGCGAGATCGCCGAGATCGACGGCATACACGACTGCAGTGCCTCCTGCCGCCGCGCATTCCAATGCGACTTCGTCGAGCCGCTCTTTGCGCCGCGCCACGAGCGCGACTGCCGCGCCGCGGGCCGCAAGGACGGGTGCGAGCGCCGCTCCGATCCCCGAAGATGCGCCAGTGACCACGATGTGCGAACCTGAGATCTGCATGCCCCTATCGAATCGGATTCGCGCTTTGCCCGTCAAGAGTGAAACCTGTTTCAATTCAACCCATCATGTCTGACGCGGATCCCAGCGACACCACGCTCGCTCGCAGCCAAGCCGCTCGGCGTCGCAGAGTCCTCGACGCCACCATGGTTCTCGCGCAAAGCGGCGGCTTCGACGCTGTGCAGATGCGCGATGTGGCGACCGAAGCCAATGTCGCGCTGGGCACGGTCTATCGATACTTCGAATCCAAAGAACGGCTGCTGCTCGAAATCATGCTCGAACAGCTCTCCGGGCTCAACCGCTATGTAACCGCGCACGCGATCCCCGGCTCGACCGCATCACAGCGTGTTTGTGTCGTTTTGGCCCGGTCGAACGCGGCGTTGGCTCGCGATCCTGATGTTGCGGTGGCAATGGTGCGGGCCTTCGGCGCGTCGCGCCACGAAAATGCTGATGTGGTGGAGCGGGTTTCAGCGCTGATGAACGCGATCATCACGACGGCAATTGGTGCCGCAACTCCGCATACGGCGCAGATCGCTCGTCTGCTCACCCAGGTCTGGCTTTCGAGCTTGATTGGCTGGGCCGGAGGTGTCGATCCGATCGAGCGGGTCGATGAGGACCTCGAAATCGCGGCTCGTTTGGTGCTAGGCGAGCAGTGACGGTACGAGAACTGCAAGGTTGCGGCCTCCCGCAGGACCAGACTCGACTCGGCCGGTTCGCGTAAACTAGAACCTGTTCTACTTCGAGCAATGAGGAGGGTGGCTCAATCGTGACAACAGCAGCGACGGTGCCTCCCGAATCGGAATTCCCGCAGTACACCCACCGTCAAATCCTGACGGTGTTCGCAGGTTTGATGGCGGCGATGTTTGTTGCCGCGATTGATCAGACAGTCGTGGCGACAGCAATGCCTCGAATCATCGCGGAGCTGCACGGCCTGGAGCACTACACGTGGGTCACGACGTCGTATCTCGTCGCGTCGACGGCTATCATGCCGTTGATTGGTCGGCTCTCGGATCTGTACGGCCGCAAAATGTTGTTGCAGATTGCGATTGCGTCGTTCAGTGGTGCATCGCTGTTGTGCGGGGCCGCACAAACGCTCACGCAGTTGGTTGCCGCTCGTTCGATTCAGGGGCTCGCGGGTGGGAGCCTCATTGTGTTGGTATTTGCGATTGTCGGCGATGTGGTCCCACCACGCGATCGCGGTCGATACCAAGGGTTGATCAGCAGTGTCTTTGCAGTCGCGAGCGTGCTGGGGCCGTTGCTTGGCGGCGCGATCGTTGATCACACCACATGGCGTTGGGTCTTTTTAGTGAACGTTCCGGTCGGCATTGTCGCCCTGGCGATTACCGGCAAGGCGCTTCGGCTACCGAAGCGTCGCGTTGTCACGCGGATCGACTATTTCGGTGTGGCAATGCTCGTTGGCGCGGTCATTGCAGTGATCGTCGCGCTTGAAAATGGCAATGGTTCTGGGTGGTCTTCGCGAACAACGATCGGGTTATTTTCGCTCGGTGCGCTGTTGTTCGTCGCGTTTGGGCGTTGGGAATTACGCGTCGAACAACCGATTATCCCGCCGCGGTTGTTTCGCAATCGGGTAGTCACCACTACGTGTCTCACCGCGTTCATGGTCGGGATGGCAATGTTCGGCGCGATTGTGTTCCTGCCAGTCTTTTTGCAATTGGCACAGGGCCGAACCGCAACCAACGCTGGGTTGCAGATGGTTCCGGTGATGGGGGGAATTCTCGTCGCGTCGACGATGTCCGGGCGCTGGATCTCGAAGCTCGGGCGGTACCGGCCATTTCCGATTATCGGTATGGCAGTGACCACGTTGGCGTTCGTTTTGTTTGCGACGATGGACCGTTTCACACCGTTCTGGCAAGCTGGCGCGTACATGGCGATGGCGGGTCTCGGAATCGGCATGGTCACGCCGGTGCTGGTGCTCGCGATCCAAAATGCCGTCCCACCAGAAGATCTCGGTGTCGCGACATCAACGAGCACGTTCTTGCGCTCGATGGGCGGATCCTTTGGCGCCGCAATCTTTGGTGCGATCCAGACGGCTCGACTCGATACGTTCGGGCCGCGATTCATCGGCAAAGGCTTCACCGCGAGCAAACTCAACGCGCTGTTATTGCAAGGCGCCGCGGCTGGAAAACATGGCGGTGTCGTGCCGGTTTCGTTTCGCCAAACGTTTGAAGCATCATTGCAAGGTGTGTTTCGATGGGTTGTCCCCGTTGCCCTGCTTGCCTTGGTGTGCGCTTGTTTTATTCCTGATAAACGTCTTCGTTCATAGTCTTTGAGGTCCTGATGCAACGTCATTTTCATTTTGCGGATTTGTTCGAACAAGCTGCGGCCAAGGTGCCTCAGCGCATCGCGCTGCACGACGACCACCGCAGCATCACCTACGGCGAACTCGATGCGCGCGCCAACCGGCTTGCGCACGCGTTGCAAGCCAGCGGTGTGCAAGCCCACGATCACGTAGCGATCTACGCCAAGAACTGCATCGAGTGGGCCGAAGCCATTTTTGCGATCTACAAAATTCGCTGCTCCGTCGTCAACGTGAATTACCGCTACGTAGAAGAAGAGCTCCGGTACCTGCTCGACAATTCCGACGCGGTTGCCGTTATCTTTCAAGCCGAGTACGAGCCGCTGCTCGACGCGGCTCGCCGCGGCCTACCGAAGCTCGCGACGTTCATTCGTCTGGCTGATGATTCGCAAGGCGTCGCGCTCATCGATGAAGCCGTCGACTACGAAACC
Organism: Actinomycetes bacterium; assembly: GCA_025360585.1. Taxonomy (GTDB): domain Bacteria; phylum Actinomycetota; class Acidimicrobiia; order IMCC26256; family PALSA-610; genus F1-120-MAGs023. The sequence continues at coordinate 55,563 of JANYBW010000024.1, read as the reverse complement.
GCTTTGGCGGATAGCTCCTCGGAGCACGATTTCGTTGAACGCTCCGACGACGACATCTATCTTCTCTATACCGGCGGCACAACCGGGATGCCCAAGGGCGTGATGTGGCGCATGGAGGACGTCTTTTATGCACTCGGTGGAGGCGTGGATGTCTTCACCAATGCGAAGGTCGCGGCGCCGGATGGGCTGGCTGCAAAGATCAACCCGGATGCGCCGCAAGGCCTTGTGATGTTGCAGATCGCGCCGTTTATGCATGGCGCGGGTCAGTTCGGATTGATGCGAGCGCTCTTTGAAGGCAACACTGCGGTCGTGCTGGAACAGTTCGATGCGGAACGCGTCTGGCGTCGCATCGATGAGCTCCGCATCAACTCGGTCGGGTTTACCGGCGATGCAATGGCGCGCCCACTTGCGGATGTCTACGAAAAGATCAAACACGAGATCGATATTTCGTGCTTGTTTGCGTTTAGTAGTACCGCGGCGGTGTTCTCGCAATCGTTGAAGGATTATTTCCGTGCCGAGCTGCCGGAACACACAACGATGATGGATGCAATTGGTTCCACCGAAAGTGGCATGAACGGCTATCGCATGGTGACCAAAGGTGAAGGGCAGGCCGAAGGCATCACGACGGTCAATGCGACGCTTGATTCGGTTGTGCTCGACGAAGAGCTCAAACCAATTCTCCCTGGGACGGGCGTCGTCGGCAAACTCGCGCGCGGAGGCAACATCCCGGTTGGCTACTACAACGACCCCGAAAAGACTGCGGCGACGTTCGTCCTCGACGCAGACGGCAAACGGTGGTCGATCCCGGGCGACTTTGCTCGTATCGAAGACGACGGCCGCATCACGTTGCTCGGCCGCGGCAGCGTTTCGATCAATTCTGGCGGTGAGAAGATCTTCCCCGAAGAAGTCGAGCAGGCCCTGAAATCGCACCCAGAGGTTTTTGATGTGCTTGTCGTTGGTATTCCCGACGATCGCTGGGGCGAGACGGTGTGTGCTGTCGTGCAGCCTCGACCAGGGACAAACCCAACGTTGGAAAGTATCGTCGAAGTTTCCCGGAGCCTCATCGCGGGGTACAAAGTGCCACGCCGTATGTTTGTGGTGGACGCAATTCCTCGACACGCCAATGGCAAGCCCGACTATCGCAAAGCCAAAGCCGCGGCGCTCGATGCCGCGGGATTGAGCTGATGTACGGACCTGGGCGATCGTGAGGAAAATGTCCGATTCTTAACTCTATTTCCGCATTGCTGTAGGTCGTGTGACTCAAGCGACAGCTCGAAATGCCGATACAGCGAGGGATGACTGGGATCAAACACCGCGCCATTGGACTCGTAGCCGGACTCCTCGCAATGACTGCACTGGGAAGCGCAGCCGCGACCTCGAATCGAACCGGGACGCTCACCACAACGTCTGCGCCGACGTTCACGGGAATTTTGAGCGGACAAACACCCGTGCTCGGCGCGTCGCTGCTGAATGCTGATCAACTTGCACTTTGGTATACGAGCAAACATGCAGCGCCGCCCAACCTTCCAAACCTAAACAACGACATCAAGGCGCTCGCGCAGATCTATCTCGCTGAGGGCGCGGCCGATGGTGTCCGCGGTGATATCGCTTTCGTGCAGTCATTCATCGAAACCGGTGCATTCGGGTTTCCGAGCTACGGCCAAATCCGCGCCGACTTCAATAACTTCTCGGGCATGTTCGCGTTCAATAACCGTCCAACCGGCACAACGTGCGCCGCAGAAACCAGCCCGTCGCGATGCTTCACCACTCCGCAACTCGGTGTGCGTTACCAAATTCAACTATTGCGGGGCTACGCAGACGCAACGGTCACGCATCTGAGCCGACTGATCAAACCGCCGTCGGACCGCATCGGCCTCGCTCCGTGGTGGGAACTGTTCGGTGGTCAAAGTGGCAAAGCCATTTGGGCGACGGCACCGAACTACGGCACCACAATTCTTACCTACTACGCCGGCGCACTTGCGAAAAACGGTGTAAATAATCAATGCCTTTCTTACTTCACGGGCGCTCCAACCGGAACCGTCGGCAACGGGTATTGGGTGTTCGGATCTGATGGTGCGGTGTATCCGTTTGGCACCGCCCAAAACCTCGGCGATCTCACAAAAATCAAGTTGTGGGCGCCGATCGTGAGCGCGGAGGTTGTTCCCGACAAGAAGGGGTATTTCCTGCAAGCGCTCGATGGTGGTCTCTTTGCCATTGGTTCGGCCAAGTTCAAAGGGTCGCTCGGGAATGTGAAGCTTTGGGCTCCGGTCAATGATTTCGCGTCAACGCCAAACGGCCGTGGCTATCGCATGGCCGCATCGGACGGCGGGGTGTTCAACTTCGGCAACGCCCACTTCTATGGTTCGCTCGGCGGGGTTCCGTTGAAGACTCCAATCATCGGGATCGAAAACACCCCGAGCGGCAATGGGTATTGGCTCTCCGAAGAAGGCGGCAAGATTTACGCCTTCGGCGACGCCGGTTATTTTGGCAATATCCATAGGACCCACGGCATCGTCGATATCAAGACCACGCCGACCGGTAAGGGCTATTACCAGCTGCGCAAAGACGGTGCGATCGCGGCGTTCGGCGACGCGCAGTTCTTGGGTGATCAGCGTTCGTGCGGTTTGGCCGCCGCGACCCACATGGTCGTGACGCCAACCGGCCTCGGCTATTGGATCGTTTCCAAGACCGGTTCTGTACTCGCGTTCGGAGATGCCAAAGCGTTGGGAATGCCGGCAACAACCTCGGCTGCAGTTGCAGGGTTCGCGCTCCAGGGTTGATCTCAATGGAGCCGCTAGTGTCGTAGCCCAAGAACCCAAACGGGGGAGCTCGGGAGCGCCGGGCTGAGAGGATAACTACCGAACCCACGGTTCGCTCGTTATCGACCCCTTGAACCTGTCCGGATAATGCCGGCGAAGGGAGTCGGCAACCGTGAGCGTGCATGCGTTGGTGGTGAGCGGTGGAGCAACGGCCCATTCGGTGGGCTTCGCTCGATTGCCGCCGTGGGTTGATCCGATCGTCGTTGCCGCAGACGGTGGGCTCGCCGCAGCGCAAGCGTTGCCTCACCGATTGACCGCCGTGGTCGGCGATATGGATTCCGTCGACCCAGATGGGTTGGCTCATGTTGAATCCCTCGGCGTTGAGGTGCAACGACATCGCACGAACAAAGACGCGACCGATACCGACCTAGCGATCGATTTTGCGATCGCCCGCGGCGCAGCGTTTGTGTGCGTCCTCGATTCGATGCAGGGGCGGGTCGATCACTTCATGGCCACGATGGCGATGCTGGCATCACCGCGGTGGTGGAAGATCGAAATGATGGCGTGCGTGGACGGCGCTCGCGTCGTCGTGCTTCCTCCGGGCGCGCGCCGGGAGCTGACGATTGCGCCCGGAACCACTGTCTCTCTGATTCCACTCGGTGATTGCGTTGGCGTTGCAACGTCAGGTTTGGACTATCCGTTGCGCGATGAACCGCTCTTCAACGGTTCGACTCGTGGCATGAGCAACATCGCAAATTCTTCAACAATTGCAATATCTATCGCGGATACATCTGCGCCGTTGCTCGTCATCGAACCAGGAGATTGCTCATGAATCGCGTCGGAGTAAGTCGCGCGCGCCAGTTGCGTGCCGCGGCCGTTGTCCTCACGGCGAGCGCCATCGCTGCATCGTGCGGAAGTTCGAGTGGTGCCAAGCTCCACCCGCTGGGGCCAACAGTCAAACCGAAGCCAGAAACATCGGTCACGCTGCTGACCTACAGCGCATTCACGCCTCCCAAAGGCGTATTCGCACTGTTTACTCGCGACACCGGCATTCGGGTTGATGTCTTGCAACAAGGCGATGGTGGGTCGCTGATCAATCAGGCCGTGCTCACCAGAGATCACCCGCAGGGCGACGTGCTGTACGGAGTCGACAACACCTTCTTATCGGTTGGGCTGGATTCGAATGTGTTCGCGCCGACTGCGTTTCGCAGCATTGATGCGTTGGCCCCAGCTCATCGCGACTTGTTTGCGGAGGTGTTGAAGTCTGTGATGCCGATCGATTACGGCGATGTGTGTTTGAACTACGACATTGCCTGGTTCTCGAAACACAAACTTGCGCCTCCTGCCAGCCGCCAAGACCTCTTGCTGCCCAAATACAAGGGGTTGACGGTCGTCGAGAATCCAGCTACCTCTTCGACAGGGCTCGCGTTTTTGATCGCCACGATCGGCACGCAGCAGGATCAAGGCTGGAAAGATTACTGGCGCTCGTTGAAGGCGAACGGTGTGCAGGTTGTCGACGACTGGACGACAGCGTATGAGACTGAGTTCACGGGCGGAGGTGGTAAGGGCACCCGTCCGATCGTCGTGTCGTACGCATCGAGTCCGCCGGCAGACGTGGTGTTTTCCGAAGGAAAAAAGACCAAGCCTTCGATCGCCGCGGTCACCAACGATTGTTTTCGGCAGTACGAATTTGCGGGTGTCCTGAAGGGCGCCAAACATCCCACGGCGGCGGCGCGTTTGGTGGAGTTCATGATGTCGGCGCCCTTCCAGGCTGCATTGCCGCTTTCGAATTATGTCTTTCCGACCCGAGCCAGAACCGCCTTGCCGTTGATCTTTCGTCAATTCGCCGCGGTGCCAGAGCATCCGTTGACCATCGATTACGTAGTGTTGGGGCGTCATCGGAGCAATTGGATCCGCGACTGGACCAGCCTCATGGGCGGGTAGCGCGCATGGCAGTGCGCCGTTGGGCAAGCTCGATCCCCAACCTGATACTTACGGTCGGGTTGGGCTATTTCGTCGTCTGGCCATTGGTCGCGATCATTGGCCGTGGTTTGTTACCGCATTCCCACCTGCGCCTCGCAGCGGTCACCGACGTATTCACAGACGCTCGCGTTCGGTCTGTGTTTGGGTTCACGCTGTGGCAATCCTTGCTCTCCACCGTTGTTGCGGTCGCGCTTGGGCTACCGATCGCGTACGGGCTCGAACGCGTCCGCCCGCGTGGAGCGGGTGTCGTCCGCGTGCTGCTGACAATTCCTTTCGCGTTGCCAACCGTGGTCGTTGGTGCGGCCTTTATCGCCGAGTTCGGTGCGGGTGGGCCGTTGCGATCATGGCAGTGGTTGCACACAACGACGATCATTGTGGTCGCGCATGTGTATTTCAATCTTGGCGTTGTTGTTCGGGTTGTCGGCACTCGGTGGCGCGAATTTGATGAACAACTCATCGATGCGGCACGAATGTTGGGCGCAAATCGCGTTCGTACGTTCGCCTCGGTGACCTGGCCCGCGATCGCGGGTTCGGTGGTGAACGCTGCTGCCATCGTATGGCTGTTCTGTCTCACTTCGTTCGGCGTCATCACGACATTGGGTGGGCTCACGAAAACGACAATAGAAACAGAGATTTTTCGGCTCACCACCCAAGAGCTCGCACTCGACCGTGCTGCTGCGCTGGTTGTCGTGCAACTCCTGACCGTTGGCATCGTGGCCGTTGTGTGCGCACGCTTCGTTGGCTCGCGAGCGGTTGCCGGCGAGCACGCCGCGCGGTCCCTTGTGGCATCACGTCGCAGTCGCCGGGCGTGGTCTGTATCGCTGTGGTCGCTGGCGGCTGTGATGGTGCTTCCGATGTTGATTGTTGTCCAGCGAGCGTTCGAAACCGGCGGCGGGGGCTTCGCTGCGCTGCGCGATTCGTCGCGGTTCGGGTGGCGGCCGATCGACAGCGTCGCGACGTCGTTGCAATCCGCCGCGTGGGCAACGTTGTTTTCGCTCGCAATGGGGACGATGGCGGCATTCATCGTCGGGCGTCGAGCTCCGGGTTGGCGCGCTTTGAACGCACTCACCACGTTGCCGATTGCAGTTTCGGCCGTGACTCTAGGTTTTGGTTTTCTTATTGCGCTCGATCGCCCGTTCGATCTGCGCGATCGTTGGTTTCTCGTGCCCTTGGCGCAAGCATTTGTCGCCGCGCCGATCGTGTTGCGACTCCTCGTACCCACGATGCAATCGATCGCTCCGCAACTCCGTGAAGTCGCAGCGTTGCTGGGCGCATCGCCCGTGAGGGTGACGACGTCGATCGATATTGCGATACTGCTCCCCGCGTTGGCGACGGCGGCCGCGTTCGCGATGGCGATCTCGCTGGGTGAATTCGGTGCAACCAGCTTCATCGCTCGCCAGAATCAGCCAACAATGCCCTTGGCCATCGCCCGCCTTTTGGGTCGCCCTGGAATCGGATCGCAGCACGCCGCATTCGCACTTTCGTTCGTGATGATCGCGATCATCGGCGCGCTGGCAATCTTCGCGGGGACGGTGCAATCGGCTGCCAGCCGTCGTCGAGGAATGTTTCGATGACGCTCACGGTCCGCGACCTTGCAATCCGCTACGACGACCGTGAAGTCGTCTCGGCAGTCGCGTTCGATGTAGGTGACGGAGAAATTGTGGCCGTACTCGGTGCGAGTGGATCGGGAAAGAGCACGATTTTGCGAGCGATTGCTGGCCTCGTGCCGGCCCAAGGTGTTGTGGCGTGGGGCGGCAACGACCTCAGCACGGTCGCTGCGTATCGTCGTGGCATCGGGATGATGTTTCAAGATCACGCCCTCTTTGGGCACATCGACGTTGTGGGTAACGTTGAATTTGGTTTGAAGATGCAGCGTCTGAGCCGATCGGTTCGACGGCGGACGGCTCGTGAACTGTTGGCCCTCGTTGGGCTCGTCGGTTTCGAACGACGGTCGATCGCTTCGATGTCCGGAGGAGAACAGCAACGAGTGGCGTTGGCTCGTGCATTGGCGCCGTCGCCGCGTGTGTTGTTGCTCGACGAACCCTTTGGTGCGCTCGATCGAGTGCTGCGCGAACGCTTAGTGATCGAAGTTGCTGCGATCCTGAGAGCTCGTAAAATCGCGACGGTCGTCGTGACCCATGATCACAACGAGGCGTTCGCGATCGCTGATCGAGTGGTTGTCTTGAACGCTGGGCGCGTTGAGCAGATTGGTTCGCCAGCATCGGTGTGGTCCCGGCCGGCGTCGCTCGCAGTGTGTGAACTGTTGGGTTTCGCGCCACCGCTGCGCGCCCGAGCACACGACGGTTGGGTGGATCTTGGTTGGGCTCGCGTTGCCGACCCAGGATCGCACGTTGGCGATGTGGATGTTGTGCTTCGGCCTGATGCGTTCGTCATGGCCGACGACGGGCCGTTGCGTGCTGAGGTTTTGACCGTTGTGCCGTTTGGTGATCGAATGCAGGCAACCGTTCGAATCGTTGGGGGGCCAGTGACCCGCGCAATGGCCGACGCCGATTCTGTTTCCCAGGCTGATCCTGGCCGCGAAGTGCGGGGCTCCGTGCGCGGCGACGCAGTGCTCGTGTTTCCGGTCGTTACTTGACGGGTACGTCGCCATCGCCTTCGGCGCTCAGCCCGCCTGGCGATGCAAACGCCCAATACGCCTCAACCCGTTGTCCGTAGCCGCCGTCATCGAGTTCGCCGGACTTCCATTGCTGCGTGATTGTGGCCATTTCCTCGGTGAGCGCGATGGCTTCCTTGGTGACATCGCGCCCCCATCGGCATACGGGGCACATGAGGACTCGCCGGCCTTTGCCGAGCGGGATCACCGTGATAAAAAACAACGTAAACCACTTGCGGATCTGTACGTGATGCAAAACCACAGAGTTGTGGCATCGCGGGCATGTGGCCGCGATCGTCGCTCCGTGATCGTGCAGTTTGGTACGCCAGCCCCAGATGATCATGTTTCGACTCTAATACTTGCCTAGGTTTCCCCGTATGGATTCACTCTTTGATCTTTCCGGACGCAACGCATTGGTGACTGGTTCGTCGCGAGGCTTGGGCGCGGCAACGGCGTTGCAATTGGCCGCGTTGGGTTGCGATGTGGTGGTGACGTATCGCAGCGAGCAAGCCGCGGGACAAGCCGTCGCTCGGCAAGTGGAAGCGTTTGGGCAGCGGGCAATGTTGGTACAACTCGATATGGGTGAAGCGGAATCGGTTGATGCGATGATGGATCGCGTCGATGCGGAATGGGGCGGGCTCGATATCGTGGTCGCGAATGCCGCGGCGACTGCGTTTCGTCCGCTGTACAAATCCGAACGCCGACATCTAGAACGCACCTACGCGATTTCAGTGTTCGGATTTCATCAGCTCGTCACCCGAGCGTTGCCCAAGATGATTGAGCGCGGCGGCGGTCGAATCGTTGCGGTCTCGGGTGCCGATACCGGCACGTGGATTCCTGGGCACGGACTGCTCGCCGGGGCCAAAGCCGCGATGGAATCTATGGTGAAGTACTTCGGGTGCGAACTCGGCTCGAAAAATGTCACGTGTGTGGGAATCTCGCCGGGATGGATCGACGGTGATTCAATTCAACAAATGCTTGGGCCGCTGCACGAATTCGCGATGGACCTCGAGCGAGAAACCCATCCGATGCGTATGGCCGCGACGCCAGCACAGGTGGCTGAGGCTGTTGTGATGTTGTGCACCGATGCCGCGGCACTCATAAACGGCAACACGATCGTTGCTGACGGCGCGGGCGTATTTGCGTTTTGTGGCCGGTACTCGAAAGTCGCCTCGCAGCTGGCGATGGCCAAGATCGAAACGCTGGCAGGAGTCACCGCCCCAGCGATCCCCGAATAGGACCAGCGCGGTCATGGTCCCTACGTAGCACCCTGCGCGGCTTGCGGTAGGGACCAGCGTGGTTAGATGTTGAAGACCCGCTGCGCGTTTTCGCGCAGGAATTTCGGCCAGACGTGATCGCGAAAGGGAACCCGCGGCAGTTCGTCGAAGATGCGATCGAGATGCAATCCGGCGCTGTAGTAACCCGCGTAGATGATCTTGTCGGCGCCGCGCTTGTTCGCAAAATCGATGATCTCTTGGGGGTAATGCTTGGGTGCGAACGCGCTCGTTGAATAGAACAAGTTCGGCCACTTCAGCAACAGTTTGCACATCAACGCGGTCCAGGGTTCTGCCCCGTGGCGAGTCACGACCTTGAGTTCTGGAAAGAACCAACACACCTCATCAAGGTGCTCTACGTGTTGGACCGCAAACGGAATGCGTGGTCCGGGTACACCGGCATACACGATGACGGGAATGTCGAGCTCGACGCACTTTGCGTATATCGGGTACATCTTTTTGTCGTTCGTCGCGACCTGTGGGTTTAAGCCCGCGCCCCATGTGTGCGCGGCGATCGCTCCATCTTCTTTCACCGCCCGTTCCAGCCCTCGCACGCCGTCCATCCCCGTGTTTGGATCGACGTTCGCGACACCGCGGAACCGAGTGGGGAACTCACGACACGCCCGTTGCGCGGCTTCGTTTTCGGCGATGCCCGGCAGCATCGTCATGATGTTGTGTTTGTCCATCAGGCTCAATGTTTCCGCCACCGGATCGGCGAGTTCTTCGTAGATCGGCTTGTCTTTGAACATGTACTGCGCAGGAAATTCCATTTCCTGGGTCTCTTTGTCGTTGCTGATCTTGCGAATGAAATCGAACTTCGCGGCCTGTTCTGCCCGGGGCGCGGGCATGCCTAGGAACGTATCGATAACACCATCGGCGCGAGCAGCCTCAAAGGCCTCGTTAACAGTTGACTCAGTCATGACTCGAGACCCTAGACGTCGTTGCGCGCGGCGGTCTAGGCGTAACCGCTTCGGAGTTACACGTCGCGTTTACTCAACAAGATTGTTGCGAGTAGGAAACTCCCTGCCAGCCACACGAGCATCACGAAGAAGCCTTTTCCCGGCGTCAAAAGGTCGGGTTCGACGCGAACGGTGAACATGGCCTGCCCTGCATTCAATGGCAGCCATCGTCCTACGTTGACATCCCACGGCGCTGGGAGCGCGGTTGTAATCAATGGAGCGACCAACACCACCGCAAACATGGCCGATATCGCTCCGGGAGTGCGGCGAATGATCGTCCCGATCGCGAGACCCAGCAGTGCAATCATTGTGAGGTACGCGCCCGCGCCTGCGACCGCTCGTAACACGCCCGGATCGCTGAGTGACACGCCTTGGAACTGTCGTGAGAGATCCGTGTGGGGTGACGACAGGATCGCTTGGCCGCCAAGAAACGCCGCGAACGAAGACGCCATACCAACGATGAGCGCAACGGTGCCAAGAACGATTGCCTTTGCTGCAAGCAACGTGCGACGCTGAGGAACCGCGGCGATGGAAGAACGGATCATTCCCGTGACATGTTCGGAACTCATGACCAAAACTCCGAGTACGCCGATTGCGAGTTGCGCGAGAAATACGCCGCGCATCGCCCGGTCGGTCGGGTCGAATCGATCGAAACGCCGACCATCGCGTTCCAGATGATCACGGTGAATGAATGCGAACGTGATGAGCCAACCGAGCCCAACGGTGAGCCCCATCGTCGCGACCAACGACAAGACGGTGGAGCGTACGGAACGAATCTTGGCCCACTCCGACGAGACTGCGCGCCCGAGCACGCTGCCCTTCGGCGCGGGCCGGTTCGTCGAGTAAGGCGTAGGAGCTGGCGTGATCGTTGCGGTCATCGTGCTACTCCAGCGAGGACATCGGTGGTTGCGGCAACGGCAACGTGCGCGTTGGCGCTGCCGTGATATTCGACGCTGTCTTCGGTCATTTCGAAGAACACGTCTTCGAGCGAAGCTCGTTGCTCGGTGAGTTCATGCAAAGCGATTCCCGTCGCCGCCGCAAGGTCGCCGACTTGGGCAGCGCTGAGACCACGGATGTCGTGGGCGCCGTCGTTTTCGTTGACGGTGCCTCCGGCCGCGATGAGCTGCGGTACTAGTTCATCGATTCGCGGCGAACGAACGCGCACCCAGTGCTGACCGCGCGACACAACTTCATCGACGGTCGCATCGGCGATGAGCTTGCCGCGCCCCACGACGATAAGCCGTGATGCGGTCATCGCCATTTCGTTCATCAGGTGGCTGGAAATAAACACCGTGCGTCCCTCGTCGGCAAGGGATCGCAAAAAGGTGCGGATCCACAAAATGCCTTCCGGGTCCAGCCCGTTGACTGGCTCATCAAACATCAAGATGCCGGGATCACCGAGGAGCGCGCCCGCGATACCGAGCCGTTGACCCATGCCCAGCGAAAACGTTCCGGCCCGCTTGCCCGCGACGTCGGTCAGCCCAACGATGTCGAGCACTTCATCGACGCGTGCCCGCCCGATCCCGTTGGTCTTGGCGAGCACCAGGAGATGATTGAACGCGGTGCGCCCACCGTGCAATGCTTTCGCGTCGAGCAGCGCGCCAACTTCGTGCAACGGAAAACGATGGTTCGCGTAGCGCTTGCCGTTCACAGTGACGGTGCCCTGGGTTGGCGCGTCGAGACCAAGGATCATTCGCATCGTTGTGGTCTTGCCCGCGCCATTTGGTCCGAGGAAGCCGGTGACGCAACCGGGCGCGACCTCGAAGCTCAGATCGTTGACGGCAATTGTGTCGCCGAAGCGTTTCGTCAAGTGTTCGGCTTTGATCATCGCGGTCCTTTTCATGGTCGCAAGCCCCTACCGACGCAGTGGCCCTGTGAGCCACGATACGGAGCTGCGTTGTGAGCAACGTAAGAAACGCGGATGATCTCGGGTTTTTCTCAGAAAAGTGTCAAGGTTGGCGCTCGTTACGGCAGCTTGAATACTCGCTGTGAGTTCTCGCGCAAAAACTTCGGCCAAACGTGATCCCGAAACGCAACGTTGGGCATTTCGGTGAACTGGCGGTCGTAGCTCAACCCGGCGGGGAAGTAACCCGCGAACATGACTTTGTCGGCGCCGCGCGTATTCGCGAAGTTCACGATGTCGCTCGGGTAGTACTTAGGCGCGAAGGCCGTCGTTGAGTAGTACAGGTTCGGCCACTTCAAAAGCAGCTTGGCGGCCAGCGCGGCCCACGGCTCGCAACCATGACGGGTCACGAACTTGAGCTCCGGGAAAAACCAACAGATCTCGTCGAGATATTCAACGAGCTGCGGCATCATGGGAATACGGGGGCCGGGTACACCGACCGTTGAGCAAAACGGAATGTCGAGCTCAATGCATTTCATGTAGACGGGATAGAACTTCTTGTCGTTGAGCGCCACCTGCGGATAGAGGCCCGCGGGGAACGCACCAACAAGTTTGAGTTGGTCGCCCCACGCTTCGTACGCTCGATCGATCTTGCGGAGCTGCTCCATGCCGTCGTTGGGATCGCAACCGATCGAAACCGAAAACTTGTCTGGGTGCTCGCGAACCGCGCGCCGTTCGTTGTCGTTGCTGACGCCGATCACGCAATGCGAAAGTCCGTGGCGTTCCATTTCCATAAGCATCCACGTGACCGGATCGTCGAGCTCGCCGTCTTTCCACTCAGGCACGTTTTTGAACATGTAGCCCGCGGGAAACTTGAGGTCGCCTTCGCCGCCCAGTGATTCGCCGTCGCGGACTTGTTTGCGAATGAACGCATACGTTTCGTACATTTCTTCTTGGGTTTTTGGAAACCCAACCGCGCTATCGATGACACCACCTTTGCGTGCTTCGTCGAAGGCTGCGTTACCGGATGCGGCCCAGGGAAACTCGCTCATGCTTCATCCAGCTTGAAGACTCGCCGCGCGTTTTCACTCAAGAATTTTGGCCACACGTGATCGCGAAACGGCACGTTCGGCATTTCAGTGAAGATGCGATCGAGTGATAGCCCCATTGGGAAATAGCCCGCGTACATGACTTTGTCGGCGCCGCGTGTGTTCGCGAAATTGATGATGTCTTTCGGGTAGTGCTTCGGTGCGAACGCACTCGTGGAGTAGTAGAGGTTCGGCCACTTCAACAGCAGCTTTGCTGCGAGATCGGCCCACGGTTCGCAACCATGACGGGTCACAAACTTGAGCTCCGGGAAGTACCAGCACACTTCGTCGATGAGGCCCACGTATTGCGGAGCGAATGGCACCCGTGGCCCCGGTACGCCCGCGCAACAACAGATCGGGATGTCGAGTTCGACGCATTTCGCGTAGATCGGAAACATCTTTTTATCGTTGATCGGCACTTGTGGATTCATGCCCGCCGGAAACGCGGTGACGGCTTTGATGCCGATTTCATCGCGAGCGCGCACAATGTCGCGTACGGCGGCCATGCCGCGATTCGCGTCGATTTCCAATGACCCGAAGAACCGATCGGGGTATTTCTTGATCGCGTTGTAGCCCTGGTCGCCCACCTTTTGGGCGCCGACCATTCCTTTGGCGATGCCATAGTGATCCATCAACTCAATGAGATGGTCTATTGGGTCCGCGTGCTCATCAAAGTGCGGTGGCTCCTTGAACATGTACTGCGCAGGAAACTCAAAATCCTCTTTGGATTCCTTGTCGTGCAGTTGTGGTTTAAGGAATTCGTAATAGTGCCGACGATCGTCGATCGGGAATCCGATCATGAGGTCGATCACGCCAATGTCTGTGGGCATCACCATGGCGTCGACCCTAACAACCAATCTGATGCCTCGTCAGATTCGGTGCATGGCTCGGGCTCGATGGCGGAAACCCGAGGTGCTCGCGGGCACGAACCGTGCGTTGCCCAGTAGGGTCGCCGTCATGTTGGGCACAAAAGTTCGGAGTCGTGTTCATATCTCGATCGCAACGGTCGCGGCGCTGGGATTCTTTGCGGCTGGACCTGCCGCAGGCTCCGTCGCTCGCGTGCGCGCGGTTGGCCAACCCCACAATCGTGTCCTCGCGGCGCCGCCCTCCGCGCACAACTCAGCTGGATATCGGATGGTCGGTGCGAATGGCGCGATGTTTGCGTTCGGGGCGTCGTCGTCGGGCTCGATGGCGACAAAGCACTTGAACTTTCCGATCGTTGGCATCGCGGCAACGCCGGGCTTCGGGTATTGGTTGGTTGCGTCGGATGGTGGGGTGTTTAGTTTTGGTGATGCGCGTTTTCGTGGGGGGACGGGTGGGTTGCGGTTGACGCGTCCGATTGTTGGGATGGCGGCAACGCCGTCGGGTCGTGGGTATTGGTTGGTTGCGTCGGATGGTGGGGTGTTTAGTTTTGGTGATGCGCGTTTTCATGGCTCGACCGGTGGAAACGGGTTAACGGCTCCCATCGTTGGAGTCGCCGCGGCGCCTAATTCGCGCCCGGATAAGCCAGGCTCGACGGGCTACGACATTTCCTGGCCGCAGTGTCGCAGCGCATTCCCAGCGCCTCCCCACCCGGTCACCATCGTTGGCGTCAACTATGGGCAGACGTATTCAACGAATCCGTGTTTGGCGCGGGAGGCGGCGTGGGCCGGATCGTCGTTAACTGTCTACGTCAATAGCGACGGCCTTCCCAACGACGCTACGAGCGGGTTGACTGGATCCGGCGGAACGTGTTCCGTGGCCGATTTACAGTGTCGTTCCTATAACTGGGGCCGCAATGCCATCGAGTACTCACTCGTCGCGGCAGCTGCTAACGGTGTGCAGTCTTGGATGTGGTGGCTGGATGTCGAGCTCGACCCTCAGTGGCGCACCGATGATCGCACGTTGAATGCAACGGTCGTTCGGGGAATGGTCGATGGCTTACATGCTCATGCAAAAGTCGTCGGTATTTACTCGACTGCATACCAATGGGGCGCAATCACTGCGAATGTCTATAGCCCCGGATTGCCGTTGTGGGTGCCCGGTGCGCGCAACGCAACGCAAGCTGTAGCGTTTTGTTCACCGAACCATGCGTTCGGCGGTGGTGTGATCTGGATGACGCAATGGACAACCGTCTATGACCAAGATTACGCATGCCCGTGAACGATCCAGACTGGGGATACCGGCAACCGCTTGATGACATCGCCGGACGGGTCGCGATCGTCGGCATTGGTGAGACCGAATATTCGAAAGCCTCGGGCCGCACTGCGACTGCGATCGGTGCCGAAGCCGCGGAACGTGCGATTGCCGACGCTGGCTTGACCCCTGCCGACATTGACGGTTTGACGTATTCAGGCACGTTCGCAGATTTTGGTGTCGCCGAATTCCATGAACATTTTGGGACATCACATGAGATGTGGTCCTCACCGTGGGGCGGAGGAATGGCGTGGGCAGGAACGGCGCCATACCTCGCCGCGAAAGCAATCGAGAACCGCGAAGCGCGCAACGTACTGAACGTGTTTCCAGTTGCGTGGGCTACACAGCGCGAATCAATGACTGGCGGTCCCGGCGAAGTACATGCAGCGCAAGCGTTGAAACAAAACCTCGAAGTTCCGTTTGGCTTCTTTCCGCAGCCGGTGTATTTCGCGACGATCATGCGCCGACACATGATCGAGTTCGGTACGACGCGCGAACAGTTCGGTGCTGTTGCGGTCGCGTTGCGGCGGCATGCAAACCACAACCCTGCCGCGGTATTTCACCACAAAACGTTAACGCTCGATCAGTACCTCGGCGCGGCGATGCTTGCTGATCCGTTGTGCTTGTTTGACAGCTGTCCGATCTCCGACGGTGGCGCCGCGTACGTGACGACATCGGTAGAACGCGCCCGAGATCTGCGCCGCGATCCAGTTGTTGTGCAAGGCGTGGCGGAGGGATACTCGGGAAGCGGAACCCATTGGGCCCAACAACGCGCGTTCACGAGTACGCCTCAAGTGTTCAGTGCGCCCGACGCGTTCGCAATGGCCGGAATAACTCCTGCTGATGTTGACGTATTGACGTGCTATGACCCATTCACCATCGTGTCGCTGATGCAGATCGAAGATATGGGTTTCTGTGCGAAAGGCGAAGCGGGCGCCTTCGTGGGATCGGGCGCGTTGGCATTCGACACGGGATCTTTGCCGTACAATCCCCACGGCGGGTTGCTCTCCCATGCGTACGTCTTGGGTATCGCGCACGTAATTGAGTGCGTGAAGCAACTGCGTGGCATCGCCGATGCTCAAGTGACGGACTGTGAGATCGCGGCCTACGGCGGATATACCGGGCACATGGCGAGCACGTTGGTGCTCTCGAAAGATCGTTGAGGTCGACGACCATGGCAATCGAACGATTCACCTTTCCGCTACCCGACATCGACGATCCTTTGACCGCCCCGTTCTTCGCGGGTGCAGCGCGCGATGAACTCCTCATTCCTCGCTGCGATGCCTGTGCTCGTTACGTCTGGTATCCGAGCGAACGATGCGCAATCTGCGCAGGCCCCTTGGTCTGGACTTCGGTGAGCGGGCGCGGCACCCTGTTTTCCTGGGCCGTTGTTGAGCGCGTGTTTTTGCCTGCGTTCGCCGAGCAAGTTCCTTACGTCACCGCGCTCATCGCACTCGAAGAAGACTCGTCGGTGCGGCTGTGCGCCTATTTGGTCGATGTCGATGCGGCTGCTTTACGCGCGGAGGTGCCGTGCGCCGTTGAATTCCGTGATTTGCAGTTCCCAACGGTGGCGGGGGTGTCTGTGCGAGTCCCGATGTTCACTGTCGCACGCCGGCAGTAACGTCTGCATCAACTTCCCCCAGATTCAATGGCACTCGGGCGTTTTCATGCCCGTTGCCGTCGCTGAGGGACGGTAAATGGAAACAAAATCAGTCTTCCAAACCATTGCTGAGATTTCGCGAACGACCGCGGGAGCTTTTCGCTCTGCTGATGCATTGCAGCGCGGCATTTCTGAGCGGGAACTCCGAACCGTGATCCGAAACGGCCTGGTCGCGCGGCGGTTTCCGGGCGTGTATGTCATTGCCGGTGCGCCGGATCTGTTGAATCAGCGCCTTCATGCGGCGCTGCTCTGGGCCGGTGAGGCGTCGGCCGTAGCGGCGCAATCCGCTGGGGAGTTGTTGCGCCTTGAAGGCGTGCATAGCGAACGTCCAGTCATCGCAGTTCCGGCGTCGAATCGGAAACGACATCCCGACGTCCGGCTGATTCGCTATGCATCGAGGACGCCGATGATGATTCGCAACGGACACGGAATGCCGGTTGTCGGCGCCGAAGCGATGCTGTGTCAGCTCGCGGGCAGCATGGATCGTGAAGCTTTTGAGGTCGCGTGTGAAGACGCCCGGCGCAAGAGGCTGACCTCCATCCCGGCGTTGCGCGCCTATCTCGATCGCTTTGGGGCTTCGGGGCGCAACGGTTCGGGTGAACTACGCAAGTTGCTCACTGAGCTGGATCCAGTGCGACCGAGCAATTCGGTGCTGGAAATCAAAGCCCGAAGATTGTTGACGTCGAACGGGTTGCGCGGGTTCGTTCGAGAGTTCCCGTTGGAGTGGAACGGCCGGCGCTACTACTTCGATTTCGCGTTCCCGCAGCAACGAGTGATTCTCGAAACTAATGGACGACGCTGGCATGATGATGCCGCCGATTACGAGTTCGACAACGAAAAGTGGAGCGTTCCCGGCCAACACGGATTTCGGATCGTTTTTGCGACCTGGCACAAGGTGCTCGGTGCGCCGTTAGCGTTTGTCGAAGAAGTGCGCTCGGCGCTCGGTCAGTCCGCTGAGACCTTGGTTTTGATGCCCGGCACCGTCTCTGAGCGACGTCGCGGGGCATGAAAATGCGCAAGCGCGCAGGCTGTGGGCAGGAAACGGTACGGTTGAACGCGTGATCTATGACGACATTCGTGTGCTCGACCGCACGGTCGGGCTCCCCGGCGCGTACTGCGCCAAACTGCTGACCGATCTAGGCGCCGACGTGGTGCGTGTCGAGACGAGCGTCGAGCCGAGTGTCGAGCCGAGCGTCGACCGCTCAAAGATGGGCGACGATCCGAATGGCGACCCAATGCGCGCCGATGACCTCAACGGGTTGCATGACGAGTATCTGCGAACCTCGCAACGGTGCATCGCCCACGAGACGGCTGGCGCGTGGGAAGCGAATGCCCACATCGTGTTGCGCAACACGCCGGGCCCTGCGAAGGGGTTGGTGAATGTCACGATCAGCGAATTTGGTTTTGGCGGCCCCGACGATCACTTGAACGCGATGAATTTCGGCGATGGCGTGCTGCAAGCGCGCAGTGGCGCTGCGATGGGTCACGGCAACATGAGCGATCCGCCGTTGATTGTGAACGGCAATCTCGGGAGCTATTGCGCAGGCGTTCATGCGGCGCTTGGCGCGGTGACTGCGTTGCGGCGAGCTTTGCGCACGGGCGTTCGCGAATATCTCGACGTGTCGCAGCTCGAATCAATGCAGCTCACCATGCTCACGACGCCGACGTTGTTCGCGAACTTTCCTGGTGGCGCCAAACAAGCATTTCGCTTTGTGATGATTCCCGGCAACGAGCCGTGCGGCGACGGCAACTACGTGGGAATCACCACGAACACGGCGGCGCAATGGCGAGCACTGTGCGTTGCGATGGGTCGTGATGATCTTCTCGAAGATGCATCGCTCGCATCAATGATCGGTCGCTTTATCAAAGCCGATGTTGTGAACGGTGCGATTCGCGAATGGACGGGCCGCCACACCGCCGCGGAGATTGAACTCCAGTGCGAAGCCGCGCGGGTACCCGTGGCGATTGTGGGTAACGGCAAACTGCTGTTGGACTTTGCGCATTTGCAAGATAGAGGGGTGTGGCAGCTGCAGCCAGGCCACGAGGTACTACGGCCGCGTGCGCCATTTCGGTTTGGGCGCGTTGCGGATCGCGAGCTTACGGCCGCGCCCGGAGCACCGGCAACCGACCTTGCGCCCTGGCCGGAGCTCGCCCTGCGACAAGCAGGCGGGCCAACTGCAGGCGGGTCAAGTGCTGGAGGGTCAAGTGCAGGCGGGTCAAGTGCAGGATGGCCACAAGCAGGCGGGTCAAGTGCTGGAGGGTCAAGTGCAGGATGGCCAGTAGGGGCGAGACCGCTCGAAGGTGTGAAAGTTCTTGATTTCACTGCGTTTTGGGCAGGCCCAGCGGCCGTTTCTTGGTTGGCTGCGATGGGAGCGGATGTCATCAAAGTCGAAGCAATTCAACGATTGGACGGCATGCGAATGGCCGGGCCGGTGGCTTCTGATGCCGGCCCCATCTACGAACTTTCTCCGCTGTACCATGCGTCGAATCTCAATAAACGGGCGATCACGCTCGACCTCGGAACTCCCGAAGGGGTTGCGATCGCCAAGCAATTGGCCGAGCGCGCAGACATTGTGTGTGAGAACTTCACGCCGCGGGTTATGGAAGACTTCGGCTTGACGTACGACGATTTGCGCGGTGATCGCGATGATCTGATCATGCTGCGGCTACCAGCTTTTGGTTTGACTGGCCCATGGCGTGATCGTCCTGGGTTTGCCCAAACGATGGAACAACTCACGGGTATGGCCTGGACCACTGGTTACGAAGGCGGCCCGCCGATTATCGCGGGCGGGGTTGTAGACCCAATGGTCGGTGCGCACGCAGCGCTCGCGGTTGTGGCTGCGCTCGCGCACCGCGACGCGACCGGCGAAGGACAACTGGTTGAGGTGCCGATGGTTGAAGTTGCGTTGGCCACAACCGCTGACCAGATCATCAGGTATCAAATCACCGGCGATATCGGCGACCGTCGGGGCGCGCACGGCATGTTTCGTTGCGCGAATCCCCCGGAAGGCTACGAAGGCTGGATCGCGATTGATTCGGAGTGCGATCCGATGTCGACCCCGCAACGGGAGTCGTGGTGCGCGCAACGGACGCCGAGCGACGCGGAGCGAGAACTCATTGAGCTCGGAATTCCTGCGCTCGCGGCCGTGCCTGGTTATGCCGCGCTCGATGATGCACAGATGGTTGCGCGCAGGTACTTCGAACCCGTCACGCATCGTCACGTTGGTGAGCAGCAGTTCCCTGGGTGGCCGATTCGTTTTGATCAGGGCCCACAACCGTTTTGGCGGGCTCCTGCCCCCTGCGTCGGCGAACACAATCGCGAGGTGTTGATCCGCGAACTTGGGATCACCGAGACGGAGTTCTCCGAACTGGAATCGCGCCAGATCATCGGGACTGAGCCGGTTCCTTAAAGCCCTCCCTCGTCAACGGGTTGGCTCGGCTAGCAGGGGGTGCGTTCGGAGGCACTGCGATACTCACCGGTAGCGTCTCAGGCCTGTGACGACCGCGACCTCCGCCGAAGATTTCGACGCGGAAGCGGTTGCGGATGCCTGCGAAGACGGCGACGTCACCTGGCAACGCGGGACTGCTCGCGCGGCGCTTCGGCATCGAGATTTTACGATCTTGTGGTCTGGGATGTTCGCGTCGAACATCGGAACTTGGATGCAGACGATCGTCTTGGGCGCCTACGCCCGTAACGTCGCGTCCAACGATTATGTCGGCTATCTCGGCTTCGCGGTCCTTGGCCCGCTGGTGTTGCTCGCACCGGTTTCGGGCCTGCTCGCCGACATGGTCGATCGCCGTCGATTTTTGATCACAATGCAAGGCGCCCAACTCGTCGGTGCGTTTGCCTTGGCTGGTTACGTTACGGTTGATCATCCATCCAAGTTGATCATCTTTACCATCGTACTCATGAGCGGTGTTGCGAATGCGTTGACTGGCCCAGCCATGAGCGCTATCAGCCCGTCGCTGGTGCCGAAAGAAGATTTGCCGGGTGCGATTTCTCTGTTTTCGTTTCAGATGAATATGTCGCGCGTCATTGGGCCGCTGATCGGACTTGCGCTCTTTGAGCGGTTTGGGCCGGGCATCGTGTTTGCGATCAATGCGGTTACCTACGTCTTTGCGATGTTGGGACTGATCTTCGCGAGGTACCCGCGACGAACTGGTGCTGTGATCAACGAACGCGGTTTGGCCCGTCTTGCGTCGGGTTTCAAAATCGCATGGCACGATCGATTGTTGCGACGCGTCCTGTTTATCTTGTGGACGATGTCGTTGTTGTCGTTGAACTTCATTCAGTTCATGTCTGGGCACGCTCAAGAGAACTTGGGAATCGCGGCGAAGAGTCGTGAATATGGATGGCTCTACGCGTCGTTTGGTTTCGGCGCCGCGGCCGGCGCAATGTCGGTCGGAACGTTGTTCGCGAAGTTACCGAAGGATCGATTGGTGCGGCCCGCGCTTGCGGCAATGGCGGTGTTCTTGGCGATCTTCAGCACATTGCGGTCGTCGACGTTCGCATATATCACGGTGTTGTTGCTGGGATACTTCTACTTCCTCGCGATCACCGCGTTGTCGACGGTGATGCAAAGCAATATCTCAGATCAGGTGCGGGGCCGAGTGATGAGTCTGTGGATCATGGGCTTTGGTGGCGCTGTGGGTTTTGCATCGTTGATCTGGGCTCCGGTCGCGAAGTGGTCGGTGGCATTCGTGCTGACATTCGGCGCATCGTGGCTTGTCGTGCTCGTGTTTGCGGCCGCGCCCCGGTCGTTACGAAGGGAAACTCTCAATGTTTGAATTGCTAACTGTCGCCCACTATTCGGCCGCGTATCACGGGATTCGTGAGCGCGTCCGAGCGTTGATTGGGAGCGCATCCGATGCTCAACTCGAATCGATGTGCCCCACGACTCCTGCCTGGCGAGTGCGTGACACCTTGGCCCACCTCGGCGGGGTCCCGTGCGACATTTTGGCCGGCCGCATGGAAAATGTCGCCTCAGACGAGTGGACTCAGGCGCAGGTCGACATGCGCACCGAATGGTCGATCGCCAAGATTCTCGACGCCTGGGACGACGAAGGCGAACAGCTTGTTCCGATCATGGAAATGTTTCCAATAGTGAGTCTGGGCCAAATGGTGTTTGATGCGTATACCCACGAACTCGATATCGCGCACGCGTTGGGCGTGGTCACAGACCATTCGGTTGACGTAGCGCAGTACTCGTTTCAGTGGGCGGTAACGGTTGCCGGCCCTGGGACAACGCAGCCATTGCACCTCTGCACTCCAAACGGTGAAGTCGCGTTCGGCCCGGCAACCGATACGAGCCCAACGCTTACGATCGATGCGTTCGATTTTGCGCGGGCCGCGACCGGGCGTCGTAGCGCAAACCAAATTGCTGCGTACGAATCGAGCGCTGCGATCGACCCGCACAAGCTGCTGCTCGCGCCGTTCTTTTCGGTGAGCGCCGTCGATATCGTCGAGTGAAACCCGCGTCGCCGCAAGCCGCAATCGATGCAGCGCGGACTGCACTTTCTGCCGCGGTTGGCTCGCTACCGAATGGTGTCGTGCGCGATGGCCAACAAGCGATGTGTGATGCGGTCGCGAACGCGTTCGCCAATCACGA
Source organism: Actinomycetes bacterium (assembly GCA_025360585.1). Taxonomy (GTDB): domain Bacteria; phylum Actinomycetota; class Acidimicrobiia; order IMCC26256; family PALSA-610; genus F1-120-MAGs023. The sequence goes on along the minus strand of JANYBW010000024.1, from coordinate 33,599 downwards.
ACATCTCCTGGTGCAAGCAGGTACGGGAACGGGAAAGAGTCTGGCGTACCTCGTGCCCGCGGTGCTCGCCGGAAAACGCGTTGTCATCGTGACCGCGACGAAAGCACTACAAGAACAATTGTGCAACAAGGACTTGCCGTTTTTGCAGGAGTCGCTCGATACGCAGTTCTCGTTCGCGCAACTCAAAGGGCGTTCGAATTACGTGTGTTTGGCCCGCAAAGAAGAAGTCGATAGCGATCGCGGCGGCGCGCTCACGGGAATTCGCGCCGATGATGCTGTACTGGATGAGCTCGACGGTTGGATCAGCGAGACCACAACGGGCGAACGCGGCGAAGCGCCGGTTGCGATTCCGGAAGCACTCTGGGCTCAGCTCAGTATCGATTCTCAAGAGTGCCCGGGCAAAGCGAAATGCAGTTTCGGTGAGTCGTGCTTCGCGGAAAAAGCCCGCGATAATGCTGCCGCCGCCGACATCGTCGTGGTGAACACTGCGTTGTACGCTCAGCATCTCGTCGCGAACGGCAAAGTGCTGCCGCCGCACGATTTTGTCGTGGTCGACGAAGCCCACAGTCTCGAAGACATCGCGGCCGACGCGTTCGGTGTGTCGTTGGGCGCGACGAGACTCAATCGCCTGGCCGCGCAAGTGCGCACAATCATGGCCGGTGAAGACGGTGGTGATGCTGATCTCGTGATCGCGCTCTCCGAACGTGCGAAGCGGTGGTCGGAGTTGTTGGGCAGCATCGCCGAAGGCCAGCGCATCGATCTTGATAAAGCCGGGCTGCGCCAAGCCTTGCTCGCGCTCAACGAACAACTGAGCGCGATGAGCAGCGAAATCGCAAAAATGCCGGTAGACGTTACCGATCCGGCCCAACGAGTGTTGCGGGTCGCTCGCTTCGTGAACTCGACTCGCGAAGACGTTCAGTACATGTTGCAGGCCACGCCTGCACGCGACGCGATTTGGGTAGAGCGACGAGATCCTCCGGTCCTAAATATCGCGCGCATCGATGTCGGGCCGCCGTTGTCCACGACGTTGTTTTCCAAACGAACCGCCGTGTTGGCCTCCGCGACGCTTGCGTTAGGCGACGACTTCGCTCCGATGGCGTGGCGGCTCGGGCTTCGGCCGGAGGCGCCCGGCCAAAAGGTTCGGGTCGGCGCGGCTGAACTTGATGAGAACGATCCGCTGTACGAAACGCCACCCGAGCATCCAGATCAATTCACTGCGCTAGATGTGGGAAGCCCGTTCGATTACCGCAAACAGGCGATCTTGTATTGCGCGGCGCATCTTCCCGATCCGCGCAAAGAAGAATTTGCTAACGCGTGGATCGACGAGGCCGTCGCGTTGATCGACGCGGCCGGTGGTCGCACGCTTGGGCTATGTACCTCGCTGAAAGCCGCGGCGGCACTGCGTGAAGCGTTGCAAGAACGCCTGCCGTTGCTACCGGTGCTTTCGCCCGACGACATGCCGCGAGCGAAGCTCATGGTCGAGTTCGCGAAAATCGAACACTCATGCTTGATTGGCTCGCTCGGGCTGTGGCAAGGCATCGATGTCGTGGGGCCCGCAGTGAGTTTGGTGATCGTCGACAAGCTGCCATTCTCGCGTCCAAATGATCCACTCGCCATGGCGCGCCGGGAACAAGCCGAAAATGAAGGCCAGAGCGGCTTCGAAACCTTCGATCTCCCACGGGCAGCGCTGTTGCTCGCGCAAGGCGTCGGCCGTCTGATCCGCAGTGATGCAGACAGGGGAGTTGTGGCAATTATGGACCGACGGTTGGTGACTAGTAGCTACGGCGCCAAGATCATCGATTCCTTGCCGCCGATGTACCGAATGACCAACCCAGATCGTGTGAAAGCCGCATTGCAACGCCTCACCGCGGCCCCCTAACTCAACCTCAACTCGACCCAATCCCCAACCCCCAACCCCCATGCGACCGTTGTACCAATAAGCACAACAATTGTGCTTATGCGTACAACGAACGCTGGGGGTGGGGCTGGGGGTGGGTGTGGCTGGGGGTGGGTCGCAGGTGGGTAGTACTGTTGCCGTTACTTCCCCCATGTCATGAACTGTTACGTGCAATTGGGGAAACAATGCGACCTGCTCATCAACGAGCGCTCGATCTCGCGAGCCAGCAGTATGGAATCTTGGACCGCGCGCAAGCCGAGAGTGCGGGGTTGTCCCGTTCGGCAATTGGCCAATCGATCGAAAATGGGCTCTTCGTGCCGGTGGCCGATGGTGTGTACCGGATGCGCGGTGCGCCGATCTCTGAACGCGCTGCGATCGCGGCAGCCACACTTGCTACGAACGGCATCGCGTCACACATGACTGCGGCGCGTCTGATGCAGTTCGGGAACGGCTTTGCAAAGATTCCGCTGCACGTCACCGCGGCTGGCGATCGCAATCCGCGGTTGCGGCGCATTGCCATCGCGCATGACGGTGCTGCCGACCATGTTGTGAGGACGCATCGTTTCAATCGCTACGCCGAACCGGTGTTGTCAATTGATGGAATCCGCACGACGGACGCGGCGCGGGCGCTGTTCGATATTGCGCCGAAGCTGAGTTTGGATGCATTGTCGATGTCGTTCGAGCGGGCTCGGTCGTTGCGTTTGCTCACGATCGACGATCTCGCGAGACGACTCGCCCTTATCGGTGGCCGCGGCCGTGCCGGAACGCCCAAAATCCGGGCGATCGTCGAGAGCGCGAAACCAGGAACGCTCGAATCTGAGCTGGAGGTGCTCGCATGGCGCATGTTGAGCAATAGTGTCTTGCCTGAGGCGCAGCGGCAGTGGTGGGTCGATGGCCCAAATGGTCGGCGATTTCGCCTCGATTTCGCGTGGCCGCGACGGTTGGTGGCGTTCGAAACTGAAGGCTTCGAATGGCATGCAACTCGGGCGCGATGGAAACAGGACCGTCTGCGGACGGCCGCCCTCGAGCGACTCGGATGGCGAATCGTGGTCGCGACCTGGGACGACGTGAAGTCTCAGCCTCACCTCACGATCGACCGTATTCACGCTGCGCTCCAAACCCACCGACCGTTGTACCAATAAGCACGATCTACGTGCTTATTGGTACAACGAACGTGGGCAGTTGGGGCTCGGTAGCCTGGCCGGCATGCCGTCAGCGAGGAATTACCGCGATCTGTCCTACTGGTTGGAGACCTGCGGCGATGATCTCACACCTCGGCCTGCGCTCGATGCCTCGATTGATGTCGATATTGCGATTTTGGGTGCGGGATTCACAGGTTTGTGGACTGCGTATTACCTTGCTCGCCGCGATCCGTCGCTGCGTATTGCAATTGTTGAATCTGAGATTGCTGGCTTTGGCGCATCGGGTCGCAATGGTGCATGGTGTACCTCGGGTTTTGGTGCGGGGCCTGATCTGCTGACGCACAAATACGGTCGCGACTCGGCTCGAGCTGTGCACCTTGCGATGGTCCATACTGTCGATGAGGTTGGTCGTGTGTGCGAAGTCGAAGGAATCGACGCCCACTACCAACGCGACGGTGAGTTACACCTCGCGATCGGCAAGCACCAGCTATCAGCGCTCGACGCAATCGAGCGTACGTACGCCAAGCTCGGATTCCCGGAGTTCCATCAACGCATGAACGCCAATGAAACTATGGCGTTTCTCAATGTCGACGGTGTGCAAGGTTCGCTGTTGTGTAACGCGACGGCGGCAATTCATCCCGGCCGGTTAGTGCGTGGTTTGGCTCGTAACGTCGAGCGACACGCAAACACAACGATCTACGAACGCACGAGAGTCGAAAGTTTCGAAGGGGGCGCGAATCCGGTGTTGCGAACCGCTCAGGGCAATGTGAACGCAACCGTGATTGTGCTCGCAGGCGAGGGTTACCTCTCGCAGTTGAAACCGACGAAACGCCAAGTGTTGCCGTTGTATTCGTTGATCGTGATGACGGAACCGCTCAGCGATTCGCAACTCCAAGAAATCAACTGGACGCATCGAGCAGTCACGCATTCGCAAGCACTCACGGTCGACTATTTGAGTCGTACGCAAGACGGCCGGATTCTGTTCGGTGGTCGCGGTGCGCCCTATCACTTTGGTTCTGGGATCGCGCCCGAACACGATCGCCATCAACCCACGCACGAACGATTGAAACATGCAGTTTCCGAATGGTTTCCGCAACTGTCCGGCATCGCCTTCACCCATCAGTGGGGTGGCGTGCTGGGGGTACCGAGAGACTTCGTGCCGACGATGGGTTACGACCGCGCCACTGGCATCGCGACATCTCGCGGTTACACCGGGGAGGGAGTTGCGGCCACGAATCTTGGCGGGCGCGTGCTTGCCGATCTCATCACCGATACCGAGAGCGACCTCACAGATCTGCCCATGACTCGTCATCAGTCTCGTAACTGGGAACCGGAACCGCTGCGCTGGATCGCAACGCGTTTCGCGCAGCACGGCGCGATGCAGATTGATGCAAAGGCACAGCGTTCGGGTCAAGCCCCGAGTGGCAAGAGCATCACGGAGCGCTTGATCGGGCATTAACGTCGGGGCACAAACATTTCACGAGAGGTTCCCGTGTCTCCCATCATCGATCCGCATCGGATCGCAGTGTTGCTCGAACGTGAGCTCACCACGTTTGAGCAGTCCCATCCCCGATCCCGCGAGCTCGCAACGCAAACCAGTTCGAGCTTTCTTGGCGGTGTCCCCATGAATTGGATGCGCCGTTGGCCGGGGCAGTTTCCCATCTTCGCCGAGCGCGCGAACGGCGCAACGGTTGTCGATGTTGACGGTCATGAATACGTTGATTTGTGCCTCGGCGATACTGGCGCCATGTGTGGTCATTCGCCTGCCGCGACCGTCGCGGCCGTGCAGCAACGCGTCGAACGCGGCATCACCATGATGTTGCCAACCGCGGACAGCGTGTGGGTTGGCCAAGAGCTCCAACGGCGTTTCGGGTTGCCATGGTGGCAAATCGCGATGAGCGCTACCGATGCGAATCGCTTCGCGTTGCGAGTAGCGCGCAGCGTAACCGGCCGTCAGAAAATATTGGTATTCAATTGGTGTTACCACGGCACTGTCGACGAAACGTTGGTTGCGCTCGACGGTGACGGCGTGATGGCGCCGCGGCCGGGAAACGTCGGGCCGCCGGTAGATCCTGCGCAGTCAACCAAGGTGGTCGAGTTCAACGATCTCGTGGCCCTTGAAGCGGCGCTTGCGGGCGGCGATGTAGCCGCGGTCTTGTGCGAGCCCGCGCTCACCAATATTGGGATCGTGCATCCTGAACCCGGATTTCATGATGGTTTGCGCGAAATCACTCGTAAACACGGCACGTTATTGATCGTCGACGAAACTCACACCTTGTGCGCCGGGCCCGGCGGTGCTACCAAAGCGTGGGGTCTCGAGCCGGACATTTTTGTCATCGGCAAACCGATTGCGGGCGGTATCCCGGCTGCTGCGTTCGGGATGACCGATGCCGTTGCGGTCGCATCGACACCGCACGTGGTGCAGAGCCCGAACGCCGATGTAAGTGGCATCGGCGGCACACTGTCGGGCAATGCATTGGCGATCTGCGCGATCAAAGCCACGCTCGAACACGTGCTCACTGATGAGGCGTTCGCACGAATGGACGCGTTGGCGATCCGCTGGACCGACGGTGTGAAGGATGTAATTGCCGCGCATGATCTTGCGTGGCACGTGAATCGTTTGGGTTGCCGAGCCGAGTACTGGTTTTGCCCACCGCCGCGCAACGGCGGCCAAGCCGCCGCGGCGGTTGATCATGAACTCGAATCGTTGTTGCACCTGTACTGTTTGAACCGCGGAATTTTGTTGACACCATTTCATAACATGGCGTTGATGTCTCCGGCTACCACTGTCGCGCAAGTTGATCGGCACACGGAAGTCTTCGCGGCCGCGGTCGCAGAACTTGTCGCCGAGGGGCCGACCCAGTGACCGACGTTGAAGTCTGGCAGTTCGACGATTCGATCTCGACGGCCGAAATGTGCGAGCGCCTCGGCCTGGCCGAAACGGCAGTCCATTTCCTGAACGGTACGAATACACAAGGCTGCTCGCTTCTCGCGAAATCAACGGTTCCTTTGGGGATCGACGCGGAGTTCATTCGTCCGCACCCGTATCTCGATCGGCTCGCTCGCCGCACGATGAGCGACGACGAATTCGAGCAGTGGTCAACGACGGTAGATAAAGAGATTTCGTTCACGCAGCACTGGACTCGCGTTGAGGCGTATCTCAAGGCAACGGGCGAGGGAATCAAGGGCGGATACCTCACGCGCGCCCCCTCAGACTGGACCGTCATGGAGCTCAATGTCGGTCCGGACCATTGCGCCGCCATAGCCGTGGCCGCCCCCTCTGTGTCCCTGCAATATTCCGTCTACGGAATACCCGAGGGACACAGGGAGACTGCGGTGCAGCGGTTTGCGGGGAGCGCGGTCGGGTCGAGCTTGGCTGCGGGGATGCTCGGGCTGGCCAATGCGCTCGAAGGTCGTAACCACGAAGAGACCGCGGTCGTGGTGAATCACGACGACACTGAACGCGACGACGAACGGTTGAAACTCGAACTCGACCCCGATGATCCGAAGGCCTCAAAGGTCACCATCCGACGATGGAGACGCTAACGCCGCGTAACAAGAAAGGCCCCGCTGTAGGGAAGCGGGGCCTTTCTGTGTCATGCGACCGGACTGGTGGTCGCATGTGGTGGAGAAGTGGTGTTATTTCTTTTTCGCAACGGCCTTTTTGACTGGAGCTTTTTTCGCAACGGCCTTTTTCGCTACCGCTTTTTTGGCGGGAGCAGCTTTCTTCGCCGCGACTTTCTTCGGCGCTTTACCCGAAATCACTGCGTCTTTGAATGCCTTCAACGGTGTGATCTTGGCGACACGCTTTGCCTTGATTTTTACCGGTGCGCCTGTCGCTGGGTTGCGGCCCATACGCGCGGGACGGTCAACGCGACGGAACTTCGCGAAGCCCGAAATTGCTACGTCTTCACCGGCGGACACTGTTTCGGTGATCAAGTCAACGAGAGATTCAATCGTCTCTTTGGCTTGACGGGGGGTGATGTCGTTGCGCTCGGCGTATGCCTTGGCCAACTCACTGCGGTTCACTTTGTGTATGCCTCCAAGTAGGGGATGTCAGGCGGCTGCGAGCATTGCACGCCCGAAGCGCGAAGTAGTGGATTTCCCACTTGATTCCGGTACTTTTTTGAAAAATTTGGCAGTTTTCACAACAAAAGCGCCGTTGTGAGCCTAGTTAAACACGATTGTGTCGATGTTCAGGCCTGTTTTGCGTCGATCAAAGCCAGCAACTCCGGCAGTCGAGGAGCGAGATATTCGCTCGCGTATCGCGTCGCAGTTCGCCAGATGAACCAACCCATTGCGTAAGAAAGGGCCAGAATCACGGGAACTACAACGATCTGGAAGCGAATCGCGAGAATCAAGGCGATTCCTACCGGCAGGAGCAATAGTAACTCAATCATCAACATGACGACCGCTGCGATGCCGTTTGCGCAGCCCTGCCCGTTCATCGTGCCAAAGGGATTTCCCCGTTCTGGAATTGCCTGCGGAAATCGGGCGCTCGAAATCACGCCAATGCCGAGGTGGATACCCAAGACGGTTGGAATCAGCAGGATCGTCAGTAACGCCGCAGCGTACGCGCCCGCAACCACGCCAAATCCCATAGCGAGCACGATTACCAACGGCGTGATCACAAGAGAGATCGCGAGTTGTTTGCCGACGAGATCGGAATAGGGAGCGGAACCTTCCACGATGTGCGGCCAGTACGCACTGCCGTCCACGCCGAGCAAGTTGGCAGAGTAACGATTCGTGAACACGATTCCTGCGAGTGCGAATAGCGGGATGCCGTCGGAGAGTTTCGCGCCCGACGGCCGCAAGGACAACGCCCAGACAATCGGAACCGTGATCGCAGGAATCAGCATCGCAGCGCGTCGCGGATCGCGCCGGAACGCGCGCAGCTCTCGGGCAGCAACTGCCCCGGTGCGATTCTTCGGCAAGAAGTTCATGTGCACAAAAATGGAACGCGCCGATCGAGCGCGCGCCCGTTCGCTGGGATGGCGGTGGCTGGCGGTTTTCGGCGCGACCATCGGGCGATCGACTGTCCGTGCGAGCGCTCGCGTCCACAGCACTACCGAAACCACAATGATCCCGGCGTGTACCGCGAGGGCCACGGCGACCAACGCCCAGTCGTGGGTTGCCAGACCCGCGAACGCTCGCCCGACGATTCCCGGCGGCGACCAGCGCGCGAATCCTGCCAGTCGATCAAAGGTATTCGAGGACTTCGCACCGAGGTTGCGCTGCAACTGCGTATTCAGCAGCTCCGCGACGACGAGCAGCGCAACCGTGATGAGCATCGCGATGTCGCGTCCCCGTCGTGATGCCAACATCGACCCCAACGAAGTCGTGATCGCTCGCGACAGGGTCACGGCACTCAAGAGTTGAACTGCGATCAACGCAACCGAGGCCAGCAACGTTGGGACGTCCGACACGAATGCTACGAGCGTGCCACTTAACGCGAACACGGTGAACAAAGGTCCGATGCCAACAACGGCAGCAGCCAACATCCCGCGCATTAACTGCCCGGTGGTGAAGGGAAATAGTGCGAAAATCGTTGGGTCCAGAGTGTCGTCGTTGCCGTACCCGAGCACCGGAACCGTGATCCACGCCAGCATGATGGTCCCGCAGGCGAGGGTCACGATTGTCGACGGATGCGGTTGATTCGAAGCGTCAGCGATGGCTGCGAACATGGTCGCGGCGATGGGAAGGGGAATCAACGCGGCAATGATGACGAGCGGGAGTCGTTTCGGATTGCGCAGTAATCCGTTGCGTAATAGGCGCAGCTTTAGTCGTGCGAAACGCCAAGCCATGACATATCGATCGGGTTATCGTCGCCGCCGACGAGGGCGACGAAGACATCTTCGAGAGAACGGTCGCCTCGGAGCTCTGCCGTCGTGCCCGCGGCCACGATGCTGCCGTGGTGCATGACCGCGACGTGGCTACAGAGCCGCTCCACGAGATCCATGACGTGGCTGGAGAGCACGACGGTGCCGCCATTGCCCGTGAACTGTTCCAAAACGGAACGAATCGCGCGGGCCGATACCGGATCTACGCCTTCGAACGGTTCGTCCAGAAACAACACGCGCGGTGCGTGTATCAGCGCCGCGGCGAGTGTCACTTTTTTGCGCATGCCGTGACTGAAATCCGCCACAAGTTTGGTGTCCGTGGTACTGAGATCGAGGGTCGCAAGGAGTTGGGACGCACGCTCACGAACGACGGCTTCGGGCATCGAGCGCAACATGCCGTGGTACATGAGCAGCTCCGATGCGCTGAGCCGTTCGAAGAGCCTTAGCCCGTCGGGGAGCACGCCAATGCGCGCCTTGGCGCCCACCGGATCGTGCCACATGCTCACCCCATCGATCCAGATTCCTCCGGCATCGGGCCGCAGTAGCCCGGTGACCATGTTGATCGTGGTCGTCTTGCCTGCGCCGTTTGGTCCGACGAGCCCGAAGAAGCTCCCACGTGGCACATCGAGGTTGATGCCCGCCACGGCGACCGCCGTCCCGAAACGTTTGGTCAAATCGCGAATGACGAGTGCTCGATCATCGCCTTCGGAGCTGAGATTTGTCACGTCCGCACCATAACGCGGTCGATAGTGCGCTTTGTCCAGCCTGTATCCCGTATTGTCTTGACCCGTGTACCGGCGACGGTTCACGGGCGGGTTGGTGTGAGCGTCGACAGAAAGTGCACATGAGGGTTCTGGCAATTGCAGCGGTGAAGGGTGGCGTTGGCAAAACAACGACTGCCGTGAACCTTGCATACTTGAGTGCAATCTCGGGTCGCCGCACGCTCATTATCGATCTTGATCCCCAAGGTGCCGCTGCCTATTTGTTGCGCGTCCGGGGTTCAGAAAAAGAAAGCCCCGCCGACGGCCAAGCGCATGCCACGGAAATTCCGTTGCTGGATGTGCTTCCTGCTCCCGCTGGCTGGATGGTCTCGGGCGATGGTCTCGATGCTTCGCTGCCCGATCCGTTTTGGTTGCGCACAACGGTAGAAGCGATCGGTGATTGGTACGACGAAATCATTCTCGATTGCCCGCCCGGGCTCACGGATCTGTCCGATGGCGTGATCGCGTTGGCGGCTGCGCTCTTGGTTCCACTGATCCCGTCGCCGCTTTCGGTGCGCACACTGGAATCGCTGCACGATCGCATCGCTTCGCTGGACTGTGGAAACCCCCATGTTCTGCCGTTTTTTTCGATGGTCGATCGGCGTAGGAAGTTGCACCGCGATCTCATCGAACACGTGCAACTCACCAGGCCCGAAACTCTGTCGGCCCCGGTGCCGTATTCTGCTGATGTTGAACGCATGGGCGCCGTGCTTGCTCCTGTGGCTCGTTACGCTCCCGGCTGCGCGGCCGCGCACGCCTACGAATCGATCTGGGCGGAATTGGATGTGCGGCTGGCCCAACGTCAGCCGCCGCGTCGGGGCGAACCCACCGATCAACAGAGCTGTGCGAGCTGACCGTGAACTTTTGCGCATCGTTGTGGCAATACCACAGCGATGGCATTCATTGAGTTAGCAAAGGATCCGCTCGTGGACGGAGCCGACCATGACGGTGCCGCGATCCTGCGATCGCTGCACGATGTCGAACAGTTTGGTCCGGTTTTTGAGCGGCACTACGAGGCAATTCACCGGTACGTCGCCCGTCGGTTCGGCGCGACGGTGGCCGACGACATCGCAGCGGCAGTGTTCGGCGAAGCGTTCGCGAGTCGTTCCCGTTTCGAAACGTCCTGCGCCAACGCTCGGCCGTGGCTCTACGGAATCACCGTGAACCTACTTCGCCGGCGAGCCCGCCAAGATGGCGCGCAATGGAAGGCGTACGCCAAGCACGGGCGCGATCCATTGGCCGCGCACGCGAATCCCAGAATCGATGAGGTTGCCGTCGCCGCGGCACTCGGTGCCCTAAGCGCCGACGACCGCGAGACTGTCTTGCTGTTCGCCTGGGCCGACCTCACCTACGACGACATCGCAACCGCGTTGTCGATACCCGTTGGGACGGTTCGTTCCCGCATCAATCGCGCCCGTACTCAATTACGTATATCTTTAAAGGACTTTCAATGAGCCCCGACGACAACGGAGTCAATAGCTTTCCCGACGACAACGGCGCCAATCATTTTCCCGACGACCTATCCGCCTTGCGATCGATGCGAAGTGACCCTGATGCGCCAACCGACGCGGCGCGGAGCCGCGCGGAGAAGCCCTGGAAGAGCGACGGGAGCGGCGATGTCGTCGTTGTCGATATGGAACCTCGGCGAACGAAAGCCCGGCGGTCATTCGCCGTGCGCTCGGCGATCGCGCTGGGCACTGCCGCCGCGTTGACCGGGGGCGTCTTTGTGTTTGAATCCAGCCGAATCGATGGTGTGAAGCCCCCCAACACGGTGCATCTCACGACCCGGCCGACGATGCATCGAGGGTCTGCGCTGATGGGAGCGCAGACGTTTTTGCTGATCGGCAGCGACAGTCGTTCGTTTGTCTCGACGGGTGAGCCCGAACCGTTTGGTGTTTCAGGGAGCCGATCGGACACTGTCGTGCTGGTACGTGTCGATCCTCGGAACAAGACATTGCGCGTCTTGTCGATCCCGCGAGATCTGTGGGTTGCGATCCCTGGTCACGGCGAACAAAAGGTGAACGCTGCATACACCTTTGGTGGCGCGCCGCTGTTGGTCGACACGATCGTGAAGAATGTACGTATAGCTGTGGATCACGTGATTGAAGCCGACTTCCTATCGTTTCGCGCACTGGTCGATGAACTGGGCGGGATCAACATTGGGTTCGCGCACCCAACTCGCGATAACAAATCTGGCTTGTTCGAGCCTGCTGGGTGCGGTCATCTTGACGGTATCGAAGCGTTGAACTACAGCCGGTCGCGCCATACGGAGTACTTGATTGGGGGTCGATGGGTGCCGGATCATCGAGCCGATTTGGGACGCGTCTTGCGCCAACAAGTGGCGTTGCGCCAACTCGGCGCCCGGATCCTTGCGAATGTAGGTAGCGATCCCGCGGCATTGTTGCGCCGGGTCTTGTCGCATCTTGTGGTTGACGATCGGCTTCGGGCCCGCGACTTGTTGGGGCTATTCAGTGCGTTGCATTCCGACGCCAAGGTGATCACAGAAACCTTCGCGGTGCGACCCGAGCTACGCGGGCAACAGGCTGTGCTCGTGTCGACGCCCGACGCCTCGCGCCAAATCGATGCATTCCTCAGTGGTCGTCCGGAGATTTCCGCGGCCACGGGCCCTGCAACCAAGAGCTCCCAAGCGATTCGTCGCCAAGCGCCCGAAGGGGCGACCACTGCCAGCGAACCGATTCAGGGTTGCTAACGGCATCTTGCGCTACTGGGTTATAACCCGAACGTCCCGCCGAATTTACTGCGTGCGCCCCCACCAACCTGGCCGCGCGTAACAAATCGGGCGGGACATCTCGGTGAAGCGGAACCGAGGAGTCGTTTCCATTTGTGTTGCTCTGGAGTAGCCTGACAGGCACCGCTGCAAGCACGCTGCAAGCAGCAAACTTCATGGGGATTGGTTACATGTGATGGAAGTTGGTGTACTTGGCGCGCTGACACTGCGCGATTCCCAAGGCGAGATTGCGGTCGCGGGAGCTAAGCGCCGGGGTGTCCTTGCTCGGCTTATCGTAGATTTGGGCCGACCCGTTCATGCGGATCGCCTTCTCGACGACTTGTGGTTTGACCTGGGTGAAAGCGTCACCCCAGCGACATTGCAGAGCCACATTGCCCAAATCCGACACCGGATTGGCGGCGCAAAAATTACTACAAACGGGTCGTATTACACGTTCGTGCCCGACGATATCGTCATCGACGGTCAGGTTGTCGAAGCAGAAATCCTGGCGGCTCACAGTTCGTTTGCGGCGCGTGACCCTCGAACAGCATGCACCACAGCCCGCCGAGCACTGGGCCGTTGGCGCGGCCAGGCGTACGCTGAGTTTCGAGATTCGCCGTGGGCGATGAACGAAGCAGAGCGGCTCGATGAGCTTGCGGCCTCTGGTCGCGATTTGGTTGGTGACGCACTCTTGGCGACGGGCGAAGCCCATCAAGCCTCTCTTGAGATGCGAGCTGCTGTCGTGGTGGCGCCGTTTCGCGAAGGTAGCTGGGCGCGCTTAGTGGTGGCGCTGTATCGAAGCCACCGCCAAGTCGAAGCTCTACGCGCCTGTCGTGAGCTTCGCGACAACCTCGCTGCTGGCGCAATCGAACCCAGTGCCGAAATTCGCAAGCTTGAATTCGCAGTTTTGAGCCAAAATGAAACCCTTTGGGATTGGGAATTCGCCAGCGGGAAGACGGCGCCGAATTCTGAGGCAACTGGCCAAATTTCCCCTTCGGCCAAAGCATCGGCGTCGGATCATTCGCAAACCGCTCCGGTCGCTTCGCGCCGCCAGGTCACGGTGGTTGAAGCACAGCTCGCAGACGCCGCTCGGTTGGCGCGCACCCTCGAACTTGAAGAGTACGCAGCCCTCACGACCGCCTTTCGAGATGCAACGTCCGCTGTGCTTCGCCAAGGCGGCGGCGTCGTGATCAGCCGATCGGCGGAACGCGTCGTTGGATGTTTCGGAGCGCGATCCGCAAGCGAACAAGAAACCGTCTTGGCGGCTGGTGCGGCAGCAAAAATTCTCGAGAGCACGAGCGCCTTGCGATCCTCCGATGGTGCACCGTTACTTGCTCGTATTGGAATCGCGACAGGTCCAGCCGTTGTGGGTTATGGAACCGGGGGCGACGAGTTCGAGGTGCTTGGACCCACTCCGACGCTGGCGTCGTTGCTCGCGAACCGGGCGGCGCCGGGGGCCATCGTCGTGACCGAGACGACAAGGTTCGCCCTTGAGGGTTGGGCTGAATGTGAATTGTGGGAAGACACCGGCCTCGACACGGCTTCGGCCAAGACGCGTCTCTTTCAACTCGTTGCGATGGCCTCGGACATCGGCCGATTTCAGGCCTCCGTGAAACGAGGCCTCTTGCCGCTTGTCGGTAGGACCAACGAGCTGCGAACGATCCATGACGCTTGGTTCGAAGCTGCGAGTGGAAACCAACAAGCCGTGCTCATTGTCGGTGATGCAGGGGTGGGCAAGACGCGCTTAGTAGATGCTGCGCTGAACTCGATAGGTGTTGGCCACTCCAATCGGTTTGAATTCCGCTGCACTGCCGAACACACCGCCACTCCGCTATTTCCGATCGTTCAATATTTCGCTAAGGCATCACCAGAATCTTTGTCGGCACTCCTCGCTGCCGCCGAGTACGAAAGCGATGCGCAGGCGCTGCGTGAATTGCTTGGTTTCAGTGAGGGCCAATCGACAAACACCCAGCCATCAAATAATGAGACTTCGCGTTCGTGGCGGCTTCGTCGGGAGCGGGCCCTCGATGTTGTTGCAACGTTCATCGAACGAACCTCCGACGGGCGGCCCTGTGTCATTGTGTTCGACGACGCTCAGTGGGTCGATGCGACGACTCAGAATTGGTTTCAATCCGTCTTGAGCGAGCGAAAGATCCCACGTTTGTTGGTGATTTTGACTTGTCGTACCTCGGAGTTCGCCGTTTCGCTGGCGGCCGCGAACGTTCGAATCGTTCCGCTTGAGTGCCTCAGCGATTCGGAGTCGCTCGTGCTCGTTCGTTCGGCCACCGATGGGCATCGCGTTTCGAACACGACGCTGCGTGAGATCTGTTCGCGCAGCGACGGTGTGCCGCTCAATATCGAAGAGTTTGCTCGGTGGGTCACCGCGCAAGGTGCAGCACAAAGTGTTACAAGCCGGCCGTTGGAAATTCCTAGTTCGCTTCAGGACTCGCTGATGTCTCGGCTCGATTCGATGCCCGTCGAACGGCGCGTGTTGCAACAAGCCGCGGTCTGCGGGCGCGAAATAGATGTTGCGGTACTTGCTGCTGCGACCGGAGCAACGATCGCCGCAGTTGGCGACTACTGCGAGCGGTTGGTCGAGGTGGGTGCGCTCGAACGTCGGAGTTTCGGTGAGGATGCCGCGTATCGGTTTCGGCACGCGTTAGTGCACGACGCCGCCTACGAATCGATGTTGACCGATGATCGATCACAGCTGCACGAGCGAATTGCTCGCTCGCTGATGGTGGTCCGTTCCGGCGTTGAGCAAACGGACCCGGAGTTGCTTGCCCGCCATTTCGAAGGCGCCGGCAATTACGTCGAGGCAGTGCGGTATTGGCGGCGAGCTGCGAAACTCAACGACCAAAAATCTGCACTTACGGAAGCGATCGTAGCGTTGCGGCGAGCAACTTGGTTGTTGCAGCGCCCGGACGCGACTCGAGAAGATGCAACATCAGAGTTGAAGGTGCTGTTTGCGCTTGCGCCGCTGCTGCATCGTCGCGATGGCGCAGCCGATGACGAATTTGCCGTCGTCACAAACCGCGCGGTCCTGTTAGCCGAGCAGTACGGTGGCGCTATTGAAAAAGCGTTAGCGCTGACGATGGTCTGGGGGCGGGCGCTGGCGCTGGGTGACTATCCAGCGATGAAGGTCGCGGCATTCGAGTTGGAACGGACGGCGAACGAAGCCGGGGATCGGTTGCTGCGGGTCATCGCACATCAGTACAACGCGACGGTCGCGCTGCATGCTGGCGAAATAGTCGATGCTGAACAACAAGCGAACACGGCTATAGACCTGTACCAGCCGAGTTTCCGGAGCGCGTTCGCGGCCGCCGGCAGCTTCGATCCGGGCTTCACGGCGCAGGCAGAACTGGCCTATTGCGAGTGGCATACGGGCCGATTCGATGACGCTTGGAACCGGGTCGAAGCAATGTATTCGATGCAAGAGTCCGGTGAGTTGGGCCCGTTCATGGCCGCGTTCACCACGGTAACGATGGCAGTCTTCGCGTGGCTTCGAGCCGACTCTCGGACTGCTCAGACCGCCTCGGAGCGCGCGTTCGCTATCGCAGACGAGCACGAACTTGATTTTCCGTTGATTCTTGCGCGCTGGACGTTGAGCTGGGTCATCGCGAGCGACGATCCCGAGCGGGCCTTGGTGATCGTCGACGAAGCGCTCGCGGACGCGCAGCGGCTCGGCTTCTTAGCTCACGCTCGGGGCTATTTGATCCGGGCGGAGATTTTGCAGCGATTGGGGCGAACCGACGATGCGTACCGAACGTTCGAATCCGGCCGTAAGGTTTTTGACCGGACTCAGGAGATGCGCGAAGCGCCGCAACTCTGGAGTGCGGAGGCCGCAATGCGACTGAGCCTCGGAGACGACCTCGTGCTCGCCGCTCAACATGCTCGCACCGCGATCCAGCTCGCCGAGCAATCGAACAGCTTCGCCCATCGATTGCGCGCGCTCGTGACCTTGGCCGAAATTGAGCCGTTTAACTCCGAAGTGCACGCTGCGCTGCGGGGCGCGTACACACAACTGACGCAAGGATTCGCCGATCCCTACGTGATCAAAGCGGGGCTGCTGTTACAGCGTTAGCCGCGCCGGGGCCAGGCAATCCGCGTTGCCGTCTCGCGGGCCCAGTACGCGATTGGCTCTGTGTCGGGTTGTTGAAGACCAGCGCCAGCAAACAACGAGTGTGCTTCGATATCGACCGCGGCACCGCGGAGATCCCATGGGCCGTGTTCGATGTCGCAGCGAAGGATTTTGGATCCGTTGGAGTAGTCACAAAACATGCACGTCCGGGCGGTCAGAAACGCTGCGAGCGGATCGGTTGTAACATCGATCGGTTGCATTGTGCTCGTGTAACGCGCGATGGTCGGAGCCGCCACGTTCGTCGTGATATTCGTTGGGGCGCCCACGGTCATCGTCATCGGGACTCTGTGGTACGGCGCGTGAAAGAGCATGCGCGCAGTTGCGACCGCAAGACGATTGGTTGCTTCGATGCGAAAGAAGTAGACACCGCGCCGAGTTCCCCGTCGCACGTAGGTCCTGAGGTTCAGCTCTGGAAATGCTGGCATGATCGGTATTCGGCCGAGAATTGGGAGTCGGATCTGTGCGATCGATAACGCCACGACACTGACCCAGGCACGACCTTGATGGGTATCGAGTTCGAGCCCTTGTGGAATGCGGGCGGCGTACTGCTCAACGGGAACGGGCCAGTGAACAAATGCAACGTCGCGCCACGATTGCGTCATCATGGCTCGCAAACGCGGGCCTGCATACTCGGCTTGCGTCATTTGCGGGAGCTCACGATCTTGTCTCGCCGCGGCGCTTCACCAAGCCTGCTGGATAATTTGGTCGACCGAGCAGTGCGAACTGCAACGCGCGTGCATCGTTGAGTTCATTGGCCGCGTACTTCAACAGGCGCCCGACTCGTGGACGCATGACCACGTGATTGACGAACCTCGCGATGGGCTTCGTCCAGGCCCGCGCTCGTTCACTAAACGTGCTGTCGCTGTCGCTGTCGGTCGAATCAGGTGATTGGCTCGGCGCAATCGAAAGGCGTGCTTGTTGCTGGGCGGTGATCGTGATGGCCTTGTGCATCCGGCGCGTTTCCGGCAGCGGGTAGTGATGGGGGTACAAGGAAGGGATTGCCACAGCGAACTCGACCAGCGTGTCGATACGACCGCCGAACACGCGGGCGAGTGCTCCGAATCCGCCGAGGACATCGTGATCCTGCGCGACGAGCGCTTGTACGAACAAGACCCGCAGCAAAATGTCATTCATCAACGTGCGTTCCGGCTTCGTTTCGTACCGCGCAAATTCAGCGGCGTTGCAGTAGCCCGCAAGAATGCTCGCATTGTGGGCACGATAAAAGGTTGCGTCATTGGGGCTGCGGAGAAACTCGATCCACAGTCTGGCGCCGTTCGTCGAAGCTGTTTCGGCGAGGTCGTTGACGAGGATTTGTGCCTCGATCTGGTCGCGAAGTAACTCATTGTTGACGGCATGCCACCAGGGGCTTCCAGATCCGCTGGTGCCGGAGCGGGATTGGCCGGTGAACGGGTTGAGGACTCCTCGCTCAGCCTCCCAGTACATAAACGCAAGCTGACAAACTCGGTAGGGATCGCATTCTTGCGCAGCGAGACAACTAAAAAATTCGCTGGTAAGTGCAAACCTACCTTCGATGGTGACCGCTCGAGTTTGGAGCAACGCTTCGGCTTGCGCTCGAGCGAGCGACTGAGTGGATGGGCTGGCGCTGATCGTTGCTCTGTTGGCGCGACTCGATCTCGCAAAATTAGGCCGGTTGATTTGCATCCCAGATCACCTCGCCCGTGTGCAGCGTCATATCCATCTGCTCCACGTAAAAGCCGCGCGGCAAGACTCGTGTGTCGATGCCAAGATCGGTGTCGAACGGATCGGAATCGAGGTGATGGACCGTCAAATCATGATCCTCAAAGATCGCCCGACCGCGGAATTCTTCAACTGTTATTGCGGCGGTACAAATTTGCAGCAGTGCGTCGCTATCGCCGCTGATATCGGCAATGCGTTTGACGAAAAGTTGGGGGACCGTGCCTTGGGTCCAGCCGTTGACGAATTCCAAGAGATCTTCGATATGGAGGATTTCTTGGGTCGTTGCAGCAACCACCTCGGCAAAGTGGTCGATGGCGCAACGAAGTGACTCCCAGGTCCCTGCGGCGGGGCGATCCGATTCTGCTGGATCCAAATGGGGTGCGATTTCTATGAGAGGCCGGAGAGTGCGATGCTCGTTGCCGTTGCCGCCCAATACCGATGCGGTGACGTTTATTCGCGACGACGCATTGTGGCTGCCTCTGCTGGCGCCGAGGTCGTGGTGTGTCAGTGTGCCCCAACTTTTGGCGTATCCGAAATGTTCGCGGCCTCCCACGAGCGAAAGCGGATTGTCGACCCACATGTACGGGTTGAAGACCGCATATTTCGGACCAGTCCCGGCGGTTCTGCGCACGGGAATCCAGATACCGACGTGGGATTCGCTGATGGATCCTGCGAGTTGAAATCCAGCGGCCGATGATGAAATGGATTGCATGTGTCCACAGGTGAGCACGACGTTGTCGCCGACTGGTTCGTACGCGACTTGCCGACGGGACAACGTCGAAAACATCGCGTCGGTTAACGCGACGAGTTTTGGGCGATCGCTTTCGAGTATGAACGCATGGAGTCGAACTCCGCGACACACATAGGGCGGAGGAATGTGTGAGCGCGACCCAAAGTGGGAATCAGGGTTTGACGCATTCATGCTGGTTTCCGGTTTGTGAGCCAGTTGTCGTCTTCCGCAACAATCGTGAACGGATGTTGCGATATCGCGCGCGCGGCCTGAAGTCCGCTGATCGTTGCGGCCTCGACGCAGCCGGCGTTGAGGCCGTTGCGCGTCCAGTCTCCGGCCAATTTGAGATTGCTGAACCCGGACTCGTCAGCGCCTAGTCGATCGAGTACCAACTTCGGTGGTGACAAGACATAGCGCTCAGATGTATCCGAGTTCGCTCGCCAATATTGCGAATTGAACCGGGCTTCACCCGTTTGGTTCGTGGGATCAAACAGTCGATCCCAACGAAATATCCCGTTGTCGAACGCGTTGGGCCACAGGACTTCAAGATCGTTGCGGATGAATTCGAGTGCCGTGGTTTTCGCCCGTGCGGTCGATTCATCGCTCGTTTCACCAGGTTTATCGGACAACACACCGCAGAAATATCCGACGCTTGCAGGGCCATGCGCGCCCCAAACTTCGCGGTCGAGCACGTGGCTCATGTCTGCATAGGTATCAAGCGGCTCGACGTATGAACCCGCGAGCGAAAGGGTGCTTCCTGGAAATCCAAGTGCGTCGACGTCGTCGTGCATCCAGAGTTGAAACGCCTGAGTCATGACCGTGCGTGAGCTCTCCAGCATGGTTTCGAATCGCGGGTTGGCCGCGGCGAGGTCGCCGCAAATCGCAGGTAGCGCTCCCGATGGAATCGCGAGCACAACTTCATCGAAATCCACGCCCATTTCCAAAACGCGAACCGGTCGGTCGATTGGATTGGCAGCGAATTCAAAGTTGTACCCGGCCGCTCGAAGCGCTTCGCCGTCGATGAGTTGATCCCACCGTGGCTCGCTCGGCCAGCTCTCAACGCCTTGGACCGTGACTAATGGATCGTAGGTGCCGCTTTTGAGCGGGGCTTGGGGCACAAGTTCGATTGAGGTCACCGTTTTGCGATCAGCGGTGCCAATGTTTGTGATCCACGAAAAGAATTCGAATCGGACGCCGCGCCGCGTCAGGACTTCGTAGTACGGCGCAAAAATTGCGTCGCCCATGCCAGCGTTCATCTTCGAATATAGCGAGGTATTGGCGGTAGCGCCGAGCAAAATCATGTTGCGCAAAGCAGTCCCAGCCGCGACTGCCGGAGTGTCGACGTTGCCATCGAGAAAGCAAAACGCCATGTCGTAGATCGCTCGCAGCACTGGCGCTCGTTCCTCAATACTCTTTCCGTAGGTAATTTCGTGAAGACCGTGGGCCTTGAGCCATTCGGTGAGCTCGTATTCGTTGATCGTTGTGAAGCCATTGTTGAGAACGCCGTCAGCAAGCATGCCGATCGCTGCGGTGATCACAGTGTCGACCGCGGTGAAAAATCGGCGTACTTTGACATCGTCTTGGCGATCGATCGCATAGTGATCCCAAAGTGCATCGCGTGCGAACGCAAGCATGCGGCAAAGGTGTGGATGTCGTTCGTCGGGATCAGAGTCGAAGAGATCAGCGAGCCGATCGCCAATGAATGCGAGCGTCCCGGCGATGACGCGTCCGGCCGCGTTGATCCCAGGTAGCGCATCGGCGACCCAATGCGGCCACGCCGAACGTTCCGGGAGCTCATCGTTGCCCAGCAGCCGTTCGAAAGCGTCGTGAGCCCAGTTGACCGCACCACTGAGAAGCGACCAGAACAGTGGGACGCCCTCGTCCGTGCCGTAGGGAACCGGAGTGCGTGGCGATACTGAAACCCAAGGGTGCCAAGTGTTGTCGATCTTGGTATACAACACGGTTCGATCACACGGTGTGAACGCCGTTGCACGGCTGTGCAACGGGTGTGTTGTCGGTCGATCGAGTTCTGTGTAGCAATCATCGATGAGCCGAAACGCATTGTCGTAAAATCCGAACCATACGTGGAGACCGTGTTCTTCGATGCGTTGACCCATCGCCGCGTTGCGGCCGCTCGCGCCTTTGCCGCCGAGCCGCCAGCCGCGTTGATAGACCGTGACCTCATACTGTTCGCGAAGTTCTGGCGTGCTGGTCAACGCGAATGCGGTCGTGATACCACCCACGCCGCCACCGAGAATTGCAACCTTGATCACCACATGAACCCCACATCATCCACACACAACAAAGTTTTGGCGAGGGTACAGCAGCCTTCCGGCTCCGTGCAACCGTGATCTCGCGGCTTTCGTGGTATCAGGCGCGCTCCCGATTGCGGCGGGGCCATACCCGAGCGCGACTTCGATAGCTTGGACCGATGTCGATCACTCCGTTTTCAGTCGCACCCACCGCAATCGATGGTTTGATGATCATGCAGACGAAAGAAATTCGAGATGACCGGGGCGTCGTGCGCGAGTACTACCGAGAATCGTCGTTTCTCGATGCCGGTCTGCCATCGCTCGGCAAGTGGCTACAAATGAATGTCACCGAGAGTAACCACGGCGTGATTCGCGGACTCCACGGCGAAGAGATGTACAAACTGATCGGCATCGTCGCCGGAGTTGCGTTTGGTGCGTGGGTTGATGTGCGGCCCGGTTCGTCAACGCTCGGCAACGTGGTGACGCAGCGCCTGACGATCGGTACGCAGGTCTTGGTGCCGAAAGGCGTGTGCAACGGTTTTCAATCCGTGAGCGAGGCACCAACGCAATACCTGTACGCGTTCGATCAAGAGTGGATTGCTGGTATGGCGGGAGCGGCAGTCAATCCGCTCGACCCGGCGTTGGGAATCGATTGGCCGGTTCCGGTCGATACGTCGAATTTCGCGCAGGTCTCACAAAAGGATTCCGGCGCTCCTTCGCTACGCAATGTGATTGATTCCTGAACCGCTCATCCCGGGCGCGGAATCGCCGCGTGGGGCCTCATTGCCGGGGCCTCATCGCTGGGGCCTCATCGTCGAGCGAGTCGTCAGGTAGGTTCGTTCGATGCGCATACTTGTGACTGGAGCCGGGCGAGCGATCGGAAGGGCGACCTGCATTGAGCTCGCACAGCGTGGTCACGATGTGGTTGCGACTGCCCGAGATACTTCATTGCTCGAAGATCTCGACGTGGCGCTACGAACTCGCGCACTTCGGGATTCGGGTTGTGATTGTGCAGCCGGGGTATATCGCGCCGGGAATGAAAGCCACGCCGAAACTTCACGGGCCGGCTGAATACGACGAACTCTGGCAGCAATGGGAGGCTTGGATTCCAAGATGGTCGGGCCCGGGGGCCGGCCTGGACCCGAGTTGGTTGCCATTGCGATTGCCGACGCGATCGAGAATCCCGAGACGCCGTTGCGGGTGCCCGTCGGTGCGGACGCGGAGCTGATCCTCGGGGTTCGTAAACAACTCAACGATGCCGATTTCGAAGCCGCGATGCGATCCACCATTGGTTTGACCTGGTAACAGTCGCTATCGGTTGGGGGGTCGCAAGTGAGTGTGAACCCGACCAGCGTTTCGGGTAGACTTCCCAGCTCACCGCACGGCTGGCCAATGATGTCCTGCCTGCGGGTCCGACTCAGTATTTCCAAGCCGAACCCGTACGAGCATTAAAGGACTTCGCCAACATGGCACCGAACACCCCCTCTCGCCCTGCGTATCTTCGCGACCTTCCGGAGGCTCACGGCCTCTACGACCCGCGTTTCGAACACGACGCGTGTGGTGTGGGTTTCGTTGTGGACATGCAGGGCCGCAAGAGCCGGGCGTTGGTTGAGCAGGCCTTCCAAAGCCTCTGCAATCTTGATCACCGTGGTGCCGCAGGCGCCGAGATCGATACCGGCGACGGCGCGGGGGTGCTGATCCAAGTTCCTGATGAATTTTTGCGCGCGGTCGTCGATTTTGCGCTACCGGAATCCGGCGCGTACGCGACGGGCATGGCGTTTGTTCCGATCGATCACGCCGAGCAGGCTTCGGCGTTGCAATCCATCGACAAGATTTTTGCCGACGAAGGATTTGCGGTGCTCGGCTGGCGCGACGTACCTGTAGATGCAACCGTTCCTGGCAAGACCGCCGCGGCCGCGATGCCGGGGTTTCGCCAAGTGTTCATTGCCAAAAATGCCTTGACTGGCATCGAACTCGAACGGCACGTTTGGTGCGCGCGCAAGCGCATTGAACACGAACTTGGCGTGTACTTCCCCAGCTTGTCGAGCCGTACGATGGTCTACAAGGGCATGCTCACCAGCCCGCAAGTTCGCGAATTTTTCCTCGATCTCCACGATGATCGGCTCACATCCGCGATCGTCTTGTTGCATTCGCGTTTCTCGACCAACACGTTTCCAAGTTGGCCGCTCGCGCATCCGTATCGAGTGGTTGCGCATAACGGTGAAATCAATACAGTCCAGGGCAACCAAAACTGGATGCAAGCGCGCGAAGGCAATATGCGCAGCGATGTCATTCCGGGAGATCTCGAACGGGTGTTTCCGATTTGCACACCGGGCGCGAGCGATACGGCGCGATTCGATGAAGCGCTTGAACTGTTGAATCTCGCGGGACGGCCGTTGCATCACGCGATCATGATGATGATTCCTGAAGCTTGGGAAAACAACGATTCGATCGACCCAGCTCGCAAAGCGTTTTATCGATACCACTCGACGTTGATGGAGCCGTGGGATGGCCCGGCCTCGATTGCATTTACCGACGGTACGGTGATCGGCGCGGTTCTTGATCGTAACGGCCTGCGGCCGAGCCGCTATTGGGTCACCGACGACGACCTCGTGATTATGGCGAGCGAAGTCGGCGTGTTGCAGATTGCGCCCGAAAAGATTGTGAAAAAGGGGCGTCTGGAGCCTGGCCGGGTCTTTCTCGTCGACACGGCGCAAGGCCGCATGATCCCCGACGACGAAATCAAAGACGAGCTCGCGAGGCAGGTGCCGTATCAAGAGTGGCTCGACCGCGGCCTGGTCCATCTCGATGATCTACCCAGCCAATACGCGTTGGTGCCCGTGCACGGCACCGCAGTCCACGAACAACGCCTCTTCGGATATACGCAAGAAGATTTGCGCATGATCGTTGCGCCGATGTCGAAACACGCGGTCGAGTCGTTGGGGTCAATGGGAACCGATACACCACTCGCAAGCCTTTCCAATAAGCCGCGCAAGTTGTACGAATACTTCAAGCAACTCTTCGCGCAGGTCACGAATCCGCCGCTCGACGCGAACTTTGAGGCGTTGGTGACATCGCTCGGCTCCACTATCGGCCCTGAACAAAACGTGCTCGACCCAACCGCGGAGTCGTGCCATCAAATCGTTGTGCCGTATCCGATCATCGATAACGATGAGCTCGCCAAGCTGCGGTACATCGATAAGGATGCCCCGCACCTCGGATTCAATCCTGTAACGGTGCGTTGTCTCTATGATGTTCGTGGTGGCGGCGCCGCACTTGCGAATGCGATCGATCGCATTCGCACCGAAGTCACCGATGCAATTCGCGAGGGCGCGAACATCGTGATTCTTTCCGATCGGTACGGCACCGCGGATCTTGCACCCATTCCCGCGTTGTTGATTACCGCGGCAGTGCACCATCACCTGTTACGCGAAAAGACCCGAACCAAGGTTGGTTTAGTCGTGGAGACCGGCGAAGCCGTTGAACCCCATCATTTCTGCTTGTTGGTTGGTTACGGCGCGGGCGCGATCAACCCGTATCTAGCCTTTGACACGATTCGCGATTTGATTCGCGAAGGCGTGATCGCCGACATCAACGAACGTAAGGCGGTCAAGAACTACATCAAAGGCACCGGCAAAGGCATACTCAAAGTTATGTCGAAGATGGGCATCTCGACGGTGGCGAGTTACACCGGCGCCCAAATCTTTGAGGCGGTTGGGTTACAAAAGAGCCTTGTTGATGAATACTTCACGGGCACCGCGTCGCGAATTCAAGGCATCGATATCGATGTGATTGCCCAAGAAGTTGCGGCGCGCCATGCTGTGGCATTTCCCGATCGCCCTGAGGAGCTTGCGCATCGCGAGTTGAACGTTGGCGGCGATTACCAATGGCGGCGGGAAGGGGAGTATCACTTGTTTAATCCCGACACCGTCTTCAAACTCCAGCACGCAACTCGCACCGGCCGTTACGACGTCTTCAAGCAGTACACGCGCCTCGTGGATGACCAAAGCACTCGCATCGCAACGCTTCGTGGGTTGTTTGAGTTCACCAGCGATCGAGCACCGGTTGAGATCGACGAAGTGGAATCGGTCGCGAGCATTGTCAAACGATTCTCGACTGGCGCGATGAGCTACGGCTCGATCAGTCAAGAAGCGCACGAAACCTTGGCGATCGCGATGAACCGCATCGGAGCGCGGAGCAACACGGGTGAAGGTGGCGAAGACAGTGCGCGCTGGACTCCCGATGCGAATGGTGATTCCCGACGGAGCTCGATCAAACAAGTTGCGAGCGGCCGCTTTGGCGTGACGAGCGAGTATCTCGTGAATGCAGACGATCTCCAGATCAAAATGGCCCAAGGGGCCAAGCCCGGCGAGGGTGGGGAGCTATCGGGCCACAAGGTTTATCCGTGGATTGCGAAAACCCGTCACACAACGCCCGGCGTCGGGCTTATTTCCCCGCCGCCGCACCACGACATCTACTCGATCGAAGATCTCAAGCAACTCATCCACGATCTCAAGAACTCCAACCCGCGTGCACGCGTGCACGTGAAACTCGTCGCTGAAGTTGGCGTCGGCACCGTCGCCGCGGGCGTGAGTAAGGCCCACGCCGATGTGGTGCTTATCAGTGGCCACGACGGCGGCACGGGCGCAGCCCGTTTGACTTCGATCAAACACGCGGGTGCTCCTTGGGAGTTAGGCCTCGCAGAAACCCAACAAACATTGATGCTGAACGGCCTCCGCGATCGCATCATCGTGCAGTGCGATGGGCAGCTCAAGACCGGCCGTGATGTCATGGTCGCCGCGTTGCTCGGCGCAGAGGAGTTTGGTTTCGCGACGGCTCCCTTGGTAGTCAGCGGTTGCATCATGATGCGCGTCTGTCATCTCGACACTTGTCCCGTAGGCGTCGCCACGCAGAATCCTGAATTGCGCAAGAAGTTCAGCGGCAAGCCGGAATTCGTTGTGAACTTCATGGAGTTCATCGCCCAAGAAGTTCGCGAGTACCTCGCGCAAATGGGTTTCCGCACCGTCGAAGAAGCAGTGGGCCACGTTGAATGTCTCGACATGCGAACCGCGGTTGACCATTGGAAAGCCAAAGGCCTTGATCTCTCGCCGATCCTCGCAGTTCCACAGAACCCGTACAACTCAACGCTGACCAATTCGCGGACCCAAGATCATGGCCTTGATCGTTCGCTCGATGCCCGCTTGATTATCGAAGCGGAGCCGGCATTGCAACGGGGCGAAGCAGTGACGATCAATACTGAGATCAACAACGTGAACAGAACTGTCGGCACGATGCTCGGCTCGGAAGTCACTCGTGCGCACGGTGGTGCTGGTCTGGCCGACAACACGATCACGATCAACCTCAACGGCAGTGCTGGCCAGAGTTTCGGAGCATTCGTTCCGAAAGGAATCACCTTGCGCCTCGAAGGCGACGCGAACGACTACGTCGGCAAAGGTTTGAGCGGTGGTCGGATCGCGATCTTTCCGCCCAAGAACTCGACCTTTGTGGCCGAGGAGCAAGTGATTGCGGGCAATGTGGGTCTCTACGGGGCAACAGCCGGAGAGCTCTTCGTGCGCGGCAAAATGGGCGAACGCTTTTGTGTCCGCAACTCCGGCGCGACCGCGGTTGTGGAAGGCGTCGGTGATCATTGTTGCGAATACATGACTGGCGGACGTGCCGTCGTTTTGGGCCCGACGGGCCGCAACTTTGCCGCAGGAATGAGCGGTGGCTTCGCGTTCGTCTACGACCCGGATCGGCTCTTGTGGTCCAAGCTGAATCGTGAAATGGTCGACCTCGATGCCCTCGACGACGACGACCAAGATTGGCTGAAAACAACCTTGCAAAGGCATGTCGACGAAACGGGCTCGGCAGTTGCGCAGCGGTTTCTTTTGCATTGGCGCGATGAGGTTGGGCACTTCCAGAAGGTGTTCCCGAAAGATTACAAACGCGTGCTCGCCGCGATGAAGAGCGCGCAAGAACGCGGTGTGGATATCGACGAGGCCGTCATGGCCGCGGCAAGGTCATAAGGAACCGTCATGGGTGAAACTGCAGGCTTCATGAAGTACGACCGCGAAACTCCAACGCGGCGCCCAGTGCCAATCCGGTTATTGGATTGGCGTGAGGTGTACGAAGACTTTCCTGAAGACAAAGTCAAGACCCAAGGCGCCCGTTGTATGGACTGCGGGATTCCGTTTTGTCATACCGGATGTCCGCTCGGCAACCTCATCCCGGAATGGAACGATCTCGTGTACCGCGGGCGTTGGCAAGCTGCCTCCGAACGCTTACACGCAACGAACAACTTCCCCGAGTTCACGGGCCGATTATGCCCCGCACCGTGTGAAGGCTCGTGCGTGCTTGGCATTCACGAACCGCCGGTTGCGATCAAACAGATCGAAGTTGAGATCATTGATCGGGCATTCGAAGAGGGTTGGGTTACTCCGATCGTGGCGTCGAAGAAAACCGGTAAGCGAGTCGCGGTCGTCGGCAGTGGCCCAGCGGGGCTAGCCGCAGCGCAACAGCTCAGCCGCGCCGGCCACGACGTCACGGTGTATGAGCGCGCAGACCGTATCGGAGGGCTCCTGCGCTACGGCATCCCTGAGTTCAAAATGGAAAAACGCCATGTAGATCGGCGCATCGAACAGATGGAAGCCGAAGGCACAAAGTTTCGCGTCAACGCAAACGTCGGTGGCGACGATGCGAACGCGGTGAGTGTCGAGGAGATCTTGGCCTTCGATGCGGTGGTACTCGCCGGCGGGGCCACCGCGTGGCGTGATCTGCCGATTCCAGGTCGCGAATATGCCGGCGTATACCAAGCGATGGAATTCTTGCCCGGCGCGAATCGAGTGCAGCTCGGCGACTACGACCAAGCGCCGGTCGATGTACACGGCAAAAACGTTGTGATCATTGGTGGCGGCGACACCGGCGCCGATTGCCTCGGCACATCACACCGCCAAGGAGCCAAGAGCATCCATCAGTTTGAGATCATGCCGCGGCCACCGGAAGTTCGCAATGAATCGATGCCATGGCCAACGTTTCCGATGACCTACAAGGTCACGAGTGCTCATGAAGAGGGCGGTGAACGCGTATACGCGGTCAACACGGAATGTTTCCTCGGCGACGACAACGGAAACCTCATCGGGCTCCGGGCGCACCAGGTAGAACAGAAGTTCAACCAAGGCCGCATGACCTTTGAAAAAATCGAAGGCAGCGATTTCGACTTGCCCTGCGAAGCCGTGTTTTTAGCCATGGGATTTGTGGGCCCGCAACGCAACGGCTTGTTGGAAACGTTGGGTGTCGACTTCGATGAACGCGGCAACGTGAAGCGAGACGCAACGTTCGCGACGAGTATCCCCAAAGTGTTTACCGCTGGCGATATGGGCCGAGGCCAAAGCCTGATTGTGTGGGCGATCGCCGAAGGACGCAGCGCCGCGCATCACGTGGATCGATTCTTGGAAGGCTCCACACAACTTCCCGTCGCGATTGAACCAACCGCAACCCCGATGCGTTAACGAGTCGCGTTGCCGCGCAGGTCTTTAGCGAGTTGCGCTGCCGCGCGGGTCTTTAACGAGTCGCGCTGCCGCGCAGGGCCGCCGCGTGGAAGAGCAGCTCTTCGCAGAGTTCTTCGATCGCAGCGAAGGTCAGCACGCGCAGCGACTCAAGATTGTTCGCGAACGTGGGTGGCAGCGTTGTAGTCGGAATGATGGTCACTTGTGTTGGCGGTGCGAGTGCACTTTCAAGCGCGATCGCGATCCCCACGACAGCCATACCGTCAGGGCTCCACAATCGACCTGTCGTCTCGATCCGTTGATCGCCAGCCCGGGATTGCGAACTGAGCGTGAGGCCAACGAATTGGCTATCCATCTCGAAGGTGCCGTGGTCGCCAAGCGACCAGCGCTGAAGCGCGCCACTCATCTCGCGCCGCACGCCCAGCACCGCGGCAGCGGTTTCGATCGCGTTCAACGCGACCGTCTTGCCTGCTCGGAGTTGTTCAGTCATTTGCTCTCCAGTCCATCCCGGCCAATCTTTCGGCGGTTGAAGGCTCCCAACTGAGGACATTTTTGGTTAGGGTTGATCGAATTGGCCCTCAAGTCGGCGTCCGCTGGCGGGCATCGGCATTGGGAGGCGTCGTGGGTCGCGGTTTGGGGAGATTTGGGCGTTTGGGTTGTGTGATCGCAATCGTGTTTGGTGTCAACGTTGGATCGGGTACGAGCCCGGCGCACGCAAGCACCGATTTGCGCGAAGCATCACATTCAATGTTCACCGTCGACCCCGCGGGAGTTGTGCACGTACAAGTCGATATCACCATTACCAACACAACAGTTTCGAACGGATTGTCCGTTTACTACTTCGATGCGATTCATTTCTCAACGATCGCGAACGCCCTCGACATTCAGGCATCGATACAAGGCGCCAAAGCTCGAATCGATGTCGTGGCACGCAATCGTTTCTATTCGGATGCCACCATTCATTTGAACTCGAATTTGTTACCGCGCCAAACCCAGGTGTTACACGTGCAATACGACATTCCGCGTTCTGGAGCGCGCGTCCCTGGGGTGAATCGGGTCAATCCGGCGTATATGTCGTTCGTCGTGTTCAGCTATGCAGACCCTGGAATGGCGAGCGTTACCGTGCGGGTGCCGACTGGTTACAACGTCGATGTCGCGTGGGAGACGATGGAATCCACGGTTGGCAATGGGTATACAGATTACACAGCAACCGCGATTGCAAACCCCGGATCCTGGACGGCTGCAATCACCGCCAACAACGAAGCCGCACTGCACGTTGAGCACCTCACCGTGCAGAAACACAATGTTGACGTGCGGTCGTGGCCCGATGACCCAGCGTGGCGGAGATTCGTCCGCCGCGAGCTGCGCAATGGAATCCCCGCGTTAGAACGCCTCGTTGGGAGTGCGTTACCAAAAGACGAAACGCTGCAAATCACCGAAACATCAAACCCCTACATCTATGGCTATGGCGGTTGGTATAAGCGCACTGACAACACGATTTCAGTGGGCGATGCGCTTGATCCGGTCGTGCTACTGCACGAGACATCGCACGAATGGTTCAACGGAAGCAAATTCGTCGAGCGTTGGTTGAGTGAAGGGTTCGCACAAGAATTTTCAACGAGAGCGGTCACGGTCGCCGGAAAGTCGCGCCAAGAACCCACCAAACCCGTGAAGGCAAGCGCCGGGCGCGTCACACTCAACGACTGGTCGAATCCGAACTTTTCCGGTGGCCGCGACCCTGATCTTCAAGAGAGGTACGGGTATAACGCGGCCTTTTACGTGATGCGTTCAATTTCCTCAGAGATCGGCGCGGACAAAATGCGAGCAGTAGCTCAGGCCGCGTTGGGCCAACACGAGGCGTACGGAGTGCGTCAGAAACTTGATGAACACAACGGGACCTACGATTGGCAGGTCATGCTCGATTTGTTCCAACGAGTTGGCGGCTCGCAGCAGGCCGAAAGTTTGTTCCGCAAATACGTCATCGGCGCGGACGGCTTGGCTGAGCTCGATCTAAGAGCGACATCGCTCGGACAACTCGCGAAACTCGAAACGTCGGCATCGGGTTGGGCCACACCAAAAACGATCCGCAGGGATTTCGAAAATTGGAGTTTTCGCTCCTCGACGCCTTCCTTCGCCAAAGCACGCGCGGTGCTGGATGCACGCGACTTGACTACGGCGAAGCTGGCAACGCTTGGCGTGAAATTGCCCACGACACTGCAACCGCGATACGAAAACGGCAACGACGCGGATCTTGAGGCAATCGTCAAAGAAATCAACACCATCGACGCCGCTGCGCAAACGGTCATTGACACCACGAAGTTTGTGCGCCGAGAGGGTTCGCCCTGGCAACGCATCGGCATGATCGGGGCCGACACCGACAAGCCACTCGCCGATGCGGTGACGGCACTGAAACAGAACAAACCGGCTATCGCCGTCGCCCGTGCTGAAGTCGCGAGTAAACGCGTTACGGCATCGGGCAGTATCGGTCGCTGGCGCGCCGGACGGCTCGGTGGTGCCTTGTTGTTGTTGCTATTGGTCCTGTGGTGCTGCCATCTCGTTTTCCAAGAGCGTCGCCGAGAGGTTCAGTTGCATCAGCGTTGAGATTACGAGCCGATCTACCATCACCCCATGTTTGAATGGTCTGAAGAACACCAGATGATCCGCAGCGCAGTGCGCGAGTTCGTGGAAAAAGAAGTCCGCCCGCACCGCGAAGAACTTGAACACGGCGATATGGCGCCCTATGAGTTGTTGCGCAAGCTGTACAAAACCTTCGGTCTCGATGTAATGGCCGGAGCCTCGTTTGATAAGCGCATCGCTCGCGAAGAAGCCGCAGCTTTGGCGCCGATGGCGAGCGCGAGCGACGATGCCGACGGTGCGAGCGAAGGCTCCTCCGGTAACGCAGGCATGACGATGTTGCCGATCATCGAGCTGTGCCGTTGCTCGCCGGGCATGGTGACTGCAATGGGTGTGAGCGTGGGTCTCACCGCCGCAGCGATCAACGGCAAAGGCACGATCGCGCAGCGCAAACGCTGGGCGCGCGATATCGCAACGATGGAAAAAATCGGCGCGTGGGCGATTACGGAGCCGAATTCGGGCTCCGACGCGTTCGGCTCGATGCAGGCAACCGCGCGCCTCGATGGCGACGAGTTCGTGCTGAACGGCTCCAAGACGTTCATCACGAACGGCCCGTACGCGGACACGATCGTGTTTATCTGCAAGCTCGATGAAGGCAACCCGCTCAACGAACGTCGAGTCGTGCAGTTTGTGCTCGACGCGGGAATGCCGGGGCTCGAACAATCGAAGCCACTGCGCAAAATGGGAATGCATTCCTCGCCGACCGGCATGTTGTTTCTCGACGATGTACGCGTGGGTTACGACCGCTTGCTCGGCGAAACCCTCGAATCCTTCGGCGGCAAAGCCGGGCGAGAAGCAAGTAAAGCAACGTTCACGATGGAACGCACGGGCGTGGCTGCGATGGCGCTGGGCATTATCGAACGTTGTCTCGAACTTTGCGTTCCCTACGCGAAAGAGCGGGTGCAGTTCGGTCAGCCGATCGGTAACTATCAGCTGATCCAGCTCAAGCTTGCGAACATGGAAGTCGCGCGCCTCAATGTGCAAAACCTCGTATTTCGGGTGCTGGAAATGAGTGCCGCTGGTAAAGGTATGAGCTTGAGCGAGGCTTCCGCGATGAAGCTGTACAGCGCCCAAATTGCTACGCAGGTGGCGATGGAAGCAGTGCAGCTCTTCGGCGGCAACGGTTACATGGCTGAATATGAAGTTGAGCAACTCGCGCGCGACGCCAAGGTCTTGCAGATCTACGCGGGCACCGATGAGATCCAAATCACCCACATCGCCAAGGCCCTCCTCGCTTAGTGTTTGTGAGTCGTCCGCCCGCCGGGTAGTCGGGCGCTTGGGTCGAACCCCGCCATGAGTTCGATACTGATGAACACGATGCGATCGAACGAATGTCAAGAACGTTCGCGAAGATGGGAGATGGACACTCCACCAGATGCTTCCCGACCTGGTGCGGCGCCGTGGGAGCTGGTAGGCGAATCGATCTGGGAGATGCCCGATGCCAGTGATGCCGACGAGGACGGTGTTGTCGCGATCGGTGCTGATCTCGAAGCCGCCACGCTCGTTGCGGCTTACAGCAACGGACTGTTTCCGATGCGGGTGCAGGGCCGCGGGGGTCCGCTGGGCTGGTGGTCGCCCGATCCGCGCGGCATCATGCCAATCAACGGCTTTCATGCTTCGCGTTCGTTGCGGGCGGCGCGACCCAAGTTCTCGATCGCGCTGAATCAAGATTTTGAGGCAGTGATTCGCGGTTGCGGCGCCGCGGACCGTCCGCACGGTTGGATCGATGAGTCGTTTTTTGATGCGTACTGCGAACTCCACTCACTCGGCGTGGCGCACGCAGTTGAGGTGCGCAATGAAAGCGGCGATCTTGTTGGCGGCCTCTACGGCGTGCGAATCGCCGGAATGTTCGCAGGAGAATCGATGTTTCACGCGGTCACGAATGCATCGAAGATCGCGCTGTGGGCAACGTGTGAATTGTTGGCGCTCGACGGCGTGACATTGTTCGATGTGCAATGGCTGACTGATCACTTGGCATCGCTCGGCGCAATCGCAATCCCAAGAACTGAATATCTCCAGCGCCTCGCCGCTGCGATCAGTTCAGGATGAAGCGACCGGAGTGAGCGTCCCGTAGGGCGCCGCCGCGGAGCAAGGCGAGTCGATCGACCAATTCGACCGGAGTGAGCGTCCCGTAGGGCGCCGCCGCGGAGCAAGGCGAGTCGATCGACCAATTCGACCGGAGGGAGCGTCCCGTAGGGCGCCGCCGCGGAGCAAGGCGAGTCGATCGACCAATTCGACCGGAGGGAGCGTCCCGTAGGGCGCCGCCGCGGA
>JANYBW010000076.1 GCA_025360585.1 Actinomycetes bacterium | reverse complement strand
GCCCGTGGCCCGAGCGGCCCCGGAGCGCAGCGACGAGAGCGCGAAACTGGATTCTTGCATCGGATTACCGCTCACCTATCGGCGCGCGTGCTTAGTTGCTTGAGTTCTCAGTCACTTCGACTGCGCCAATTTCTATGAGGTGATCAATCTCTGCATCGGAACGGTGCGCGAGTTCGCGAAGCGCCCAGCGAGAATCTTCACCGAGTAACGGAGCCGCCCTCCAATAGCTCGTGCTGGTCGTGTTCGTTCGAGTGCCGTTGGCTTCGTAACGACCTGCGCCGAGCCGCGGATGCGTGAGTTCTACGAAGTGATTGCGAAATTCCAGTTGGGGATTGTGAAACACATCACCGAGGTCCGCGACGGGAACTGCTTCGATCCCGCGTGCTTGGAGCTGGTCCGCGAGCGCATCGGCATCCCGCGCCGTTGTAGCGTCGGCCACCGCGGCTTCGATCAAGTCGATCGCGTCGCGACGTTGGCCATAGTCGAAATCGCGGTACTCACTGAGGCCGAGTTCCTCGCACAAGGACTGCCATTGCGCGTCGGTGTGACACGCGATCGCGATCCACCGATCGTTGCGCCCGTCGGCGGTTGGTGCACTCGGAAACGCGCCGTGCGGGCACGAGCGGGGTGAACGATTTCCGTAGCGCTTGCCAATGGTGCCGTCGAGGCTGTATTCGATGAGCCAAGGCGAAAGTGCGTACAGACCGGTTTCAACCTGTGAAACATCAAGGTACGCACCCTGGCCCGTGCGATCACGGTAGACAAGTGCGGCTGCGAGCGCGGCCGCAACGTACCTCGGCGCGAGCGAATCCGTGATCGTGCCGAATGGGCCAACGGGTTCGCGGTCGGGCCAGCCAGTCAAGGAGTTCCAGCCGCTGAGCGCCGAACCTTGCCCGCCGAATCCAGGATAATCCTTGTGGGGGCCGGTTTGGCCGTTTAAGCAAGCGCTCATCATCACGAGATCGGGCTTCATAGCCGCGAGCGTTGGGTAATCGAGGCCGAAGCCGCGCATGGCTTTGGGTGCGTAGTTTTCACAAATTGCGTCGGCCCACTCGACGACGAGTTGGTGCACAATCGCAATGGATTCGGGGAGTTTCAGGTTGAGAGTCAAGCTCCGTTTGCCGCAGTTCAACGCATCGAACAAATCGGAGCCTTCGAGGCCATGAGGGCTTTGCGACGCGAGCGCCATCGCGCGTAAGAAATCTGGACGCGACACGCTTTCGATCCGCAAGACAGTTGCGCCGTGTTCGGCGAAATAGCGCGTTGCGATGGGGCCCGCGGCTCCGGAACCGAATTCTAAAATGTTGTAGCCACTCCACGCTCCCTCGCCCTGCGATGACCCGGTACGACTACTGCGAACGTCGTGCTGGCGAGATTCGTTTGGTATTTCTGGTCCGGCTTGTATCTGAACAAACGATTTCGGCAACGTCACGCCGTCGCTATTCGTGGTGAGAAACTCGCGCGCGGCTAGTTGTTCGGAAGCAAAGACTTCCCGCGGTGAGTTCGCGGGTGCGAGCATCAAATTCGTAGCGACGGCGATTTCGTAGAGTTCCGTCATCGAGCGTTGCGCGAAGAGCGCGCCGATCGCTGCCTGCATCGCATCGAGTTGCACGTCCTCGGCAGTGGTGTGCGACCACGTTTTCCAATCGCACTGCAAGGAGCCGGCGTCTATGCCCGCGGCCTCGACGAGTTCTGCAATGGTCTTCATTGAAGCGGCGCGAGCAGATCCGCCGCGAATGCCGAAGCTGACGAAGCCATCGAGGGTGGGCCAAATCTCACGAGTTCGCCCGAGTTGCGCGCCCGAACGTTGGCCTCTTGCGCCGGTGCGAAAGAAACGACCGGCGCCACCCATATTCGCGACGAGAACACATTCCTGGATCGAAACATCAATGATTTGGTGGTGTTTCGATACCAGCGCAGTGATCGCGGCGAAGGCGGCTTCGCCGCCGACGTGGGCATAGCTCGTGGCTTCGCTCGCCCGAACCGGTGGCCGATCGGCATCGCCGGTGCAGAACATGTTGCCTGTGCTGGCCATAATGCCAAGATCAGTGGCGTGCCATCGGGCTCGGGGACCCTCCATGCCGAACGGCGTGATGTGCACCCAATGGGTTGATGGCGCAACCGCAGGATCGATGACGATTGTGTCGGCGTCGAAGGGCGTATCGAGCACCACATCCGCGTTTCGGGCCAGTTCGGCGGCCGCTTGAAGATCGGCGACGGCAACGATCTGTTTTCCATAGGTCCAGGCGATCCAGTCCGCCGCTCGGCTACGCATGGCGTCGGGGCAGCCGTCGATTTCAATCCGCACGACCGTGGCCCCGAGATCGGCAAGCGCGCGTCCGGCGCGCGCTGCAGGTTCGCCGCCGAACTCAACGACGGTGAAGCCAGACAACAGTGCAACGTCCATTGTGAGCCTTTCGGTGACGCAAGGTAGAGCCAACCCGTGCGAGGGCGACTGCGGCCGGACATATTGGAGCGAATCTCAGATCGAATTGCGGTGGCCAGAGCCATGACGGGTGTGGCAGTCTACGAACAACACTTCAACGCGCTTGGGAGAACCAGAGATGACGAATCAACGAATCATCGACGCTGATTGTCACATCCTCGAACCGCCGGATATCTGGAGGAATCACCTTGCGTCTCGGTTCGCCGATAAGGCGCCGAAGCTGGTCAAAGATCACGAAGGCGGCGATGCTTGGTTGACTGCCGTCGGTGGCGACCCTGATCCGATTGGTTTGACCGCTACCCCTGGGATGCCGTTCGATCAATTTCGTTGGTACGGAGTCACCTATGAGGAGGCCCGTAAAGGTTGCTACAACGGTCAGGCTCGTCTCGCCGACATGGATCTCGACGGCGTACACGCTGAGGTGTTATTTCCTCCCCAACGCACGTTGAGTCATTTCCTAGGCGACGATGATCCGGAGTTTGTCGTCGCGGGAGTCGAGGCGTACAACAACTTTTTATTCGATGAGTTTTGTGCCGCTGACCCAACGCGTCTCATTGGTATCGCGCAGATGCCCTCGACCGGTATCGAAGCCGCGTTGGCCGGCCTGGACC
Source organism: Actinomycetes bacterium (assembly GCA_025360585.1). GTDB lineage: Bacteria > Actinomycetota > Acidimicrobiia > IMCC26256 > PALSA-610 > F1-120-MAGs023. Next base: position 43,657 of record JANYBW010000076.1, on the reverse strand, counting down.
ACGCGATTGCGCGCGGCGCTAGAGGTGTATTGCTATCGAATTGGCCTTCCGGTGGCGAAGGCGTGTGCGAAGCCGACGATCCGTTTTGGGTCGCGGCCAGCGAAGCCAAGATTCCCGTGTCGATTCATATCAACATCATTTCGCGCAACGCGCGGATGGCCGCGCGTAAAGCCGCGGCGGCGACAGGAAACGCGCTCGTGCGTTTCGATTCTGCCGCGACCCGCGCGAAAGCGATTGGCGGGATGAGCCACGTCTTTGCGATGTCGACTGGCGCGATGACCAGCATGATCTTCACTGGCGTGTTTGAACGATTTCCCGAGCTGCAAATTTGTTGGATCGAAACCGGTGTCGGGTGGATTCCCCATTTCTTGGAATGCATCGATGATCGTTGGTGGCGCAATCGCGTTTGGGGCGATTTGCCGATCACGAATCCGCCGTCCTTTTATTGGTATCGCAACAACGCCGCGAGCTTCATTACTGACCGAAGTGGAATTGAACTCCGGCACCGCGTTGGCGTGGACAACATGATGTGGTCAAGTGATTACCCGCATCACGGCAACGACTGGCCGTATTCGCGCAAGGTCATCGACGAAACTATGGGCCAATGCAGCGAAGCTGAAAAGGCAAAGATCTCTGGCGGTAACGCGGCGAGGATCTGGGGAATCTAAAACCGTGGGCTGGTTAGTCGGGTGGGAGACTTGCGACGGAACCTTGGCCAGGAATCACCGCTTTGACCCCGCCGACTCCGGTCCCGGTTTCGGCTGCAGTGCGCAGGGCTTCGATTGTCAGCCGCTGCACCGTTCGTTGGTGCACGTAGTTCAAAACCTTGTCGACTGCCGGTAACATCCGTTGTGAATTCGCGGTGAGCTGCCGTTGCATGGTTTCCATTTCGTCAGCATCCCATTCGGGATGCGACCAGCCAGCCAGCATCGCGTGCACCTCGCGCTGCAACGCACTGAAGTGCCGCACGTAAATGCGTCCGAGCTCCACGAGCACGGTTTCGGTCATGCCGATCTTGAGCAGCTCCGCCACGCTTCTCAGCATTGCGATATCGGAGTCGTCGTAGTCCTGGCGCCCGAGCGACGACGGCTCGGTGAGCAACCCGACGGTGCTGAGCTGGTCGAGGAAGGCATCGTCAAGGCCAGTTTTGCTCAACAGTTGCGAGCGGCTGTATTGATGTTCGGCGCCGATGAAGAGGCCTTCTAGGCCCGGGCGGTCGGTGCAGACGATTGCCTTAATCGCCGCGAGCGAAAACCGTTTTTCCTGGAGCTCTTTGATCTGGCTCAGGCGTTCGAGATGCACTTGGCCGTACAGCTTGATCTTGCCAACCTTCTGCGCCGCAGGCAGCAGACCTTCGCGGGCGTAGTAGCGGATGGTATCGACCGTTATCGTCGCTTTTTGAGCGAGATCGTCGATTCTCCAGCTGCTATCCGACATCGATGCTCCTGAGATTTTTCGATGAAAACGAGTGAATAACTTGACAGCGACCACACTGAGAGTGTTTACTTATAGTGTTGTAACGCCGAGAACAACAACTTACGCAGTTTTTGCTTCGGTGGCAAGCGTTTCAAACAAACAAGATCGACTCAGGAAAAGAAGGTGCCAGGATGAGCACAAACGCCCTTTCATGGTTAGCAAAACAAATCGTCTGGGAATCCCGCCTCGACCAACTCCGGTCCGGCAAACCAGCAAGCCGCAAGGCTGGCGCCGCGAACGACGTTCGTAAGGCCGCGTAGCACCGCGACCCAGACCAAAGATCCGGCGCTCGGGCCAATCCCCCCGATCCGAGCCGCCGCGTCGACGCAGCAATCTCCCCCCGGTTGCGCGTCGAAAACCACAAGAGCCCAGGCCTTCGAGCCTGGGCTCTTTTAATTAGCCCAGTTCGGGGAGTTGTTGCAGGAGCGTGAGGGCATCGGCCCACAGATCGCCGAGGTGATCGACGCGCTCGAGCACCTCGCCCGCAACGAACCGCAGATCCTCGGGAGTCGTTGCGTGTTCCAACTCGGCCCACGTAAGGGGTGTCGATACGGTTGGGTATGCACGGATACGCAACGAGTACGGCGCCACGGTGGTTTTGTGGCGATCGTTTTGGCTCCAATCGATGAACACTTTCCCAGCCCGTTGATCTTTGGCCATGTTCGTCGTGACCGCCGGGTCGCGTTGTTCGAGCAACTGGCCCATCGACAACGCAAACCGTTTGGTGGTTTCGTGCGTGGCCTGGGGATCACTGATGGGCACGCTGAGGTGCAGTCCTTTGGATCCCGAGGTTTTGACAAATGCAGTAACTCCGAGCTGTTCCAGCCATGCTCGCAGTTGCAATGCAACTCGACGGCAATCGATGATCGTCGCGCCATCGCCAGGGTCAAGATCGAACACCATTGCCGTCGGCGTGGCGAGCGCGTTGCGGGGAGTCTGCTGGACGTGCAGCTCGAGCGCCGCGAGGTTAGCAGTCCATACCAATGCCGCGAGCGAATCGATGACACACGCGCCCTGCACGCCGTTGGCCTGACCGGTTGCGACCCAATCCGGGTGATGGCTGGGGCACCGCTTTTCAAAAAAGACCTCACCGTTCACGCCGTCGGGTGCGCGCACCAAGGTTGGGCACCGATCGGCGATATGGGGGAGCATCGCGGGGGCGATCCGGCGGTAGTAATCGATCACTTCGGCTTTGGTGAAGCTCGCCTCGGGATACAGGATTTTGTCGAGGTTGGTAAGCCGCAAGACCTTGCCATCGATCGCGACGTCAGTGCCGTTCGCCATGACCCCAACTGTAGCGGCGATACGCTGTAGCGATGCCGAGTGCGATCTGGACGGGTTCTGTGGGTTTTGGGCTGGTACAAGTGCCAGTGCGCATCGTGACGGCCACCCGCAGCCGCGATGTCTCGTTTAATCAGCTCGAAGCCGAAACGGGCTCGCGGATTCGTTATAAGAAGATTTCGGATTCAACCGGTGAAGAAGTAACGCCGGATCGAATCGTGAAGGGCTTTGAGGTCACCAAGGGCCGGTACGTCATCGTCGAACCCGAAGAGATTGCCTCGCTCGCGCCAAAGGCCAGCCACACGATCGATATTGAAGAGTTCGTGGATCTCGCCGAAATCGACCCGCTGTATTTCGAACAGCCGTATTACTTGCAGCCCGACGAAAAGGGCGTGAAGGCCTACAAGCTGCTCGTGGAGGCCATGACGGAACTCAACAAGGTCGCGGTCGGGCGAGTGGTAATGCGCTCGAAAGAACGCCTGGTTGCGATTCGTCCCGTCGACGGCGTGTTGTGCCTATCGACGATGCGCTATCACGATGAAGTGCTGTTGCGCGATGGCCTTGTACCCGACGACAGTGCAGAGCCTTCGGAAAAGGAACGGCTGATGGCCCGCCAACTGGTTGCGTCATTGGCGGTCGATGCATTCGAACCCGAAAAATTCCGCGACGAATATCGTGAAGAGTTGCTCGGGCTGATTGATCGCAAGGCCGCGGGCGAAGCGATCGTCGCGGCGCCGACGGCCGAACCGCCAGCGAAGGTGCTGGATCTCGTCGCCGCGCTCGAAGCCAGCTTGGCGCGTGCCACCGCCAACATCCAAACCGACACTGCAACGCAGACCGAATCCGCTACCGGCTGATTCCGGCGCTGGTACGACGTTTGCGTCGGGTGTGGGTGCGTTCGCAGTACCAAGGCGTTGTGTTGGTACGACGTTTGCGTCGGGTGTGGGCGCGTTCGTAGTACCAGGGCGGTCTGGGGTGAGGCGAAACTAGCTGGGGGGTGCTTGGCCTCGTAGCGCGGCGTTGATCGCCACGTTGACTCGTGCATCGGTGTCGTGCATCGCTGCTTCGAGTGCGTGCATGCTTCGGCCTGCACCAATCTTGGCGAGGCCGCGTGCTGCATGAAAGCGCGTGCATGCGTCCACATCATGCAACGCTCGTTCCATCAGCGGCCGCAACGATTCTTCGGCGTTGGCGGTGATCGCCCGGGCCGCGCTGCGCCGAACGTTGCGCGCAGAATCATCGATGGCGTTGCGCCAAACCTTGGGTGCCGCGAACGGGTCGGCAGTGCCAATCGCGAAGACCGCGAGCTCTCGCAGGACTGGATCGCGCTGCGTGAGCGCGTCGCGGATCCGCAGGATTGCTTTACCCGTATGGAGATCCATCGCGTTGAACTCTTCGCGGAGCCGTTGTTCGTTGCGATCGCGCGTCATCATGGACCGCGGCGCCGAAGCGATATGGATCAACAAACTGATTGCTGGCGCGAGCCACAAGGACCAAGCTTCGGGTTCTCGCATTTCCAAGCTGTACGAACCAGGGGCGCACATGATCGCCTGCAACGGTGGAATAGCTTGAAAAAGGGCCTCGGCCACTCCGCTCAGATGTGGGTTGTGGCGAGTCTCCCAGTGGGAAGTGCGAACTCCGGACGCAGCGTCTAAACCGGTGCCGGGTCCGGTCAGCATGCAGACGATTCGCGGATCGTGGGTGGTTTCGGGAACAACCGGGCCATCAAATGTTGCACTTAACGTGAGCGGGATGACCACGTGGTTGGTTGGGTCGTCTGCAATGCGTGCGATTTGCGATTCCAGCGCGATCAGCTCGTCGATTTTGCGCGCACTTCCGATCGCGGGCGCAGGACCGGCGGTGCCGACACAGACACTTTCGACGCGAAAACCCGTGCCTTTCCAGCCGTATTCGATCGTGAGGTCACTGTCCAGGGAATGGACGAACCAGCGTTCTCCGCGGCCCACCAACGCGCTCAGAGAGCTTGCATCAGCGATCGACCATACGGCGCTGGAGAAATACCGAGCGAGAAGTAATCGTGCGCGTTCGGTAAGCGCGAGCGGGGTGCGTTGCATCGCGTCGCGGACGATGCGTTCGATCGCGATTGGGTGCAGGTTTCTGCGGCCGACCTCGGCGCGTGCGTTGTCGCGATCGACGCCGCGATCGTTGTGGACCAGTGAGGTGCTGGTTGATCGCGAGGCGTAATGCACATTGCGTAGATCGGAATTTGGCACCGCCTCGCTGGACGAGCACTGCGCCGACGTGACGAACAACCACTTTGCGGACCGCTTGCGCGTCTCCGGGTTCAGGGCTCAGGTTTCCGGGCTCCGGTTTCCGGGTTCAGGTTTCAGGGCTCCGGGTTCAGGTTTCAGGGGCTCCGGGTTCAGGTTTCAGGGGCTCCGGGTTCAGGTTTCAGGGGTTCAGGGTTTCAGGTTTCAGGACGTTCCGATCGACTTCGCGGCTCGCGCCGTCGATCCATTCCCGCAGCACGAGAAACTCACCTTTGAGCGCGCCGTGGTCAAAGTTGCCGAATCCCATTGTGGTGCCAGACATTCCGGTGACCGCGGGTAGGCGCTTTGCGGTGTACAACGCGTTCATCAAACCGACCCGAGTGAGATGCGAACAGTGGGTGAGTGCCGCGCCAATCAGCACGCCGATATCGTACGCAGCGCATCCAGTTGGGGTCGCGGCAGTGCTCGGCGAAACGGCCGCGAGCGCCTGGCGAACTGGATTGCTGTCCGCGATCGTGTCGACGTATTCCCAACCGCGAAAGCCGTCGCGCCAGTCGGGCCGCACGTATCCGAACATGAGCGATGAATTCGCGACAACGGCAACGTTCCAGCTCAACGCTTCCAGTGCCAGCGCGACCGCTCGCGACGCCAAGCCGAGCCCGAAGTACACCAGCGCATCGGGATTACCTGTTCGCAATGAAGCCACGGTGGCCTCAATATCGGTACTCAGCGGCGAGATGGCCTGCGCGGCAGTTACCGATATCGATAGTCGCGATCGGGCAGCCTCAAACGATTCGTAATAACGCCGACCGACGGGCGAATCATCGAAGATGACCGCGACGGAATCAAAGCCGCGCTCGAGCAGGCGTTGGGCGATGAAGGCTGGCTCTTCTTCGAGCGAACCCAACTGTATTTGCAACATGTATTTGCTGCGGGTGCGTTCGCCGCCGGAGTAGTTGATCGCGGCGATTCGATACTGATCGGCCAGCGGCGCAGTGATCAGCGCGTTGTCGGAGATCGCGGGGCCGACAATCATGAGCGCACCGGTTTCTACGAGCGCGCGAAAACCGGCCACGACTTCGTGTTCGCTACCGATCGGCAAGCCGCGCACGTGGGCGCGCATGAATTCCACCGGTCGGGCGTTCTCAGCGTTGTACACCGATTCGATGCCCAGCCGCAGCCCGAGCTCGAACCCCACACCTTCGTCGCCTTGCGGAAAGTCGTAGAGCAGGCCGATGAATATTGGCGTTGGGGTGATATCCATCGCGATATCGTTGCACAAATGCCGCACCCGGATCTAGCTGATGTTCGTGCGCGTCTCGAGTTTTTTGCCGAGTGCCTCGCGGTGATGCGAGCGCGGACCGCGCATTTAGCGGGCCGTGAGGATTTGCTCGCCGCAAACGAAGCCGACGCGGTGGCCGTGCGCCATCAATTGTCGCTGCGGCTAGCCGCGCTCGATCAGCCCGGCATGCTCTGTTTCGGCGCGATTACGCACGATCGAACGAGTGGTGGCGAAGCGTTCCATATCGGACGTCGGCACATTGATGATCCTGATGGCCAGCCCGCGGTGGTGGACTGGCGCGCGCCAATCGCGATTCCGTTCTACCGGGCGACGGCCGCCGATGCGCTCGGGCTTGATCGGCGTTGCCGTTACAGTTTTGTTGGCGCAACGCTCGCGGATATTTACGATGAAGATTTCACCGATCCGGATTCGTTGCTCGGTGGGAGCGGCGCGCACGGCGTGCCCGATCCTTTGCTGGCTGAATTGGGCCGGGAGCGCACGGGGCAGATGCGCGATATCGTCGCGACGATTCAAGCTGAACAAGACGAAGTAATTCGCGCCGGGCTTGATGAATGTCTGATCGTGCAGGGTGGGCCGGGTACGGGCAAGACCGCGGTAGGGCTGCACCGAGCTGCATTTTTGTTGTATGAACAGCGCGAAAAATTGGCGCGCACGGGCGTATTGGTGATCGGCCCCAACCGAATCTTTTTGCAGTACATCGCGCAAGTACTGCCGTCCCTGGGGGAAACCTCGGTGACGCAAACGACGATCGATGGGCTTTTCGGCCATCGATTTCGCTGCACGCTGGTCGATACGTTTGCACGCGCGGCGATCCTTGGCGATCCGCGGTGGTCGGACCTAATCGCGAACGCGGCGCGCCGTTCGATCAAGATCCCGATCGAGCCGATCGAGCTCCGATTTCATGCCCGTGTTGTGCGAATTGAAGCCGTATTTGTTGAACAATTGGTTCGAGACGTCCAGGCGACGGGCATGCCGCTCCGGCAACAGCGCGAACGGTTTCGGGCTCGGCTCCTGCGGGAGGCCTACGACCGTTGGAGCGGCGATGATCTCCATGCACTCGCAGTAGACGAATTCACCGCGGACGTGATGGCACATAAAAGTTCGCGCGCGGCAGTTGATCGGTGCTGGGCGACAGTCAACCCGGTTCAGCTGATCCGGAGCTTGCTCACGTCCAAAGCTGCATTCAGCGCCGCCAACGCCGCCGAGTTCTCCGGCGATGAACGCGCGCTGATCATGAGATCAAGAGCGAACGAAGGCTCGGCCAAGCTCTGGAGCGCAGCTGAGCTACCGCTGCTCGATGAAGCAGAAGCACTGGTACGCGGCGAGACCCGTCAGTACGGACACGTCGTGGTGGATGAGGCCCAAGACCTCTCGCCTATGGCATTGCGGATGGTCGGGCGGCGTGCGCTGCGGTCATCATTGACAATTCTTGGTGATCTCGCGCAAGCGACCGGACCGAGCGCGACCGCTTCGTGGGAAACGGCGCTGCAACACCTTGGAAGCCCAGTGAACGCTCGACGCTGCGAGCTCACCGTCGGCTACCGGTTGCCGGGCGCATCTCTGGAGTATGCGAATCGGTTGTTGGCGCTGGCTGCCCCCGACGTGACGCCCGCGTCATCTGCTCGGGCGCTCGGCACCGCTCCGGAGGTTGTTCAAGTTGATGACGGAAACATCGTCGCGATCGTGATCGAGCGAGCCCATCACCTTTCAGCGCTGCACATGACGAGTGCGGTCGTTGCGCCGAGTTCGTTGCACTCTGCGTTGCGAGAAGGTGGGCTCAAAGTTGGCGCGATCGGTACTGGTATTGCGCTACTCGATCCCGCGACCGCAAAAGGTTTGGAGTTCGATGCAGTTGTTGTTATGGAGCCGGGCGCGATCTTCGCGGAGCCGCAACACGGGCCGCGACTGTTGTTCGTCGCGCTCACCAGGGCCGTGCAATCGCTCACGCTGGTTCATTCACCGCGCTGGCCTCTGCCCGAACTCTTAACGCGCTGATTCGCCGTTGCGTTCGCGTTTTTTCCAGTTTTCGCCGTCGTGGAATCGCACGACGCGCGCGGGTGCACCGACGACGACGGAGTTATCGGGAATTTCTCCGGTAACGATTGCGCCCGCAGCAACCACAACGTGCTTTCCGATTCGAGCGCCGGGCAAAATGATGCTGCCGTGGCCCAACCATGAGCCTGATCCAATCGAGACGGGATCGTTGCGCCACATCTGGGTGCCGATCGGCAACGACAGATCTTCGTAGCCGTGGTTCTGATCAGTGATGTATACGTAGTGGCCCGTCCAGATATCGTCGCCGATATCGATACGTTCGTGGCCGACGATGCCGATGCCCTTGCCCAGCATGCAACGATCGCCGATGGTGATGATTGGATCATCTCGTAGCTCGGCGTGCATCGGCATGCCGGCGGAAATTGAAGCATTGGGCCCGATAGTGGTAGCCGAACCGATCGCAACTCGACCTTCGCCGAACATCACGGTTGCGGGAAACGCGATCATCGAACCAGCTCCGAAGGAGTGGAACTTCGCGGCGCGCCGATGCATTGGCCCGATCGCGCCGTACGCCTGGATTCGCGGCCACGCGGCGTGCACCACATCACCAAGGATGCGGTCCACGCCGCGCGGCCAGAATTTCATCGGCGGAATCGTAGATTACGTTTCACCTATCGGCGCGCGTTCTTAGATGCACTTACCGTTCTTGATCGGTTTCAATGCGTCGGGGATCGCTTGGATGCCGTTGGCCGCGTCGACGCTGTCGGAGAAATACGTGACCGTATTTGCCTTGTCGAAGAATGCAATCGGAGCCGTCGGGATCTCGCCGGGCAAGAAGTGTGCACCATTGTTGACGTAGCGCCACAGGCCCTTCCCAGGAGCACCGGTTTCGTCTTCGCCGACGGCATTCGGATCCCACCATGCGAGCGCGGTGTCGTCGCTGCCACCAAAATCGGTGCCGTCGGGCCAGATGCCGTGGTTACCGAAGCTCACTACGCCACGGATATGGCCCGCGTCCCGTTTGGGCAACGGTGCCGCCCAGAGGCCGTCGCGGAAGCTCTCGGGAGTGAGCTTCGGGCCGGCCAGGTTGAGTCCGGTCATCAAGATCGCCACATTGTTCATGATGATGGCCTGAGAATTCTCAGCCTCAGGGGCGTGGCCGATGCCACAGACGTACACGCTGTACGGCTCGCCAGATTTCCGAGGGATACGGGAAGGAATGAGGTTCATGCCGAATGCGTGGGACCATTGCTTTTGATCGAATTGCCGGGCGAACGCGCTGGTGTCGGCAAAGACCGTTCCGGAAAGCACCCACTCAGGGAAGTAGTTCTGTTTGGTGGCTTCCTTGGTGAAGAACTGCGGAGTGAATGGGTCACCCGTGAAGATGACGGTCGTCGCGTCGAGCGCTTTGAGCTTCTGCACCACCGGAATCGCATCCTGCGAAACTGTCGCGACGTTGAGCCGGAACGGAACCCGGCCGACGACATTCACGCCCTTGGCTTTGAGTTTCGCTTCCCAATCGTCCCAGACTTTGGTGAACGCACCTTCCGCGGTGTCGTAGTTCAGAATGACAAAACGACGCTTTTGGGTCTTGTACTTTGCGTCGCCTGCATACTGTGCGAGTTTGCCTTCGAGCTGTTTCGATACAAACTCGATGTTGAGCGCCGCGCTTTCATCGGGCGACATGCCCGGCCATACGTACGGGTGCGTTTCTTTGTAGAACTCGGCTGGTTGCGCAATGAGGCACGACCCGATGCACAGGATCTTTTCCTGGGCCAACGTACGGCTAAAGGATTTCGTTTGGGCGGGCCCGCCGAGTACGGCAAAAACCCCCATGTCCTTGGCAGTTTTGGCATCTGCCAGCGCAGCGGTTTCATCATTGCTGAGCCCGGTGCCTTGAAGATCCACGAGTTCGATCTTGCGGCCATACAAATTAGAGATGCGCTCGAACGTCTTGACGTAGCCCTGGTAGGTGGCGGCGACGGCCTTGGGTTCGTCGTAGGTGCCACTCGACTTAGTGAGGTAGTCCGACGAGATGTCGGGCTTGGCGACGTACCGAGCGATCTTGATGGTGTCGCCACTGACTCCGATGCCTTGTGCGCCACCGTTGTTGCCGGAAAAGACGGGGGTGCACGGTGGTGCGAGATTGAAGGGGAGTCGCAACTGACCAGTCGCGGGATCGCAGCGACCGTTGGCGCCGTCGTCCCACTGTTTTGAGGTATCGGGGTGCGCAATGTCGTAGATCGGCACCGGGCTCTTGGCCTTGTTTCCCTCAATGACTTTGGGGTTGCTGGTTTTTACTTTGGTGGAGTTACTCGCCGAACATCCGGCGGCGGCCGCGACTGCTGCGCCGAGCGCAACCGAAGCAACAATGCGAGTAGACAACCGATGACTAGTGGTGCGGGTGGTATTCATGATTCCCCCCGGAATGTTTGGGTCGAAATGTTTGGGTCGAAATATGGGGATGGGACGCGAATGAAGTTCTACTACGAATACGGTTTAGAGGGCGCGCCAAAGGGCGACGGATTGTGGCGGGAAACAGGATTCTTGCATCGGATTACCTCTCGTCTATCGCCGCGCGTTCTTAGGTGTTGAGCGTTCCTGATCTGCCGACGGCGGCGCTTGACTTGCCGAGATACGCGGCGACGACCCTTGGATCGTTCACCACATCGTTTGGTGTGCCCGTGGTGACGATCCGCCCGAGATCCATCGCGACCATGCGATCAGCGACCGATAGCAATAGCGGCACATCGTGTTCCACGATCATCAAGCTCGCTCCGGTTTGTTCCCGGATGCGTTGTAACAGCGGGCCGAGTGCTTCGGCTTCGCGTTGGGCGATTCCGGAGCTCGGCTCATCGAGGAGTAACACCGATGGTTGATGGGCCATGACACACGCCAAATCAACGATGCGTTTGCTGCCGGTTGAGAGCTCGCGCATGAGCTTGTCGCGGAAGTCGCCGATGCCCATGAGGTCAAGTAATTCATCAACGCGCACGTTGAGTTTGGCTTCTGATTTGGAAACCATCGGCAACCACAATGCCGAAGCGATTGGACTGCGCCACGTCACCACGCGTTCCAACGCCGTCGTGAGGGTTTCGGCCACTGTGAGGTTGGGAAAGAGCCGACCGTCTTGGAACGATCGCCCGAGGCCGAGCCAAGAACGGCGTGGTGGGGTGAGCTCTGCGAGGTCGTGGTGTTTTTTGTTTTCGTGGTCGATCAGCGTGATACGGCCGCCATCGAGTTCGAGGAAGCCATTGATGGCATCGAAGAGGGTTGTTTTTCCGGCACCGTTTGGTCCTAAGAATCCAACGATTTCGCCCCCACCGATCGTGCAGTGCACATCGTCGAGGGCTTGGAGCCCGCCGAATCGCTTCGAAACTCCGGCCACGATCAAGCGTTCGGCGAATGATGGAGGGTTGTCGCTCGGCCCAGCCACAGCAACACCGTTGGTTCGGTCACCGGGTTCCGCAGCGATGACGGCCAGACTCTGGACTGCCAGATGCTCGACTGCCGGATGCTCGACTGCCGGATGCTCGACTACCAGGCTCTCGACTACCAGGCTCTCGACTACCAGATGCTCGACGGCGGGGTGCTCGGATGCGGGTTTCGCTACGGTTGCGGCGCCTTCTAAAAACACGGAACGCAAAATGTCGGGGCGATCCAGAAGCTCACGCGTTGGGCCGTTGAAACGGATCTCGCCTTTTTCCATGAAGTACGCGGTTTGTGCGAGTTCGAGTGCGAGGTTTACGGACTGTTCTACCAAGATGATTGTGGTGCCGGTCGCGGCAATCTCCGCGACGATGCCGAGCAGTTGTTCCACGATTGTGGGCGCGAGGCCGAGGGAGAGCTCGTCGATCATCAAGAGGCGCGGTTTCATGATGAACGCCATGCCGAGCCCGAGCATTTGTTGTTGACCGCCGGAGAGATTCCCCGCGGGTTCGTGCATTCGATCGTTGAGAATGGGAAAGAGTTCCAGCACTCTATCCGTCGCTGCGTTCACGCTCAGATGGTCGCGACGTTGGGTCCAGCCTGCGAGCCGCAGATTCTCGGCGACTGTGAGCCCAGGGAACGTTGCTTGGCCTCCCGGCATGAGCACAACACCGCGGGCCGCAGTTTCGTTCGGTGGCGTATACGTGGCGTCGCGGCCATCGAAGACGATTGCCCCGTTGGTTGCTTCGACAATCCCGCAGATTGCTTTGAGCAGCGTCGATTTCCCCGCACCGTTGGTTCCGAGCAGCGCGACGACTTCGCCTTCATCGATTTCGAAGTTCACGCCGAAGAGCACTTGCACTTTGTCGTAGTGCACATCCACGTTGCGCACGATCAACAACTTTGAGCGACCCTGGCGGCGTTCGTACAGCGCCTCAGCTTGCACCGCGGTTGCCGTCCACACACGATTGATATCGGACTTGATGTACTTGCCTGCAGTCGCGATGAGCGCGGCTCCGACGATGAACACCGGAGCCATGAACGCCATGCCCCAGCGGAGTCCGGCGGATTGCCCGATAAGGCTGGCGATCAATACGAGCAACAAGCCGGGGAGCACGAACAGCGATGCCATTGCGAAGCCCAACGAACGAACTTTGGGTGGAATCGCGAGCGACAATGCTGCGAACACGGATGGCAATACCAAGGCGCCAACGAACCGAGTGAAGAGTGACGCGGCAACCGCGACCCAAACCGACGGCGCGAACGCGAATACGACGAACCCGCCACCGATCAGGACACCGATTGCTGCGACGAGCCGTAACCCGATACCGGGATCTTGGAGCATCAATCGGGCGGCGAGGGGAATACCAATGGTGAGACCGATCGCGGCGAGGGGAGCGCCCGCGCCCGAGATGAAGGCGCGGTTGAGTTCGTTGAGATGAAAAATACGGTCGTAGTACAGGTTCGCCAAGATGCCGAAACCGAGCAGCGATCCCGCAATAAACGGTAACGCGTACCAAATACGGCGCAACGCGCCAACGTTCCACAAGATACGAACCGACTCCGCAAAGCTCGGAGGGATGTCGTCGGTGCCCGTGACCTCTTCGGTCGCTCCGCCAGCCGCTCGTTCGAAGTGACCGCGTTGCGGATCGCGCAATCGGGTGCCGACCACGACAAAGACGGCGGTTGGCAACACGAACACGATGAACGGCCAGCGCCAACCCCAGATGTGAGCAATGAGCCCTCCGGCGGCGGCGCCGACAAATTCTCCGACCGGATCCGCTAGGCGATGCAGACCGTACGCGTCGGTGCGCGCTTCGAGAGGATAGAAATCCGCGATGAGTGAATTGTGGGTAGGCGACACGACCGCACGGCCCATGCCCGCTCCGATGCGCATTAACACGAGCATCAGTACGGTTTGGCTCAAACCGGTTCCAAACCCGAACGCGGCCCAAATCGCCGCGCCCGCGATCGCGATGCGAACGCGCGGCAACCGATCTGAGTAGTAGCCGAGCGGAATCTCGAGCAGCAGCCCACCGATGAGTGTGAACATCACTAACGCAGTGATTTGACCGTCGCTCAAATGAAAATGGTCCCGGATGTTCGGAGTGAGGATGCCAAATACTTGACGATCGAGTTCATCAACTGCGTTGAGCCCGAACAGCGTGATGAGTGGAAACAAAGGATAACCGTGCGACGCGTCCGCGAGATACTTGCGGGGTGACCTCGGCTTGCCGGGTTTGATGGACCCGAAATCGATACCGAACGCTTTCACGGCTGCACCTCAGCTTCGGCTTCGCGGATTTGATCATCCGAGAGATCAGTCGCGTCCGCGACGGCCGAGATCATTTCGTCGGTGGCGACAAATGCGGTCTCGACTCGCGTGTCCGCCAACAAACTGGGGACGCGTATTCCGTGTTTGGTCGCGTAACTGCGCAACGCCATGTTGCGAAGATCGCCCGCCGCGGCGCCAAAGCCTCCGGGCACCAGCCACAGGACAATGAACAAGCCGAAGCCAGTCGCAAAAAACGCCCATTCGCCGGGAAGGAAATACGTGACGAGTTGGTAGTAAACCGCGCCGGACACTGCTCCGCCGATAGACCCCAGGCCTCCCACGACGACAATCGAAAAGACCTGTAATCCCTTATCGAAATTGAATTGGGTGAAGAAAATATCGTTTTGCAAAAACACCAGAAGCGCGCCTCCCAAACCGACGAACGCACCGGAAAATGCCAGGCCCATGATCTTGGAGCCGGTGCCGCTGATGCCGTACGACATTGCCGCGCGATCATTCTCTCGCAGTGCGATGAGCGCACGACCGGCGCGCGATCGGCGTAGGCCCTTGGCCATCACAATGGTCGCGATCAGCACCGCGAAAACGAAGAAGTAGAAGTTGATATCAGAGGTGAGAACGTGGGCCCCAAACAGCGTGGGGCGTTGGGTATTGCCGTCGAAGATGGGAAGGTATTTCTTGTAGAACCACGGAGCCCAGACTGGGTTGATGAGGTACCCGACGGCCAAGGTTGCGGCGAGCGTCGTGATACCCAACGACAACCCAGAGGAGCGCAAGGCCGGCAAACCGATTGCCACCAAAAACGCCGCGCCGACGAGTGCTGCGATGAGCAAAGCGATCGTGATATCGGTGCCGTAGCGAGTCGTCGCGATTGCTGCGGCGGTCGAGGCAACCGATGCCACGGCCATGTGCCCCAGGCTCACTTGCCCGGCCCAGCCAGTCAAGATCACGAGCGAAACGCCAATGATTGCAAAGATTCCGATCGTGATCGCCAGAAATACCTTCGAGGGTGGCAGCCAAAACGGCGCGCTCGTCACGAATGCGAACAGGATGGCGGCCAAACCCCACCGTGCGCCGCGGACTTGACCGAGCGAGGTGAGTTCTTGGGGAACTTTGCGAACTTCTCTCGTAGCCTGCCAGCTGGAAACGCTCCCGGCCGCGACTCGCGTTGTGCTGCGATCGCGCACGACATAGATCGCGGTGATGACCACTACCGCCAAAGCAAAATCGCGTTGAATAGGCTCCCACTCCAGCAACATGGTGTTGTTGAAAATCGAAAGGCCGATCGTGGTAGCGACGACCGTCGGGAGTTTCTCGAATCGCGAAATGTGCGCGGCCGCCAAGGCGATGAGCAAGGTTTCGGGGCCCAGCGGTACCGCACGCGGTAGCTGATACCGGCCCGCGTAGAGCAGCATCGAGAAGTACGAGAGCACCGTCGCGATGATCCACACCATCATCTGCAGCCGACGTACCGGAATGCCGAGGAGCGCGGCACGGTCGCTGCGTTCGGCCGCGGCCCGAACTCCCTGACCAAACGAACTCTTGCGCAAAAACACGGCGAGTGCCGCAAACAGAATCGGCACCACGATCATGGGCATGACATCGTGGCCATCGAAGTTTGTGGTGCCAATTCCAAATTTCAAACCGATTGGTTTCGGCAGTTCTGATCCGTTGGTTGCGCCACGGCTTGTGCTGAACAAATTGTTGATTTCGATATTGAGGAACAACAAGATTTGTGCGATGCCGATGGTCACCACAGTGACGATGAGGCGGGGAGCATCGAAGAACCGGCGTACGAACGCAAACTCGACGATGGCTCCAACCAAAATCGCCGCGAGCAGCCCAATGATCATGCAGAACCAATAGTTCCAATGCCACACGATGACCAATAGCGACGCGAAAGTCGCGGGAACGAGGCCGATCGCGGCCTGCGCGAAGTTGATCGCTCGCGAACTGCGATAGATGAGCACGATGCCGACGGCGATTGGCGAAAAGATGAGGCCAAGTACAACGCCTTGCAACATTGATCCGAGCGATGGCAACGGGCCGGAGGCGTTGAGCGGCGACGACAGATGCGCGGCCGAAACCAGCAACATGCAAACTGCAAACGGGACAATGGGATTGTTGCTGAAAGTGCGGATGCGATTCATGCGAATGTGCGGCCCAACAGCGAGCGCAGGCCGGTGCTGAGAATCTGTGCACTCATGGCGATGCTGTGACGCTGGTGAAATCGCCAGTGATCCCAAACGGGCCCCGAGCTCAACGCGTCGCACGCGCTGAGCGTTGCGGCCCGATCCTCGACGCCGAGCCCCGCGAGCTCGGGCGCGAATAGTTTCGCGACCTCGGCAAGGGCTGCGGCGCGTGTCGCCGCCATGATTGTGGCGAGCGCGGGAGAAAACGGCTCTTGCAGTGCGGCGGCCGTGCGAATAAATCTCGTCGTTTCCCACACTGCCTGCCGTTGGGCTACGAACGCCGCGAGCCGGGGTTCGAATGGCCCCTCGGCGATCGCGGCGACGATTGAGCGAATGCGTTCGCCTTGGCGTTGCGAGGCCGCGCAGAATAAATCTTCGAGGTCATCGAAGTGTACGTACACCGATCGCAATGAAGTGCCTGCTTCGTCTGCGATCTCGCGTGCTGTGGGGCGAATATTGCCGGACTCCAGCAATGAAAGCAGCGCGTCCACTACTGCGTCGCGCGTGCGTTGCGATCGCGCGCTGCGCCCATCGGCGGTGGCGGTGGTCCCGGCGGTGGTCGCGGCGGTTGTCGCGGCGGTTGTCGCGGCAGGGGTCGCCGGCGCGCGAGCAGCTTCGGAGGCGCTGAGGGATTCGATGTCGGTAGCGATGGCGCGCAAGCTAGAGGTTTGTGCACGCAGTGTGCAACTGCTCAAGCCGTTGGGTCATTTCTTGCTGCGTACTTGCTGAGAGGGCGCGCCAAAAGGCGACGGGTTCTGGCTGATCTCGACGAAGCGCGGAGCCGCCCGCGGCCCGAGCGGCCCTGGAGCGCAGCGACGAGAGCGCCGAAACAGGATTCTTGCATCGGATTACTGCTCACCTATCGCGCGCCTACTTAACGAGTCAGTGCGATGGCGGCCATCGAGTGATGCAAATTTGGCGCTCCACCTAACGCTGGTGCATCGCCGAAGCTGTGGATTCGGCCCGCTCGATCCAGGACCCAGTAGCCGTTTCCCGTTGGGGTTGCCAGGATCGCGACCGCCGAACTGTGGCGGAGATGAATGTGTCCGGAGTAATGTTGAGCGCCGCCGAACGCACGCACGGCACCGTCGCTCGATAGCAACCAATAGCCGCGCCCGCTCGTGGTTGATCCGCCCGCAACAATCGGAGACCGAATATGTCGGCTGGCGAGGGACCCGTGAAAGCGCGCGTCGCCAAAGCTGAACACGCCGCCGTCGGCAGCAAATAGCCAGTATCCACGGCCTGTTTTCGTCATGGCTGCCGCGACAATTGGTTGCCGTAAATGCCGAGCGCCCAGTGAACCGCGAAAGCGCGCGTCGCCGAATGCAAAAATGCCACCGTCGGTTGCCACGAGCAAATAGCCGCGGCCACTGGGCGTGGCGATCATCCCGGCAACCGGTTGGTGTAGCTGAACATTGCGGAGATCGCCGTAGTGATGGGCCCGGCCGCCGATGACGACGCGGCCCTGCCCATCCACCCGCCACCAACCGGTTGCCGATGGTGTCGACGCACCGGAAACGGCCGTGAAATTTGCGACGGTCCCGGAAGCGATGCGTTTCGCACCAATCCCAAAGCTCAACGTGGCGCCGTCCGAGCCGATGATTCGGTACCGCGCTGGGCGAGCGGATCGATAGACCGCTTGAATCGTTGCCGAGGTAGCAAACGACACGACATGCGCAGTCGTGGCACCGTCGGACCAATGATCGAAGGTCCAGTCGGAACCCCATGCGGTCACCGATTGCGGCGAGCTCACAACATGCTGTGAGCTCGCAATCAAGGTCGTGGTCTGGCCGTCTCGCACCGTATCCGTGTCGAGTAACAGGCTGAGCCCAGGAGGCGATGTGCGGATCTGGAGTGTTGTGGTGCGGGGATCGATGCGTTGCGTCACAGTGTTGGTGATGCCATCCGAATCGGTGGCGGTGAGGGCGATATCGAGGTACGCGGGAAATGCGTGATCGGGCGCGATGAAGCTACCGTGGTCGACTCCGTTGATCGTTTGGATGTGATGGGCGTGACAATGCCCGAGCGTGTCGCAATGATGAAGCTGGATGTCCCATTTCAGCTGCGATGGTGCGACCGCGCCGTCCTGAGGATCGGTCGCTTGCCCGCTGAACGAGATCTGCTCACCTGAACCCCAGTTGGTTGTCGTCAGCGGCGCCGTAATCGTCGGCAGCGGCGCGTCGCCGACGAAAACATTGTGGGTAATCGTCGCGGCAGCTCCGAGCGCATCGGTGACCATTAGCCCAATCGGATGGACGCCGATCGTGGCGAATGTTGTACTGATTACTTGTCCGGTCGCGTCGTTGTAGTTGCCGTCACCGTCGAGGTCCCAGGCAAATTGGAGCGTGGCCGTGTCGCCGGGATCAGCATCAGTCGAACCCGAAGCGTCCGCATGAATCGAAAGTGGCGCATTACCGATTGTGTGATCAAGTGTGAACGCCGCAACAGGGCTTTGATTCCCGGGTGCGTAACGAATGCGCATGAGCTCGCCGGTGACAACGTCGACGTAGTACAGATCACCACCCGGACCAACCTGAAGATCTACGGGGTAATGATTGATGGTTTGCATGAACAATTCGCGTTGCGAAAAATCGGGACGGCCGGTACCGTCCGCGGGCGCAAACCAGATGCATTGGCGGGTGTAATCCGAAAAGAACAAGCCGCCGTTGTAACGCGCAGGGTACGAACCGGCTGTCGCAAACGCGAGCCCAGACAATGCGCTCGCGCCGCTCGGACACGGTTCGCCGGCGACCACTTGGCCGGAGTGCAGATACTCGTACGCGGGATTGATCGCGGCGTTCGTGCCCGTAGCGGAATACAGCGATGTGCACAGATTGGCATTGAGCCCAAGCCACGCCGGCAACACTTGGCTTCCTTCGTAACACGGCCAGCCAAAATTGGTATTGCCCGCCGCGGCGCCGTTTGCAATGCGATCGATCTCGTCGCCGTAGTTCCAGCCCACATCGCCGACGTACAACTCATTGGTTCCTGGGCGCATCGCGATTCGATACGGATTGCGAATCCCGTACGCGAGAATCCGCCGCTGGTTCGCGTCGGGGCTCGCCGCGAAGGGGTTGCCGGGCGATCCAAACCCCGTCGTGGGATCAATGCGGATGATTGCTCCGCTTAGGCCGGTCGGGTCTTGCGTCGTACGGGCGTCTTGGCTCCGCAGCGAGCCGCCTTCGCTGGTTGGGGTGGTGAGTGCGGTGCCAGCTCCGCCGGGCGGATCTCCACACGGATTCTTGGTCGGGATTCCGAATTGGCCCCAATCGGGCGACGTATACGCGGCGCCGTCGCCACCTCCCGTGTACAACATGCCGTCGGCGCCAAAGGCGATTCCGCCGATTCCGTGTGATCCGAATTGTTCACACCAATCGTCGGCGAGCACTGTGCGAGCTCCGGCCGTTGTACTGGTCCCATTGGTGCTGATTTGATAGCGCACGAGCCGCGAGTAGTGAACACAACCTTCGGTGACGGGGCAGGCGTCGTTCCAAAACGGCACTGGCCCGCCGGGAGTGAGTGAGTCGCGATTAAAAAGAAGGTAGATGTACGGCTGGCTCGGAAACCCTGGATCGAGGGCCATGCCGAGGAGTCCGTGATCTAAAAATGAGTACACCTCAGTTTGCAGATCGACCAAGACGGACGGTGCTGGCGCGTTCATCGATGCGAAAACCTTAACGATTCCCGGCTTTTCTGCAATGAAGACCCGACCGTCACTCGCGAACGACGCGGCTACCGGTTGGTTCAAACCGCTCAATGCGGCAATCGCCTGGAATCCTGGAGGCGCCACGGCCGGGTTGCGGTGTACCGCAGTTGCGCGTCTCGATGCCGAAGCTGAAGTGTCGGCCGGAACTGCAATGGTGCCCAACGTCGTTAGGGCGAACACCATTGCGATGAGTAAACGGGATCGAACCGGGCGCGCCACTCCGGCCAACAGTATGCGAACGTTGATCCGGGATGTGACCGAGTACCGGGCCACGATTGCGAATTGCCCATCAAAGCCTCCAGATCGAGGCCAACCAGTCAACTCGCCTGCGCGTTGCAATGATCCTTAAAAGCCAAGGTCCAAAAGGGGGTTTCGAGGGTATTTTAACTGTGTTTGGTTGCCCGCAACTCGTACTTCAGCACTTTTCCTGAGGCGGTGAGCGGCAGTTCTGCGACAACGTCGACGGTGCGTGGCGCTTTGTAATTGGCCATTTCAGCTCGACACCAGGCAACGATTTCGTCAGCTGTTGCCGTTTCGCCCGCGCGTAAAATCACGAATGCATGACCAACTTCGCCGAGGCGTTCATCGGGCACACCAATGACGGCACACTGTGCGATCGCGGGGTGGCGAGCCATATGGTTTTCGATTTCCGCCGGATACGCATTGAACCCGCCCACGATGAACATGTCTTTTTTGCGGTCCGTGATCTTGATGTAGCCGCGTTCGTCCATCGTTCCGATGTCGCCTGTGTGTAGCCACCCCTCGCCATCAATCGTCGCCGCGGTTTCGGCCTCATCATCGAAATATCCGACCATCACGTTGTAGCCGCGCACCACAATCTCGCCCGGTTCTCCGCGTGGAACTTCGTTGTTGTCATCGTCGACGACCAGTACTTCAACCCCGTCGATCGCTCGACCTGAAGTCGTGGCGATGGTCTCGGCATCGTCGTCGAAGCGACACATCGTCGCGATGCCCGTTGCTTCGGTAAGGCCATAGCCAGTCACGACGTTGTCGAATCCGAGGCGATCCCACATCTGCTCGATCAGCGTTACGGGGATGGCCGCAGCACCCGTCACGGAAAGACGCAGGCTCGAAAGATCAAAGGAATCAAGGTCATTACGTGCCAAGATGGTTTGAAACAACGCGGGTGGCCCGGGCAGCATCGAGATGCGATCCCGCGGAATTCGTTCGAGGACTGCCGCAGCGTCGAACACCGCGTGGGGCAAAAGTGTGCTGCCGCACATCAACGCGGACAGAATGCCAGCCTTGTAGCCGAACGCGTGAAAGAACGGATTGACCACGAGGTATCGATCGCCAGCTTGCAACCCGATCACACTCGACCAGGTTCGAAACGCTCGGAGGTTTTGCGAATGGGTGGTCCGGACACCCTTGGGATTGCCGGTCGTTCCCGAGGTGAACAACATGTCGGAGACGTCGCTTGGTTGTATTGCATCGCGGCGCGCGATGGCGTCCGCTTCGCTCACCGAATCGGCGCGAGCAATGAAGTCGTCCCAAGAAATTGTTTCGTCGGCGACGGTGCCGCGCGCGACTACTCGAGTAGCGAGTTCGGTGAGCTCACCGAGTTCGGCAACGGCTCGATCAAGCATCGCGACGTAGTCGGTGTCGAGAAAGCCATTCACGGTGATAAGCGCTTTCGCACCGCTGCGGCGCAATACAAAGTGCGCCTCGGCACCTTTGAACCGCGTGTTGAGCGGAACGAGGATCGCGCCTGCGGCTTGCGCTCCGAGCGCGGCAATGGGCCACTCCCAGATATTGGGCGCCCACACCGCGACCCGGTCGCCGGCGACGATTCCACTGGCGATGAACGCCCGCGCGCTTTGCAGAACTGCAGGGCCGAGTTCGGAATATGAGATCGTCACGCGCTCGTCGATGTCTTCGATCGCGGCAACATCGCCGTGCTGGGACGAGACGATTTCGACCATTTTGGGGATAGTCGGATATTCGAGATCGCCACGCGGTTGATTGGTCATGGGCGTGGACACTACCGATTGCCGGCCTCCGGTCGATGAGAGAGGGTGGAACCCACGCGCCGGCTACCAGCACCGAACCGCGATGAGCTGATTGCGTTAGGGCTCCTGGATCCCGAAGCGGCCGACGCAAACGAACGCGAGCTGCTGCTCAAGTTCTTGATGGCACGGGGTAGTTCGCTTGAAGAGCTAACGCGCAACCGCGATCTTGGGGAACTCGTTGGTGCGAGTATTGATCAAACGTTGCGTCCGGGCCCGCGCATGACGCGCCGAGAACTTGGATGGCGCGCGGGCATCGACGACGACGTCATCCTGCAACTTCGCCAAGCCATGGGCCTGCCGGATCCAGGTGTTCCCGCGGCGATTTATACCGAAGCTGATGTGCTGGCGCTTCGATCCTTCGAGCGCTTGTCGTTGTTGTTCAGCGAAGCGGTGGCGCTGCAACTCATGCGGGTTGCGGGCTCCGCGCTCGCACAGATTGCCGATGCGGCGGTGAACGCGTTCGCGGTCAATGTCGATACGCCCTTGCGGGCATCGGGTGCTCCCGACGCAATTGTTGGTCGCGCGTTCGTGGAAGTCGCGACTGTGCTGCCGGATTTGGCTCGGA
The DNA here is from genome assembly GCA_025360585.1 of Actinomycetes bacterium. Lineage (GTDB taxonomy): Bacteria > Actinomycetota > Acidimicrobiia > IMCC26256 > PALSA-610 > F1-120-MAGs023. The sequence goes on along the minus strand of JANYBW010000076.1, from coordinate 21,156 downwards.
TGCTCGATGCCCAACTGCGGCACCACGTTGAAGCGGCAATCCATCAGTTCTTGACGACATCGAACGGGCCGACGCGCGCGGATACGCACACGCTCAGCGTCGGCTTCATGGACATTGTTGGCTCCACGCATTGGGCCCGAAGCTTGACTCCAACGGTGCACGCGGCACGCTTGCAATGGTTCGCCCGTGCAGCGAGCGACGCAAGTGCGGCGCGCGGTGGTCGCGTCGTGAAGCTCATTGGTGATGAGGTGATGTTTGTGGCTCCGGATGCCGTCGCGGCATTCCAGATCGCGGCCGATATCGCAGAAACCTGCGCATCCGTAGGGGATTTTCCAAGTCTGCGTGGAGGGATCGCAAGCGGTGAAGTGATTAGCCGCGACGGCGATGTCTTTGGCGAAGTTGTGCACCTCGCCGCGCGATTGTCTTCGGTCGCGGAGCCAGATTCAATTGTGACGACGAAGGACTCGATGATCGCAGCCGAACTCCCTGCGGAGTTTGGCGGGCTCAGTCTCGGCGCTCGCTACCTGCGCGGTTTCGTGGAACCTATTGAAGTTGTTCGCGTATCGCGGCGAGGATTACGCGCTGCGGCGTAGTTCTACGTTCGATCGAAGTCGGTCGATGGCGTCAGGTACATCAGCGAAGGATGCTACGGTCAACGTTGCGTTCGAATCCACTGCCGCGTATTCACCGGTCCGGACACGAATGGTCCGCACGACGAGTCGATTCGCACCAAGAATGTCTTTGTGGGGTGAGTCTCCGACCATCACGGCGTTGTGCGCAGAAGCCTTCAGACTTTCCAAACCTCGCCCAAACGGGCGCTCGTGCGGCTTTCGGAATGCTCGACCGCCATCGTCGCTACAGACCACGACGTCGAAGTAGTCCGCGAGTCCGGTTGCGAGAAGCTTCGCCCGCTGTTGCGCAGGGTTGCCATCAGTGATCAGCGCGAGGGGCGTGTGAACCTTCAGACGTTCGAGCGCGGCGTCAACCCCGACGTACGGCGTGAGCCGACAAGGGCGAAAGTTGCTAAACGCGGCAACGAGTAGTGCGGCGTTGCTGTCATCAACGCCGAGCTTTGCGAGCGCCTGATTGATAATCCGCCCCTGTGCGCTTCCGGCTTGTGCGATGGTCCGCAACGCGGTTTCGAGCCGCGCGGCGTCCAGCGCCAGGCGAGCGGCGTGATCCGCGACCGCTGTCCATGCCTGATCGAGAAAATCAGCTTGTGGATACAGCGTGTCGTCGAGGTCGATGAGGAGGCAAGTGATGTGACTCACGCGGCAGCTCGTTGCGCACTCGAAACGAGTGTCGGCTCGGTCAGCGTCAACAGGCCAGCATCGAACGCAGTTTGGATCGCTCCAGCGATTCGTGGGGCCGTGTGACCGTCACCGTAGGGGCAAGGGAGAAGGCTCAAACGCAGGAGGTGTTCGGCGGAAGTCATGGCGTGTGCCGCGGAGATTACCGACGATGGGTCGACCCCAGTGAGCGCGGCGAATCCGAGCAGAACACCCTCGGGCCGTGGAGTCGAGGCTCGCAACACAATCGCCGGCACTCCGAACCAAGCGGCCTCTTCTTGCAGCCCACCCGAATCGGTAACGACGAGTCGCGAACCTGCAAGTGTTGTCAACAAAGACTGATACTTCAATGGCGCTACCACATTCGCGGCGCGACGCAACCGCTCGATGAGTGTGAACTCCTCGAGCCTCGCGGCAGTGCGAGGATGCAATGGAAAAATAACTTCGCCGATCTCCATCCGCAGTCGCTCAACGGTCTCCACGATGCCGCGTAGCCGCTGAGGATCATCCACGTTGGTTGCACGATGTGCGGTGAACAGCACCCCGGACCGCGGTGATCTAGCGACACGCGCGATTCCCGTGGACCGCAGCGCGTCGGTCACGGGGTTTCCCGTCACGGCGATGCGCGTCGAGGCAACACCCTGCTGTTTCAGCGCATCGGCCGCGTATTGGGTCGGAGCGCAATGCAAGCTTGCGAACGCGACCGCGCTCGTACGATTGACCTCCTCTTGGGATCGCTCGTTGTGCGATCGCAGGCCCGCTTCAACGTGCACGACGGCGACTCCTGCCGAGCGCGCCGCAAGCCCAACGAGGGGCACGGTCCAGGTATCGCCCAGCACGATCGCGACGTCCGTGGAGTGCGTTTCGAACTCGCCGAGCGCGTGTTCGAAAATTGCTGCGATGCGTTTCGCGCCTTGGGTTGGGAGCTGCCAACGCTCTGCGACTTCGAGACTACATTCTGATTCGAGATCGGTGGCGAGAGTTGCATCGGTGTGTTGGCCCGTGTGCACAACTCGCGCAGTGATTCCTGCCTCGATGAGCCCGCGCACCACTGGTGCCAGCTTGATGACTTCCGGGCGCGTGCCCAGTACGACGGTGGCGCGCATCACGACACCCTTTCGGCTACGAGTTCGTAGACTTCATCGAAGTAACGAGTCATTCGAGTTCCTGGAATCGCGCGCAAGCGATCGGGGCGTGCCGGGAAGCCCATTGTTGTGTGCACGAACTCACACGCGAAATCCGCGCCGGCCGCGACACTGAGCGAAACACCGCCACCGAATCGAGGGTTGACTTCGATACAAATCGCATCGCCGGATTCGGTTAGGAATCCTTGCAGACACGCCATGCCGCGGTAGCGCAGCGAGTGCATCACACGTTGGGTGAGCGCGGTGACGGCATTGTCTTCGAACGTCAACCCGCTGGTCGAGATCCCGCCTTTCGTTGCGAGTCTCCAGCGCGCGGAGTGTCCGGCGATAGTCCCGTCGCGGTCGACCAGGACATCAACCGAAAACTCACGTCCGTCGATGCGATGTTGCAGGATCGGATCGGCAATCCGTTCGCGTGCGTAACGGATGTCATCCGCGGAATCGGCGTAGTACACGTCGCGCGATCCTCGGCCGGAACGCGGTTTGATGATCCACGGGCCTTCAACGGATGGCACTGCTGAACTGATGCTCTGCGTTTCTGGAGTGGCGATGCTGTGGGCTTGTAAGTGTTTGGAGAATTTCAACTTGTCGTTGCAGAGCGTGAACGCGCCAAGATCCGGCAGAAGTACTTCGGAGCCGATTGCGTGAAGTTCTGCCTGCATGCGCGCAATCGTTGGCATCTCTTCGGCCACCGTGACGATCAGTGCCTGGATGCGGTGACGTCGACACACCTCACGCAGCCGCGCCGGGTACTGCGCGTCCGACGCGTTCGGAAGCACTACCGCATCGTCGGCGAGCTGGAGCCCGGCCGCGTGGGGATCGCAGTCCGAGGCGACCACGAAGAATTCGACATTGCGAATCAACGATCGAATCACTGCCACTCCCGCGGCTCCGCCGGCTCCAGTTACCAATACGTTGATCACAGTTTCTCGATTCGAATGTCGTAGCCGCCGAGCGCGCCACGAGCGCCGGAGCTATTGGTAACCCGATCCGCGACGTCGCTGACGAGTTCCTGATCGGGCAGTAGATCGAATTCCATGAGCTGATCGCCCACGAGAAAGCCCGCCCGTTGGGCACCTAGGCGGGCACACAATGCCCGCACCTCGGCAAGGGTTGCGTTGAGGATTCGGTCGGTCGTTACTCCGTCGGTGTTATCGAACTCGCGTTGGGGACCACCCATGTCTGCGAGGCGAGTCACTGCAGGACCAAAGCGCCGGACTGCGTAGCCGTTGTCCATCAGCCAGTCGGCAGCCCACGTCCGCAATTGCAGGACCGATTTACGATCCGCAGGTTCCCACTGGCGAAGCATGACGGCTTCGGCCACAGCATGCAGCACCATCGGTTCGTGTTCTCGGGCCACGAGATCAGTAAGCAGCTCAGCGCAGCGATCGAGGCCGAGCGATGTCGCGCCGCGGGCTGCCGACGCACGCGCCGCGGGCTCGGGAGTCTTGAGTGATGCACGCAAGAGCCTCGTGCTTCGCTGGGCCGCGGTTGCTTTCCACAAGAAGCCGATCGCGACGAGCGCGAGCCCAACTGTCGTGATCAGATTCATCGCGGCTCGCTCCGCCCCTTGCTTCGCGCCTCCGGCTCGAAGCCCGCGAGTTGGGCGTCGAGTAGCTGGGCCAAGCTTGGGAGCATCACCCGCAGCAACACAACGAACCCGCCGAACAGAGCTAGGAGACCAAATGGTGTGCCGAACCAATCGTGGAAAGTCACCATCGAATGGCGGCCGTCGTGCGCGCCGATGATGAGCGCCAATGAAATGCGAATCACGTTGGCGCAAAAGCACAGCAACGCTGCGGCGGCAAATCCCAAAGCGCGTCGCAGTGCGACACCCTGAAGTACCAGTGAACTGACTGCTGCGAATGCCAATACCGCGCCAAGCGCCGAACATGACGGTGTGATTGTCCCGATGAATGGAAACGACCGTGGTCCCGCGATCAGAATCTGCGGCCCTTCTAGGCGGATGAATTTGGAGTTTCCTGAGAACGGTCTGATTGCGGCAACGATCACTGATGTTTCGAAGTCGCGGGCTTGGTCGTCCCAGTAGCTGAACGCGACCCCAACGCCGATGACGATCGCGGCGAGCCGCGCGCCGATGTCGAGTTTGCGACTTAACACGGCGGTTGCTCGAGTCCGTGACCACTGCGTTGGGTTTTCTGCCACACGTAGCTGCGACCCAACACGCCGTCGATCCATGCCCGAGCGCAAATCACAGTGAACGCGATGAAGGCCGGGAAAAATGTCAACAACGTGCGGGCGGCCTCGCGAGGCGCGCGAGAAATTAAGAGTCCCGCGGCTAACTCCACGAGCGGGCCCAGGAACAGCAACGCCGCAAACGCAGGAATTTCCAGGCCCCGACCCCAGGGCACGAGCCCGGTGGCGCGCAAGCCCAGCAGGCCAAGACCAAACGCGCAGAGCGCGGGCACATGAAAGACCAACAAGAACATGAGCGTTTCGATGCGTTGGCTGATCGTGAGCCCGCGCGCGTGGATGGCAAAGCGGCGGTAGTCGCGCCAGACCTGCTGATGGCCTCGGGCCCAGCGGTAGCGCTGGGTCCAGAATCGTCGGTAGCTCGGTACCCCCTCCTCGCTATCGATCGAAGTCATGTCATAGCGAACTCGCATGCCGCCGAGCACCACGCGAAGGGTGAGGTCCGTATCTTCGGTCACGGTTTCTACGTTCCAGCCGCCCAATGCGCGCACCACATCGGTGCGGACCGCGCAGTTCGCGCCTCCGTAAGCCGGTAAATCGAAAAGGGCCTGACGCCCGTATTCATTGACGATGTAACCCGAAAAGTAGTCGACCGCAACCGTTCGCGTCAACGAAGATTCACTCGAGTTGCGAATGATGCAGCGACCCTGAGTCGCTGCGCAGTTGGGATCGGCGAAATGGCGCACGGTCCGGAGGAGCGCGTCGGCGCGCGGTCGATGGTCGGCATCGAACACCATGATGATCTCACCGGTTGCGAGCGCGAGGGCTTCATTCAATGCTCCGCTTTTGCCGCCGGTGGACCCCACGGGTCGATGTAGTACGCACAGTTGACGATGCCGTTGCGCAAGGCCATCGAGAATTTGCCCGGTGGCATCGGTTGATTTGTCGTCGATGCAAATCAGTTGCATTCGATCGCTTGGATATTCCAACGCCAAGAATGCTTCGATGCTCGCCGCGATCACAACCTCTTCGTTGTGGCAGGGCACCAAGACGGTAACGGTGGGTCGGAAACCGAGGTCGATGCCATCCTGGCCAAACATTTCGTGCGGCGCCGCGCGCAGCGCGATGACTGCAAATGCGAAGTGGCGAAGCAAGAACACACAAAAGAGAATTCCCAGCCCGATCGAGGTTCCGCGACACGTTTCCTTGAGTCCGAATTGGCCGACCGCGATCGTCCAGAAGCCGATGAGGATCGGCAACGTCCACGGCGTTCCGAGTGCGACTTCCCGCGTCTGGTCCTTACCAGTCTGGGGCGCGCCGACAATCTGGGATGCATCCTCAAGAACGCTCACAACGATGCCGAACGGCTCGCGTTGTTGATCGGGCTACGGCGCGAGTCGCGCGCGACGTTTACGAACCAACACCGTGATCCCCACAACGAGGCACCCGCCGCCGAGCCAAACGAACAAAGACAGTGGATGTCCGGTAATCGGCATGGCGTCGTCGGGGCAAAGTGCTTCTGAAGGGCCGGTTGCCGTCGTTGCGCCAAGGGTCCAATTGATTTGGCCCTGGTGAAACACGACGACTGCGTTGTTGGTCGTTCCTGCATTGAATTGGGTGGGCTGACCGCGGTCGTCGGGGGCGGGGGTGAATCGATTGAAAGGTCCAATGTTCACGGTCATGTTCCCGGCGGCGGCATACCCGAAGATTGTCACAAAGCCTGTGCCGGACTTCGCGCTACACAGTGTGAATGGTTTGATCTCGCCACCCGGATTACCAATGATCGGGTAGTCCAATTGTGCGGGCGGCACAATGACTGCTTTCGTCGATGACACTGCCGTTGCCGCATGAGCAGTACTCGGCGTTCCAAAGGCACCTGTGAAGAAAACACTGGCGAGTAACGCGTAGCGCATTGCTCGACGCCGTGGGGTGCGTTGCGATCGGTGACGAGTAGGAGAAGGCTTCATGCGTTGACTTCCTGAGATGACCCGCGGCCGGGCGCGGTGAGGTTTTGCATCGTGAGGTCGCTGGGAATGACCAGCTGTGAGCGCGGTGATTCGAACGCTTCGGCCAAGCCGAGCCGGCCGTGATGCCCCCGAACGCGCGCCTGCGCCTCAACCACCAACGGATCGACGCGACCGCGTCGGGCGATTTGGGAATGGTGCTGTTCGATCAGTTCGATCTTGTGCGCTAGGAGGTCATCGATAGCCAAGTACACATTCGGCGTGAAGGCTGAAGTCGAGGGAGTTTCGTAGGCGTAGTAGCTCGCGATGTTGCGCGCCGCCGCGAGCGAAGCCGAAGCGACGCTGCGGTGGTCTTGATGCGCGTCGTTCGGGGCATGTGTGTACACGACATGGGCGCCGCTCGTTTCGATTGCCCGGTCGATGGTCTGCACTGCAGTCTTGCCGGCCGGGATGTCACCGTCGTGGAACCCGCCCCAAAGCAGGGTGGCATCGAGGCGGCGCGCGACGGTCTGCTGCTCGAGCGTCCGTACTGCCGCCGGACTATTCGCGCTCCCATCGGTCATGACCAACATGGTGATGTTGTGGCCAGCTCGACGATGCGCGAGCAGTGCGCCACCGCATCCGAGCTCAATGTCGTCTGGGTGTGCTCCGATGGCCAATACGTTGACCCCCAGGCCCAGATTTGTCATGCATTCCCGTGCCGTCCTTGCGTGAAGGGCTCAGCGAGCTAAATCTTGATATCGACCCGCCCTGGCGTGGTGCGTTTGGATGAGGTTGCTGGCCGGCGAACGCGCGCTCTACGCCAGGCGCTGCGAGGCGGCCGCGCGCTCTGACGCACTGGTCTCGGCGCGGACTCGCTGGGGGTACGTTTGGTTCGGCGGCTGAACGCCGATGCGGTCGATACCGCGGTGTCGCCGATGCGCCCAGCGATCCAGATCCCGAGCCCTACGAACAGCACGATGATCGCGGGCAACGCAAGCCGTTTTCCATAGCTGCGAGCGAGCGGGCTGAACGTTTGGGTTGCTTCGGCGTTGAGTTTGGCGAGTGCCGCGGGCAGGATCACCCACATGATCACCGGGACTGCTCCGATGGCCGCGATGCGTCGCCCGATCCGTCGTATCGCTACGAAGTGATTGGGATGCAAGAGGATCGCGAGCGCCCAGAAGGCTACGGCCGCGAACGCGGCGAGCAATGCAACGCGTGGAGCAGTACTGCTCGTGCGGTTCAAATTGGGCAAGTGTGAGGTATCGAATTTCATGGACAGCGACTTGCCGCTGAGTTGCGCGGCCATCGATGGATCGACCCGAGCGAGTGCGTCCTGGACGGCCGTCGTGACTGCCGCGGTATCCACGATGAGCTGATCGTGGGTTCCGCCCTTGGTGAGCAGTTGCTGATGAATACTGCCAATCGCCTCCGAAAACGCTTGGCGGACTCTCGGGTCGGTGAGCGCCGCGGTGGCCGCTTGGCGGGTCTTGGCGGTGTTGTTGCCTGCGACCGTGCTCGGCAGCAAGCTATCGAGCTGACTGGTGAGCGAATCAGCTGCCTTCTTCGCGATCGGGGGTGATTGCAGCAACCCGTAGGCGGCTTCTTGGGTGGCTTTCGGATCAAGAATTGTGTGCTGTGCCGCGAACGCCCACCACGAGATTGCGGCCGCGAGCCCACCCAAAAACAACGCGAGGCGGGCGATCGCACGATTCTGCATGTATCAGTGTCGGCGATTTGCAGCGTCGAGTGGAGGATGCACTGCGAAAATATGCTGGGCGGCTCGGTTTGGCTGTGTCAGAATCGTTGCGTGGTGTTGCTGGATGGGTCGCTCATCGATGCTGGCGTGGTCGTGCGGCCGTTGGTGCGCGCGGACGGCGACGCTCTGATGCGGTATTTGTCCGCCGATCCCGAGATCGCCCGCTGGACCCGAATCCCTTGGCCCTATACCCGAGGGCATTTGCGTGGCTTCCTGGACCAAGTCGAGCGGTGGCGGTCTGGCGCGACTGATCTTGTGTGCGCGATCACGCTCCCCGAAGACGACGAATTGATTGGTTGCTGTGGGGTGCATCGGATTGGCGAGGCCTCACCAGCGCGGTCATCGTTGTTGGCCAACGAAATCGGTTACTGGCTCGGCGCTGCCCATCGCGGTCGTGGCGTGATGCAACAAGCAATTGGGTTGTTGTCTCGATACGCGTTAGCCGATTTGGCGATACCAGAGCTCAATTTGCAAACCAAAGTCGGCAACGCGAAGTCGCAGAACGTCGCGCGGGCCCTGGGCTATCGCTTTGTGCGAACGGTGGCAGCTTCGGAGGTCGACGACGACGATAGCGATCACGATCGCTTCGTGATGAACCGCGCCGATTACGAAGCCGCGCGGGGACCGCTGGTCGCTATCGCACCGGAGCGGTCTGCGCCTTAACGCCTTCGATAGCGAGCGCTGCGGCAGCACGATCGAGGTAGCGGCCACGCACTCCGAGATCGGAGTCGTGGTTCACCGGTTGCAGCGCGTCATCGAGTTCGTACACAAGCGGCAAACCAGTTGGGATATTGAGATCGACGACGGCCTCGCTCGTCATGCCGTCGAGATGCATCACAAGCCCACGCAAAGAATTGCCGTGAGCGGCAACCATAACCGTCTCTCCGGCGCGCAGGTCCGCGACGATCGCATCGTGCCAGTACGGCAACATGCGAACAATTACATCCTGTAAACATTCAGCTTTTGGCAGGACATCCGGGGTGAGGGTGCTGTAGCGATCGTCGATACCAGAGTGCTCGGCGTTGATTGCGAGCTCCGGCGGGGAAGTATCGAAGCTGCGGCGCCACAACAACACTTGCTCGGCGCCGTATTGCGCGACGGTTTGTTTTTTGTCTTTGCCTTGCAACGCGCCGTAGTGCCGTTCGTTCAATCGCCAACTGCGGCGCACGGGCAACCATTTGCGGCCCATTGCATCAAGGCTGAGTTCGGCAGTTCGGATCGCGCGCAACTGCAGAGATGTGTGCACGACGGTCGGCAGGATGTTCGCGGCGGCGAGTTGCTCGCCGCCCCGTGCGGCTTCGGCGCGGCCGAGCTCGGTGAGATCAACGTCGACCCAACCGGTGAAGAGATTGAGCTGGTTCCATTCACTTTGCCCGTGGCGCAACAAGATCAGCGTCGAAGTCATGGCGCAATGGTTACCGCACGATCGGCCAGTCCAGCAATCCGCCCAAGGTCAGGCCAATAATCCGCCCCGCGGTCCGTGACCTATTTCGGGTACGCGGCGCGCGAATCGGCGATTGCTTGTTCCGCGGCTACGGCGCCTTCCCATCCGCGAGTTTCGGAGCCTTTGCCGGGTTCCAGATGTTTGTAAGCATCGAAGAAATGGCCGATTTCGTGCAGCAGATGTTCGGGAACATCGTTGATGTCTTGGGTATCAGACCATCGCGGGTCGTGGGCAGGTACGCACAAGATCTTGGCGTCGGGGCCCTTTTCGTCGGTCATCCAAAAGACCGCAACCGGCCGCACGTGAATGTGGCAGCCCGGAAAGGTGGAGTCTTGGAGTAAGACGAGTGCATCGAGCGGGTCACCGTCTTCGGCGAGGGTGTGGGGAAAGAACCCGTAGTCGGTGGGGTATTGCATCGCGGTGAACAACATGCGGTCGAGCCAAATCTCGCCGCTGTCGTGATCCATCTCGTATTTGTTGCGAGAACCCTTCGGGATCTCGACGATCACTTCGTGTTCCATGGCTTCCCTAACGGTGGGGTTTGAGGCGTCTCGTGGTCGGTGCGTACCGTAACCTCCCCACCTTGTGACTGGTCTGCATGTGGTTTCACTCTGCACTGGTAATGCCGCTCGATCGGTGATGGCCGGGGCGCTGCTCGCCGAACACGTCCCGCATCTGATCGTCACTACATCAGGTACACACGTAATTGAAGGCTTGCCGATGAGCTGGCGGACTGCCGATGCGATCAAGAGCCTGGGGCTCGAGGTTCCGCAGCATCGCAGTCGTCAAGCCACCGACGATGAACTTGATCGGGCCGATCTTGTCATTGCCGCCGCGGCTGAACACGTTCGTTGGATGCGTAGGGTGCATCCGCGTGCCGCGACCGTCACTGGCACGTTGAAGCGACTTACTCGCGATCTGGCTGTGCCGAACACCGCTTCGTTCACCGATCGGGTTCGCGCGCTGCAACTGGAAAACGTCGTGCTTGATCCGCTCTGGGAAGATGTCATCGATCCGGCTGGTGGCGATGCCGACGTTTTTGTGGAAACGGCTGCGGAAATTGCCGAACAAATACACCTGCTCGCTCCGCGTCTCGTGCCATGAACCAGCCCCAGCCCCAGCCCCAGCCCCAGCCTGTTACGCAAGCCGGTATCGACGCGCTGAAGTTCACGCACAACTGGTTCGAAGTGAATTCGGGTTGGGCCGAACCAACACGCGACACGCTCGTGGAGTGGCTCGCTGATGATGTGTGCCAGTGTGCCGATGAATGTTGGGTTGCCATCGACGGCGTGTGTGAACACGGCCTCGCGAGTTGGTTGCTCGTATTGCAAGCGATGGGGGATCACCTCGATCTGGCTGGCCCCGAACGCGTTTTTCTGCTCACGAACGCGCCGAACTTTCGCGACGTCGGTGGTGTCCGCACCGCAGACGGTCGAGTGCTGCGCCGGGGAATTGTGTTTCGCAGCGGGGTCATGGACACCCTCGATGGGGCGGACCATTCTCGGATGCGAGCGCTCGGTATCAAAACGATTATCGATGTGCGCAGCTCCGATGAACTCGAAGCGCGCCCCAATCGGTTACCCGATGGCATCACGACGCATCATGTTCCCGTACACGACGTTTCGGCCGCGCCCCGTTCGATTATGGAACGCATCGCGAACGGCGAAACCGACGGGTTGGGTGCGCCGATGTTGATCAATGGCAACGCGGTATTCGCCACGACTCACCGTGCCGTTTTTAGGCGCGTGCTCGGGCTGCTGGCCGATCCGAACAACTGGCCGGTCGTGGTGCACTGCACTGCGGGCAAAGACCGCACAGGTTTTTCGGTCGCCGCACTGTTGTGGGCACTCGATATTGAACCCGACGACGTCATGCGCGATTACATGCGTTCCAACGATGCGCTCGACGCTCGGCATCGTGCCCTCATCGACACTATGAAGCAACGGGAGCTCGATCCGACCGTCTTGATGGAAATGTTGCAGACGGCTCCGGGGTACCTCGGCGCGGGTCTGGATGCTGCGATCGAGGAATTCGGCTCGCTCGAAAACTGGTTTGTGAACGGACTCGGTTTCAACGCCGATACCCGCAACCAGTGGCAGTCCACGATGCTCACTTCGCTCTAGTTCGCGTCTCTGACTCATCCAGCGCCCAACCCAACCGCCCTGGTCCCTATGTAACGCTGTGGGGGGCGTGCGGTGGTGACCAGCGGTTTGTGGTCCCTGTGTGAGGCTGTGGGGGACGTGCGGTGGTGACCAGCGGTTTGTGGTCCCTGTGTGAGGCTGTGCGGGGCGTGCGGCGGTGACCAGCGCGTGAAAGCGGCTTACTAAGGTCGCCGATGTGCAGACCGTAGGTGTTCCCTCCAAAGTGGCCGAAGTAGAACAACAGCTTCTCGGGCCCGGCAGTCCGTTTGAGCTGGTCGACGAAGTCTTTCTCGGCGAGACCTTGCGGGTTCCCGCGAATCGCACGCGAATCCTGCGGGATTTGTTGGTGAATTCGGTGAATTTCGGCGACCAAGAATACGTCGTCGCCACCGACGGCGTCACTGAGAGGCGGATCACGTTTGCTCAGCACGAACGGCTCGTCGCGTCGGTCGCCAAAGCGTTCGCGGATAAATACGGTGTGGGCAAAGGCGATCGGGTCGCGATTCTTGCTGCGAATACGCCCGAATGGATCATCTCGTTTTGGGCCGCCACCAGCCTTGGCGCGATTGCAGTTGGCCTGAACGGTTGGTGGAGCGGACTCGAGATCGAACAGGGTCTCGCGGATTGTGAACCGAAGTTGCTCGTTGCCGATCGCAAACGGCTCGACCGTCTCCAAGGTCGCGATCCAGGTGTGCCGACCATCGTGATGGAAGACGATTTCGCCGCGCTGGAGCAATACGCGCCGGAAGCGCCGTTGCCCGATGTGGCCATCGATGCGGACGATCCGTGCATCATTTTGTATACGAGTGGTACGACCGGCTTTCCCAAGGGGGCGGTGCATACGCACGGCAATCTGGGCTGGTTGTTATCGATGATCTTCTGGCACGGCGCGCGCTCGATGATGAGCAGCCCGCCACCAGCCGGCGCGCCCCCGACGGTGCAGTTTTGTACCAGCCCTATGTTTCACGTTTCCGGGCTACACACGGGTGTCGTCACGTACCTCGCCACGGGCACGAAATCGGTTTGGTGGCAAGGCCGTTTCGACGTACTCGGCGCCGCGAAAGTTCTCGAGGCTGAACAATGCACAGGGTGGTCGATTACCGAAACGATCTTGCATCGGTTTGTGAATCATCCCGAAGTTGAGCAGTTCAATCTGAGCGCGATTCGCACTGTGGGCGGTGGCGGTTCGCCGATCTCGCCGTCGTTACAAGCGCGCACGCGCGCGGTGTTTCCCAACGCGGCTTCGAGCATGGGGTTGGGGTACGGCCTCACGGAGTGCACCGCGTGGGCAGTCACGAATTTTGGCCAGGAACTGGTTGATTATCCAATGTCGTGCGGGAGGCCGCTGGCTGGAGTCGAGGTAGAAATTCGCGACCCCGACGATATCGATAGCGCTGCACTCGCACTCGGCGAAGAAGGCGAAGTGCTGATTCGCAGCGCGGGCGTAATGCTCGAATACTGGCGTCGCCCCGAAGCGACCGCAGACTCGATTCGCAAGGGCCGTTGGTTGCGTACCGGCGACATTGGCCGTTTCGATGGCGGCCGTTTGTACTTGTCCTCGCGCAAACGCGATCTGATTCTGCGGGGTGGCGAAAATATTTACCCGGTTGAGATTGAAAAACGCATCGAAGATCACCCTGATGTTTCGGAATGCGCAGTGATCGGTATCGATGATGTCGAATTCGGCCAAGCCGTAAAAGCCATTGTGGTGCCGCGTCCCGGCTGCATCCTGGATGAGGCTGTACTCGGTGAATGGGTGGCTGGAGGGTTGGCGTATTTCAAAGTGCCAACCGCCTGGGAGTTTCGCAACGAAGCCCTACCGCGCAACGCGAGCGGCAAAATCCTCAAAGACCCGTTGCGTACTGGTGTCGCGAGCACGTTCGTGGAGGAGTAGATATGCCGCTCGATCTCGCCAAACTGATCGCGCCGGCAACGACGGCGCTTGTACTGCAAGAAGTCCAAAACGGTGTAGTTGGGGTGCCGTCGGTGCTCCCGGAGCTGGCGAAGGCTGCGGCCCAGGTTGGTCTGATCGGGAACTGCGCACGGCTCGCGACCCGAGCACGCGAGCTGGGCGTGCCCGTGTATCACTGCACCGCCGAAACTCGTGCCGATCGTGTGGGTGCGAACCGCAACGCACGACTGTTCATGGGCGTGGATAAATCGCCGTTGCAGTTGGTGCCCGGGAGCGACGCGGTGAACGTTCCCGATGAGATTGGTTGCGATCCCCGCGATGTGGTGTTGGCTCGCCATCACGGACTCGGCCCGATGACCGGCACCCAACTCGATTCAATGTTGCGCAATGGTGGCATCACAACAATTATCGGGGTCGGGGTTTCGCTGAACGTTGGCATGTTCAACCTCACGCTTGATGCGGTGAACCACGGTTACCAAATTGTGTTGCCGCGCGACGCTGTGGCCGGGGTGCCGATCGAATACGGCGAGGCCGTTTTGGCGAACTCGTTGAGCCTGCTGGCCACCCTGAGCACCACCGACGCGATCCTCGAAGCCTGGCAGTAGCAACTTCGAAAAACCTCAGTGTTTATAGGTATTTTGCACCGCTGCAGAATCAATGCCCATCGCAGTGCGGGAGCCGGCAGTGCGAGTGCCGGTAGTGCGAGTGCCAGCAGGGCGAGTGCCAGCAGGGCGAGTGCCAGCAGGGCGAGTGCCGGCGCTCTGGCCGGCATGCTCGCCGAGCGTCCGAAACGCCCAGACGGTGAGCAAGGTCAAGCTTGTTGAAATCAACGCCACGATCGGCAGCGCGCCGGGGCCGTGCGCAGCGAGAAGACGCCCTGTAACCCAAGGCAACACCATCGTGCCCACACTTGATCCCACGAGATAGATACTCGTGACGGTGCTCGTTGCCGCAACGTGCATTTCGCTCAAGCCCAGCATGGAAGCAAACATCGATGCGATCCCCAGACCAAAGATGATGGTTCCCGCCAACAGAGCCGCGAGATTCCTCGGCGCGATCATCAGCACGATGATTCCCGCGACCGCGATCGCGTGATCGATATAGAGCACCTGATGTGGCGCGAGTCGGCGTGCGATCGGAACCCCAATCACGCGGCCAACTGCGAACGCGCCCAAAAAAACCGCGCCAAAGATGGTGGCGTTTGTGCTTGTGGCAACGCCACGCGCCTGCGCGTACTTGTAGATCCACCCTGCGAACGTGATCTCGACGCCTACGTAAAACGCGAAAAACAAAGTGCCGACTGCAGTGAGCGCGCGAGCGCCCGTAGGAATACCGCGGCCGTGATCCACGTGCGGATTCGTGGGTGGTCGCCGCCCGCGCAGCAACAACAGCGGCACCATCGCGATGACACCCGCAACCAAATACCCGCCGCGCAAGCTGTGCGACCATGCCAACGATCGCCCCACGATGACCGGTGCCAGGACGGCGCCGATCGCAAATGCCGCATGCAAGGCGTTGATCGCGCGACCGCCGCCGTGATTCCACAGGATCGCGGAATTAGCGGGGATTTCAATCCAGCCGATTCCGAATCCCAAGAGGATCTCGCAGCCAAAGACGGCCAGCAATGAGGTTGCAGATGGAATGAGTACGACGGCCGCCATCATCATCGCGACGCCGGCGATCAGAGCCCTGTGCACGGAGCGGTGTGTGATCCACTGGCCCGAAGCGGTGACGCCCAGCAGATACCCGATCGACGACGCCGTGAACAACACCCCGATATTCGCGGTCGGGGTATGCGTGGTCGTCGCGATCGTGTCGAGCGACGGCCCGAGCAGCATGGTGCAAACACCCATCGCCACAAACGCCGACAAATATCCACCCAGCGCCGCGCGCTGAGGATCACAAGACAACGGCACATCGCAGCTTCCCACAGGCTTCGGCGTGCAGCGAACTGACCACACCACCCCAGCAACTGAGCGCCGATCGCCTCAAAGCGATCAGAAGAGTCTGGGCGGCACCCTCAGTGCGCTGTGGAAACGCTAGAGCCTGAGCTAGCCCCTGAGCTAGCCGAATGGAAGCCACGACGCGGCGGGATTCGATGTTGCGCTGCGAAACGCCTGCAATCTGACGCCTCGTCAGATCGTCTTCTAGGATCGACGCCTGCCAGTTGGTCAAGTTGCTAGGAGTTCACCGTGATTGAGATCCCCAAGATCATTTCTGTCGACGATCATGTGATCGAGCCCGGCAACGTGTGGCAAGACCGGCTCCCCGAGAAGTTCAAAGCGATTGGCCCGCGCATCGTTCGCAAGAAACTCAAAGGTATGAACTACCAGGGCGGCAATTTCTCCTTCGAGTACGCGGGCGATAACGACGAAGGTTTCTGGTGCGACTGGTGGTACTGCGAAGACCTTCGCTACCCGATGACTCGCTTGAGCGCGGCCGCGGGCTACGACCGTGATGAAGTTACGGTGAGCCCGATCACGATGCAAGACATGCGCCCGGGCTGCTGGAACCAAAAAGATCGCCTCGCCGACATGGATGTAAACCATGTTGAAGCGAGTTTGTGTTTCCCCAGTTTCCCGCGTTTTTGCGGCCAGGCATTCTATGAACGTAAGGACCGCGAGCTTGGCGATCTGTGCGTGAAGGCCTACAACGATTGGATGCTCGACGAATGGTGCGCGGGCACCGGTGGCCGTCTTATTCCGTTGATCATCATCCAGCTCTGGGATCCCGTTGCCGCCGCGGCCGAAATTCATCGCAACGCGGCGAAGGGTTGCCGGGCCGTCACGTTTTCGGAGATCCCGCCGTTTTTGGGATTGCCGTCGATTCACGATAAAGACCGCTTCTGGGATCCGTTCCTGCAAGCGTGTCAAGACACCGGCACCGTCATCAACATGCACATTGGATCGAGCTCGAAAATGCCGAGCACGTCGGGTGATGCGCCCGCAGCGGTGAGCTCGACGCTCACCTATATGAACGCGGCGATGAGCCTCACGGATTGGCTGATGTCGGGAGTATTCGAACGCTTCCCAAACCTCAAGATCGCGTACAGCGAAGGCCAAATCGGCTGGATCCCGTACGTGCTGGAACGCGCCGACAAGGTCTGGGAAGACAACCGCGCCTGGGGTGGCGTCGCCGATATCGTGAAGCGCCCGCCGTCTGAGTACTACTACTCCAACATTTACGGGTGCTTTTTTGATGATCCGCACGGTTTGAAGAACATCGAAGCGGTCGGCGAAGACAACATCACCTTCGAAACCGATTACCCGCACAGCGACAGCACTTGGCCACACACCAAAAAAATTGCTGAAGAGATTATGAGTGGCTTGACCCAAGAACAGGTCAACAAAATTGTTCGCGGCAACGCGATCAAGATGCTGCAACTCGATTTCAAACCGTAACCGGCGCCGCAAAACTAGAACGCGTTACACTTCGGCGCATGAGTGATGCGACATACAAGAACCTGATTGGTGGCCAGTGGGTCGACGGTGCCGATGGCGCGTACGAGATCCTGAATCCCGCGAACGGCAGCCTCGTTGGC
Source organism: Actinomycetes bacterium (assembly GCA_025360585.1). Classification (GTDB taxonomy): domain Bacteria; phylum Actinomycetota; class Acidimicrobiia; order IMCC26256; family PALSA-610; genus F1-120-MAGs023. The sequence continues at coordinate 3,825 of JANYBW010000076.1, read as the reverse complement.
CACGCGCCGGAGGCTTCCGTGCAACAATCGCACGATGCCGCTGCGGCCGCGAAACAAGCTTTCGCGAGCTGGTCGCGCACGAAGCCTGAATACCGCGCGGAGTTGCTGTCGAAGGCTGCGGATGCGATTCGCGCGCACGCCAGCGACTTGATTCCGTTGGTGATTTCCGAGACGGGCTGCACCGCGACGGTTGGCAACTCGATGCAGGTGCCGCAGGTAGTTGCGCGCTTCGATCGCTACGCCAAAGGTGCCATGGAAGACCTCGATATTCCGTTGTCTCCGATGGAAATGCCCGCGACCGCGTTGGCTCCCGGCGGGATCATGGGTGCGGTGGTTCGCCGTATTCCCGTCGGCCCGACCGCCTGTATTTCTCCGTACAACTTTCCATTGGTGAACATTGCGGGAAAGCTCGGCCCCGCGCTCGCAACCGGCAATACGGTTGTGGTGCGCCCGGCATCCCAGGACCCGCTCGCGGTGATCGAACTGTGTCGAATCCTCAACGACGAGGTTGGATTTCCGCAGGGCGTGATCAACTGCATCACTGGTTCAACGCCGCCGAGTGGCGAGGCATTGGTGGAAACCCGCGACATCGACATGATTTCCTTCACTGGCTCCACCGGCGTTGGTCTGCGCATCGCTGAAGTTGGCGGGCGCACGATGAAGCGGCTGCTCTTGGAGCTCGGCGGCAAAGGCGCGGCGCTTGTGCTCGAAGATGCCGATATCAAAACTGCCGTCGGCGCGATTATGTCGGTGTGGGCGTTTCACTCCGGCCAGATCTGTACAGCGCCAACCCGCGTGGTTGTGCACCGCGCGAAGTACGAAGAACTTTGCGCGGGCTTAGTGCAAGCCGCGGGCTATTTGAAGGTTGGGGATCCGCTCGACAAGGGCACGGTGGTTGGGCCGCTGATCACTGAAGCCCACCGGGCGCGGGTGGAGAGCTACATCGCTTCTGCGGTTTCCGAAGGTGGCCACATCGCGGTTGGCGGTGGCCGGCCAGAAGGCCTCGATCAAGGTTGGTATCTCGAACCCACGCTCATCACCGAGTGCACCCAAACTATGAAGGCAGTGCGCGAAGAAATCTTCGGGCCGGTCGTGGTGGTCGTGCCCTTCGATGGCGATGATGAAGAAGGTATCTCGATCGCGAACAACTCCGATTTCGGTTTGTACGACTACGTATTTTCTGGTGATTCCGGTCGTGCATTGCGTGCGGGCCAAGCACTGCGAGCCGGCAACGTTGGGATTAACACGGTGCAGCGACATCACGAATCGTGCTTCGGTGGAACGAAGTACTCCGGCGTCGGGCGCGACGGTGGCAGCTTCGGGTTGCATGCGTATACCGAACTGCAATCAATGGTGTGGAGCCGATAACCATGAACGAGACGCGCGCCGCCCTCGCGAACCCCACCGTCAACATCGTCCCCGATGGCAAGTTGGTGTACGGCATTCAGCTGCCCGTGCAAGCGAAATCGCTGCGGACATCAATGGCGTGGGAACGCGACGAAGCGATCGGCACCACCGAACTCGTGCGCGCAGCAAAAGCTTGTGATAATGCTGGGTTTTTCTACGTCGCGGTCTGCGATCACGTGAGCGTTGCTCCGCCTGCCGCAATCGACGGCGGCATGTCGGCAACCTGGTATGACCCGATCGCAACGTTGTCCTATCTCGCTGCGCTCACAACCCAAACCCGGTTGATGACCAACGTGTACGTTGCGGCGTACCGTCCACCGTTGCAAACCGCAAAGCATTTCGCAACCATCGACTCGCTGAGCGGTGGTCGCGCAATTCTCGGTGTGGGTGTTGGGCATCTCCAAAGTGAGTTCGACGCGCTCGGGGTTTCGTACGCGGATCGTGGCGCGCTCACCAATGCTGCGATCGACGGCATTGTGGCCGCGTGGGCCGATGCATTCACGCAGCAACCCGCGCCGGTGCAATCACCGCGCCCGCCGATTTGGATCGGTGGCTCAGGCGCTCCCGCATTGCGACGGGTCGCCGAACGGGGCGACGGCTGGATTCCGCAAGGAACCTTGCGCACAGTGATGCCTGAATCGATCGAAGCAATCCGCCGTCATCGCGACGAAGTGCGGCCGGGCGCGAAACTCGATATCGGTTACATCCACGAGCACGTGTATGTCGGCGAAACCGACTGGGATTTCGACGGCGAATACACGGTCGCAGGTTCAAACCAACGCATCATCGATAAGTGCAATGAAATGGGTGCAATGGGCGTGAACCATTTGCAGATGCGGTTGCGTTGCCGCGAGCTCAGTGAGTTCTGTGATCAAGCCGCGGCCTTCGGTGAACACATCGGGCCGCATCTCGAATCGATTGGTGCGATCTAATGGTGATGCTGACGATGCGCCAAGATTTTCGTGCTCCCGCGTTTGCGCCCGCGTCGGTCGGTGAGATCTATGCCGAAGCGTTGGCGATGTGGGAATGGGCCGATACGCACGGCTGGGATATGGCCGTGGTTTCGGAACATCACGGCGTGAATGATGGTTGGATGCCATCGCCATTCACGATCGCGGGCGTGGGGCTCGGCCGTACAAAACGCATTCCGTTTTTTATTTCCGCCGCATTGTTACCGTTGCATGACCCGATTCGGATCGCCGAACAAATCGCGGTGCTCGATTGCGCAGCGCCCGGACGTTTGATGACGGTCTTTGGTGCTGGATATCGCGTCGAAGAATTTGAGATGGCGGGCATTGCGCACAAAGACCGCACCAAGATTCTTGAAACGAGCATCGGGATTGTGCGCGACGCGTTGCGCGACGGTTCGGTCGTGGTCGATGGCCGCACCGTCGTGGTAACTCCGCGTCCGGTGACCCAACCGCATCCGATGTTGTTCGTCGGCGGGGGAGTACCGGCTGCGGCGCGCCGAGCGGCTCGCCTGTACTTGCCGATGATGCCGATGAATACGGACCCTGAACTGCCCGCGGCGTACGAAGCGGAGTCGAAAAAGCTCGGTTATACGGGCGGTTTCGTCATGCATCCCAATGGACCGACGTTCGTGCATGTGGCGGACGATCCCGAACGGGCCTGGGCCGAAATCGGCGAGTACCTGTTTTACGAGACCAGCACGTACGCATCGTTTCAAACCCCAGGTCAACACTCAACCCCAGTTGTGCACGCCGACGATATCGAAGGCTTGAAAAAAGCCTCCAACCTTTGGGTCGGTACTCCCGAAGCGATCGTGGCCAAGGTGAATGCAAATCCCGAGATTGCGGCGCTGAACTTCCACCCGCTTGCTGGTGGTTTGCCACCGCGTATTGCCTGGGAAAGCCTCGAACTCTTCGAAGCGAAAGTCCGCCCCAACCTCTAGCCCGCTGTGTCCCACGCATGTTCCACCGGTGGAACATGCGTGGGACACAGCGGGGTTGGGTCAGCCGGTGAGGGTGCCGCGGATTTCGCTGACGCGATAGTTGGTGGTTGTGGTGAGCGTGGCGTTGCCGATGTTCGTGACGCGTGCGGGGAGGCCGGGGCCCGTCATCGTGACGGTCGCGCTCCATTGGCTCGCCAAGGCGATGGTTTTGGGGCCTTTGGTTTCGTAGAGGTGCGAAACCGCTGGTTGTTGCAGGCTTCCGCCGTTCCTGCTGGCCGTCGTGGTGCCTTCGCCCGGGTTGATGAGATATTGGGTACGCGTCGCGGTGCCGGTGATTGTCCAGCCGTTGATCGTGGCGTTGACGGTGATCGTTGATGGGCTGGTCGCCCACATCCAGGTGTCGAGGCCGGTGACCCCTTCGTTGAGCGGCGATATGCCGAGTGTGGGGTTCGGGATGTTGACCGACTGCCAGATTTGGCCGATGGTTGGCGGTACCTGCGGCCCGG
>JANYBW010000071.1 GCA_025360585.1 Actinomycetes bacterium | reverse complement strand
AGATCGCATTTTTCTTTCGATAAAACACCAAGTTCGCAATTGGCCAAAGCCAGCGGATCCTTGCGCATTCATCAATGATCTCGAAGGTTTTTCGGCCGACGAGATCAAATTGATCATGCGCGAAAACGGTCTCGCGCTCGTCAACGGGTAACGCGTTTGGGTGTTCGTCTGCCGCGCCGAGCGGCCAGCCGAACGACCGGCCGACGACCAGCAGACGACCAGCAGAACGGTTGGCGACTATTTCGGGGGAAAGCGGACGGCACCGTCGATGCGGATCGTCTCCCCGTTCAAGTAGGGGTTCTCAACGATTTGCTGGACGAGCTGGGCGTACTCATCTGGGATTCCCATGCGGCTCGGAAATGGCACAATTGCGGCGAGCCCGTCTTGCATCTCTTGGGTGGTGAATCCGAAGATTGGCGTCTGGAATGATCCCGGGGCAATCGTCATCACCCGGATGCCGCTGACTGCAAGATCACGGGCCATCGGCAATGTCATGCCGACAACCCCACCTTTGGTCGCGGCGTACGCGACCTGACCAATCTGGCCATCGAACGCGGCGATCGATGCGGTATTGACAATCACACCGCGCTCGCCACCTTCGTTCGGTTCGGTTTTACTGATTGCGCCAGCGGCTTGGCTGGCCACGTTGAACGTGCCAATCAGATTTAACTTCACTGTCCATTCGAATGTGGCGAGATCATGCGGCGTGCCGTCGCGGCCGATCGTGCGGCCGGCCATACCGGAGCCCGCACAGTTCACGCAGATGCGGACGTTGCCCATTTCTTGTGCGAGCGCGATGGCCGCGGCGACGGACTCACCGGAGGTGACATCGGTGTCCGCGAACGCGGCTCTAGCGCCGAGTTCTGTTGCGATTGCGTTACCGCGCTCGACGTTCTTGTCGAGCAGCACGACTGATGCGCCCTGAGCGTGCAAGCGTCGAACGGTCGCCTCTCCGAGCCCGGAGGCTCCACCGGTAACAACCGCAACTGAATCTTTGATCTGCATGAACCGGCAATGTAACCGATTCACTAAGAACGCGGCGCCGACGGGTGAGCGGTAATCCGATGCAAGAATCCTGTTTCGCGCTCTCGTCGCTGCGCTCCGGGGCCGCTCGGGCCGCGGGCGGCGCCACGCTTCGTCGAGATCAGCCGAATCCTTCGCCTTTTGGCGCGCCATCTAAGTTGCCCGGCTATGACTGCTACCTCTTTTGACGGACCATCCGCTTTGATCGCCGCGGTCGGTACCGCGGTTGGCCCAACTGCTTGGCAGCTGATCACCCAGGAGCAAGTGAACTTGTTCGCGGAAGCGACCGGCGACGACCAGTGGATTCACGTTGATGTCGAGCGCGCTAACGCCGGGCCCTTCGGTGCACCGATTGCGCACGGTTATCTCACAATGAGTTTGTGTGCGCCGTTGCTCGCGCAGCTTGTGCACGTGGACAACATTTCAATGGGGATCAATTACGGCGTGAACAAGGCGCGTTTCGTCACGCCGGTGCCGGTCGGCTCACGCGTTCGCGCGATCGGCGAAATCACCGAAGCCACCGAGGTCGCTGGGGGAGTGCAAGCCGTCGTGAAGATCACCATCGAAATCGAAGGCGCGTCAAAACCTGCGGCAATCGTCGAGACGGTGAGCCGCTACCTGGCGTAAATCGACGGCACCTAAGCCCCGGCACCTGGCCCCCGCTACCTGGCGTAAAGCCCCCGGCACCTGGCCCACTGGGGGAACGCGCCAAATAGCTTTGGTTCCCCTTCGAAGCGACGCGGCTAGATCGCCGACAATACGTCGCCCATGAAACGTAGTGTGGGGTATGCGGATTCGGTATTGCATCGGTGGAATATTGATCCTGATCGGGGCGGTATGGATCGGCCAAGGGATTGGTTGGATTGGCGGCTCGTTCATGACGGATCAGTCAATCTGGGCGGTGATTGGCTCGGTATGCGTGATGTTCGGGATTGCGATAATTCGGGGAGCGCGACGCTTGAAATCCAGTTCCGATCGGCCTTGAACGGCGGAATGCTTCGGGATTGTCGTTGGCTTCCTCTAAGGTCGAGCCATGGCTACCGCACCAAAGGGGAACTACAACGCTGAGCAAATTCAGGTCCTGGAAGGGCTTGATCCCGTTCGGAAACGGCCGGGGATGTACATCGGCTCCACGGGAAGCCAAGGGCTGCACCACCTGATCTGGGAAGTTGTCGACAACGGCATCGATGAAGCGATGGCTGGCTACGCGACCCGCATTGAGGTCACGCTGCTCGCCGACGGTGGCTGTCGAGTGAGCGACAACGGCCGGGGCATTCCCGTGGATGAACACCCGCAGTACAAGGGTAAATCCGCGGCAGAAATCGTTCTGACCGTATTGCACGCCGGAGGAAAATTCGGAGGCGGCGGGTACAAGGTAAGTGGTGGGCTTCACGGCGTTGGCGTGAGTGTCGTGAACGCGCTGTCGAAGCGCCTCGACCTCGAAGTGAGGCGTGAAGGCAACGTGTATAAGCAGAGTTTCGCCGCGGTGCTCAAAGACGGCAAAATCATGCCTGGAGTTCCGCAGGGCAAGCTGCAAAACACCGGCAAGGCTGGCCGCGCGGGCAATGGAACCACGATTACGTTCTGGCCCGACCCCGACGTGTTCGAAGAAATCGAGTTTCGCGCCGCGACCGTCCTTGAGCGGTTACAAGTGATGGCATTTTTGAATCGTGGTGCGGCGATCGCGTTTTTCGATGAGCGTCCGAATCACAAACAGGAAGTGACGTACTGCTTCGACGGCGGTATCTCAGATTTTGTGAAGCACCTGAATCACAGTAAAGAACCGTTGTTCAAAGACATTGGCTACTTCAGTGCTTCGGAACCCGAAGGTGAAGTTGAAATCGCCTGGCAATGGAACACGGGCTATTACGAAGGGCTGCACACATTCGCGAACGGCATCTCGACCACTGAAGGTGGGATGCATGCTGAAGGGTTCAAACGCGCGCTTACCAACGCAACCAACAAGTACGCCAAAGAACGCAATCTTCTCAAGGGTAAAGACGCAAGTTTGCAAGGCGACGATGTGCGCGAAGGCTTGACCGCGATTGTCAGCGTCAAGTTGAGCGAACCGCAGTTCGAAGGCCAAACCAAAACCAAGCTTGGCAATACCGAGATCCGCTCGATGGTTGAGCGGCTCACCAATGAACGGTTCGGCCGATGGCTTGAAGAGCACCCGAATCCGAGCAAGGCAATCGTGGCCAAAGCTTCGACTGCCGCTCGGGCGCGCAACGCGGCGAAGGCGGCCAAGGACCTTACGCGTCGCAAGAGTGCGCTCGAAGGCGTAGGTATGCCCGACAAGCTTGCCGATTGCTCGCAGCGCGGCAGCGAAGGTACTGAGCTGTTCATCGTTGAGGGCAACTCTGCCGGTGGTTCGGCGCGCGACGCTCGCGACCCGAAAACCCAAGCAATTCTGCCGTTGCGGGGCAAGGTTCTCAATGTGGAACGCGCGACCCTGGAGAAGATTCTTGCGAACGCCGAAATTCAATCGCTGGTCGCGGCGATCGGTGGAGGCATCGGTAAGGATTTCGATATTGCCAAAGTGCGCTACGACAAGATCATCATCATGAGCGATGCCGATGTCGATGGCGGACATATTCGCACGCTGCTCATTACGTTCTTTTTTCGTCAGATGTTTCCTTTGGTCGAATCTGGGCGCCTGTACGTTGCGCAACCGCCGTTGTATTCGGTGGAGATCAGCGGCAAAAAGCAGTACATCGCCGATGATGCTGGTCGGTCGCGTCTCATCGATGAGCATCCCAAAAAACAGCTTGCGTTTGCTCGTTTCAAAGGGCTGGGAGAAATGGACTATCCCGAATTGCGCGAGACCTGTATGAACCCCGCTACGCGCACACTGGTGCAGATCGATCTTGATCAAGCCGCCATATGCGACGAAATTCTGAGCGTGTTAATGGGCGACGACGTTGAAGCCCGTCGGCAATGGATTCAGCACAACGCCAAGGACGTGCGTTTCCTCGATATCTAGTTGTGCGCGGTGCGACCACTGGGCGTCGCCCGCGGCGATGCGGCTGACCTGCGATCTTTCGTCCGCTACGGCGACTGTGCGAGACTCACCCTGTGCGCGCGCACCTCACACCACGGATTGGTACACACGTCGGACCGTATCGTCTCGAAGCGCGCCTCGGCGGCGGTCACGACACCGAGGTGTGGCGGGCAAACGGTGATGGAATTGTTGTCGCGCTGAAGCTCGCTCGCCATCACAGCGACGACTTTGCGATCGCTCGAATGGCTCGCGAAGTGGTGGCCCTCGGGCGGCTCGACCACCCAAATATTGTCGAAGTATTCGACGCGGGTGAATCGGATGGCGAGAGTTTCATCGCAACATCGCTGCGTGATGGTGCGACCGTCGCGCACTTCTTGAACGACGGATTGGTGAGTTGCGAAGTTGCGGCGGCCATTTTGGCGCCGATCGCTGCCGCGCTGGCCCACGCGCACGCGCGAGGGATCGTGCACCGCGATCTCAAACCGTCGAACATCTTGTTGACGAGTGCAGGCCCAGTTCTCATTGATTTCGGTGCGGCCGCGATCGATGGAGTGACCCTCGACGGTTGGGTCGACGGCGTTGCCGCGGTTGTCGCAACGCCGCAGTATTGCGCTCCAGAAACGGCTGCCATTTGGGACGCTGATCTCGGCAATGCTCGCTGGATTCCTGGCGGCGCCGCGCTGGCGATTTCGGGTGCGCTCGATGTGTATTCGCTGGCTTCGGTATTCACCGAAGCAGTAACGGGATCGACGGGAGGCTGCGTTGAAGACCATCTGCTTGCCGAGTTCATCGCACAGTGTCGGGATTCCAACCCGAGTGTCCGGCCGACGATGGAATCGATTGCCGATCGATTCGCAGCACTCGCAGTAACCGCGACGGTACCGCACGTTTCGCTCGATCGTGTCCACTCCGATCGCGACGAGATATCGCTCATTGAACCCGACACTGCGATCGCAGTCACTTCACCAACACAGCGCACTGGACGCGAACTTGACCTGGCTCGTTTGGTCGATGAATTCGACGCCGCATCAGCTTCGAAGGAGATGCGGGCCACGCTGATTACTGCAGCTCCGGGGGCGGGCAAGACGTGGTTACTCGAAGCCGCCGCGGCCCGTATGGTTGCCTGCGGCGCGACCGTGCTGCGCGCATCGTGTAGCGAAGCCGTCGGCGATACCCGCGTCTTCGCTCCCTGGACGCGCAGGATTGCCATGCAACACAACATCGCGGAGCTCATTGGCCATCACTACGCAGCGGTGTTGTTGGGCGCAACCGGCGTGGCGTCCGGCGGTGCAATCGGTGTGGCCGATACTGCCACGCTCGCCGAAGCGATCGGTCAGCTGCTTGCGAAAGTCGATCATCCGGTTGCGATTATTGATGATTTGCATCATGCATCCAGCGACGTGTTGGAGATTTTGGGTCGCCTGGCCTTTCGCAGCGGCGTCGCGGGAACGCTCTGGCTGAGCGCTCGTCCGGGGTATGTCGATGCCGATGACCTCGGCGTGCAGACGATGATCCTTGGAGCCCTCCCCGACGAAGTCATCGTTGATCTTGCTGGCGCGGAGGCCGCCGAAATCGCGGGCGGTAACCCACTGCTTGCGCACGAAATCATGTTGGCGCGCGAATCCGGAAATCCACTGAGCGGTACTGTGCAAACGTTGATCGCGGCCCGGCTCGATCGGTTGCCGAATTCCCTTGGCGATGATCTCGCGACCCTCGCCACCTGTGGTGAAGTCTTTTGGCCCGAGACCCTGCAATCGACCCAATCAATTGGTGCAATGTGTCGGGCGGGTCTGATCCGGCTGCGCGTGAATTCAACGGTTGTGGGCTCGACCGAAGCGCAATGGCTGCATCCGATGCTGCGCGAGGTTGCCTACAGTCGCATACCGGATTCGGTCCGGGGTGCTCGCCATCTCGAAGTGGCTCGCAAACTCGATGGCGCGTCCGTAGATGTCGAAACTGTGGCGCACCACGCGGCGATCGCGTTCGAGACTGGCGCGCAGGCTCCTGAGTTCATCGCCAATACCGCGGCCCGCGCCGGGCGCTCGGCGCTTGATCGGTTTGCGTTAGAGAATGCGAACCGGTGGATTCACTTGCTCGACGCATCAGAGGCCGAACCCGAGTCGGGAACTGCTGACACGTTGCGGGCGGAGCTGTTGTTGCGGGAAGGCAAGTATGAGCGAAGCGCGGAGCTTGCCGATCGGCACATTGATCTCGCGGGTGAACTCGGAGGCCGAGCCCTTGCGGTGAGCGCCGAGGCCCACCTCAGCCATGGCGATCACGAAGTTGCCGCGTTACGTGCCCGCGATGCAGTGCGACGGCTCAAGGAGGGACGCCTATGCGATCAAGCGACCGTGATCTACGTGCGCGCGATGTCGCGCGGAGACGATATTGAACTCGCCGCAACGGTGTGTGCCGAAGCGATTGATCGTGCGGTTGCGCGTGATCAAATCGGCAATGTCATCGAGTTACGAGGATTGAAGGCCGTCGTTGATGCAAACGTAGCCATGCGTTCTGGCGGCGATATTCCACAAGCGATTGT
>JANYBW010000003.1 GCA_025360585.1 Actinomycetes bacterium | reverse complement strand
GATCAAAGGCTTGCCGATCTCACAAGCTGCGTATGAACGGTTGCGTTGCAGCGCATCGGTCGCTCACGAACGAACGCGAGATGACGGCAGCATCGAACGGACTCCGACTCTCGAATCGATTCCCCGCCCGGTTCGCCGGGCGGTCATGCTCCGAGATGACCGCACGTGTCGTTGGCCAGGCTGTACGAGCCGATACCGGATACAGGTCCATCACTTGATATTTCGCAGTAATGGCGGCTCGCATGAACTCTGGAACCTGGCATGCCTTTGTGAGATCCGGGCGTGTCTAATGGATTGTGTAAGTGGTGTGGTCGTCATCTGATTGGAGCACACTTATGGTTATGACGAAACATGATCCGGGACGTGATGAGCGTCGCCGGCAGCAGGCAGAGGTCGCGGACGTGTTGAAAGACTCGGGGGCGCTTGATGAGATCTTCGCTTTGATTGATGCGGGTGAGCCGTTGACGGGCCATGAAGGCATTCTGAAAGGGATGTTGAAAGCCTCGCTTGAACGCGGCCTTGAAGCCGAACTTTCTGACCATGTCGGATATGACCGTGGCGCACCCGACGCGGCGGAATTCCCGAATTCACGCAACGGTAGTTATCCCAAGACTCTCGCGTCGCAGGTTGGTGATATCGAGCTCGTGATCCCACGCGACCGCAATGGGACGTTCACGCCGATGCTGATCCCCAAAGGCGCTCGTCGCCTTGATGGGCTCGATGCCATGATCATCTCGTTATATGCGGGTGGTATGACAGTCAGAGATATTGGCCATCATCTCGCCACGACGATCGGTACGGAACTTTCACACGAAACGATCTCGAAAATTATTGACGCGATCTGTGATGAGGTCCTTGCTTGGCAGCAACGTCCACTCGAATCGTTGTATCCCGTGATGTATCTCGATGCGATCATCGTCAAAGTTCGTGATGGTGGCCATGTCGGTAATAAGGCAGCGCATATCGCTGTCGGTGTTGATATGGACGGCATCAAACATGTCCTTGGGATCTGGATCCAAACGACTGAAGGAGCAAAATTCTGGGCGTCGGTATGTGCAGAACTCGCGAATCGTGGCGTGCGTGACGTCCTCATCGTCTGCTGTGATGGGCTCACTGGTTTCCCGGAAGCGATCGCTGCAACATGGCCCGACGCAACGATCCAAACGTGTGTTGTGCATTTGATCCGAGCCGCGATGCGGTTCGCGAACTACACGGACCGTAAAGCGCTCGCAGCCGCTCTCAAACCGATCTACACCGCAGCAAACGCTGACGCAGCGTTACTCGAACTTGAGACATTCGAAGCATCGCCGCTGGGGAAAAGATATCCATCAGCGGTGCGTTCGTTTCGTGATGCATGGGAACGATTCACGCCATTCCTCGCGTTTCCGCCAGCGTTGCGGCGCGTGATCTACACCACGAATTCGATCGAGTCGTTGAACTACCAGCTCCGCAAAGTCACCAAAAACAGAGGGCATTTCCCGAACGACGCGGCGGTCGTGAAATTGCTGTGGCTAGCGATCTGCAACATCGAAGACAAACGAGCCCGAGAACGAGTCAAAGAACGCGGCCAGCACAAAGCCACACGCAAAGCGCCAGGAAGACTCGTCGAAGGCCAAGCCACCACGAACTGGAAACAAGCACTCGAACAACTCGCGATCGTCTACCCCGACCGCATCAACCCCCACCTATAACCCCCATGACCACCACTGCTTACACAAACAACTTGACAAGCTCTGAGATCCATCACCACGCAGTCCACGACCGCGCTTGGACGATCGAGGGCGACGCCAACGGCACGCTCACGATCACGTCTCCGCACGGCCGCATCGCTACGGAACAAGCACCCGTAATCGAAATCGAACCCGCCCGCAAAGCAGCACACGAACAGGCCCGTACCGGACGCCACATCACCGAAAAGACCATCAGTACCGCAACGAATGAACCCTGCGACCTCCACTGGGTCGTCGGCGCCATCTGCGACAACGTTTGTATCCACCGACAACGCGGCCCCGCCGAACCTCTCCAGGAATGCAACTGAGCCGAGACCATCAGTACCGCACAGCGAACTTGACTTCGAAGTCCAATTTCGTGCAGTATCGCTAGGTTCGTTGACGAGAGAGGCGGCTCCATGAAACTACGCACTTCCATTGTCGCATGTGTGCTTGCCTCAACCATTCCGCTGGCCGGCTTTGTTGGTGGCGCTAGCGGTTCAACGCGCGTCGCGAGTGCTGATGTCAACGATGGTCCGCTGGTCACCGGGCCGATCACTGGCGGCGGCGGCATCTTCGATCTCCAAGGCGACGTTTCACAGCTCCCTGCGAACAACTACATCCAAGAGGAGTATTTCTTCGAAGGCACTGCGCGAGCTTTCGATAGCGCCGCGCCGCTCACTGGCGATGGGCGCTGGTCCGTCGCTCCGACGAGTTCCGCGGGTTACAAGACTCGCATGGTCGTTCGGCGTCCGGTCAATCGATCGCAGTTCAACGGCACCGCGGTCGTCGAGTGGTACAACGTCACCGCCGGTTTCGACAATGGCCCTGACTGGTCGTTTGCGCGTCAAGAATTGTTACGCCGTGGTTTCATTTGGGTGGGTATTTCTGCTCAATACGTCGGGGTTGAAGGCGGAGTCGGACCGCTCGGTTTCGGCGGTCTGAAAGCTACCGACCCGGTTCGTTACGGCTCGCTCGTGCACCCAGGTGACGACTATTCCTACGACATCTACACGCAAGCCGGTAAGGCGCTGTTGAAACCCAATGGTGTCGATCCTCTCGGTGGTATTCGACCGGAGCGTTTGATCGCGGACGGTGAATCGCAGTCGGCATCGCGTATGGCTACGTACGTGAATGCGATCTCTCCACTCAACGATGTGTACTCGGCCTTTTTGATTCATAGCCGCTCGGCTCGTTCGTCTTCACTGAACGTCGCGGGAATAAATGGTGCCTCACCGAATCCCGTGATGATTCGCACGGATCAGCGTGAACCTGTGATCGAACTCGAAGCTGAGACGGATGCGCCCGGGTTTGCGACAGCACGCCAACCCGACAATTCACATCTGCGGGTATGGGAAGTTGCGGGCACATCGCATGTGGATGAATACGGTCTGGGGCCGCTAGCGATCGCGTTTTTGAACTGTCCGCTGCCCGTGAATAGCGGGCCGCACCACTACATAGTGCACACCGCGATTCGTGAACTGTTCCGGTGGCTGCACCATCCTGAACGCGACGTTCCGCATGGTCAGCCAATCGATCTCGATACAACAAATAATGTCGTTCGTGACCAGTACGGCAACGCCACTGGCGGCATCCGCACACCGCAGCTTGATGTCCCGATTGCCACGCTGTCGGGCTTCGGACAGTCGGGTGGCTTCTGCGGTCTCTTTGGCACAACGGTGAAATTCACTGATGCGCAGTTGTTGGCAGCCCATCACAATCGCCGAAATTTCTTGCGCACCTACATAGTGCGAACCCGTGCAATGCGCAACGCCGGTTTCTTACTCGGCGCCGACGTGTGGTCAGTACTCGGTGAAGCCGCGATGGTCCCGTTCCCTAGGGCATGAAACCGTGTCGGGGTATTTGACCGGCTGAGTAACTCGGCCGTTGTCGCTTGGCGGCAGGCTTCGCAATGGCTCCGGGTTCTTGGCTGCGCCCGAGAAATGAAATGCCGACCAGCTCGGCCGCAGCCCTCGCTACGATTGCAGGCGGCCAACCTGGCGGTAAGGCGCAACTGACGGTCGTCTCGCTTCTGGCGGGTTCGAGAAAGCCAGGAAGTAGACCTGCGTTGCGCGCCAATCCACCGTTTCACTCGCTCAAATTGGTTCCAGTGCGGCCAGAGTCAAAATGACCTATTGCCGCCTGTTGGGTGGTAGAGGTTGTACATAGCTTCTCTTTGGTTTGTGATTCTCGGTACGTGGGTGAAAGTTCGCCGGCTGCGTGCTCGAGCCGTTGCGCCAACAAATCCGCGACTGAGGTCGCCGCGCCCGAGCGGTGCCCTGCCGCGACCTCAGTTACGAGTTCCGCGAGTGCACGTTGCGCCTCGCGTTTGGTGTCATCTATTGCACACACTTGCACCGTCGGTGTCGCGGCACGTCGCGTTCGCGAGCATCCATGTCCTGTTGAACTGCAGTCGGTTTCCAGGTGTCCGGGATTTCAGTTCGCCTCTGCAACCTTCAACGATGTGCGCGTCGACCTACCCCGATTTCTCGCTCGGCGAGCTTCATGCAAGCAGCAGTTCTGGCGGGGCATGGCCGTCGCATCTTCAATCACGCCCGTTTGATTCGGTCGTCGACCACACGCGCGAGCGCGGTTGCCTCTGGGAGCGGGTCACCCGAACCATGCGTCACGTAGACGAACGCGAAGACGTTCCCTCGGCACCAAACACTGCCGCGGTCGGACCGTGGACAACGTCGATACCGCGTCGAGTGATCGTCTCGTCACCAATCCGAGCGAGTGCTTGTACGCGCATCGTGTCGGTAGTGCTCCCCGCAAAGCCCTTGTACTGCAGCATGAAGTCAGCCGCGCCTCGCACGAGACTCTGTGCGTCCTCGGCGGACGCTGTCACAAGCACCAAACTCTTGTAGCTTCCTAGTCACGTCAACCCGCGAGAATGAACGTTCATACCCCGCGGCGATGTGTACGTCCCTGAGGACGCGCACGACGGCATCCGGTCCAGGAGGCTCGAAGAAATCGTCAGGGCGTCCCTCTTCGTCGCGTCTTGAGCCTTTGGGTAAATCGCCTGCAACCAGGACGAGCTTCTCCGGGACAACGTGTGACTCTGCTGGCGCGGATACCGTCGGAACGGGCAAGTCGGTCGTGAACATCGAGGCGGTGTTCTCAGTACCGAGTTCAAGCGACCTGATGAGCCCAGATTTCGTCACGATGAGCTTGAGTTCGATAACGCCGTGCGCTGTGCCACGCAACGAGTTGCCCTGAAGTTCGCGACCGAGTCGCAACGGACCGGAATACGGGGTCTTTGCGAGACCGATGTCGTAGCTCACTGAGCCGGCGCCGAATTGTGTAGTGCCCTGTTGCGCGACGCAGACCGGCGCGCCCATGGCATCTCGAAGCGCGCGTAGTAGCTCTTCGCCAAGAAAGCGCTTGTTCGCTGCGACTGCCAGCAGTTCCTG